>JAZRWK010000032.1:0-22218 GCA_045599665.1 Candidatus Cryptobacteroides sp.
TGGAAAAGTTCGCGCAGGAGATCCTGGACAATCTGCACGGAGAATTACCGTTCTAGGAGAAGGCACCGCTGCCGGAATATACGACCTCCGGCAGCTAAAGATCAAGCGCTGCGGGGAGCTCGCCACAAGGGCTCTCCTCGCACTTGACTTTTGCCCGGTTATCACCCGAAATGTCCACATGGGACTTTTTTAACAAAATCTATCACCCGAAATGTCCAGGTGACCATAAAAGTGACTTCATAAGAATGACGAAAGCCAGAGTGGGAAACTCTGGCTTCAATCGTTGAATAGTTCTAGGTTGCGTTTAGGTGCTAACTCTTGTTTAATCTTTCAGTGATGCAAAGATATGTCAAGGATTCTGAATAAAAAAATCATAGTCGATGAAACGGGGATTTTTCGGCATGAATCGCATATAAAAATGATGAAAGCCAGAGTGGGAAACTCTGGCTTCAATCGTTGAATAGTTTTTAGGTAACTTTAGGTGCTAACTCTTGTTTAATCTTTCAGTGATGCAAAGATATGTCAAGGATTCTGAACAAAAAAATCCTAGTCGATGAAACGGGGATTTTTCGGTATGAATTGCTATATTTGAATAAAATAGACACAAATGGACCTGAAAAATGGCATTCCGGGCGATAGAATCCCGCTAAAACTCACACGCCTGCTCCTGGTTCTCTGCATTTTGACAATGCGGATCGGCCCGGTCCATGCCCAGACAGCCCAGGAAAAGACAAACAGGGTGATCTTTGACAAAGTCCATGGTACCGTGTCCGACCGTCTTGACCTGCCGCTCGGAAGCCTGGTGCTTGAGGTCGCCAGATCCATGGAGGGAACTCCCTATGTCGCATCTACCCTGGAAGTCGAGCCTGAGAGCCTTCAGATATTTCTTGACAAGACCGACTGTATACTCTTTGTCGAGACCGCCGTGGCACTTGCCATGAGCTTCAAGGGACTGGAGATAGTCCAGGGGAGCAGCCCACGGGCTGCAGAACCTTCGTATGAACTCTTCTGCCGCAATGTCCAGAATCTCCGATACAGGGGCGGAAAGGTGGATGGATATGCATCCAGGCTCCACTATACTTCCGAATGGATACTCCAGGGAGAATCCAATGGAATCTTTACAGAGGTGACAGCCGACCTTGGCTCGCAGATATCTCAGAAGTTCAGCTTCATGAGCACCCATCCGGATTCGTATAAGCAGCTCAGGAACGATGCGAAGACACGTGCCGAGATATCCCAGGTGGAACGTCTGCTGAGCAACCATGGCTCTTATTATGCCATAACCCAGGCCCGTCTTTCGGATCCGAAGGTCGCATCTCAGATCAGCGATGGCGACATTCTTGCATTTGTGTCGACTGTCGGAGGCCTGGACATAACCCATGTGGGCATTGCGTGTACAGCCGACGATGGAAAGATGCATTTCATCCATGCTTCCACAAAGAGCATGGAAGTTGTAGTAGAACAGAAGACTCTTGCCGAATATGCAAAGACAGGAGTAAGAGTAATTAAACTGAATTGATTCCTATGAGTGTACCACAGGTGTATTTTCTTCTTAAGATCTGGCTTATGATTGCCAACGTCGCAGCCTTCGCAGCTTTCGGATGGGACAAATACTGCGCAAGGAATGGCCGCTGGCGTATTCCTGAGTCAGCCCTTCTCGGCCTTGCTGCCATAGGGGGCTCGGCAGGAGCGCTGCTTGGCATGGCCGCGTTCAACCATAAGACCCGTAAGCTGAAGTTCAACCTTGCAGTGCCCCTCCTGATGGTCCTGCAGATCGCACTTCTTCTCATCCTTACGATGGGACTTTGATACCGGATATAAAAACCTACGACAATGATAATTGATTTCAACACAATGGAGGCCACCGTCATTCCTAATTTCAAAGGTGGCGAGAAAGAGATGACAGCCCGTATGTTCTGGGACGGTACCAACCGCATCCTCCGCGGTATCCTGCAGCCTGGAGCCAGCATCGGAGAGCACACACATGAAATTGACTGCGAAGTCCTTTTCGTCGTCGCTGGAGAGGGAACTCTCATCGACGACGGAGTGTCTTCTCCAATTTCAAAGGGCCAGTGTGCATATTGCCCGAAAGGACACAGGCACAGTCTTGTCAACACAAGCGACGCGCCGCTTGAATTCTACGCGACTGTCCCTAAGCAGTAGCTCCTGACTGATGAATTACGAAAAAGAGGCTGGCCCTTCGGACCAGCCTCTTGTCTATTGGTTTTCAGGGATTACCTTGAACCGCCTGCCCACCATACGTTCTCTGTGAAGACATACTGTCCGTCACCGTAGAGGCTTGCGATGTTAGGGTTGCTTGATACGTCGTCGTTGCCATATGCGCAGCGGAGAGGGAACTTGCCTGGGTTGATGAGGCCGTATACGTCGTTGCCCTCTGCCTTGAGGCGGCGGATGTCGGCGTAGGTCTCAAGAGACTCTCCGTTTGCACCCCAGAGAGCGAGGTACTTCTGGAGCATGACTTCCTTGAGAGGGTTCGCCTCGTAGAGCGGCATTACGCTCTCCTCGAAGTAAGCCTCTGCGTCGTCTGCTGTGAGGGCCTCATCCGAGATTGGCTCAAGACCGCCGTAGTTGTTGATCGATGGAGAATTCATGGCACCCTCGACGTTGACCTCGAGGTTGTCGAATGCTGCAGCTACAGCATTCTTGAGAGTCTCGGAAGCATCCTGGCCAAGACGAGCCTCAGCCTCTGCCTGGAGGAAGAGAACCTCGTGGTAGCTCATGAAGTGGATAGGAGCTACCTCTGCGAAGAAGAATACGTCATAGATGTACTCATACTGGCACTCTACCGGATCACCTGTAGGAGCGAGTAACTCCTCAGCGTCCTCGGCGTAGTAGTGCTCCCATGAATCAGGATGGAAGTATACGCGGTCTGCGCGAGGGTCCTGTCTTTCCATCAGCTTGCCGTACATGCTGGTGCATGAAGAGATGCCGTCGCGGCTCCACTCGAAGTCAAATAATGGGTTCTGGTTGTTGCCGTCATACTGCATTGAAGCTTGCTCGTCAGCAGATGTGAATGACTTTGCAAGGTATGCGAGAGCCTTCTGGCATGCTGCATTCTTGTCGCTGGCCTTGTTGAGAAGGCGCATTGTGTAGCGTGCTGCAAGACCGTTGGCGAGCTTAGCCCATGCGGCTGGATCACCACCGTAGATAAAATCGTACTTTCCAAGGGTGTTTGAAGCTCCGCTGAAGTCCTCGATTGCTGAGTCAAGGAGCTTGAGGATTTCTTCATAGATGGCCTCCTGCTTGTCTGCCTTTGGAGCTGGATTGTTAAGCCAGTCGCCTACCTCGAAGTAAGGAGTGTCACCGAACAAGTCTGTAGCGACTGCTGCGTTATATGCGAGCATCACCTTTGCGATACCGAGTGAAAGTGCGTCACCTTCATCTGCACCGCCTTCCTCTGTGCACTTTGCCATTGCGATCTTGGCATTCCTGATGTTCTCGTAGATGGAACCCCAGTTGTTGTTGAATGTCGAAGCAGAACGCACTTCGGCGTGCCTGAGCTCTGCCTGGTAGAGCTGGTTGTGTGTACCTGCCCAGTACTCTACATATGAACCGATGTATGTGTTGAAGTCACCGCCCACGATGTACTGTGCAGTACGGAGCTCGATGTCAGGGATGATGAACTTGACTACAACGTCAGTTGTATGGCTGTTGTCCGCATTGATCTCATCCATCTTCTCCTGTGAGCATGATGTCATAGAGAAGGCCATGAGTGTGGCAACGCAGCCGAATCCGATATATTTGAAGATATTTTTCATATTATGATCCTCCTTAGAATCTAAATGTTAAACCACCGCCATAGCTTGATGATCCTGGGAGAGAGAATCTCTCGAAACCACCAGACATGTTGTTGTTACCCTGCGATGCCTCTGGGTCGAAGCCCTTGATGGCAGACCAGAGAAGGATGTTGCGTGCGAAGGCGTTGAGTGTGAGTGAACCCCACTTAGCCTTGACTACAGGATAGCTGAGGGAGATTTCCCTGAGCTTGAGGTATGAAGCGTCATTCACGAAGTACTTCGAGATGTCGTTCATTACAGAGAAGAAGCTCTGTGCGTATGCGCCAGGAATCTGGATGTCGTTAGGTGTACCGTCCTCCTTCACTGAAGGCTCGAAGTCGAAGATGAATGACTCCATCTCCCTGTACTTGAGCGAGCGTGCAGAAGTACCGTAGTAGTCGGTCATGGTGTATGTACCTGCGTACATGTTGCCACCCTTCTTCCAGTCGAATACCATGTTGAGCTTGAGGCCCTTCCAGTCGAAACCGGTGCTGATACCCATCACGAAATCAGGAGAAACCGCGCCGAGTACGGCGAGCTCGCCAGGTGCAGGGAAACCATCCTCGTCGACAACTACGACGCCGTCCTCGTTCCTGAGGTAGTCGTAACCGTAGATTACAGGATACTTGTCACCGATGCCTGCACGGATCTGAGGCTCTACGAAACCACCGAGCATGATGTTCTCTACACCCTCTGCAAGCTCATCGACATAGTTGTCGATCTTGGTGAAGTTCACGTCGATGTTCCATGAGAAGTCCTTTGTCTGGACAGGGATGAAACCGAGAGTGAGCTCGTGTGCGTTGGTGTGTACCTTACCTGCGTTGGTGACCTTCTCTGAGTAACCTGTAGAAGATGCCATAGGGACAGCGAAGATCTGATCCTTTACATCCTGACGTGAGAATGTGTAGTTGGCGGTGATTCGGCCGTTGAAGAAACCGAGGTCGATACCAGCCTCGACAGATTTGGTGTTCTGTGGCTTGAGGTTAGGATCGTAGATGGTTGATGATGGAGCGTATGCTACGACACCGTTTGTAGGATACATTGCAGGGGTACCTGTAGAGAAACCGCCGCCGAATCCAGGAGTTGTATAGTAGCTCTTGTAGTAGTGACCAGCCTCGCCGACCTCTGCATAAGAAGCGCGGATCTTACCGTAGCTGAGCACATCGTTCTTGAGTGCGTCAAGCTCGGTGAAGATGAAGCCTGCAGAGATTGAAGGATATACGAAGGTACGGTTGTAAGTCGGCATTGGAGATACATAGTCGCCACGGATTGTCGCTGTGAGGAAGAGCATGCTCTTGTAGTCGGCAGCGATCTGTCCGAATGTACCGAATGAAAGCTCCTTGCCGAAGTACTCGCCAGCCTGGAAAGATGAAACGTTGTTGAGGCTGTTCCAGCCTGCGAAGTTGAATCCGTTTCCGTAAGCCCAGAGTTCCTTGCCTCTTTCGAATACGATCTCGTTACCCACGAGGGCGTTGAGGTTCCAGTTCTCGCCGAGTTTCCAGTTATAGTTTGCTGTGAGGAGTGAGTTGAATGTGTTTGTCGTCCATTCCTGCTCGGTGACTTCACCGGTATCGCCCTGATGACCGTAGCCGAAGATGTCCTGGTAAGCCGTTGTGTATGCATCGGCACCGATCTGGTACTTCACATCGAGTGAGTGGATGTTGCCTGTACCGAAGTCGGTCTTGAAATCGAGGTATGCGTTACCGAAGAAACGCTGTGATCTCTCAGAGAACTTGTTGTTCTGGACTGCCCAGTAAGGGTTGTCGAATGTAAGAGAACGGTAGTGTACCTGAGAATATGGGTCACCATCTACGTGGCAAGGGATGCCTGCAAGGTCGTAGCTGGATGGAGCCGCGTATACAGTTGCGGTCACACCGTCGTTCGCACCTGACTGCTTTGTGAGCACTGACTGAACGAAGTTGCCTGTGAAACCGGCAGTGAAGTGGTCACCGAGCTTTGCGTCGGCAGCGAGACGTGCATTGTATCTCTGGAGGCCTGTGCTTGGAACGATACCCTCGGAACTTGTGTTACCGAGAGAAAGGGCGAAGCTGCTGCCGCCGTTGTTGCGTGACACGCTGACATTGTTGCTGAATGAGTGACCGGTCTGGAAGAAGTCCTTCGCATTGTTGTAAGCCTGTGGCTTGGCCCATGGGTCGAGACCTGCCTTTGCCCTCTGAGGAACATAGTACATTCCCTCGTGCTTGCCGAACTGCTTGGTGTACTGGTTGTCGGTGTTACCACCGTAGGTAGGATCGTTTGCAAGCTCGGAGATCTTAGGACCCCATGCGAGAGATGTATTTGGGTTGTACCTGCCTGAACTACCCTGAGCGTAGACTGTCTGGGTGTCAGGAAGTGTAGAGACAGCGTCGAACGAGAAGTTTGTGGTGAAGGTGATGTCAGTCTTGCCGACCATGTTGCCTGAACCCTTCTTGGTTGTAATGATGATGACACCGTTTGATGCGCGCATACCGTAGAGCGCAGCTGCTGCCTGTCCCTTGAGGACGTTGATGCTCTCGATGTCGTTAGGGTCGATATCGAGTGAACGGCCTGCCATGTCGGCTCCGGTCACTGAGTTTCCTGTGCTGTAGTCAGGGTTTGATGCGATAGGCATGCCGTCGACTACATAGAGAGGAGAGTTGTTGCCGTCGAGTGAACGTGCACCACGGATGGTGATCTTAGCGGATGCACCAGGCATACCTGAAGAAGCGGAGATCTCGACACCTGAAAGCTTACCCTGGAGGGCGCCGCTGAGGCTTGAGCTTGCAGCCTGTACGAGCTCGTCGCTCTTGACATCCTGCACTGCATAACCGAGGGACTTCTTCTCCCTTGAGATACCCATCGCTGTAACGACTACCTCGTCGAGGAACTCGTGGTCAGCCTCGAGTGCGAAATTGAGGACTGCAGCTCCTGCAGGAGACTGCTGAACGGTCTTGTAACCGATAGATGAAACCGAGATGACGCCATTCGAAGGTACTGAGATGGTGTAGTTACCATCGATGTCAGTAACTGTTCCGATTGACGTACCGAGAACGATTACAGATGCTCCAGGAATGGATGATCCGTCAGAAGCATCCTTGACAACACCTTTGACTGTGCTGCTCTGTGCAAACGCTACAGAGTACACTGTCAACATCAGAGCTGCCAAAACAACTTTGAACGTTTTCATAAAAATAAATTTAATTGAACACTAATTAGTTTCTATTTTTGTAATAAGCAACCGAATAGGTTTAAACTGCGAATTTCGCCTAAATTTTCTGGAAATACAAATCTTCAAGCGCCCTTAACTCATTGACGTGTCGTGAGTTTGATATTTGGTGTTTAAGTAAAAAGCGAAAAATGATTAAAAAATATAAGAAATAACCACGGAAAAATTAACTATTGTAATTTAACCATGGTTTTAAATCGTTTCTTTGAAAATTTGCAGGATTCTCTTGCCGAAGTTCTATAGTTTCATGTCTCCTTCACCGATCCATCCGACCTTGCGGAGGATGATTCCCATTGTCCAGCAGAGCACTGCAGGGAGGACTATGCTGATCAGCCCGAGCCCGATCCAGTCGAATGCAGTCGGGTCTGTCCATCCTGTCCATACGCCTATAGGACCGCAGAGTCCGCATGTTCCCATTCCGGAGTTGACGGCAGCGCCGTTCATCTCGAGATGGAAGATGCAGGTGGCAACAGGACCAGCGATCGCGCTCGCAACTATAGGGGCGATCCAGATTTTTGGATTCCTGATGATGTTGCCCATCTGGAGCATGCTGGTGCCGAGACCCTGGCTGACTATTCCGCCCCAGCGGTTCTCCTTGAAGCTCATCGTAGCGAATCCTACCATCTGGGCGCAGCATCCTGCGAGAGCTGCTCCTCCTGCGAGACCGGTCAGGCCTAGACCTGCACAGATGGCAGCAGATGAGATAGGGAGGGTGAGTGTGATTCCCACCAGTACAGCCACGCATATACCCATTATGAACGGATGAAGCTCCGTCGCCCACATGATGAGGTTGCCGATCCAGTTGGCGGCATTTCCGATAGGTGATGCGATGAGAGAGGCGATGCCGATACCGACGAGAAGTGTCACGATAGGAGTGACGAGAATATCGACCTTGGTTTCCTTGCTCACCATCTTTCCTGCCTCTGCGGCAAGGATTGATACCACATAGACGGCAAACGGACCGCCTGCGCCTCCGAGTATGTTCGTCGCATAGCCTACAGGCACGAGCGTGAACAGTACCATGGCAGGTGCTTTCAGAGCATATCCGATAGCTACGGCCATCGCTGGACCGACCATCGCGGAGGCAAGTGCTCCGATGGTGTATCCCTTGTCGCCCACGGTGACGACTGCGCTGGTCAGGAATCCTATGTGGAACTGGTTTCCGAGGGTGTTGAGTATGGTACCTACAAGAAGGGTACAGAAAAGACCCTGTGCCATCGCTGACATAGCGTCGATTCCATACCTCTTAAGTGATACGACAACGTCCTTGCGTGCAAGGAAGGACTTGAATGATCCCATGGACTACTTCCTTGAAAGGCCCTTCTCGGCGATGAATGCTTCAAGGGTTGAGCCGTCGTCGATGCTTCTGACGCAGTCAGTGATTACGCTGACCTTCTCTGCTGCTGCGAAGTTGAGGATGTTGTTTGTGCTCTCCTTTACACAGTAGTCACCTGCGATACCGCATACGTCGATGCTTTCAGCGTTTTCGAACCAGGCCTTGATGACAGGATAGCCGCTGAGGTCCTCGAATGCACCGTACTGCTCCTTGTCCTGCTCGGTTCCCTTGAGGAATATCTGGACGTCAGCAGCACCTCTTGTGAGTACTGCAGAGAATTCGTCTGCGATGCCTGCACCCTGGGTGTAAGCGACGCAATGTGAAGGCCAGATACCACCCTGGGCTGCGAATGAACAGTGGTCAGCTGGATGCCAGTCAAGAGTGAACACTACCGCATCGTAGTCAGCTGCGATTGCGGCAATCTTTGCAGGGAGTTCCTCACTGCCTGATACATAAAGTGAACCGGAAGGGTCGAAGAAGTCTCTCTGGACGTCAACGACTACAAGAACCTTAGACTTTGGTTCTACAGATACTTCTGCAGCTGTGTTGCTGCTGTTTGTCTTGCATGATACAAGGGCAAGCGCCGCGAGAGCGCCACACACTAAAAACTTTTTCATTTCCTTATTTGGATAAGTCCATATATTAACAGGTGCACAAAAATACTATCTTTTTTATTAAATTAGCAAATTGGTAACACTTTCATACGATGATGTATTCTAAAAAAATAATTCTCGCATTACTCGCGATATCACTTTCTGCTTCGACCCTTCTTGCGCAGAATCTCCAGAACCGCAAGCTTACCCTGGAAGATGTCTATGTCAGGCCAGCTTTCACCGGGGGCAAGAGGGCTCCTGTCATCAATTGGACCACAGGCAGCTCCTATGATACTTTCGAATCTTCAAGAGAGAGAGCGCTTGAGGCCGGCTCGGCTGTGGATGACAACCAGCCTACTGCAGTTTCGGGAGGAACATCCCGCAGCGTGGTGGTCAATGGAAGAGATCTTGTGTCGAACGATATCAAGACAGGAAAGAAGACTGTACTGGTGAAGGCAGAGCAGCTTGTACCTCAGGGGAAGACCCTTCCTCTTTCAATAGAGGAGTATGAATGGTCCGCAGACCGTACCAAGCTTCTGATCTTTACGAATTCCAGAAGAGTATGGCGCCGCAACACACGTGGTGACTACTGGGTGCTCAACCTCAAGGACAATTCCCTCAGACAGCTCGGAAAGGGCTTCGACGAGTCACGTCTGATGTTCGCCAAGCTTTCACCTGACGGAGAGAAGGCAGCGTATGTCTACTATAACAATATATATGTCGAGGATCTCAGCGATGGTAAGATCACTCCTCTCACCAGTGATGGCGATGATGTCATTGTCAATGGTACCTTCGACTGGGTATACGAAGAGGAACTCGACTGTCGTGATGGCTTCCGCTGGAGCCCGGACAGCAAGAGAATCGCATTCTGGCGTTCTGATACCGAAGGTACAGGCGTATTCAACATCATCAACAACATCGACTCGGTCTACTCGTTCACGGTTCCTTTCCCTTATCCTAAGGCTGGAACCACCAACAGTTCTGTGAAAGTCGGAGTAGTAGAGGTCGCAGACGGAGCTACCAGGTGGTTCGATGTCCCTGGCGATCCTCGCAACAACTACATTGCACGTATGGACTTCGTTCCGGACAGCGGTACAGGAATCGTCATGATCCAGCAGCTGAACCGTCTCCAGAACACCAATACGGTGTACTACGGTGATGCTCTCACCATGGACCTTGACAACTTCCTTACAGACCATGACGACGCCTTCCTCGACATACATGACAATATCGTGTGGATGGACAGGAACAGGTATTTCACCTGGACCAGTGAGAAGGACGGATGGCTCCATCTCTACCGTATGTCACGCGACGGCAAGAGCGAGACTCTCATCACAAAGGGACCATTCGACGTCATGCGTATCCTGCGCATCGATGTGAAGGGCGGGTATGTCTATTATATGGCTTCTCCGGACAATGCGACTGAGAGCTATCTTTACCGTAGCCGTCTCGACGGAAAGGGCAAGGACGAGAGAGTTACTCCGGCGGGCTATGTCGGAACGCACAGCTATTCGCTCTCCGAAGACTGCAGGTACGCTGTCCACAGCTTCAGCAACACCTCGACCCCTACTCAGTCAGAACTCATCACACTTCCTGACCACAAGACCGTCGAGACATATACCGACGGCACTGACGTGAAGGCTCAGTTCGATGCATGGGGATTCAACTATCGTGAGTATTTCAAGGTGGACCTTGGCTACATCGAGCTCGACGGATGGATGCTCAAGCCTCGCAACTTCGATCCTTCAAAGAAGTATCCTGTAATCTTCAATATCTATGGCGAGCCGGCATCGTCGACCGTCACGAACTCATGGACTACAGACCTCTATAACCGTGTACTCAATGACTGCGGCTATATCGTGATGAGCGTCGATCCTCGCGGAACACATAACTACCGTGGCCGTGAGTGGCGCAAGTGCATCTACGGCAAGGTCGGCGACGTGGCGATCGAGGACCATGCAAAGGCCGTCCTCAGGATCGAGGAGATGTTCGACTTCGTGGACCCTGAGAGAATTGGTGTCTGGGGATGGAGCGGAGGCGGCTCTTCGACAGCACTCCTCATGTTCAAACATCCGGAGATCTACAACACAGGTGTCGCAGTCGCAGGCGTCTACTCGCATTATCTCTACGATACTATCTATCAGGAAAGATATCAAGGTCTTCCTCAGACCAATCCTGAAGGATACCATAACGGTTCAGCCATCAACTTCGCTTCGGGTCTCAAGGGAAATCTTTTCCTTATACATGGTACCGGCGACGACAACGTCCACTACCAGAGCTGCGAGATGCTCGTCAACGAGCTCGTCCGCCAGAACAAGATGTTCTCGATGATGGCATACCCGATGAGGACCCACGGCATCTCAGAAAGAGCAAATACCACATACCATCTCTATCAGACCATGCTCAGATACTGGACAGAGCATCTCCCTGCTGGAGCAAGATAGAAATTGAATAACAACTGATCATAATCATGAAGACAACTGGAATCCTTAAGTCCGCATTTGTATGTGCAATGGCACTTCTCTGCGGCGTTTCTGCCAAGGCGCAGACAAAGGCACCTGGAAACCTTCTTGACCCATCTGCTTTCGAGACCGAGATTGATGGAAAGAAGGTATCTCTCTACACTATCACCAACGGAACAATCACCGCTCAGGTTACTAACTATGCCGGCTATATCGTCGGTATCTATGCCCCTGACAAGGATGGAAACTATGACAATGTCGTAGGTCATAACGACAATATCGATCAGTACAAAGGCTTCAGCATGAATCCTTGCGGTGCTGCTCTCGGACGTTTCGCGAACCGTATCGGAAACGCCTCATTCACTCTTGACGGACAGAAGTACGAGCTTACCAGGAACAATGGACAGCACATTCTCCACGGTGGCGCAAAGGGTTTTGACCACAGTGTGTTCGACGTCGTCTCAGTGACAGAGAGTGCAGTGGTGATGAGCATCGACCTCGCAGACGGTCTTGATGGATTCCCTGGAAACATGAAGGCCCTCATGACCTTCTCTGTTACTCCTGACAATGGCGTGTCTATCGATTTCAAGGCTGCTACGGACAAACCTACCGTCTGCAACCTCTCACATCATGTATATTTCAACCTCAACGGTTTCGCGGATCCTCAGATCCTCACCCATGTGCTTCAGATCAATGCTGACAGCATCACAGAGGTAGATGCGGGCCTTATCCCGACAGGTAAGCTCCTTCCAGTCGCAGGAACTGAGTTCGACCTCCGCAAGCCTGTGAAGCTCGGAGACCGTCAGGTCGCAGCTCCGGCAATGCCTAGAGGCTTCGGTGGTCCACGTCCAGGTGCAGGCCCAGGTGCAGGTGCTCCAGGTGCGGGCAGACCTGGCAACGGACAGGCCGCAGGTCGTCCTCAGGGGGCTCCACAGGGCGGAGCTCCTGCCGCTCGTCCTCAGATGCCTCCTCAGCAGCCGGTACCGGAGGGAATGGTGCGCAACTATGATATGAACTTCTGCCTCAACCATACCGCAGAAGGCGCAATCGAGCCGGTGGCATCTCTCTATGCTCCTGAGTCAGGACGTTACATGGAGGTTCTCAACGACCAGCCAGGTCTCCAGCTCTATACCGGAAACCGCGCAGGAATCGCCATGGAGTCGCAGCTCTATCCCGATACTCCTAACCACCCTGAGTTCCCTGGTGAGTGCGGAGTTCTCCGCCCAGGCGAGATCTACAGCCATACTGTTATCTACAGATTCTCTGTAAAGTAATCTAGGAGTTACCATAATAATTTGTAAATTAGCACGGCTTAGCAGACACTACAAGCTGATAAAAACCAAATCAATATTTATGAAGACAATCAATTCCGTAATGGCGGCAGCACTGATGCTTACAGCATCCGTGTCGCTCTCAGCGCAGAACCCTATCATCAGGGACGCGTTCACAGCAGACCCTTCTGCTCACGTTTTCAACGGCAGGGTTTACCTCTATCCATCACATGACATCCCTGCACCTGCAGACTATGCACGTAAGGACTGGTTCTGTATGGCTGACTACCATGTGTACTCATCAGACAACCTCGTTGACTGGGTTGACCACGGCGTGATCGTAGACCAGAAGTCAGTTCCATGGGTGAATCCTACAGGCTACAGCATGTGGGCTCCAGACTGTAACTACAAGAACGGAAAGTACTATTTCTACTTCCCTGCAGGCCAGAAGCCACAGCCTGGCCAGAGATTCGCAGGCAACGGTATCGGTGTAGCTATCTCTGAGAACCCTTACGGTCCATTCATCCCTGAGGAGAAGCCAATGCCAGGCATCGGCGGTATCGACCCTTGCTGCTTCATTGACGACGACGGAAAGGCTTATCTCGCATGGCAGGGACGTGGCCTCCAGGTTCAGCAGCTCAGCGACGATATGCTTTCAGTTGTAGGTGAGCCTTACAATGTATCTGCAATTCTCCCTCATCGTGGTCAGGAAGAAGGTCCATTCCTTTTCAAGGCAAACGGTAAGTACTACTATACATTCCCATGGGTTGATGACAAGCGTGAGTGTATCGCATACGCTATGGCTGACAAGCCTCTCGGACCATACAAGTTCGTGGGTAAGATCATGGAGCAGGACGGCGAGGAGTATTCTTGCTGGACCAACCACCACTCAGTGATCAACTTCCAGGGCAAGTGGTACTTCTTCTATCACCACAATGACTACTCACCAAAGTTCGACAAGAACCGTTCAGTATGTATTGACGAGCTTCACTTCAATCCTGATGGAACTATCCAGCTCATCACTCCTACAAAGCGTGGTGTAGGTATCACAAAGGCAACCGACCTCATCCAGATCGATCGTTATTCAGAGCTTATGGAGTGCCGCAACGTCGAGATCGCTTATCTCAACGCTGACCGTCCATTCGATGGTTGGAAGGTCATCTTCTCTAACTCACATCAGGACAAGGGCGCATTCTGGGCAAGATATGACAGAGTCGACTTCGGTAAGGAGAAGTGCAACGCAGTTCAGGCACGTATCTTCTCTCTCGCAGGTGGTACCCTCGAGGTAAGAGTTGACTCACCAGAAGGACAGCTCCTCGGTACCATCAATGTCGGTGGTGCAGAAGGCTGGCAGGATGTCAAGGCTGTTCTTGACTCATATCCTACAGGTATGCACAACCTTTATGTAGCTATGACAAACGGTAGCCGCATCGATGTTGACTGGGTAACCTTCAAGTAAGATTATCACTTATTCTTAGAGAAAGCGAGATTAGCTTTCTGATACAGAGCCTGAGCAATGGTTGAAACAGCCTGCTCAGGCTTTTCTATCTGCTCTTCGGTCCATGTCCAGTTCTCGCATGGAGTCACCTTGTACTGGCGTACCGTCCTGACAGGTGAGAGGACTGTGAGGATTCCGTCACTGTAGTATCCGAGGTCCTGATAGGTTGCCATGAAGGCCCTTTCCTTGAAATCGTCGGCAAGGATGTTCTGGCCGTAGAACTGCGAATCGTAACTGAACCCGAGGAGGCTGAAGAGGGTAGGCATTACGTCGATCTGCGAGCAGACTTTCGATACATGCTGAGGCTCTATGAAGCCTGGGGCATAGATCATTGCAGGAATATGATAACCCTCGAGCGGCAGGCTGGTCTTTCCTGCGCTTGAAGCGCAGTGGTCTGCCATGATCACGAAGACCGTGTTGTTGAACCAAGGCTTTGTGCTGGCATCCTCGATGAACTTGCCGATGGCGTAGTCAGTATATTTGACAGCCGCGGCACGGCTCATAGGATTGCCTTCATACTCGATACGTCCCTCCGGATAGGTGTAAGGACGATGGTTGCTGATTGTCATGATGTGGGCGAAGAAAGGCTGTCCGCTCTCTGACTTTCCGTCGAGCAGAGCCAATGCCTCCCTGTAGGAGTCCTCGTCACAGGTGCCCCAGATGTTGTCGAAGAGCATCTGGCTCTTGTCGTAGCTGCCCTTGTCGTGGATGTCATATCCGTTCCCTCCAAAGAAAGCCCTCATGTTGTCAAAATAGCTGTCGCCTCCGTAGATATAAGTAGTGCTGTAGCCGTTGTCGCGAAGTACTCCGCCGGTGGTGAACAGACCTCCGTTGTCTGGACGCTTGACGATGCTCTCTCCGGAACTTGGAGGGATGCAGAGCGTCACGGCTTCGAGACCTCTGACGGTCCTGTTTCCGGTTGCGAAGAGATTGTCGAAGCAGAGACTCTCCTCGAGTATCCGGTCAAGATTCGGTGTTATTCCTCTGGTCTCTCCGTATGCGCTGAGGAAAGAAGCACTCAGACTCTCGACCGTTATCAGTACGATGTTCTTCTTCTGCACTGCTGCTGAATCACTGATATGCTGGATGCCGTTGGAATCCTGCCTGCACATTTCCTTCTGGATAGCGTCAGCCTCTGCCTCTGGTATCAGTGGATAGAACTGATTGTAGTCCAGCTCATTGCTCATGAAGGCCTCGACGAAATCCCAGTCTCCGTTCTCCTGCAGCTGAGTGAGAAACATATCCTTTGTGGTGAGATTCCTGTATCCCCAGTGGAGCCATACTGTACCTGCGAGGGCACAGACGCAGACGAGCGCAAGATGCATCAGCCACTTCTTTCCGCTTTCGATACCAGCCTGGGCCACGTCGCGACGAAGGCACATCAGCCATACGATGAGCGCTGCGCCGCCTACGACTCCTAGAGTCACTGGTACCATAGGATAGGACTCGACGATGTTGCCGATCACCTCATTGGTGTAGACAAGATAGTCCACTGCGATGAAGTTGTACCTGACTCCGAATTCATCCCAGAAGACAGGCTCTCCGATGATGTTGAGAAGGACGGTGAAGAGGGCGTACATGCCCATGGTACCGTATATCGTGGCCTTCCTCCAGTTCGGGCGTACCTTCGGGAGGAAAAGCTTGAGGTTGAAGCATACAAGAAGAAGGAGCAGCAGAGCGTTTGCGAGGGTAGGAACGACCGAACCGTACTCGTCGGTGATGTCGTTGAAGCATACGACATAGAACGTAAGTGCGCCGAGCAGGGCGTCGATGATCCAGCACCATGGCTTCTCATATTTCCTGTCAGTCATTCCGCTGTACAGAATGAAGGCCGGGATGATCCCTATCGCGGAGAATGCGACGTCGTTGACCGCTCCGAGCAGGAACAGCCTTATGAACTGAGGGAAGCCGAAATTGATTTCGGTCATAGGCATCAGCAGAAGTATTATTCTGATGATGATTCCTGATATTACTGTAAGTGCGCAGAAGCGTGGCGCAAAGAACCTGAACCAGTCAGCTGCTTTTTTTCTTTCCATTTTCTGTCTTTTATATCTTGTCGGCTCTTTCTGCAGGCACGATGACCTTGAGGGCCTGCGGCACGACTCTGATTTCAATCTCTTTTCCTTCGTTGTATGGGTCTCCGTCGAAATGGACAGGACCCTGATGGTCCCTCTCTATCCTTATGACCTTTCCTTCCAGGCATGTAGTGTGGCAGCTCTTGTGGGCGGTACCGCTCATCAGGCGGATGAGGAGCCCAGGAAAGGCCCAGGTATGGAAAGGCCCGACTATCGTCATGCTGAGCAGACCGTCCTTGGCCGAGGCAAGGGGAGTGATCTTCGCATTGTTGCCCCACTGGTTGGCATTCCCGACAGTCACGAGCGTCGCAGGGCCGTTCCACAATTCTACTCCGTCAATATTTATGCGATAGGTGTCGGGCCTGAATCCGAACCATGTCTTCACGCTCTCCATGATGTAGGTCTTCAGGCCTCTTGAGCCCGCATTGGCGAACTTCCAGCTGACGAGCGCGTCTATTCCCATGCCGGTCGTGCAGAAGAACGGACGGCCGTTTACGGTACCATGGTCAATGACGACTGCTTTTCCATCGCATATAGTACGGGCGGCTTTAGAAGGATCGCGGCTGATACCGAGGTGCAGTGCCAGCCCGTCACCGCTTCCGCAAGGGATGATGCCCATTCTCTTCCCGCTTCCGACAAGACCGCGTGCTACTTCGTTCTGGGTGCCGTCTCCACCTATGGCCACGACTATGTCGGCGTCGGCCTCCACTGCGATTGTGCAGGCGTGGCCGGCGTATTCCGTATATCGTACCTCGTGGGAGAAACGGCTTGGATCGAGTGCGCCGATTACCTTTTCAAGTATGGCTTTCTTGTCCTTTCCTCCCGCGATAGGATTGACTATGAACAGTATCTTTTCCATGTCCTGTGTAGATCAGAACAACAAAGATACCATATTTTAATGAATGAGGGTTGAGTAGATCACTGATATCAGCTCGTCTGCGGAATCGGTTTCAGGGACCAGCCAGTTCTGGGCATATATCAGTCTTGGTATGCCGCCTCTTGAAGAAGAGGTGCGGCCGAAGAGTTCGTAGGACTTTGCAAGATAGTCCGGAATCCTCTCGTCCTGAAGCGCGGTTTCGAGCTGGACTTCACCGACAATCGATGCGACATGTCTGCGGGCTTCCTCAGGAGGGATTATGTGGTTGACATTACCGCTGCCGAGCAGATACTCCTCGACTTCAGGGTATTTTTCCGGGAATGCGTACCAGACTGCCAGACCGAGCTTTGCCATGGTGCATGATCCTCTGAATGAGTCGATTCCCCCATGTGGGACGTATGGGTTGCACTCGTTGCTGAGCGATACCGGACATAGCTGGAAACGTATGTCTCCGCCTGTCTTCTCTACGATTTCGGGAAGAATCTTGTGGAGGGAACGGCAATGGTTGCACTGGAAATCGAACATCAGCCTGATTTCATGCGGGGCGTCGGCTGGACCGATGGACGGAAGCTCCTCGATCCCGAAAGAAGGGAGCTCGGCGCTTGCGCGGCCGTCGTCATAGACTATCGACGGCATGGTCCATACCTGTACGGCGGCAAGAAGAGCAGCGGCGGCAAAGCCCGGTACCATGGTACCGTATTTCAAAGTCCTTCCCTTTGGCGCAGCGACCGTTGTCACGACGGCGCCTGTGCAGCCGAGCAGATGGGTAAGCGTGCAGTACTTGCAGAACTGATGGAGCACTGCAATCTGGAGATAGCTGAACCACAATGCCACCCCGACTATTGCGCCGCCGAGGATGAGCATCATGGTCCAGATGATTCCATTGAGTTCTTCTGATTCCTTGTCCTTCTTTTCGCTGAGGAAAAGGATACAGATAAGCAGGAGAAGGTAAGTCACCACCGCTGGTGCACTTACCGGGAGCACTCCTGCTATATAGGCCCATAGACTCCCCATCACGCTGTCGCATCCGCTTCCAGCTCCGCATCCCACAAGGCCTGCACCTGTGAGGGAGTGGACCAGCATATAGATTCCGAGTCCTAGGCAGGCTGCAAAGAGGGGCAGCGCGATGGTCTTGAATCTATGGAGAGTCATGTCTTTGATCAGATGATTGAATATGTTGGTACAGTTGGTGGCAGGTAAAATTACGGAATTAATCTGACAAGCTGCCCTCGGCCGCTGATTTTTTGTTAGATTTGCAGTATAGACATTGAAATACAGATGGAAGAGAAAGAAATAAGGATATATCCGTTCTCGCTCGAAAGCGTCGATGACCAGGTGGCCTGGGGTACGGAATCATGGAAGCTCTCGGACCTTGGGTTCCGCGATTCGACAGTCCGTCGCGGCCTTCTGGAGGGCAATACGATCAGCGAGATCATGGAGACCTACCTTGACCGTATCGTCGGGGATGACATATATTACTTCTACGGCAGGCAGTTCCCTGTGCAGGTCAAGCAGCTGAAGGTGACTTCACGTCAGCCGCTTCTCGTATGTCCCGACGACGAGATAGCAGGCGAGAGGTACGATTCGCTCGGAAAGCTCAAGATATGGTATGTGGCAGAGGCTACTGCCGACGCGAAGATATATCTCGGATTCCGCAGGGACCTGACAGCGGGCGAGTTCTACGGAGCGTGTCTCGACGGCAGCATCGCTGACAGCCTCAACGAGGTCCCTGTCAAGAAGGGCGACTGCTATCTTATCAAGCCAGGTACCGTGCATTGTGCGGACAAAGGAGTCACAATCGTCGAGGTCTCTGAGTCTTCTGACCTTGACCTGAGGATATTCAACTGGGGCGAAGTGTCTGACAATCAGGAACTTTTCCTTGAAGAGGCGTTTGACTTCGTCAATATGAAGGCAGAGCTTCCAGCCCTTACTGATGCGACTAAACTCATCGAATCCCAGCAGTTTGTGGCGACCAAGATTGACCTTACCGAGCCTGTCCGCATCAGCAGCGGCGACAACGGAGGCTTCTCTGTCTACTACTGTGTGTCAGGGTCTATCTCGATCCAGACTCCTGCAGTAAGGGAGAACGGTCAGAAATATATGGAAAGCCTCGTCATCTCAGCTGGCGAGACAGCAGTGGTGCCTGCGGAGAATCCTGAGTTCTATCTTGTGCCGAATGCGGTTTCCGCAGTCCTTGTCGAAGTGACAGGCGGCAAGATCGAAAGGGAGGAGGAAGAACCTCAGAGACCTGCCCGTGAGGACGATGAGGAAGAGGGCGCCCACAACAAGCTTTGGAACTAGACATGGCAGATACAGCAAGACTTGACAAATACCTCTGGGCTATCCGTGTGTTCAAGACCCGCACGGAGGCGACGGATGCCTGCAAGGGCAACAAGGTGAGACATAACGGAACCCCTGCGAAACCCTCGAAACTGGTCAAGGTCGGGGATACCTTGGAGATCAGGAAAGGCTCGATTCAATATATATATAAGGTGAAGGCTCTTCTTGAGCACCGTGTCGGTGCCAAGCTGGTGCCTGACTATGCCGAGAACCTGACCTCTCAGGCAGAGCTTGACAAGCTCCGCGCTCCGATCGAGACTTTCTTCCTCAAGAGGGATCGAGGAATGGGTCGACCTACAAAGAAGGATCGAAGGGACATGGACATAATCTGGGACAATCTCGACGCCTCGGCGGAGGAAATCCCGGACGATATCGCACTGCGTTTCGGAATTACAGACGAGGACTCTTTGTAGCCCTCGTCTTTGACAACGGACACTGCTCCTCTCTTGCCGGTCGCCGGATGGGACGGTGACAAATTGTCAGTTGCCGGGCGATGGCACGGCAGTTGATTTATAGTACGGACGTATCCGTCAAGGTAACATGGACATAAAAAAGTAAAAACATAAATATCATGATCAGACCATTAGCAGACAGAGTCGTTCTCGAGCCAAGAGAGGCCGAGACAAAGACAGCTTCGGGATTGTTTATCCCTGATACAGCAAAGGAGAAACCACAGCAGGGCGTCGTTCTTGCGGCTGGTCCCGGCAAGGCAGACGAACCTATGGAGGTGAAGGTCGGCGATGAGGTCCTCTACGGCAAGTATGCCGGAACAGAGGTGACTGTCGACGGCAAGAAGCTTCTTATCGTACGTCAGTCAGACATTCTGGCAATTCTCTAATCTGTTTTCTGAACTATTAAAATTAGAAACATCATGGCAAAGGATATCAAATTCAGCGTAGATGTACGCTCAAAGATGAAGGACGGAGCAGATGCTCTGGCCAATGCGGTGAAGGTCACCCTCGGTCCTAAGGGACGCAATGTCGTTATCGACAAGAAATTCGGTGCACCTCACGTGACAAAGGACGGTGTGACTGTCGCAAAGGAAGTCGAGCTCGAGGACCGTTTCGAGAACATGGGAGCTCAGATGGTGAAGGAAGTCGCTGCAAAGACAAACGAGCTTGCAGGTGACGGTACCACAACAGCAACCGTGCTTGCGCAGGCAATCATCAACGTAGGTATCAAGAATGTGACAGCCGGTGCAAACCCAATGGACCTCAAGAGAGGTATCGACAAGGCGGTCGAGGCTGTCGTAGCTGACCTCAAGGCCCGCAGCCAGGAAGTAGGCGAGGACTACTCGAAGGTCGAGCAGGTCGGTACTGTCTCAGCAAACAACGATCCTTTCATCGGAAAGCTCATCGCTGATGCGATGTCAAAGGTGAAGAAGGATGGTGTCATCACCATCGAGGAGGCGAAGGGCACAGATACTGAGGTCAAGGTCGTAGAGGGTATGCAGTTCGACAGAGGCTACATCTCTCCATACTTCATGACAAATTCAGATAAGATGGAGGCTCTTCTTGACGACGCTTACATCCTTATCACAGATAAGAAGATATCTTCAATGGAGGATCTCATGCCAGTTCTCGAGCCTGTCGCAAGAGAAGGCCGTGCACTTCTTATCATCGCCGAGGACGTAGAGGGCCAGGCTCTCACCACCCTTGTTGTGAACCGTCTCCGCGGAACAATCAAGGTGGCTGCCATCAAGGCTCCGGGCTATGGCGACCGTCGCAAGGAGATGCTCCAGGACATCGCTGTCCTCACAGGCGGTACAGTCATCTCTGAGGAGAGAGGCTATTCTCTCGCAGCTGCTTCAGTCGAGATGCTCGGCCGTGCGGAGAAGGTGACTATCACCAAGGACACTACCGTCATCGTCGGCGGCGCGGGCTCAAAGGATGCTATCGCTGACCGCGCTGACCAGATCCGTGCGCAGATCGCTACCACGACATCAGAGTATGACAAGGAGAAGCTCCAGGAGCGCCTTGGCAAGCTTGCAGGTGGTGTCGCTGTAATCTATGTGGGTGCTACCACAGAGGTTGAGATGAAGGAGAAGAAGGACAGAGTTGAGGATGCCCTCAACGCTACCCGTGCAGCTGTTGCTGAGGGTTATCTCCCAGGCGGTGGAGTGGCTTACATCCGCGCAGCTGATGCGATCAAGGATCTCAAGGGTGAGAACGAGGATGAGACAACAGGTATCCGTATCGTAGCTCGCGCTATCGAGGAACCTCTCCGCCAGATCGCAGCAAACGCAGGCGCAGAGGCAAGCGTGATCATCCAGAAGATCCGCGAGAACGACGGTGACTTCGGTTACAACGCACGCACGGACGAGTACGTCAATATGTACGAGGCAGGTGTCATCGATCCTACCAAGGTGTCAAGAGTTGCACTTGAGAACGCAGCTTCAGTTGCAGGCATGTTCCTTACCACAGAGTGCGGTATCGTCGACATCCCTGAGCCAGCTCCAGCAGCTATGCCTCAGATGCCTGGTGGGGGCATGATGTAACAGACTAAAAAGTTTTAATATAGGAATCCCCTGGAATTGATATTTCAGGGGATTTTTGTCTAAAATTGTGACAATTAGTAAGTTGGGAGGCGTTTTCAAGGGAGGGAAGTAGAAAAAGTGAAAAATATCATAAAAAAGATTTGGAGGGAAAGGAAAAGTTCGTACCTTTGCAATCCCAACGGAAACGACGGTGACTGCAGCGAGTAACTGCGACGGACGCCCGGAGGAAACAAGATCATTGAAAAGACTGAAGGAAAGTACAAGAAA
>JAZRWK010000033.1:0-46005 GCA_045599665.1 Candidatus Cryptobacteroides sp.
TGTAGTATCCTGATTTAGGTTGACTACTATCATTGTATTATCTCGAAGAAGAGTTGACTCGGTTTGTTATTATTTCTAGTAATAGTTGACTGTAAACTTTTATTCCTGATACAAGTTTCCTATCCGAGTCTTATACCTATAGAAGGTTGACTTTGTGAAGGTTTCACTAAGCCATGGCTCAAAGGTAAACTATTTTCAGGATTATTGCTATCATTTGACTTGTTTTTGATTGCAATCTCCCGATAGCTTGTCCATCGCTTCTGTATCTCTCCATTGCAAAGGGAAGCCTCTGCGGGAGTCATCATGTTGATGCTCATGTGAGGACGGCGATTGTTATAGAATTCAACAGCTTTGAGGACTCTGTATTCAACATCCTCGACACATGTAAATGTGAGTCCTCTCAAGAGCTCATTTTTCATTGTGTTGTTCAACCTTTCTGCCTCGCTGTTTTCCAAAGGGTCACCTGACTCAGTCATGCTGATCTTTATTCCGTGTGACCTTAACAGTGATATGTAATGGCTGCTTGCATATTGGCAGCCTCTGTCAGAGTGGTGGATAAGGTTTACATCCGCCTTCCCTTCAATGCGTTTCAATGCCATCCTGAGGGCTTCGAGAGGGTAGGCCGTCTCCAATGTGGGTCCCACGCTCCACCCGACTATCTCTTTTGTGTATGCATCCATTATCAGAGACAGATAACAGAAACTATAGGAGTCATCCCTGTCCTTTATGAGAATATAGGTTATGTCACTTACCCACAACTGGTTCGGGAAAGTCGGTATAAACTCCCTTATCAGATTGGGATATGTAGGGAGACCATGGGCGGAGTCCGTTGTCTTGGGCTTCTTTCTCGGCTTCTGACGTATCTTCATGCCGTTGTCATTGAGCATGGACAGGAATGCATCTCTGCCTATAGGTTCCCCCTTTACGAACTCCTTCTTGTACAACTCAAATATCTTCTCCCCTCCGATACCAGGGTCTTCCTCGCGGACCAGGATTGCAAACTCCAGGGCAAATGCCCTGCGTGCAGCTCTTGCCAAGGCAAGGTTCTCATCGTGCTTGTAATAGGCCTGCTTTGTAAAGCCAAGCAGTTCGCAGAGTGTTCCAACTGGATATTTGTCTGGACACTCCGCGTGCAGGTCATCAACGACTTGGCGCCTTATTTTTTTCTTATTGGGATGTTGAACTTCTTCTCCGCAAGATCGATGATCTTCGCATTCACGTCGGCCCGCATCGTCTCTCGAGCAAGTTGTTTCTCCAACTCTGCTATCCTTTTCAGAAGATCCTCCTTGCTCTGATCGGAGGTGATGGCGGACGCTGGGGACTTGTCCCCAGCGTCCTTAGGGCCGGTGGACTTTGCCTGCGCTTCCTTGATTTCCTTTGCGACGCTACTCTTAGACGTTCCAACTGACATTCTGTTCATGCTCTTGGTTGATGATGCAAATGTAGCAATCCATTCGCATATTACGCCATATGGTAGGTCTAAGAGTTCTGAGATCTCTTTTGCCTCGTGCCCTTTATTATACAAGTTCACGAAGTCTGGATACTGTGGACCATACGACTCCTGGTGGTCATGGTCTTCTGTCATGGCATAGCAATACAGCTCTTTCTGTATCTTTTCCTTACGGCCTAACCATCCTCGTATTGTTGTGCGAGGGACACCTGTGATGTTAGAAATCTTATCATACCCAATCCCAGCTTCGGATAGCTGGAGCACCTTAAAGAAATGATCCTTTCTTTGCTCAATGCATCTTCCCATTCTTCCTCATTTTTAATGAGTCAACTTTTTTTAGGGAAATACAGTATGGGCTGACTGATAATTTTTCGCCCTACCACCTGCAAAATCGCGAGTGGTAGGGCGAAAAAATTTTTTTGTAAGGCGAAAAGCCAAATCAGTAGTAGGCCGTAAGGCCGATCTGCCTACTTCTTCTGCTTATAATCCATTCTGAAGGAGGTCTTCTCGGCGGTAGGGAAGTCTGCAGGGACTTTCTGCTTTACCTTGCCGGTGGCACACCATTCAGCGGCGCGGAGGATAAGTGTCTGGAAACCGGCGCACTGCATTGCAGGGTTGTTCTCGAGGGTCTCGCCGGCGTGGCCGAGCATGCAGTGGAAGATCCTTGCCTTGCCGTAGTCTACAGAGAAGACAAGTGGTTCCTCTCTGCCAGAGCCGCGCTTCTCCTTGTAAGAGAAAGAGGTGTAGAGAAGATCGTCGATGTTGCCAGGACCGCGCATTCTGTCGTAGAGCTCGTCGGTACCGTGCATCCACTGCTCAGGGAGACCCTTGGTGACAGGGTGCTTGGTGTCTCTGTTGGTGAGGAGGAACTCGTGGCGTGGGCCGTGTGAGCCGCCGAAGCCAGGAGTGTTGTCCTGGATGAGACCGCCGTCCTTCCAGTAGACGTATGGACCGTCCTTCTCGTTACGTCCGCCCCAGCCGCCGAGTGCGTTCATCTTGCTGTACTCAACCCAGTCGCGGAACGAGTTGTCCGCAGCGTGGTAGAAGATGATGCCGCCTCCGTTCTGTGCGTATGCCTCGAAGTCTTTCTTCATCTGCTCGCTCCACATGTCTCCGTTGTAGTCAACGATGACTACTCCGTACTTGCTGAAGTCGACGTTGAAGCCTGACATGTCCTTACCGGCCTCAGGAGAGACCGCGATGTCGACTGTGAAGAGTCCGGAATCCTCAAGCATGATCTTGAAAGCCTGGCTGCTGATCTTCCAGAAATGGTTGTTCTGACCGGTTACTACAACGGCCTTGATCTGCTTCTTGGCAGAAGCATCCACTCCTGGGAAAAGAAGTCCCAGGCAGAGGATGATTGAAAGGAGTCTGAATTTCATATCTTGTCGTTCTTTCTATTTGAATACCTTCTGTGCGAACTGATAGAGACTGCGCCTCCAGCTCTGCCACTCGTGTGCTGTGCCTTCTGATACGTAGAATGCGGTGTTCATGCCGGTCTGGCCGAGTTCTGCAGTTGTGACTCTAGGGTCAGTTCCTCTTGGGTTCTCGAGCTCACGGCTGCCGTAGCTGATGAACACAAGCTTGTTGTTCTCCTTGAAGCCCTTTGAAGCTGCAACGTCCTCCTTAGAGATTGCGCCGCCGCTGAACATACCTACCCATGAGAATACTGAAGGGTTGGCGAGGGTGATGGCGCGGGTCTGCATGCCGCCCATTGAGAGGCCTGCGAGAGCTCTGTGCTGGCTGTCAGCGAGAACGCGGTAGTTCTTCTCTACCATAGGGATGATGTCCTTGAGAAGGATCTGCTCGAAAGCACCTGCTGAAGCGAGACGTGGACCGCCCTGCTGCTGTGGACGCTGAGCTGCCGCGCCGCCCTGCTGCTGAGGACGTGCCTGCTGGCCACCCTGTGGACGCTGAGCTGCAGCGCCACCCTGTGGACGCTGTCCCTGAGGTGCTGCACCTGCCTGAGGACGTGGCTGTGGAGCTGGACGTGGGTTGTTAGGACCGTATACGTCGAGACCGTTGTCCATGCAGATGATGAACGGAACTGCCTTGCCTTCTGCGATGAGGTTGTCCATGATGATACCGGTGTGGCCCTGCTCAGCCCATCCGTGCTCGTTCTCACCCATTCCGTGCTGGAGGTAGAGGACCGGATATTTCTTGTTAGGGTTGAGGTCGTACTCTGCCGGAGTATAGATGTAGCAGTGTCTCATTGAACCGCTGACGCTTGAGTAGTAGTAGACCTCGCTGACCTTTCCCTGAGGGACGTTCTTGATTGTGTAGAAGTCCTGGTCTGGAGCAGGGATGTCGATACCTGAACCCCAGCGGCTTGCACCATAGTAATAGAGGCTGCCTGGATCTGGAACCGAAGCGCCGTCGACATTGAGCTGATAGTAGTGGAAACCTACGTCCTGAGGTGCTGAGTCACCTGTCCAGAGGCCGTTTGCGTCCTTTGTGAGCTCATACTTCACACCACCGATGTCAAGCTTTACGCTGTGAGCCTCCGGAGCGAGGAGCTGTGCACGTACGACGCCCTGTGAGTTTACCATAGGGTACTGCTTGCCCTGCTGGTTTGTCACTGCAGGCTTGAAGTCTTCAATTACCTGTGCAGATGCTGCTACTGCAGCGAGTGACATTGTCACTGCAACAAAGAATTTCTTCATTTCTGTTATTGATTTAGTATTATTTCAATCCTTTAACGGCTGGGAACAGGTACTTGTAGATAAGGTCCTGCTCAGCCTGGAGGTTCGCTGAATCTGCTGTGACGGCGATGACGGCGTCTGCGTCAGGGTAGACCATCACATACTGTCCTCTTGCACCGTCTGCGCGGAATGCGCCTTCAGGACACATCCACATCTGGTAGCCGTAACCGAGCATGAAGGTGCTGTTCTCCTTTGTGAGGCCCTTCTCTGCTACGTTGTCAGGTCTTGAACCTGCAGGGACTGAAGGAACCTGGTACTTTGATGCCTCGGCCACCCACTCCTGGCTTACGAGCTGCTTGCCGTTCCACTCTCCCTTCTGGAGGAAAAGCTGGCCGAACTTTGCCATGTCCTCGGTCTTGATGAACATACCCCATCCGCCTGCATTGATGCCCTGAGGGCTTTCCTGCCACTCTGGCTTCTCGATATGGAGAGGCTGGAAGAGACGGCTGTCAAGATAGTCTACGATCTTCTCGCCGGTGAGCTTGGTGACGATTGCCGAAAGCATGTAGGTGCCCATCGAGTTGTAGCAGTACCATGTGCCCGGAGTCTTTGTGACAGGGTGTGCGAGGAAGGACTCGACCCAGTCGTCGCCGCGGCGGCATTCGGTCTCATGGCCGCAGTTCATGGTAAGGAGATCGTGTACTGTAACAGCCTTGAGGTTGTCAGAAACCTCCTCAGGAAGCTTGTCAGGGAAGAAATCCACGAGCTTGTCAGTGACTTTGAGGAGACCCTCGTCGACTGCCATTCCGACTGCTGTAGCTGTGAATGACTTGCTGACGGAGTGCATTGCATGAGGCTTGTCAGCAGCTGCGTCTCCGTACCAGTCCTCGAATACGACCTTGCCGTGCTTGAGGATCATGATGCTTTCGAACTTTACGCTCTCGTCTGCGGCGTCAGCTGCAAGGACTGCGTCTACGGCCTCCTGGATGGAAGCCGGAGTGCTTACTCTAGGGAGTGACTCTCCGTACTGCTGGGTCTTGTTTCCGCTGCATGAGATGAGGCAGAGTGCAGGAAGCATCGCTGCCATGGTGATGAATCTGTGGAATTTCATATCTGTCAAGTGTTATGTGTACTCAAATATATCGACAAATTATCCGAAATACAAGTAGTTATTTGGGTTATGGAAACTAGCCTCTAGTCTGCCACGATGTTGCCTGCGACGGCCGTGCTGTCCTGGGCTGCGACCAAGGTGCTGTCCGCCGCCTTGAGCTTGGAGAGTTCCTCTTCGAGTTCCCTGATCCTGCTGTCCAGCAGGCTCAGTTCTGTCTCTGTCCTGTCGAACACGCTCTGGATGGCTGCATCGTCATCGTTGCCGAAGCTGTGCTCGACTATATTGAGCTGGTCGTAGGAGATGTGGTACTGCTGGGCCGAAGCGTAGAGCCTCTGCAGTTCCTCGTTAGTAAGGCCTTCGCCCGCGAAGAAGATGTCGGCGTATCTGTTCTTGCCTGAATGCATCTTGTAGTCGTGGATGTAGGACTTTCCGATGATCTTGTTGGCTGTCACGAACTGGTCGACGTTCCTCTCGAGCTTGCTGTCCCTTGACATGGAGATCATGCTGGCGCCGCCGAAGATGATGAAGGCGAGACCTGCTATGCCCATTATCCTTGCCGCGAACCTGTGTTCCTCCGCCTTTCCCTTGTCAGCAGGGAAAAGTACCCATACCATCAGGTATGTGGCTGCGGCGATGAAGAAACTGTTGATCAGGAAAAGTCCTGAAGCCCCGAAGATGAATCTGAAATTCAGGTGGGCGAGGCCGTAGCCGACCGTGCAGAGAGGTGGCATGAGGGCTGTGGCGATTGCGACACCTACTATGACGGTTCCTTTCTCGTCGTCCTTCCTGAGGCTCTCGAAGATGCCCGCGAAACCTCCGACGAACGCGATCAGCACGTCATAGAATGAAGGGCTGGTCCTGGCGAGTAGCTCGGTAGGATTGACCAGACGCAGAGGGGATGCCCAGAAGTAGAACGTAGAGACTGCCAGGCTGATGGCTACCATGAACATAAGGTTCTTGATCGCTTTCCAGAAGAGGTCCCAGTCGTTCGTGCCTATCGCCAGACCTGCGCCGATGATAGGACCCATGAGCGGGGAGATGAGCATCGCACCGATGATTACGGCGGTCGAATTGACGTTCAGACCGATCGAGGCGATGAGGATCGAGCAGGCGAGGACGACTGCGTTCGCTCCCTTGATCTCGACGTTGGCCTTGATTCTTTGGGCGGCCTTTCTGGTGTCAGTGTGTCTGTATGCCCATTTGCGTGCCCCGTGAATGCATTCCTCGATGAATGCCTTGCCCTGGGCGAGCCTCAGGTCGATCTTCTCTCTGTCAAATATGCCTTTATCAAATATGTTTTTATTCATGAACTATATTCTGTCTTATTTAGTAAATTTGCGTAAGCATGCGTGTTAAAGTTAAAGATAACTATAATTTTCTTACTTCCGCCCCTGTAGGCCAAGTAATTATGACGATGGCCGTTCCGACCGTTATCAGCATGCTCGTCACCAGCATCTACAACATCGTCGATACCTTCTTCGTCGGAAGGCTCAGCACCCAGGCCACGGCCGCTGTCGGAATCGTCTTCCCGATAATGACGATAATCCAGGCTTTCGGTTTCTTCTTCGGCCAGGGATCGGGTACGTACATCTCCCGCATGCTCGGTGCGAAGAACAAGGAATACGCCTCCAGGATGGCCGTCACAGCTCTGGTAGGTTCATGTACCTTCGGTCTTCTGCTTTCCCTCCTCGGCCTTCTGTTCCTCGATCCGCTTTCAAGGGCTCTCGGAGCGACGCCGACCATACTCCAGCCGACCAAGGAATTCCTCGGGGTCATACTGCTCGGCGCACCGTTCATGACCGGCGCCCTGACGCTCAACAACCAGATCCGTTTCCAGGGCAACGCCGCCTATTCGATGGTCGGAATCCTCAGCGGAGCAGTGCTGAACGTGATCATGGTACCTCTGTTCACCTTTACCTTCGGCCTCGGGGTCCGCGGCGCGGCCATAGGTACGGTGCTCGGTCAGATTGCAAGCTTCTTCGTACTTCTGGCGATGTCCTACAAGGGTGACGGTGTAAAGATGAAACTGAGCGACTTCTCGACCGAAAAGAGCTTCTATATCGATATCTTCAAGGGAGGCACTCCTTCGCTCACAAGGCAGGGAATGGCCAGCCTGGCGACTCTGCTTCTGAATGTGGCTGCAGGAGGTTTCGGCGACGCAGCGATCGCAGGAATGTCGATAGTCAGCAGAATCTCACTTGTGGTCTTCTCGGGCATCATAGGTCTGGGACAGGGCTTCCAACCTGTCTGCGGCTTCAGCTACGGCGCAGGGCTCTATGAGAGAGTGAAGAAGGGCTATTTCTTCTGCCTGAAGGCAGGACTTGGATTCCTGGTGGCCTGCTGCATTCCGGGATTTATCTTTGCAGATGTGATAGTGGATGTGCTTCGCCATGATCCCGAAGTCGTCGTGGTGGGCATGACAGCTCTTCGCTGGCAGATCGTGACATGGCCGATCGCAGCGTTCATCACCTTCAGCAACATGACCCTCCAGACCAGTGGAAGGTCACTCCCGGCGAATTTTCTGGCCGGTTGCCGTAACGGACTGTTCTTCATCCCGCTTATCCTGATACTGCCACGTCTTTTCGGGCTGACCGGCGTCGAGATATGCCAGACCGTCGCTGATGTGTTCTCGCTGTTGGTGGCAGTCCCGCTTATGGTAAGCTACTTCAGAAGCATCCGCTGACGCTGATGTCTGCATCCGTTGACGTTGATGTCTGCATCCGTTGACGCTGATGTCAACCGCCATTCTTGACAAAATGGCTTTTTCTGTTCCGCTTATTGTCTAAAAGTGATATATTTGTGTCATTATGGACTTCAATCACATGCATAAAGCACACCCCTGGCATGGAATCGACCTCGGTCCCAACTGCCCGGATGAGATAAGGGCATTCATAGAGATTGTCCCTACCGACACTGTAAAATACGAGGTAGACAAGGCATCGGGATATCTCTGTCTCGACCGCCCTCAGAAGTTCTCGAACATCGTACCTAGCCTCTACGGCTTCCTCCCTAAGACATACTGCGGAGAGAAGATGGCTGCCCTCTCGAACGATGTCCTTGCAAGATACGACATCGAGGGCGACGGCGACCCTCTCGATATCTGTGTGCTCGCTGAGAAGTCCGTCACCCACGGAGACATCATCGTGAAGTGCATCCCTATCGGCGGCATCCGTCTCCTCGACCACAACCAGGCCGACGACAAGATCATCGCAGTCCTCAAGCACGACGCTGTCTATGGCCACTACACCGACATCGACCAGATCCCTAAGGACATCGTCCGCCGTCTCGTCCACTACTTCACCACCTACAAGGACATTCCTGGCGACCTCCGCAAGAGAATGGAGTTCGTAGGCCTCTACGGTGCAGAGGAAGCGCACAATGTCATCCGTGCTTCCATGGCTGACTACGACAAGTACATCGAGGACAAGAAGTAGGCTTTGTAAAGAATTGACTATCAATCTAATAAATAAAATCCCTTCGGCCAATCGACCGAAGGGATTTTATTTAATGTGCTGATAATCAGCTATGTAGCTATTCTGCTTTTTCGAAGCGGCAAGCGAAACCAAGGATGTCAGAGTCGAAGTTCTCAGGATCTCCATCATACCATTCACTAGCCTCATTTACGTCAAGGAATGGGGCAAGGTCGTAATCCTTGAAGATAAGGTCGAAGCTTGTTCCGTCTTCTGAGAGAGCGATGGCGATAGTAGCCTTACCGAGGGTCTCCTTTGTGGCGTCGAATGCTCTGTTTGCAGGGTCAAGGCTGTAATGGGTGAACACCTCTGGGTCCATATCGAGAAATGCCATGTACATATTCCATTCCTCTGAGGTATACTTGCCGAGCTGTTCACCGTCAGCACCGACGTTCATGACTTCTGCCATGCTGATGCTGGACTCTCTGAAGAACCAGTTGAACGCACCGTCTCCGCTAGGGGTTACAGTAATTTCTCCGGTCTCATCATTTTCAGTGAATGTAAGGGTGAAGCCTTCGTTCTCGAATGGGAATGCATCAGCGTCATATCCATCATCATCAGCGAAGAAGTAGATGTCTTCAAGATCATAGATCTCGCTGAATGTCCATGTTCCGACAAGCTTGCTTGGGGTCTGGAGCTCTGAGTGAACCTTGAAGCGTACATATGCGTTGTCACCAGGGATGAGCTTGTCGTTCTTTGAATTGTCGATCTTTACGAGAACACTCTCGCCTGGAGCCTCTGCAACGTCCTCAGACGGCTTGAATGTTACGCTTGCGCTGTTGCCGCCCTTCTTGATCACGAAGCTCTCAGCGTCGCTCTCGATGAAGTCTGCAGCGTCACCTTCGAGTGTGAAAGGAATCACGAGATCCTCAGCTGCCATGAACTTGGCACCTGACTTCTGGCCTGTGATGGTGACGGTGATCTTAGCTGACTCGATGAGGTCTGCCTTTGTAGCGTTGAAGCTGTAGATGAGGGCCTCCTCGGCGTCCTTTGTCACGACTGCGGTGAAGTTGGTTCCGATCTTGACACCCTCGGCTGCGAGGAGCTTGATGGTGATCGCTGTGTTACCCTTCATACCGTTGTCGGTGATGGTGATTGTGCTGCTGGTCTCGCCCTGTGAGAAGTTGAAGACTTCTGCTGATACTGTGTAGTCTACGCCCTTTACAGCGTCGCTGGTGAACTCGACTGGGATTGCGAGTGCTGCAGGAGCTGCCTTGTCGAGGGTTACTGTTACATCTACTGAACTTCCTGAAAGAACAGTGGAGATCTTGTCCTTGAACTCGATGGTAGGACTTTCTTCCTTCGGCTTACAGCCGATCATGACTGAAAGAGTGGCGAACAATGCCACGATAGCTAGTACTCTTTTCATAATTATTTAGTTGTTAATTCGTTGCGTCTTCGTATTCCATCCTTGCCGCGTTCACGAACTCGATCTCTTCGGCAGTCGGAACTTCGCCGGCAGGGAGGACATAGTTTGAGTTCGAGTCAGTTGTCTTCGGCGGCTGCTCTTCGTATGTGCAGCTGCAAAGGCATGCCGCAATACTCATGGAAACAAATGTATAAAATATTTTCCTACTTTTCATAACCTGGGTTCTGTTTCATTTCGGGGTTGATGTCTACGTCAGTCTTGTAGATAGGCGCTGTGTAGAGGTAGGCCTTTGTCGTGTACTTGAGTCCGTTGCTGACAATCCACCATTCAGGCCTGCCGTTTCGCTTGAGCTCGAACCAGCGGTCGCCTTCGATGAAGAGTTCCTTCTGCCTTTCGTCAAAGATGGCCTGGAGAAGAGGTGTCACCTCATTTCCGAGGGCATCGACCTTGATGAGATTCCCGGTACGGACGGCCGGGATGGTTGCCATGGTCAGTGGCTGGACGTCCTCGATTCTGTTCTCTCTCAGCAGGTTGATCAGTTCGAGAGCTTTGTCGTCCATGTCCATATGGTAGGCTGATTCGGCGTCCATCAGCAGGATTTCAGACAGACGGATCTTGCATTCAGTTACCTTGATGTTCTGCCTTTTATTGTTGAGGCTGGATGTGTAACGGACGTCCTTTGAAGGATCCTCGCCGAAAAGACGTACGAACTTGGCAGAGGCTGGTCTGGATGAGAGATATTTCTTGACCACACTGAAGTACCAGTCAAGTTCGCTGGAATCGTTGATGTGAGACCTTATAATCACTTCTCCCTTGGCAGCTTTCTCTGAGTTGATCATCGCATCGTATTCCGCACGTGGGGTGATCCTGAATCCGCTGTTGCGCATTATGTCGTCGCAGAGCGCCTCGCATGCGTCCCAGTCCTCCATCCAGAAGAGCATCTTGGCCTTGAAAGCCTTGATCACCCATTCGGTGAAGATGTAATGCTTGTCCTGAGGGTCGAGCGCAAGAGCCTTGTCAAAAAGGCTGACGGTGTACTGGCAGGTCTCGAGGAGCGAAGCCCTGGCAGGCATCTCTTCGATGTCGAACCTGTCTATGACAGGGAGCCCCAGCTGAGTCGACTCCTTGCCGGATTCCCATGGCTCGCAGTAGTCCCTGATAAGGTTGTAGTAGATGGCACCCTTGATCGCGTATGCTGCAGAGAGAGCTCCTTTTGCGGTACTGCTTATCTTTCCGGTGCTGCTTACCATGGTCTCGAGATTCTCGATGACTATGTTGCAGTCCTTGACGGTCGGCCAGGCGTTTCTGTACTTGTGCTGCATCGAGTTGATTTCCTCGCCTGCGTAGGACGGAACGTTGTTTCCTGTCTTCACGTTCGCGTCGAGATTGTCGGCGCAACCTTCCAGGCGGATGATTTTCTCCATGTTTCCGACGATGAACTCGTCCTCTCCGCCCTCGATGTCGCGGAGGATGGTCTCGATGACCGATGCGAACTCCTCGTCGGTCTTTGGGATCACATATCCCTGAGGCTGCACGTTCAGGAAGTTCGTGCAGGATGTCAGTGCGCATATGACCATGGCAAGTCCCATGGCCGTCCATAGCGTCAGTATGCTGTTCTTTCTCATGTCCTAGAAATCAATGCTGAAACCTGCTGACACACTTCTTGTGGTAGGGTAAGTCGCACCTGGAACCTCAGGGTCCATACCGTCGTAGCTGGTGATAGTCAGCATGTTGTTGAGTGAAACATTGAAACTGATGCCTTCCATCTTCGCCTTCTTCACAATCCTTGACGGAAGCGAGTAGGAGATGATCATAGACTTGATCCTCAGGTAGGAGAGGTCCTTGACGTAGATCGCATCGATGATGCTGTAGTCCATAGGGTTCGACGCCGCGAAGTTGTAGATGGCGTTGAACCTGTCATAGATGCGAGGGTACTTCGTTCCGGTGGTCCTGGCCTCCGTCCATCTGTCGGTCCTGTCCTTGGTGACATTGAGGTGATTGCTGTAGAGGTCGCTGTACTCCGACTGGATTTCCTCGGTGGACACACCTCTGTGAAGCGCATTCGTGTAGGACGCCGGCGAGCTGATCTTGTCGTAGACCTTGTTTCCGAAGGAGTAGACTCCGGAAAGGCTTGCCTTGAGGTTCCTGTAGCTTACGGAGAAGTTGAAGCCTCCGGTGAAAGGCGCGATCGTCGTTCCGAGGTAGTATCTGTAGTTGTCCGGGTCGTTGAGGTCTGAGATGGCTGTCACCTTGGCGTCGTCCCTGAGCCTGTACTTGTAGAGACCGTTGCTTGCGTCTATGCCCCCGTACTGTCCGGACATGATCGCTCCGACAGGATAGCCTTCGACATATCTGTCCTTGGAGGAGATCGTACCGTTAGAAGAAGGGGTGTACTTCGTCACCTTGTTGTAGTTGTATGCGAAGTTGACTGAAGCGTTGACTGCGACGTCCTTGCTCTGGTATATCTTGCCGCTGACGGTCGTCTCTATACCGCTGTTGAGGATGTTCGCGCTGTTGAAGTAGACTGAGTAATAACCGACTGTGGAAGGAACGATGGACGATGTCACTACATCTGAACTCATCCTGTAATAGGCCTCGGTGTTTACATTGAGCCTGTCTTTCCATAGACCGAAGTCGAGTCCGACCTTTGCGTCGCTGGTCTTTTCCCAGCCAAGGTTAGGGTTAGGTGCCGATGGCAGCTGGCCGAGCTTGTATGTGCTGTTTCCGTCATATCTGTATTCCTGCTGGATGTACTGCATGACAAGGAGGTGGGTGGTGCTGGTGTTGACGTCGCCTGTGAAGCCGTAGGCGGCCCTCAATGTCGCGTGGGACACGGTCTGAGGCATCCATGATTCCTCTCCAAGATGCCATGCTGCACCTGCGCTCCATGTAGGGTTGAACTGCTTGTTTGAACCGAAGTTCGAGCTTCCGTCCGTGCGGAAGGATGCATTGAGGACGATGGTCTTGCCGATATATCCGTCGACCGATCCGTAGAACGATGCGTATCTGTTCTCGGTGAAATACTGTCCGTTGAGCCTCTCGACCTCGCTGAGCCACTGGTCTGTTGGACCTGAGATCGGAGGAAGTGACGAAGTACCGGTTACAGGATCGTAGTTGTAGCGCTTCGTGAAGATGGTGTTGGAATTAGAACCACGTATCTCGGCACCGGCAAGGGCATTGACAGTGTACTTGTCAGCAAACTGCTGGTTGTATGCGAAATGACCTCTTGCAACGTAGCTGTTGCGGTTCGTGCGGTTCTGCGAGATGTTGCCGTAGAGGTTGGTCTGCGACTTGTCGTCGTTTCCGAGACGGTCGCGGAACGCGGTGTAGGTATCCTTGTCGACTATCTTGTCGGTGGAGTTGTTCGAGAAAGAGTATGACGCGAGACCTACGAAGTGCAGAGGCTCAGCGATCTTGATGTCAAGCTGTCCGCGCAGAGTGTTCGAGGTGTTGACGGTCTTCGTGTAGTTGCTGTTGAGCTCACGCAGGATGTTGAATCCGTTAAGAGGCATGACCTGCTCCACTCCGCGGCCGTTGTAGTAGCCGAGGGAGAAATAGGTGTTGTCCGCCGAGTAGCTTCCGTCCTCCTCGTATGCCTTCTCATATGGGTTCGCGAAATATGCGTACTTGAATGCGTTGACATAGCTGTCCGGGCTCTTTGACTGCTGGCGGGCAGTCTCGAGACCTACGTCCAGGCGGACTCTGTCCACCGGTTTCATGGTCATGTTCGCGCTGAGGTTGTATCTCTGGTAGTCATTGTTGATGAGCATTCCGTTGTCATCGTTCAGACCACCTGCCACATAGTATGTGTACTTGTCTGAACCTCCGCTGAGTGAGATGTGGTGGTTCTGTGAGAAAGCGTTGCGGAAAAGAAGCTTGTACCAGTTGGTGTCATTGCCGCGGAGAGAGTTGATGTAGGCGTCCTGGGCTGCGACGTCGCCTTTCATTGCCGCGAAAGGTCCTACGCCCGCCCTGACCTGACCTACGATTCCGATGACCGGAAAGAACGCCGTAGGGTCACTCATGGCTTTCTGATAGCCAGCTGCCGAGAACTCGTCCCATAGTTCCTGTTCCCAGTCGAGCTTTTCGGACGAATTCATCAGGTTGACGCTCCTCTGAGGGCGGAATGACCATGTGAAGTTGTTGTTGTAGCCGACCTTCATGCTGCCGGCCTTGCCGCGCTTAGTGGTTACGACGATGACTCCGTTGGCGGCACGCGAGCCATAGATGGCTGCGGCAGCAGCGTCCTTGAGGACTGTGATGCTCTCGATGTCGTTAGGGTTGATTCCTCCGATGCCGTTGACGAAGATGTCGTCGAATCCTCCTGTCGCAAGCTGCTCGGAGCTCAGCTTTGGAGAGTCGTTCTGGAGCGGAACTCCGTCGACTACCCAGAGTGGCTCGCTGTTGCCAGAGAGGTTGTTCGTACCTCTGATCCTGATCTTCGACTGGGTTCCCGGCTGTCCGGAAGTCGCAGTCACGCTTACTCCGGCCAGCTCTCCCTGCATGAGCGAGCTTACAGATGCCAGAGGCTTTGAGCTGAACTTGTCCGAGTCCATGATACCTACCGATCCGGTGATCCTCTTGACCGTCGTCTGACCATAACCGGTCACGACGACCTGGTCGAGGGTGTTGGACTCGAATTCAAGGACGATGACAACGCCTGTCAGCTTGCCTCCGCTTAAGTCATACTCAAGTGTCTCCATGCCGACGGACGATACGACGACAGTCCTGACTCCGTCCGGAAGCGGCAGCGAGAAATGGCCGTCAATATCTGCGACAGTGCCGGCTGAATTCTTCTCCTTGCAGATAAGACCAGCCCCGATCACCGGCTGGCCATCGGGGTCAAGGACTGTTCCTTCGAAGCGTCTGTTCTGCGCGAAGGAGTCTAGGCTGATGGCGATCAGTATCGCCATGCAGAGGAATATTCTGAGCTTTCTAATCAAGTTTCAGTTCTTCAATCTGTTTGTTGATTCTCTCGAGTATTGAAAGTTTCTCAGCCCTGAGCTCCTCAGAGATGTCGACCTTGTAGTAGTGTGGGTTGATCAGACGTCTCTCTGACTTGCTGAAATGGGCGAGGGTGTCGTTGTAGAAAGCCTTCTTCTCAAGGAGAGTGTGCTTCTCGGCAACGTACCTGCCGTTTTCGATCACAATCTTCTGGAGCGGACGGTATCTGTATGTGCCTGCCTCGAATGTCTTGTATTTGAACCTGTCCTGCTCGTCGTAGATCGTGAAGGTCTCTCCGGCCTCGATCTTCCTGCTGGTCTCGTCGCCTCTGAGGCAGGTGACGTCGGCCTTGTGGATCTCGCCATAGTCCGGATCGGACTTCATGATACGGTAGGTGATCTGGAATCCAGGGTTGATGAGCTTGATTGTGTCCTCTGAGCGCTTGAGCACAGGCTCTCCCTTGATCTGGACTAGCTTGTAGACGTTGCCGAAGCAAGGAGCTGCCTTTGAGGTGGCGATAGCGTCGCCGACACCGTAACAGTCGATCGCAGCACCCTGACGCTCGAGGTCGGTGATGAGGTACTCGTCGAGACCGTTGGTGGCGAAGATCTTACACTTCTTCATGCCCTGTCTGTCGAGGATCTTCCTTACCTTGACTGAGAGGTATGCGAGGTCACCGCTGTCGAGTCGGATGCCGTAGCCGTTAGGATATGAATCGTCGATACCGTTGTCGCGGAATGCCTTGATGGCGTTCACGATACCGCACTTGAGGGTGTCGTATGTGTCGATGAGGAGGATGAGGTTCTCTCCTTTGTGTGTCTTGATGTAGTCAGAGAATGCATGGTACTCACCCTCGACGCTGCTGCCGTATGAGGTGATGTAGCTGTGGGCCATGGTACCTGTCGAAGGTATGCCGTTCATCACACCTGTTAGGATGTTCGAGGTGTTCGAACAGCCCGCGATGATGGCAGCCTTGGCTCCGTATGTAGCCGCCCATGGACCATGGGCACGCCTTGAACCGAACTCGCTGACAGGACGGTCGGTGGCTCTGCAGACTCTTGAGGCCTTGGTGGCTACAGCCATCTGGTGGTTCATGATGCAGAGCATCGGGGTCTCGAGGACCTGACACTCGATGAGTGGCCCCTCGACGATCACGACAGGCTGGTTAGGGAACACGATCTCACCTTCGCGCATCGCGTAGACGTTGCCTGTGAACTTCATGGTGCTGAGATACTCGCGGAACTCCTTGTAGTCCTCGCCAGGGAGGAACTTCTCGAAGAAATCGCTGTCCATCTTTCCGAGGTTCTGGACCATCTCGATGACTTCCTCGGTGCCGGACACGACTGCCCAGTTGTTGTTCTCAGGTGCTTTTCTGTAGAAGAGATTGAATATGGCGATCTCGTCCTTTCTTCCTGTCTCGAGGAAAGACTTTCCCATGGTATACTGGTACTTGTCTGAGCAATATGCGTTGTTAAGCATTTTCTGTCTTATATATTTATTACGCAAATCTAAATATTTTTTTGCGTAAGTTTGCATTAAACATCACCTTATGGAGACACTCAAGTCTATATTCGAGACATATACAGGGGGCAAGGCCGATGAAATCAGGCCTCTCGGCGCTTCTGGCAGCAACCGCAGGTACTTCAGGATCACTGGAAGCGGTACCTCTCTCATAGGCGTCAAGGGAACCGACCGCGATGAGAATGCAGCCTTCATCGCCATTGACCGTCATTTTGCGGCGAAGGGTCTGAACGTCCCTAAGGTCCTCTCTGTCAGCGAGGACGGAATGTCCTACATCCAGGAAGACCTCGGCAGCACTGCCCTCTACGACGCCGTCTCCGAAGGCCGTCACAGCGGAATTTACAGCCCGGAGGAGAGGGATCTTCTCTGCCGCACGGTATCCATGCTCCCGGACATCCAGTATCTCGGCGGCGAGGGACTTGACTATGGTACCTGCTATCCGGAGCCTGAGCTCAACTCGAGGATGGTCAGCTTCGACCTGAACTATTTCAAATACTGTTTCCTCAAACCTAGCGGACTCGAGTTCAACGAGGTCCGTCTCCAGGACGACTTCGACAGGCTCTGCAGCGACATCCTCAAGGATTTCGGAAATACATTCATGTACCGCGACTTCCAGGCCCGCAACGTGATGCTCAAGGACGGGGAACCGTACTTCATCGATTTCCAGGGAGGCAGAAGGGGACCGGTGTACTATGATCTTGCGTCGTTCGTATGGCAGGCCAGGGCGAAGTATCCGGACGACCTCAAGGAGGAGATGATCTCAGCCTATCTCAAGGCTCTCCGAAAGTATCAGCCGGAGCTCGATGAGGCAGAGTTCCGCAGCAACCTTAGGCTTTTCGTACTCTTCAGGACTCTCCAGGTACTGGGCGCCTATGGCTTCAGAGGACTTGTCGAGAGGAAGGCCCACTTCCTCGCAAGCATCCCACCTGCCCTGGACAATCTCAGAAAGCTCATCAACACTCCTTTCGGGGAGTATCCATATCTGAACCAGGTACTTGACCAGATGCTGCGTCTTGAGAAATTCAATCCTCCCACACCGTCAGAGGACGGTCTTCTCGAGGTCAAGGTCTACAGCTTCTCGTTCAAGAAAGGCATTCCGGAGGACAACTCCGGCAACGGAGGAGGCTATGTCTTCGACTGCCGTGACATCATCAATCCTGCAAACAAGGAGGAGCGCGACGGCCAGATCCTGAACCCTGACTATCTCTACTACCGTACCATCAACGGCACAGACAAGGACATCATCGACTATATCGAAAACAGGGGCGTGGCCAATGGATTCGTGGACGACTACATCCCGATCGGGGAGTATCTGGGCCACGTCTACAGCCTCGTCGACGCCCATGTCGACACCTACGTCAGACGCGGCTTCTCAAGCCTGCAGGTCAGCTTCGGCTGCACCGGAGGCCAGCACCGCAGCGTCTATTGCGCCCAGCACGTCGCTGAGCATCTGGCTGAAAAATACAGAGGCCGCATCCGTGTCAGGCTCATCCACAGGGAGCAGGGCATAGAGGAGAACTTTTAGAACTTTGAGGAATTCCAGGCAATGAAGGCAATGATATTCGCGGCGGGACTCGGAACCCGTCTCAAACCCCTTACCGACGAAATGCCCAAGGCGCTCGTACCTGTGTGCGGACAGCCGCTGCTGTACCATGTTCTCGAAAAACTGAAGGCCGCAGGAGCTGACGATGTAGTCGTCAACGTCCATCACTTCCCGGACATGATAAGGCAGTGGATAGAGCACCATGATACCGGAATCAAGGTCAGCATCTCCGACGAGAGGGAGTTCCTTCGCGAGACCGGCGGCGGAATAAAGTACGCCGGACCTCTTCTTGAAGGCAGCGGCGGATTCCTGGTCCACAACGTCGACATACTTTCCAATCTCGACATCCCGTGGCTGATGTCCCAGGTCCATGGTACCTCGCTCTCGACGCTTGTCGTAAGCGAGCGCAAGACAAGCCGTTACCTGCTGTTCAACGACGATATGAGGATGGTAGGCTGGACGAATGTCACCACCGGCGAAGTACGTACCCCGTTCAAGGACCTGGACGTCTCGAAATGCCGTAAGCTGGCATTTTCCGGCATCCACTATATCTCCGATGAGATATTCGAAGTCTTCAGAAAGAAAGAAGTCAGCGACAGGTTCTCCATCACTGACTTCTATATCGATGTATGTGCCGATTACCCGATAATGGGTGTCGTCCCTGAGGATTTCAGGATGATCGACGTCGGCAAGCTTGACACTCTGGCCAAGGCTGAGGAGTTCCTCGCCTGAGCGGGCTCCATCTGCAGCCCTTATATCGCCGGAATCTCGTCGCAGTTGCCCTGAGGACTGGCTGTCTCTATCCTTCCGATGTATCTCACGAAGAGGATGAGGAAGAGGATAGCTGCTGCGAAGATAGTCCAGTAGGCATATCCCGGGAGAAGATCCAACCATGAATCATATTCGCTGAGCGACTCGCTCTGGCCCATGCAGAGTGCGAGGGTGTTGTTGGCGAAATGCATGAGCATGGTAAGCATGATCGAGCCGGTCCTGTAGTAGACGTAGCCCATCAGGCAGCCGATCGCGAATGCAGGGATTGCCTGCCATGGATTGAGGTGGATGACTGCGAAGAAGAGCGCAGAGAGCACGATTGCCAGATATGGGTTCATGTTCGAACCATCTGCCTTCTTGTAGTTGAGAAGGCCTCTGAGCACTGTTCCTCTGCAGAGCCACTCCTCAAAGAATGGGGCGAAGATGCTGACGCTGAGGAAGTTGAGCAGGAAGTTTCCTTCTGTCATGCTGCTGAGAGCATCCTCGAGCCATTTCGGCATGTCAGGCATGGCTGAGTTGACTGCGTCCATGTCGAAGGCCATGCAGATCGTTGCCAGCATGCAGAGCACGGCGGTGAGGACCACGCCTCCCTTTCCGAAATGCTTGCTGTCGATCGAGTAGCCGGTCTCGAACATCATGTTGCGGTTGCTCACCATCTTTGCATAGATCATCGCAGGGATGAACATGACCGGATAGGCGATGACGGTTCCGTAGGTAGCTACCGCCTCCTTTCCGAGAGGGATGAGGCAGAACGATACAAAGTTGCCCAGAAGCGCGCCGAGAAGCAGCCACAGGAGCATCCCGAACATGCCGCTTACACCTGGGACATACCATGCGTAGCCGGACAGTACGTCATAGTTCGAATTCGAACTTCTTTTGAAAAATGCCATCTTGTTGTCGTCTGATTCTTTGTAAAGCTGCCGACCTAGGTCGGTGCTACTTATACAGCGGGGTAGGATATGTTCCGTTGTCTGCAAGTTCCTGGAACTTAGCTACGACAGCAGGACGGTCCTCCTTGAAGGTGACGCCGAACCAGCGTGACGGGGTAGAGAGAACCTCGCACTTGTCGCCGCCCTTCTTGATCATGGTATCTACAGCGTAAGGGATGTAGTACTCCTTCTTGAGTTCCTTGACATTGACGTCGAGGAATGCCTTGAAGATATCGTAGCTCTTGCCGAAGTAGTCAGGGGTGAATCCCCACATGTTCATCGAGCAGAGGGTCTTGCCCTGGAGCTCGATGTGGTTCTCTCCGGTCACTGAATTGTCGCCGTAGATGTTGCCGTCGGCCTCTCTTGCGATGTTGTGGTGCTCAGCGATGTCGGTGAGGTGCTGGTCTGCGTCATATGTGCAGACTCCTCTTGATACTCCGCCAGACTCTGAAAGAGTGTTCTCAAGCTCGAAGCCTACGATGCAGTAGGTTCCATTGCTCTCCTCGTGTGCCTTGAGCCACTCACCGAGAATCCTGAATGAGTCCTTGCCATAGTAGTCGTCGCCGTTGATTACAGCGAAAGGCTCCTTGATGACATCCTTTGCCATGAGCACAGCGTGTGCTGTTCCCCAAGGCTTCTGTCTCTCAGGGTCCATCTCGTATCCCTCAGGGATCTTGTTGAGCTCCTGTGTGACGAATACGAACTCGAGCGGTGTGCCGTCTACGCACTTCACATTCTTGTACTTCTCCTTCACTGCCTGCTCCATCTGCTCCTTGAAATACTCTCTTACGATATAGACTACCTTGCCGAAGCCGGCAGCCACTGCGTCATAGATAGAGTAGTCGATGATTGTCTCTCCGCTTGGACCGACTCCATCCATCTGCTTGAGTCCGCCATATCTGCTGCCCATTCCGGCTGCAAGTACCAAAAGTGTAGGTTTCATAGCTATTTTGTTGTCTTTAATTATCTCTTTTCTTGGTTGGTGACCTCAAAATTAGTTATTTTTGCCGACATCTTAGTAAAGAAAATTCGTTTAGATGGGCAAACTGAAGGAAATATGGAACGGTGAGCACAAGGGCTTTGTGCGTTATGCTGCAGTCGTGACTGCATTTTTCCTGCTATATGTCTGCATTCTCGGACATGACAGCCTCTGGCGTTGGATCAAGGCCGGAGCAGAGCTTCGCAGCCAGAACCGCCAGATCGAACTCTATCAGAGAGAGATCGACCAGATGGACGCCCAGATCCGCATGCTCTCAAATGACGTCGATTCCCTCGAGGAATTCGCCCGCGAGAACTTCTCCTTCGCCGCTCCCGGCGATGATGTCTATATTGACGAATAGCTTATCCTTAATAGCATAAACCAGAAAGACCTCTGAAACCAGGCTCCCAAGAACTTGGGAAAAGGTCGCCCTTGTTTCAGAGGTCTTTCTGGTTCCCGAATTCGAAGAACCTGAAAAGCCGACATCAGTCGGCCGGCCGGGCCGGGTATTTGCGTCAGCAAATACGGAAAGGCGGAAAGGCCGCGGGGGTCACAGGGGGCGTCCCCCTTGGATTACAGGCAATAGCCTGTATAAGTCCAAGGCGTGATCTCACGGAGCTCAGCCTTCACGCTCTCGGCGACGTCGAGTGTCTCGATGAAATCCTTGATGGTAGCCTCGTCCACTGGCTTGCCGGTGCGGGTGAGCGCCTTGAGTGCCTCGTATGGGTTAGGGTAGTTCTCCCTTCTGAGGATGGTCTGGATGGCTTCTGCAGCGACAGCCCAGTTGGCCTCGAGGTCTCTGTGGAGAGCAGCCTCGTTGAGGATGAGCTTGCCGAGACCCTTCTTGAGGGAAGCGAAAGCGATGAGACCGTGTGCGAGAGGCACACCTACGTTACGGCTGACAGTAGAGTCTGTGAGGTCTCTCTGGAGACGCGAGATAGGGAGCTTCATTGAAAGGAAGGTGAAAATCGCGTCTGCCATACCGAAGTTGCCCTCTGCGTTCTCGAAGTCGATAGGATTCACCTTGTGAGGCATAGCTGAAGAGCCGACCTCTCCCTTTACGACCTGCTGACGGAAATACTCCATTGAGATGTATGTCCAGATGTCACGGCAGAGGTCGATGAGGATGGTGTTGATTCGGCGGAGCACGTCGAAGATGGCTGCGAGGTTGTCATAGTGCTCGATCTGGGTGGTAGGGAATGACCTGTGGAGACCGAGGGATGCAACGAACTCGTTTCCGAATGCGATCCAGTCGTACTGAGGATATGCTACCTTGTGTGCGTTCATGTTACCTGTAGCACCGCCGAACTTTGCAGGATAGGTCATCTGCTCGAACTGGCGGATCTGCTCCTCAAGGCGTACCTGGAATACCTTGAACTCCTTGCCCACGCGGGTAGGGGATGCTGGCTGACCATGGGTCTTCGCGAGCATAGGGATTTCCTTCCAGTCCTCTGCGTCCTTCGCGATGATGCCAAGGACTTCCTTGAGAGCCGGCATATATACCTCCTCGAGCGCCTCCTTGAGCATAAGAGGGGTAGCGGTGTTGTTGATATCCTGGGATGTGAGTCCGAAATGGATGAATGTCAGATAGTTCTCAAGTCCGAGTTCGGTGAAGCACTCCCTGAGGTAGTACTCGACTGCCTTCACATCGTGGTTGGTCACCTTCTCGATGTCCTTCACCTTCTGTGCCTGCTCAGGAGTCATCTCCTTCCATACTGCCTGGAGCTTTGCCTCGAGCTCTGGATTGAGGACACCCTCGAGCTGAGGAAGAGGCATCTTGCAGAGAGCGACGAAATACTCGATTTCGATTCTTACTCTATACTTGATGAGTGCATATTCACTGAAATAGTCTGAAAGTGAAGCGGTCTTGCCGTAATAACGTCCATCGATAGGAGTAACGGCCAAAAGTGTCTGGATATCTGCCATCTTTAATTGTTCGATTATAAGTCGCTTATATTATTCGATTAGAGGTCGCAAAGTTAGCGATAATCTTCGGGAATCTTCGGGTTTTATGAAAAAACCTCAGCCCAACCTGCGGTATATTTCTACGGTACGGACAGCCTCTGCTACGTCATGGACCCTGAGTATGTCGGTGCCTCTCTGAAGCGCGGCCATGTGCAGTGCCTGGGTAGCAGGAAGAGATTCCTCCGGGGTGATGTCGAAAAGCCTGTAGAGCATGCTCTTCCTGGATACGCCCACGAGCGTCCTGTGGCCCGGTACGAGTACCTTCTCCATCTCGTCCATCAGCTGCCAGTTCTGCTCGAGGGTCTTGGCGAAACCGAAGCCCGGGTCGAGTATCCAGTCCTTGATTCCGAAGCTTTCCGCCTTGGCGGAGAAGTCAAGGAAGTACCTTCGGACAGCGGCGGTGACCGGGCTCATGGTACCATGGTCCTGGCCGTCCGTGCCAGGCTCCGGGTAGTCGGTGAGCGACTGCATGGTCATCGGGTTGCCCCTCTTGTGCATGGCGACGTACCCGAGGCCGAGCTCTCCGACGGTCGGGAGCATCTGCGGGTCGTCCTCGCCTGCGGAGATGTCGTTCACCAGAAAGTCGCCTATCTTGTCATAGCAGCGGCGTACGACTTCCGACCAGTAGGTGTCGATGGAGATCCTGAGCTCGGGAAATTCCTTCCTGGCGGCCTCAAGGACAGGCTCCAGGCGCTGCCATTCGACCTCCGCTCCGACGCCCTGAGAACCTGGCCGGGTCGAACAGGCCCCGATGTCGATGATGTCGGCGCCGTCGTGTACCATGGTCCCGATACGGTCCATGGCGGCACGTACGTCGGCTTTCCCGTCCTCGGCGAGGCAGCGGCTCGCACCGTAGTAGGAATTGTCGGTCAGGTTGACGATTCCCATGATTTCGATTTTCCGGTTCCGGTCCATAAAGCAAAGTTGTCTCTTTACGGCAAAGTTATCAAAAAATGCCTATCTTTATAGGCTGTAAACACAATTGAAATAAAAACACAAGATACAATATGAAACAGATCGCAACAGACAAGGCTCCGGCAGCTATCGGACCATACAGCCAGGCAATCAATGAGGGTGGACTCGTATTCGTCTCAGGACAGATTCCTATCGATCCTGCGACAGGCGCTTTCGTAGAGGGTGGAATCACCGAGCAGACCACCCAGTCTCTCACCAACCTCCGCAATATCCTCGCAGAGGCAGGTACAGATCTGAGCCATGTCATTAAGACAACAGTATTCCTTGCTGACATCGCTGATTTCGCTGCAATGAACGCTGTCTACGCCCAGTTCTTCACAGCTCCTTATCCTGCACGTTCGGCTGTCGCAGTGAAGGACCTTCCTAAGGGTGCTCTCGTGGAGATCGAGTGCATCGCCTGCAAGTAGGCCATGCTGGTAGTCATAGAAGGACTTGACGGGGCTGGAAAGTCCACTCAGGTCAAGAGACTCAGAGCCTATCTGACAGAAAAGTGCGGAAATCTGGAGTACATCCACTTCCCGCGCTATGACGCTCCTGTCTATGGTGACCTCATCGGAGGTTTCCTCAGGGGTGATTTCGGCGAAATCAATCAGGTCCATCCTAAGCTCGTGGCCCTTCTCTACGCGGAGGACCGCCATGGCGCTGCTCCGAAGATGAAGGCAACCCTCAGGGAGGGCGGCTGCATGCTCCTGGACCGATACGTCTATTCGAACATCGCATACCAGTGTGCAAAGATCGCAGACCCTAGGGCGAAAGAGGACCTCAGGGAGTGGATCAACAACACTGAATACGGCAATTTCGACCTTCCACGTCCTGACCTCAACATTTTCCTCGACGTCCCTATCGGCTTCGTCGAGAAGAAGCTCGCGGAGAGCAGGGGAGGCAGTGACAGGAACTATCTCGGCGGCGCCCAGGACATCCATGAGGCAGACATCGAGTTCCAGAAGAAGGTGAGGGAAGTGTATCTCCGCCAGTGCGAGGTAGACCCTAAATTCATCAGGATCGACTGCTCTGACGAGAACGGTGCGATGCTTCCGCCTGACGACATTTTCGCCAAGATCAAGGCGACTGTAGATTCAACATTCAATTTCTAGACATGAAGACAATTTCCCTCGGATATAGGAGATATTTCGCTGTGGTCATAGGCCTTGTATTCTTCTGTGCAGGCCTGCTCAAACTTATGGATCCCGTAGGAGCCAGACTTGTGGTGTCTGAATACCTCAAGTTCCTGGGCATGGGCTTCCTCGACTCACTTTCTTCGTTCGTCGGAATTTCGCTTGCTGTCATTGAGACATTGACCGGAGCGGCACTGGTAACAGGCGTGTTCAGGAAACTTGCAGCAGCCGTGACCTCAGCCTTCCTCGTATTCTTCACATTTCTCACTCTGGCGCTCTGGATCGTCAACCCGGAGATGGACTGCGGCTGCTTCGGCGAGGCCATCCATCTCACCCATTTCCAGTCGTTCATCAAGAACGTCGTACTCTGCATCCTTGCGGTCATCGCCTTTGTCCCTTTCAAGGACTATGGTACCCCGAAGAAGCGCAAGTACGTGTCTTTCGGCCTGGTAGCCGTCTCGTCGGTACTTATCCTCGTCTGGTGCGGTACCCACATCCCGTTCACAGACTTCACTCCGTTCAGCCTTTCGTCAAGACTTGCAGCTGCCCAGGAGTACAGTGAGGACGGGGACGACAAGTTCATCGCCACCTTCGTCTACGAGAAGAACGGCCATGAGGGTACATTCACTCTTGACGACCTTCCTGATTCGACCTGGACTTTCGTACGTGCAGAGACAGTCCTCAGACAGGACAATGTCGTCGAGAAGGACCATCCGGCTCTTTCGATCTCGGACGCTGATGGCGTGTACCATGATCAGTTGCCTGCAGAAGGCCTGGCTATGGTCGTGTCTGCGCACAAGCCTGCAGCCCTGTCTGACAGATCATGGGAGAAGATAGCGTCTTTCCTCATCTCGTCCAGCGAGAGTGGCTTTACTTCGCTTCTCATCACCCCGGTATCCCACAGGGATGTGCTCGCGTCTCTCCCTGCTTCCCTTACTGAGGAACAGCGTGCCGCGATTGTCGACAATCTTTATTTCTCTGATTTCAGGACCGTCATCTCACTCAACAGGTCCAACGGAGGCGTGACATATTTCAATGAGGGACATCTTATCCAGAAGTGGAGCGCCCGCAACATGCCTTCAGATTCCAGGCTCGGCAAGATCAAGTCCCATGATGAGACTGATCTCATGCTGACGGCAAGTACAAAAGGACGCCTGTCATTCCAAGCGTCCTTCCTGTATTCATTTGTTGTTATGTTCTTGATTTAGAACAATCTCTGACTTGATTCAGAGCAGCCTCCAGGCCTTTGGCCTAGAGACTTCTCTTGATCTCGACGATCTGGAATGCCTCGATTACGTCGCCTTCCTTGATGTCGTTGTAGTTCTCGATTCCGATACCACACTCCATTCCGGCGATGACCTCCTTGGCGTCGTCCTTGCCTCTGCGGAGAGATGATACTTCACCGGTGTAGATCACGATACCGTCACGGATGAGACGTACCTTGTTGTTCTTGGTGAACTTACCCTCCTTGATGAGACAGCCGGCGATTGTTCCGACCTTAGGGATCTTGAACGGCATCTTGACGTATGCTGTTGAAACGACCTCTTCCTTCTTCTCAGGCTCGAGCATGCCCTCGATACCATCCTTGACCTCGTTGATACAGTCGTAGATGACAGAGTAGAGTCGGATTTCGATTCCTTCCTTCTCTGCAGTGTTCCTTGCTTCGGTCGAAGGACGTACCTGGAAACCGATCACGACTGCGTCTGATGCGGTTGCGAGCATGATATCAGACTCGGAGATTGCACCGACAGCCTTGTGGATGACGTTTACGTGGATCTCCTCTGTAGAGAGCTTGATGAGTGAGTCAGAGAGAGCCTCGACAGATCCGTCCACATCACCCTTGACGATGACATTGAGCTCTTTGAAGTTACCGATGGCGATTCGGCGACCGATCTCTACGAGAGTCATATGCTTCTGGGTCTTGATGCCCTGGATGCGGAGGAGCTGCTCACGCTTGTTGGCGATTGACTTGGCCTCCTTCTCGTCTGTCATGATGTTGAACTTCTCTCCTGCGCTTGGCGCACCGTTGAGACCGAGGATCGATACAGGTGTAGATGGACCTGCCTCAGTGACGTTCTGTCCGCGCTCATTGAGCATAGCCTTGATGCGTCCGTAGTAGCTGCCCGAGATCATCATGTCACCCTTGTGGAGAGTACCGTTCTGCACGAGCACTGTAGCGACGAATCCGCGGCCCTTGTCGAGAGATGACTCGATGACTGCACCGGATCCAAGCTTCTTAGGGTTGGCCTTGAGCTCCATGAGGTCGGTCTCGAAGAGGACCTTCTCGAGAAGCTTGTCGACGTTGATACCCTTCTTTGCAGAGATCTCCTGGCACTGGTATTTACCGCCCCAAGCCTCTGTGAGGATGTTCATCTGCGCGAGCTGCTGGTAGATCTTGTCCGCCTGTGCACCTGGCTTGTCGATCTTGTTGATCGCGAATACCATAGGTACGTTTGCAGCCTGGGCATGGTTGATCGCCTCGACTGTCTGTGGCATGACCGCGTCGTCAGCAGCGATGATGATGATCGCAAGGTCTGTCATCTGGGCACCACGGGCACGCATTGCGGTGAAGGCCTCGTGACCAGGGGTGTCGAGGAAGGTGATGTGCCTTCCGTCAGGCATCTCAACATTGTATGCACCGATGTGCTGTGTGATACCACCGGCCTCGCCGGCGATCACGTTGGTCTTGCGGATGTAGTCGAGGAGGGAAGTCTTACCATGGTCTACGTGTCCCATGACGGTGATGATAGGAGGTCTGGTCATGAGATCTTCCTCTCTGTCCTCTTCCTGCTCGATTTCCTGTGTGAGCTCAGCTGTTACGAACTCAACCTTGTAACCGAACTCCTCTGCTACGAGTACGAGGGTCTCTGCGTCGAGTCTCTGGTTGATGGATACCATCATACCAAGGCTGAAGCAAGCTCCGATGACCTTGTTCACAGGGGTGTTGTTCATGAGGGTAGCGAGGTCGTTCACGGTAACGAACTCTGTTACCTTGAGTACCTTCTTCTCTGCGAGCTCCTGCTCCATCTCTTCCTGCATCTTCTGTGATGCAAGCTCTCTCTTCTCCTTTCTGTACTTTGCGCCGAAGTTGCTCTTCTTGCTGTCGTTCATCCTTGCGTAGGTCTCCTTGACCTGCTTCTGGATTTCCTTCTGCATCTCTTCAACCTCAGCCTCAGTCATAGCCGGCTTGAACTTGTCGCGGTTGCGACCCTTGCCGTTCTGGTTGTTCTGATTATTCTGGTTGTTGCCGCGGTTGTCCCTGCCGTCCCTTCCATTCTTGCCTTTATTGCCGTTCTGGTTGTTCTGGCCGTCCTTTCCGTTCTTCCTGTCTTCACGGTTTCCGCCTTTGCGGTTGTCGCTGGCGTCTACCTTGTTGACGTCAACCTTCTGGCTGCCGTCCTTCGAGATACGCTCTCTCTTTTTCTTCTTCCTGTCGAACTGGGAGAGGTCCACCTTGCCGACGATCTTGAGACCGCTTTGCTTAGGCTCTTCGACTGCAGGAGCAGCTGCTGCCTCTTCCTTTACAGGCTGTGAAGGCTCCTCCGCAGGGGTAGGCACGGATTCCTCTTCAACTGCTGGTGCTGGCTCAGGCTCTGCTGCAGGCTCTTCTTCCTGCACAGGCTCCGGTTCAGGCTCGACGGCTGCAGGCTCTGCTGCAGGGGCCTCTGCTACTGGTTCCTGTACCGGCTCGGCCGCTGGCTCCGGTTCCTGTACCGGCTCCGGCTCAGTTGCGACAACCTCTGGTGCAGGTGCCTCTGGTTCCACTGCCTCCACTGCTGGCTCAGCTGCTGCAGGCTCTTCTTCCTTTGCGGCTGGCTTTGATGAAAGCGAAGTGCTTGTGATGATTGTCTCTCTTACCGGCTCGTAGTCGTCAGCCTCGTTTGCGCTCTTGCGGGTGTTCTTCTCGATGATCTCCTTCATCTTGATGTCCACCTTGGCTGCCTCCTGTGCGTCCTTACGGTCTGCGCCGAACTTCCTTTCGAGGTCGGAAAGATAGATGTCCGATACCTTCTGGTTAGGATTAGTGTCCTCTATTCCAGCTCCCTTGTCATTGAGGAAGTCCACGAGGGTACCGATACCGATATTGAATTGCTTCGCTAATTTACTTAGTCTGATTTCTGCCATATAAACCCCTTTGAAATTGTTCTACTTTAAAACTAGTCCTCGAACTCTGCCTTGAGGATGTCCATGATCTCGTCTACGGTCTCGTCCTCGAGGTCAGCCCTCTTGGCGATGTCTGCAGCTGAGAGAGCAAGCACGCTCTTCGCTGTGTCGCAGCCGATTGCCTGGAGACGCTCGATGATCCATGGATCGATGACGTCGTCGAACTCGCTGAGAAGTACGTCTTCCTCGTCCTCGCCGTCAACCTGCGGAACGTCTCTCCATACCTCGATCTCGCGGCCTGTGAGAAGGCTTGCAAGACGGATGTTGCATCCGCCCTTGCCGATACCCTTCTTGACCTCCTCAGGAAGCATGAATACCTTGATCTTGCCGTCCTCTGAAGTCATGTCGATAGAAGATATCTTCGCAGGGTTGAGGGCTCTCTGGATGAGGAGCTGGGTGTTGGTGGTCCACTGGAGTACGTCGATGTTCTCGTTACGCAGCTCGCGTACGATGCCGATGATACGTGAACCCTTCACGCCGATACATGCTCCGATAGGATCGATTCTGTCGTCGTAAGACTCGACAGCGACCTTAGCACGCTCGCCAGGTACACGTACGACCTTCTTGATGGTGATGAGGCCGTCGTAGATCTCAGGCACCTCCTGCTCGAAGAGCTTCACGAGGAACTCGTCTGAAGTTCTTGAGAGGACGATATAAGGAGTAGTGTTGTTCTTCATCTCCACGCTCTTGATGATAGCGCGGACTGTGTCGTTCTTCTTGAAGTGCTCACCAGGGATCTGCTCTGACTTAGGGAGTCTGAGCTCGTTGCCGTCCTCGTCGAGGATGAGGACTTCCTTCGACCATGTCTGGTATACCTCACCGGTGAAGAGCTCGCCGATCTTCTCAGCGTACTTGTTGTAGAGGTTTGCCTTCTCGATGTCCATGATGCGGCCCTGGAGGTTCTGCCTGATGTTGAGGATACCTCTGCGGCCGAACTCCTTGAGCTCTACCTTCCTGGTGTATGTCTCGCCGATCTCGAAATCGTCCTCTCCCATCTCCTGGAGCTCGTCGAGTGAGATCTCTGTGTTAGGATCCTCTACTTCCTCTACGACCTCGAGGTTCTGGTAGATCTCGCAGTCTCCCTTGTCGACGTTGATCACGACATCGAAGTTGTCTGCTGAGCCATAGGTCTTGGTGATCTGTGTGATGAATACGTCCTTGAGGACACCCATCATAACTGGTCTGTCAATGTGCTTCTCGTCCTTGAAGGATGCGAAAGCACTTTTAAGATCGATTTTCTCTTCTGCCATTTTATTATCTATGTTTTATTATTAATCGAATGTAATGTAAGGTCTTACGGAGTTGACCTGGTCGAATGGAAGGACGTCGGTGTGCTCCACCTCGACCTTTTTCTTCTTGCCTTCGACGGCTTCCTTGGCCTTGTATCTTACTGTCACGCCCTGTTCGTCCGCATCCACCAGCTCGGCAACGAATTTCTTTCCGCCCTTTGCCTGGACTTCGACCATGGTGCCTTTAGCCTTGATGTACTGGCGGAGGTCCATGAACGGAAGGTCGAGACCCGCCGATGTCATCGTGAGGGCATAGTCCATCTCGTCCTGGTTCCAGATCTCATGGAACACCTTGTCGAGTGCAATGCAGTCCTCAAGGTCGATGCTTCTGTCCATGGCCTCGATCATCACTGTGATGTTGTTGTCCGCGTCAGCCTCCACGTCTACGATGAAACAGCCTCTTGCCTCGACGGCAGCGCTGAATTTCTCGCGTATTTCCTTTTCAAATGCGTTCATCTGCGTTCAGATATTTAAAAAAGATAGGAGACGTCATGCGTCCCCTATCTCAACTCACAGGTGCAAATATAGCAATTTTTGTTCAGAGTAGGTATAAGAATTGATAAAAAGTGTGTAAATATGGTATATGTTGTCACAAACCGCAGTAAATTTGCATCAATAAGAATAAAACAGTAAACAGGAATATATGGAATTTACAGCCAAGCAGCTTGCACAGGTGCTCAAGGGAACAGTGGATGGGGATCCGGAGGCAAGAGCAACCGACTTTGCCAAGATCGAGCATGGAAAGCCAGGCAAGCTCTGCTTCTACGCAAATCCTAAATACGAGGCGTATGTCTATACATGCCAGGCAAGCATCCTGCTTGTGAACAAGGATTTCGTGCCTACAGCAAAAGTCACCCCAACGATGGTCAGGGTCGAGAACGCATACTCGGCTCTCGCGGAACTGCTCAAGTATGTCGCTACTAAGAAGCGTACGGACAGGCGCCACAGAGGATTCCGCTCTTCATGGTTCCTTACGACAAAGTTCGGAAAGAAAGTATACCTCGGAAGCCATTCCTATGTAGGCCATCATGCAGTCGTCGGAGACTGTACCAAGATATTCGAGAACGTATATGTCGGGGACAATACGGTCATCGGAAAGAACTGTCTTATCTATCCTGGTGTGGTGATCTATCCTGGAATGGTCATCGGAGACAATGTCATAATCCATTCCAATGCAGTCATCGGCTCCGACGGCTTCGGCAATGCTCCGCAGCCTGACGGGACATGGGAGAAGATAGAGCATCTGGGAAATGTCATCATCGGTGACAACTGCGAGATCGGAGCCAACACCACCATCGACCGTGCCGAGATGGAATCTACCATAATCGGGAAAGGCGTCAAGATCGACAACCTCTGCCAGATCGCCCATAACGTCGAGATCGGAGACAATACGGTCATGGCTGCCCAGTGCGGCATCGCAGGCTCGACAAAGATCGGAAAGAACTGCATCTTCGGAGGCCAGGTCGGTATCGCGGGCCATCTTACAATAGCGGACAACACTACAATCGGAGCCCAGGCTGGAATCATTGGAAACATCAGGAAACCTGGTGAAGTGCTGCTCGGTTCTCCGGCGCTTCCAGTCCGCAATTATATGAAGAGTTACGCCGTTTTCAAGAAGTCGGGACAGGAGTAGGGAACAGCCGTTGGCAACTTTGAGGAAAAATTGCTAAATTTGTCGGCTATATTGATTACAGATGAATCAGCATACATTAAGAAATACATACACATTCGAGGGTAAAGGTCTCCATACCGGAACAGTTTCCAGAATGACAGTGGGCCCGGCTCCTGAGAATTCAGGTGTGCGTTTCCGTAGGTCTGACCTCGGCGACGTCTATATCGACGCAGTTGCCGGGAATGTTTCGGACACCGCCCGCTCGACGACTCTTTCCAACGGTACAGCAGAAGTACATACAGTAGAACATATCCTTTCTGCACTTACAGGTATGGGCGTAGACAATGCCCTGATTGAGATCGACAATGTCGAGGTTCCTATCCTTGACGGCAGCGCACGCTTCTATGTCGAGGCGTTCGCCAAGGACGGTCTCATGGAACAGGATGCAGAGAGAGTATATATGACAGTCCCTGAGGTGATTGAACTCAAGGACGAGAAGACAGGCTCATGGGTCCGCATTGAACCGGCCGACAGTCTTTCGTACGAACTTACAGTCGATTTCAATTCAAAGGTGCTTGGCGTCCAGAGCGCGTCATGGAACGAAGGTGTCGACTATGCAAAGGAAATCGGAGTGTGCAGGACCTTCGTGTTCTTCCATGAGATCGAGTTCCTCTTCGCCAACAACCTCATCAAAGGCGGCGACGTGGACAATGCCATAGTGATAGTCGAGCATCCGGTTACGGACGAACAGCTCCAGAGAATGTCAGCATCAATCGGCAAACCGGCTCTCAAGGTTGAGTCGGACGGCTACCTGAACAACCTCAAGCTTCATTTCGAGAACGAGTGCGGAAGGCATAAGCTTCTCGATCTTATCGGCGACATGAGGCTTTGCGGAGGCTTCCTCAATGCGAAGATCACCGCATACAAGCCTGGTCACACTATCAATACCAACCTGGCCAAGGCCTTCAGAAAGACTTTGGCTTAATACAGAAGATTTAATATGAATAAGATTCACCCATTGGCAACCGTAAGCCCAGAGGCAAAGCTTGGCGACAATATCGAGATCGGACCATACGCATTCATTGATTCCGATGTCGAGATCGGAGACGGCTGCAAGATACTTCCACATGCAACGATCTTCCAGTATGTGAAGATGGGCAGGAACTGCACGGTGTTCCCGGGTGCAGTCGTAGGCGCTGTCCCTCAGGACCTCAAGTTCGACGGAGAGGTGACCTACGTGGAGATCGGAGACAATGTCACCATCCGTGAGTGCGCTACCATCAACAGAGGTACAAAGGCAAGCGGAAAGGGTGTTACCAAGGTCGGCAGCAATACACTTATCATGTCGTATGTGCACATCGCTCACGACTGTACAGTCGGCAACCATTGCATCCTCGTAAGCTACACGGGTATCGCAGGCGAGACAGATGTTGATGACTGGGCAATCCTCGGTGGCGGCTGCAAGGCACACCAGTTCTCGAAGATCGGTGCACACGCTATGGTCGGCGGCACATCCGGCATCAACAAGGATGTCCCTCCTTTCGTGCTCTGTGGCAGGAATCCGATCTGTTTCTGTGGTGTCAACATCGTAGGTCTCCGCAGAAGAGGCTTCGATTCAGAGAAGATCCGTGAGATCAAGGATATCTATGACACGATCTACTACAGCGGCCTCAATATCACTGACGGCTGTGCAAGGGTAGAGGCCGGTTTCCCTCAGTCAAAGGAAAGGGACATGATCCTCGATTTCATCAGAAACTCAAAGAGAGGTGTCATCAAGGCCAACCTTATCCAGAACGAAAGAGTTGACATGGAGTAGGAATGCTCCTTACGACCGCATATTTCCCGCCGATATCGTGGTTCGCCGCGGTGGCGTCTGAATTTACCCTGTCCCCGGACAGGGTAAATCCGTCTATGCTGGTGCTCGAAGCCTGCGAGAACTACCAGAAGCAGAGCTACCGTAACCGCTGTCGCATCTATTCGGCCGGAGGAGTGGAGGACCTCAATGTTCCGGTCGTCCATGAAGGCGGGACATTCAAGCTTCCGATAACTTCCATAAAGGTCGATTATTCGGTTCCATGGGTGCAGAAGACTGAAAGGGCTATCTGCGCCGCATACGATTCCTCTCCGTATTTCGAATATTACAAGGATGACCTGTTCGCCATTCTTGACAGCCATCCTGAGACCCTTTGGGAACTTAATCTGAGACTCATATGCTTCTTCCTGGCCAAGACTGGCATAGCGGCGCAGATCAGCATGACCGACAGCTTCTGCCTGGACTGTGAGGGCTCGGACCGAAGATGGTCGATCCATCCTAAGAAGGAGGATACGGTACTCTCGGAACTGCAACTGGAAAAGCCGTATTTCCAGGTCTTTGCAAGGAAATACGGCTTCAAACCGAATCTGTCGATAATGGATCTCCTGTTCAACGAGGGTCCCGACAGTATTGTCTATCTAAAGAAATTCTAGAATCTCCAACCGAAGGTCAGCATGAGGCTCCAGAGGTCGTTGGCGATACGGATCTCAGGTGAGATGTTGTCGTCGTAGTCAGGATAAGGGTAGAGATACTCGTAAGGTCTTACTGAGCATCTTACTGCTGCATCGCAGAAGAATGAACCTGATGACTTGTAACCTGCACCGAATGCGAATGCGTGTGTAGGAGCACTTACGCTCTGAAGGTCATCATAGTCTCCCATTACGCGCTCTGCACATGTGGTGAGGTTGTAACCGACGCGGAATGCGATGTTGCTGAGAGGTGTGTACTCCGCACCGAGCCTGAGCATATGCTGAGCTCCGGTTGCGCGTGAGATCGCGCTGTTGACATCGTCAAAGTTGTCTGAGCTGTTGTATGTAGCGTTGCGGAACTTCGATGTGCTGAAGTCAGCTACCTCATAGTCTGCGCTGATGAGTCCGAATCCCGGAATGGTGTAAGCTGCGCCTACGCTGTATCTTGCAGGAGCGACGAACTTATAGTTGTAGAGGTAGTCCTCGTCGTCGTAGATGGTCTCGCTGAAGCTGTTGTGCGCATATTCGGTCTCACCTGAGAACCATGCTCTCTCTGTGATGTAGTTCGCAGTAGGAGTCTGGATCGTAGCGCCGAGGCGGAGACCTTCTACAGGTACTGCAATGATACCGATCTTTGCATAGACGCCTGAACCGGTCGCGCTGTATCCCTGGCGGAATTTCATGCTCTGGAAATAGTCCGGCTTGTCTGCGATGGTTACAGGGAACGCATCTGATGACAGGGCGCTTTCCCTGATGTATGAGCTGAATCTGTAGTCAAGGTCTACGATGCCAAGGTTCGCACCGATGAAGAACTTGTTGCTGAAGTTCATACCGAAGTTGATGACCATGTCATATCTGTTGCCCTTGGAGGCTCTTCCGTAGGTCTGGTTGATAGGAGAAGAGAGGGCGTATCTGCTTCCAACGATCTCTTCGACAGGGCTCATGTATCCTCCGTTCCCGTCGTCGAAGATCATTCCGCTGCGATAGCCGACCATGGTTGGCCAGAGGTAGAAAGGCATGTCGTTGTAATTTGCCTTGCTGAGCTCGGCCGCGGTCATCTCGTTCACGGTGCTGAGCGCACCTAGGTAGCCCATGTATGAAGAGTTGCGGTTCGTGCCGCCGGCTGACATGTCGTCGTTGAAGTAGCTGGTAGCGTTGCCGACGATACCGAACGACACGTTCAGAAGACCGCTCTTCCTGTGGGTCTTGTAGTTCATCATGACTCCGATGTTCGGCATGGTGAGCTTTGACTTGGAGTTGCTGATGCTCTCTGATGACTCGAGGTCCACGTTGCCGGAAGCTGAGTAGAGGGCCGTGCCGGTAAGGATGTTGAGCGACGGTGTGATGGTGAACTGCGAGTAGCTGTTCACAGCAGAACCGGCAGGGTTCAGCTGCACTGAGCCGAGGTCGCCGCCAAGTGCTGTCATCGCATTGCCGAGAGCGACGCTGCGTGCTGTTCCGAAGTATTCGTTCTGTCCGAAGCGGAGTGCGTCTGACACTCCCTGGGCTGAAGCGCTTATTGCGAGTGCTGCGAATGCAGCGACGATGATTGTCTTTTTCATGATTGCTTAAGTTGTTTTGTTAACGTCTGCCACCTGATGATGAACCTGAACGGCTTGCGCCGCCACCACTGTATGAGCTTCCGCCTGTCGATCTTGAGGCTCCGCCGCTGTAAGAGCTTCCGCCGCCGCTGTAAGAACTGCCTCCGACTGAACGGCTGCTTGATCCGCTGTTATAGCTGCCTGTGCTTCTTGAACCGCTGTTGTAGTTCGATGAGCTGTTGTAGCTTGAAGAGCTTGAGCTGCGGTTGACGCTGCTGCCTGCGCTGCGGATGGCTCTGTTGTCAGAGGTGCTTCTGCTGGCTGATGAGCTTGCTGTCGAAGGCCTGTAGCTGCTTGTAGACGCTGCTCTTGAAGTAGAGTTGGTGCTGCGTGTCGCAGATGAGCTTGCTGTGCTGTGTGTTCCGGCAGAACCTGCTGTGTTGCGTACAGAGCTTGAAGTTCCGCTGGAAGGACGTGCTGAAGCGCTGTTTGTAGCGCGTGACGCTGTTGCTGAGCTGGTTGCGCGTGACGCAGATGCCGAGCTTGTGGCGCGTACTGCAGAGGTCTGTGCTCCCGCTGTACCTGCTACCTGGGTTCCGGTCCTTCTTACCTGTGTCATCGTGCCTGTGCTGCCTGACTTGGTCGCAGAAGAGTTGCGTGAAACAGAACCTGTGTTCCTCCTGAGGCTTGAGCTGGTTGTTCCCATGCCGTCCGCTCTTGCGATCATGCCGCTTGCGTTTCCGCCGCGACGCATTCCTCTAGGCTCTCCGTTGATGCCGTATCCGTTGTGGTGTCTCCAGCCTGGTCCTACATGTCCCCAGCTGTAGTAGCCACCGTACCAGCCACCATAATAGTAAGGGTATCCCCAGCCATAGTAGCCGCCCCATCCGTAGTATGGGCTGTACCATGGATCGTACCATCCGCCGTAGTACCATGAATTGTAGTACCATGGATCATAGTACCAGCTGCTGAGGTAGTATGGATGTCCGAGCGAGTACCATGGATCGTAGAACATCGAGCTGTGGTAGAATCCGGTGTAGTACCAAGGGTTGCGACCGTAGCGGTGGTAGTGCCAGCTGCTGTAGAAGAAAGGATCGGCGATGCCGAATCGGTACCATGGATCGTAATACCATGTGCTGTATGTCCATGGAGAATAACCGAGGTAGAGGTCGACGGCAGGAGTGTCGATCACATTGACAGTGATGTTCTTCTGCTTCTGCTGTGCAGGCTGTGTCTCCTGTGAGAAAAGAGGCTCAGCGTCGCCGCTCTTGATATAGCTTTCGGACTCCTTGGTCTGCTGGATAAGTTCTGCCACTTCGGCATTGGATGTCCTGACAACCTCGCGGGTTGACATGCCAGGTCTATAATAGATGCCATCCTCAAACTGCTGTGAAGATGCAAGCTGCGCTGAAGTTCCGCACGAAGCCAGTGCTGCAAGCGCCAGAAACAATAGTGCGATGTTCTTTTTCATAGTTGTATCCCTATAATAAATAAAATTCTTATCTTTGTGAGCCACGCATCCTGTCGTGGCTTAAATTGTTAATTGCAACAATCGTACCTTTATCTATATGATGCAAATTGGCATCGTTTTGTTGCAAGAATAGGCATAAAACGGATAAAATCAAAATTAGGATAGTCAAAATGGCAGATCAGATTACCAAAAGATCGGAGAATTATTCTCAGTGGTACAGTGACCTCGTGATGAAGGCAGACCTCGCAGAGCAGTCTGCAGTCAGAGGATGTATGGTCATCAAACCTTACGGATACGCAATCTGGGAGAAGATGCAGCGTACACTTGACGACATGTTCAAGGCTACAGGACATACAAATGCATATTTCCCACTCTTCATACCTAAGTCCTTCTTCAGCAAGGAGGCAGAGCATGTGGCAGGCTTCGCGAAGGAGTGTGCCGTCGTGACTCATCACAGGCTCATGAACGACCCTGACGGAAAGGGTGTCGTAGTGGACCCTGCGGCAAAGCTTGAGGAGGAACTCATCGTGCGTCCTACTTCAGAGACTATCATCTGGAGCACATACAAGAACTGGATCACATCGTGGAGAGACCTTCCTATCCTCTGCAACCAGTGGGCAAACGTCGTAAGATGGGAGATGCGTACCCGCCTCTTCCTCCGTACCGCGGAGTTCCTCTGGCAGGAGGGACATACAGCACATGCGACAGCCCAGGAGGCTATCGAGGAGACACAGCGTATGGTACAGGTCTATGCCGACTTCGCGCGCAACTTCCTCGCACTCCCTGTCATCGTAGGTCACAAGAGCCCTAACGAGCGTTTCGCGGGCGCACTTGACACCATGACCATCGAGGCCATGATGCAGGACGGAAAGGCGCTCCAGGCAGGTACCTCACACTTCCTCGGACAGAACTTCGCCAAGTCATTCGACGTCATGTATACAAGCAAGGAAGGCAAGCAGGAGTATGTATGGGCTACATCATGGGGCGTGTCCACACGTCTTATGGGCGCTCTCATCATGGCTCACGGCGACGACAACGGTCTCGTACTTCCTCCAGCCCTCGCTCCTATCCAGGTAGTGATGGTGCCTATCTTCAAGACCGCTGAGGAGCATGAGGCCATCCTTGACAAGATGTACGAGCTCAAGAAGGCTCTCGAGGCAAAGGGACACAGCGTCAAGATTGACGACCGTGACACCCTCCGCCCAGGCTTCAAGTTCGCAGAGTGGGAGCTCAAGGGCGTTCCTGTACGTCTTGCGATGGGCCCTAGGGACCTCGCTGCAGGTACAGTCGAGGTTCACCGCCGCGATACTCTCGAGAAGAAGACCATGGAGCTCGCTGGCCTTGAGGATTCAATCGAGGGACTTCTCGACGACATCCAGGCTAACATCTACAAGAAGGCGTTCGATTTCCGTGAGTCACGCGTAGAGAAGTGCGATTCATGGGAGGAGTTCAAGGAGAAGATCGGAACCGGCAAGTTCCTTCTCTGCCACTGGGACGGTACTCCTGAGACCGAGCAGGCTATCAAGGACGCTACTAAGGCTACCATCAGATGTATCCCTGAGGACTCTTTCGTTTGCGAGGAAGAGGGCAAGGACATCTTCTCTGGCAAGCCATCGACAAGGAGAGTCGTATTCGGCATCGCTTACTAGCAGCCGGACAACAAGTTACAATAGAAAAACCAATAGGAATGAAGAAGATACTTACAGCAATCGCAGCGTTCGTGGCTTTCTCGGCCGCTGCTTCAGCACAGACTGACGCCCAGAGGGCAGCCGCTGCAGCCGCTGCGGCAATCGCAGACGCACCTAAGACAGAGGCCGCTGCACCGAAGCCTAAATATTGGACCAGCTCGTTGATGACCAACATCAACTTCATCCAGTCTTCGTATACCAACTGGTCAAAGGGAGGTTATAACAACTACACCATGAGTGCATACGTAGACGCAAAGGCAGACTACAAGAAGAACGACTTCATCTGGAACAACCGTCTCCAGCTTGACTACGGCCTTCTCTATTCAGAGGACAAGCCAGTCGTTCAGAAGAACAAGGACCGTATCCTCCTTGAGAGCACAGCCGGTCAGAAGATCAACAAGAGCCTCAGCTATACAGCCAAGTTCACATTCCTCAACCAGTTCGCCAACGGTTACAACTATCCTGTACCGGCAAGCGGCAAGGATGCTGTAAGGCAGGAGTGGAAGGACGCAAGAGTCCTCAAGTCAGCTTTCTGTTCTCCAGCTATCGCGACCCTCGGTCTTGGTATTGACTGGAACCCTAAGCCATGGCTCAAGGTCAACTTCGCGCCTCTCACCGGTGGTTTCACCATCGTGCAGACCGAGTCCCTCAGAAATGTCTATGGTATGGGTTTCAAGGATGGCCACACAAAGGATGACCTCCTTCCTGCAGATCCGAAGGAAAGAATCGGCGGTCTCGTGAACAATGGAGACATCATGAAGGGAACACGTTTCGAGTTCGGTACCCAGCTTACCCTCGACGCCAAGGTGCAGGTCAACGAGAACTTCCAGGCCAACACCCAGCTCATCCTCTTCTCGAACTACCTCCACAATCCTCAGAACGTCCGTGTGAACTGGGACAACCGCTTCATGTGGAAGGTTGCCAAGTACTTCTCAGTCAACCTCACCACCAGCCTTGTATACGATGACACAGTACTCATCGTAAACGACGAGCATCCACTGGGTTGGAGACATGCTCAGTTCTATGAGGCGCTCCAGTTCGGCTTCACCTACACCTTCGCTACAAAGAAGTAGTGCAGGTCTGGCCCAGGCAGTATGCAGAAAAGATTCAATACAACCATAAGAGGACTGTTTCCTGAAGGGGAGACAGTCCTTCTTGCCGTCAGCGGGGGCATCGATTCGATGTGCCTTGCGGATCTTTTCCTGCACAGCGGTGTCCCTTTCGCAGTTGCAAACTGCAATTTCCACCTTCGCGGCGAGGAAAGTGACGGCGACAGCGAAATGGTACGACAGTGGTGCAGGTACCATGGTACCGGATTCCACTGCCGCGACTTCGATACGAAGGCCTATGCCCAGGAGAAGGGCATTAGTGTCGAGATGGCCGCCCGCGAGCTGCGTTACGGCTGGTTCGACAGCCTGTGCCGGGAGAGGGGATATGCTGCCGTCGCGGTCGCCCACAATGCCAACGACAATGCCGAGACGATGGTCCTCAACATGCTCCGAGGTTCGGGAATCAAGGGCATGGCGGGTATGAAGCTTATGTCCATGGTACCTGTCCCGGGGGCGACGGCTCCGCTCTTCCGTCCGTTGCTTGAATTCTCCCGCAAGGAGATCGAGGAGTATGTGGCCGCGCATGAGGTTCCATTCCGCGAGGACAGCACCAATGCGGAGACCGAATACCGCAGGAACAAGGTAAGGCACCTGATCTTCCCTCGGTTTGAGCAGATCAATCCTTCTTACATAGAGGCTCTCGGCCGCGATATGGCGAACCTCGCGCAGGTGTCTGCCGTGGCGGATGACTGGTATGCGAGTGCCAGGGCTGAGGTGGTCAGCTACGAAAGTGCTGATGAGACAAGAATCTCCATCACAGGACTGAAGAAGGCCGGGAATGTAGGATATATGCTCTACAGACTCCTTGAACCCTATGGTTTCAACAGCTCTGACATAGCTTCTCTCGAGGCTTTGCTTGGTTCGGATACTGTGTCCGGGAAGATGTTCAAGGCTGGGGACTGGCAGCTTGTGACGAGTTCTTCGGAATTGATCGTCAGAAAGGTGGCGGGAAAGACTGTCGCCAGGACCGTCCCCCTTACGTCTGCCTCTGCTGTCGTTGAGAACGACGGATGTCTGGTGGTGGAAGGCCCCGGCCTGTACGAGTTTGCAGGTGTCAGGCTCTCGGTGTCCGTGGAGGACCGGGACCCGGCTATGCCGCTCAGGCAGCCCCTCGGAGTGACTGTCGGTGATGCAGGTACCATGGTCCTGCCATTCCTTGTCAGGAAATGGAGGAACGGGGACTGGATGGTGCCTATCGGCCTTCGCGGGAAGAAGAAGCTCAGCGATATGTTCGTGGACCTGAAGATGTCGCTCGTGGATAAGGAAAAAGCTCTGGTGGCGGTCGTTCCCGGGATGAATCCGGAAGGGGACGGACCTGTCAGGGTGGCGGCGCTTCTGGGAAGACGCGTCGACGAGGCGGTCAAGGTCACGCCTGACAGCAGAAAAGTGGTGATTGTCAGGATTCTTTCTTAAATTTGCAGTCTTTTGAAACAATAGATATAACAATGGCAGTTCAGAAACCATCGATTCCAAAGGGAACACGTGACTTCGGCCAGAAGGAAATGGCCGAGAGAAACTATATTTTCGATACCATCAAGAGCGTTTTCCGTACCTACGGCTATTCGCAGATCGAGACTCCTGCCCAGGAGAATCTCTCGACTCTGCTCGGCAAGTACGGTGACGAGGGAGACAAGCTCCTTTTCCGCATCCTCAATTCAGGTGATGCTTTCTCTGGCATCGACTATGAGAGTTTCCGAAACGAAGATGGCAGCTACAACAGCAAGGCCCTTTCGCTCAAGACTTGTGAGAAGGGTCTCCGCTATGATCTCACCGTGCCTTTCGCACGCTACGTCGTGCAGCACCAGAACGAGCTTTCATTCCCGTTCCGCCGCTTCCAGATCCAGCCGGTATGGAGAGCTGACCGTCCTCAGAAGGGCCGTTACAGGGAGTTCTACCAGTGCGACGCCGATGTGATCGGAAGCAAGTCCCAGATCAATGAGCTCGAGCTCGTGCAGATCGTCGACAGAGTGTTCACACTTTTCGGAATCAATGTGCTCATCAAGATAAACAACCGTAAGCTCCTTACAGGTTTCGCTGAGATCGCCGGTTTCCCTGACAAGGTGGTTGACATCACAGTGGCTATCGACAAGCTTGACAAGATCGGTCTCGACGCTGTCAAGGAGGAGATGAAGGAGAGGGGACTCACTGATGAGGCCATCGCTGTGATCGAGCCTATACTCGGCCTTTCAGGCACTACTGCGGAGAAGATCGCTACCATGCGTGCTATGATGAACGGCCAGAGCGCTTCAGGCCTTGTGTCTGAGACAGGTCTCAAGGGCTGCGACGAGCTTGAGGAGCTCTTTGGATTCATCGATGCTGCAGGAGTGAAGCAGGCTGTGGAGATCGACCTCTCGCTTGCACGCGGTCTCAACTACTATACAGGAGCTATCTTCGAGGTCAAGGCTCTCGATTTCCCTATCGGAAGCATCTGCGGCGGCGGACGTTACGACAATCTCACCGGTATCTTCGGCCTTCCTGACATGTCGGGCGTCGGCATCTCGTTCGGTGCTGACCGTATCTACGACGTGCTCAAGGGTCTTGAGAAGTTCCCTGCTGGCCTTGCCACTTCGACGACACTTCTTTTCGCTAACATGGACCGCTCAGCCATCGCCTATGTGATCCCTGTTGCCCGTGCCCTCAGGGAGAAGGGAGTCTCATGTGAGATCTACCCTGACAGCACAAAGCTCAAGAAGCAGTTCGACTATGCCGACAGGAAGGCTATCCCATTCCTCTCGATCGTAGGTGGTGACGAGGTCGCTGCCGGTGTGATCAACGTGAAGAACCTTTCTTCTGGCGAGCAGAAGCAGTTCGCCAAGGACGATATCGACGGAATCGTCGCTTTCCTCGGATAGGATATTTGATTTCCTTGGATAGGATAGTTGGTTTCCTTGGATAGGATAGTCTCTTCCCTTGGATGGGATAGTCGATTTCCTCGGATAAAGGGACATCGGGTTGAAATGCAAGAAAAATCCACTTTGTTCTTGCATTTCAAGAAAAAGTCCGTATATTTGTAATCTACACCGCGGGATAGAGCAGTTGGTAGCTCGTCGGGCTCATAACCCGGAGGCCGGAGGTTCGAGTCCTTCTCCCGCTACTAAGTAACATATATATCAGCCTTCTGGATACGAAGGAAGTGCTTGAAAATCAATCATATAGCTATCATCCATTACTATGGGTGGCTTTTTTGTTTTCAGGGTTTTCCACCCATTTTTCCACACTTATTGTTTTTGTTTAAAAATTGGCACTATTTGAGTGCTAATATATATCTAATCCTGACAATAGCAAAATCTAGATTTGCAGGCTGTCCAGTAGTTTGCTGACCGTTCTCTTGCTTGCCCTTGTGGCAAAATGTGTTCTTTTCAGGAAGTCCTTGATGTCGTCTGGAGTGTAGAGGTAGGTGTTGTCAACCCTGGAAAAAGAGATTAGACCAAGCTCCCTCCATTTCTTGAGAGTTGCTGTAGTGATGCCGAGGAGTTCGGCTGCCTGGATGTTGGAGTAGATGACCTGCTTCTGGTTTCCTCTTCTGAGTTCTGCCACCTCTTCCGTAAGATCATTGAGGGTCTTGTTAAGAAGCCTCAATAGTTCGTTTGTTTTCTCGTCCATAAATACTGGAATTAAAAAATGATGATAAACTACTGAGCAAAGAAATGCTCTTTGGAAGCGGGAGAAGTTGCTTCCTAGATCCTCGTTTGATACTCAAAGATACGCAAAATCAGCGACATGAACAATGGGTTCATTCGCTGATTAGCTCATATTGCGTAATATTGCGTTATTTTAGTGTCCTCGCTTTGTTGACGTCATTAGGACTTAGTGTGAGAGTGAAGTTCCGGGAACCCTGAACCTCGTATAGGTAGACCTTCAGGATCTGGTCATGCGTGATAGAGAGCTTGTCGAAGCGGAAGGTGCAGTGTGCGGTTTCTCCAGCTGGAGAGGACAGCGATTCCTCGATAGAGATCGGAGTCTGCTGCTTCTCATAGACCAGAGCTCGCTTGAATCTTTTTCTGTTCTCAACTACGAAGATAGCCTCTGAACAGTCATATCTGATTCCTGACTTGTTCTCCAGGCTGAGCGAAAATGTCGAGACATCCTTTTCAACGTAGATGTCATCGCAGTAGAATACGATCCCATACTCCTTGTCTGCTATATGGTATAGATGACGGAGCCTATGTGGATTGCTTCTTTCAGAGGTTGCCTTGCTCTTTGACATGTTGCCGATCTGGACTGGCGTTGTGTTCCTATAGTCCATAATCAGTCTAGATGGTGACTCATCGTATGCGACTATGAAGGTGTGCATGGTTCCGTCATTCTCCAAAGCGGACACACTGGTCTTGAACTCGAATGCCTCCCTGGCCTTGATCGCAAGGACCGACTTGTTGCTGTCTATTATCTTTGCAGCTACAACCTTATTGGAGATGTCCACATAGGTCAGTTCGTTGGCAAACATCAGATGAGTGGTGTTCAGCGTAGATATATAGATGGTATCGTTCTGAGCAAAAGCGCAGAACGACAGGCTGAGGATGGCAAGTGTCAGAAATAGTCGTTTCATCGTTTCTTGGTCTTCATAATGTAGAACTCGTAGCCGGAGGAGATGCTGACTGTTACGTCACCGGAGGAATTGCGGACAAGCGACGCCCCAGTATTGACTATGGTACCTGCAACTCGTCCGACCATTCCTCCGATTGTGGATGTTGCTGCTGTCACAGCGTTGTTCTTGATCGTGGAGTTGTTCCTTGTGGTGCCAGTTTCAGGGCAATAAATGCCAAGTCCGCCATCGATGTCATAGGCATCGAGGCTAAGACCGTAGATCTTGCCTCGCTGCTCTACACTGGAGACTCTCATTGAAAGTCTGTCTCCGATGGTGCATGTGGCTGATAGATGTGAATTGGCAGGAATCAGAAGACCGTCAATCATTAGATTTTCAAGGATTCTGATAGTGACTCTCTGGCCTGACTTGATCTTTTCGTCCCTTACGAAAATACATCGTACAGGACGATCTTCAGCTCCATTGGTAATCGGATCCTCGAAAACATCGTCATCCAGTGAGGAGATTATCCCACTGGATGGCTTTGCACTGGGCATAGCTGCTGTTTCGATGCGGACAACAGTCTCCGGTTCTGTCTCGGTTGTTGATTCTGTTTCCTTGCCGATCAGGACATCACGCATCATTTCAGCTCTCTTCCTATCAAACTCCATCTTCTCCTCTGCTGTCATTGTCGCTACTGACGAAGAGGGCTTTCTTGTGGAACTTCCACCACCGGAACTGCTCTTTTTCGTCGTTGCTGGCTTTACAGAGGGAACAGGTTCTTCCGCAACTGTTTCAGGAAACAATGTGGCCAATGCATCCTGCGGGCTCTTGCCTCCAGTCTGCACTGGCTCAGCAGATACGGACTCAGACGTCAGTGAGATATCCTCCATGTCATCCATTCCTTCTCTTCCTAGCCCTGCGAAATAGGACTCTGCATCTCGTTCCCTTTGAGTCTTTGCTCTGTAGATGTCGCTCTTGCTGTCGCTGAGCTCCACGGACTCTGCCTCAGGCAGCACTGTGGTGACGGTGCCGCTTTCGGTATCCTCTTTCTTGAACGAGATCATGTCTCCAAGGAGATAATATACGAGTCCGAGGAACACGACTGCTGCTCCTCCGATAAACATCATCTTCTTTTTCTTCTGTGCTTCCATAGTTTACATCGATATGATTGCTTTCATGAAAAAATGCACGGCTAGGTTCATGCTGCCTGCAGCGAGGATCATCAGCATTCTGTTCTGGGCTTTGTCAGATAGTTTCTTCATCGCTTTCTGGTTTCTATTAGGTTATTCTCAGTCTCCTGGAACTTCTCGATCAGAAGTC
>JAZRWK010000034.1:0-14260 GCA_045599665.1 Candidatus Cryptobacteroides sp.
TTCTGAGATCCGTGTCCGCGGTTACTCTTCAAACTCAGGCAACATCGGACCACTCCTCATCGTTGACGGTCTCAAGGTGGACAACATCCAGTACCTCGACCCAGAAATGATCGAGTCAATGGAGGTCCTCAAGGACGCAGCTTCTGCAGCTATCTACGGTGCACAGGCAGGTAACGGTGTCGTTCTCATCACCACCAAGAGCGGTGCATCTCAGAAGGGCAACGGCCGTGTATTCTACAACAACCAGTTCTCTCTCTCTACTCTCTCACGCAAGCTTGACGTGATGAACGCAGAGCAGTACATGGATTTCGGTATGAACTTCGGCTGGCTCTCACAGGCTATGCTCGACAACATCAACTACAACGGTGCAGACATCGACTGGGGTAAGGAGGTATTCGAGCCTACATGGAACTCACGTCACACTATCGGTGTTCAGGCTGGTAACGACAGGGGTAACATCTTCGTATCCCTCAACAACGTGAATAACGACGGTATCTTCGCTGGTGACAAGGATGTCTACAAGCGTCTCACCCTCCAGGTAAACGCTGACTACAAGATCAAGCCTTGGCTCCAGGTTTCTACCAACAACTCAATCGAGAAGTACAGCTCTAAGTCAGTCTCACAGCACTCTGACAACGGTTCAGCTCTCCTCGCTGCTATTACCTCTTCACCTCTCGAGGCTCCTAGTACAGACAGATACGAGGATCTTACCGATGATATGAAGAAGATGCATGAAGAGAATGGCCGCAAGCTTCTCCAGGATCCTGTTACCGGCAAGTACTGGACAGTCAGCCGTCTCGGTGAGACCCAGGGAGGTAACCCATTCATCAGAAGAGATGCTACTGACGCTTCAAGCGAAGGTATAAACATCCGTGGTACCCTTTCAGCGAACATCACTCCTATCAAGAACCTCACCTTTACTTCACGTTTCGGTTACAGAATCAACCAGGGCTCTTCACACAGCTACACTGAGCCTTACTACGCTTCAGGTTTCGTTCAGTCAACTGACTACAACCTCCAGGCTTCTGCCAACACTGGTTACTACTATCAGTGGGAGAACTTCGCCAACTACAGCAAGAGAATCAAGAAGCACGACATCGCAGTGATGGCAGGTATGTCATACATCTACTCTCACAGCGACAACGTAAGAGGTACAGCTTCAGGTCCAGACATCCTCATCAACACAGCTCCTAACTTCCGCTACATGAGCTACCTCCTTTCAGATAACTCAGTTGCGAAGTCTATCACCAACGCTCCAGGCGAGTCAGCATCCATCGCTTACTTCGGCCGTGTTACCTACAGCTATGACAACCGTTACAGCTTCCAGGCTAACTTCCGTGCTGATGCATCTGACCTTTCAAAGCTCTCTAGCAAGAACCGTTGGGGTTACTTCCCTTCATTCTCTGCTGGTTGGACAATCTCTAACGAGAAGTTCATCAAGGACAATGTAAGCAGAAATGCTCTCTCATTCCTCAAGCTCCGTGCTTCATGGGGACGTAACGGTAACATCTCAGTCCTCAACAACTACGCTTGGGATACCTCTATCAACTATGGTGGAACATGGTATCAGTTCGGTGAGACCCCAACCCTTTCACTCGGTGCAAAGCCTTCAGGTCTTGCTAACCCAGATCTTACTTGGGAGACATCTGACCAGATCGACCTCGGTATCGACGCTCGCTTCCTCAACAACAGACTCTCACTCGGTCTCGATTACTACAACAAGAACACCAACGACCTTCTTGTAAGCGTATCGCTTCCTGCTGCCATCGGTATCTCATCTACCACAATGAACGCAGGTTCAGTAAACAACCAGGGTGTTGAGCTTGAGCTCACATGGAAGGACCAGATCGGCGACTTCAGCTACAGCATCTCAGGTAACGCTTCTTACCTTAAGAATAAGGTTACTTACCTCGATCCTACCATCACCCGTATTGCAGGTACAGCTCCTCAGGGTTCTGTGCTCCGTACATACTTCGAGACAGGTTATCCTATCTACTACATGAGAGGTTATAAGGCTCTCGGTGTAGATCCTCAGACAGGTGCCGGTATCTACGAGCAGCTTGATGACGATCCTAACACAGACGAGGGTGACATGCAGATGGTCGGTTGCGGTATTCCTGACTATACATTCGGTCTTACCGTCAACCTCGCATACAAGAACTTCGATCTCGTAATCTTCGGTACAGGTGTAGCTGGCAACCAGATCTTCCCTTCATCATGGAGAACTGACCGTCCACACTGTAACACCTACTCATGGTACTGGGAGAACTCTTGGAAGAATCCAGGTGACAACGCTAAGTTCCCTGTAGCAAACGCTACCGGTTGGGATCAGCGCGCATTCTCATCTACTTTCAACCTCTTCGACGGTTCTTACTTCAAGATCAAGCAGATCCAGCTCGGTTACAACCTTCCTAAGTCACTTCTCCAGAAGGTTTCTATCAGCCAGCTCAGAGTCTTCACTTCTCTTGAGAACTTCTTCTGCTTCAGCAAGTATCCAGGTCTTGACCCAGAGACTGCATCTTCAGGTTCTGCTTCTTCACTTGGTATCGATATGGGTTCTTACCCTACTGCTAAGCAGTTCATCCTCGGTCTCAACCTCTCATTCTAATTTTAAAGGACATTTGATATGAAAAAGATATTACTCGCAGTCGCTTCTTGCGGACTTCTTTTCGCAGGTTGTAGCCAGAGTCTTCTTGATATCCCTCAGAAGGGTGTCGTTTCAATCGACGACTTCTATCAGACAGACGAGGATGCCAAAATGGCTCTTACTGCAGCTTACGCTGATATGGCAACAAACTATGTTGCTCCGCTCTACAACGACAACATCATCTACGCTCTCTGGAACTATGTAGGAGACGATATGTATGCTGCCGGTAACAACAGCTCAGACAACATCGGCGAGAACGAGCTCAACGCTTTCCGTTTCCCTGTTAACTCTGGTCTCATCAACTCTGGTTACACCGGATTCTTCCGTTCTGTATACGCAGCTAACCTCGTAATCGACAAATTCTCTGAGGGAACAACTCCTTACCAGAAGAAGGTTGTCGCTGAGGCAAAGGTGCTCCGCGCACTCTCATACCTCCAGCTCGCTATCGGTTGGGGAACACCTCCAATCGTAGACCACGTTCTTGATCCTGCTGCAAAGCCGAGCAACTCTGGTTCACAGGCTGAGGTCCTTGACTTCATCGTAAAGGATTGTAACGATGCTCTCCCTCTTCTCGACGAGCGTAAGGACAAGTCTGACAAGGAAGGTGCATGGCATGCAACAAAGGGTCTGGCCAACACTATCAAGGGTAAGGCACTCCTTTGGAAGGGCGACTATTCTGGTGCACAGGATGCTCTTGCTGCTGTCATCGACTCTGACAAGTACGCACTTCTCCCTTCAGAGGAGATCGAGGATAACTTCCATGTAACCGGTGACGGTTCTCCTGAGAAGATCTTCGAGCTCAACCTCGTATGGGATGCTTCTATCTCAGGTTACACCAATCACTCACAGGCTAACATGTCATGGCTCTGGAACTGGCGTTCTGAGGCTGTTCAGCTCTCAAACGGTGTAGGTTCAGTCATGTACGAAGGCCAGGGATGGGGCGGTTGCAACCCTTCAAAGAAGTTTGCTGAGGCTCTCATCGCTAACGATGGTATGGATTCAGCTCGTCGTAAGGCTTGGATCAAGACCTATGATGAGGTTCTTTACGAACTTCCTTACCTTTCAGATGGCGCAAACCCTGTACCAGGCTATACAGAGGCAAAGGCTAAGGACCCTAAGCGCGGTGTCATCCGTTCAGCAGGTATCTATGGTCACGCAGGTTACTTCATGTGGAAGGTTAACGTTCAGAAGAGAGACCTTTCTTCTAACAATGCCCGTATGCAGAACATCCGTATCTTCCGCTATGCTGAGGTTATCCTCATGTATGCTGAGTGCGCAGTTCAGACAGGTAAGGATAAGGAGAAGGCTCTTGGTCTCCTGAACGACATCCAGAACCGTGCACAGTCTAAGACTGTCACCACAATGGATGGCTTCAACCTTGCTGCTGTCAAGAAGGAGAAGATGTGTGAGATGTGGCTTGAGGGTTGCCGCTTCCAGGACCTCGTTCGTTGGGGCGACACAGACGAGCTTGCTGACAACGGTAAGTATCTCCCTACATTCAGGGATAAGCTTGCTGATGGCACATCTGACGTTCATGAAGGCTACATCGACGAGTCTGAGGCTGACTGGTGTATCAAGACATACCCAGAGACTGGCTTCAAGAAGGGTAAGCACGAGCTCTTCCCATTCCCTTACAATGAAATGTCAGTGAATGAGAACATGGTTCAGAACCCTGGTTATTAATAGTTATTGAAATAGATAACAATACTCTATAATGAGAGGCTGGCCTTAGGGCCAGCCTCTCATTTTTTGTTCAGCTCCAGATGCTTTCCCTGTTTCTGGGCTGCTGCTTCCGTTTCCTTGCCCGACCTAGGTCGGAAGAAACTACCCTGAACTAGGTCAGTGATAAAGCGTAAGATGTTGAATATCAGTATTTTCCTAATTCTCCGCGACCTAGGTCGCAGACCTTTTGTCCGACCTAGGTCACCGGCCTCCTTTCCCCCGGGTTCTGGCCGCCCGTCCTGTCAGGTAAGTGCACGAAAAAACCGGACCTAGGAGATTAGGGCGACCATTTTCCCAAGTTCTTGGGAGCCCGTTCTCTTAGGTCCGGTTTGCTTATGTGGGCTTGCGCCCTGGCAGGACCGACTGCTGAATGCAGGACGGCCTGTCGGGACCGTCCGCCGCTACTTCTTGAGGACGATTGAGAAACCGCCGCGAGGCTGGCAGGCGATAGACATCTGACCGTTTGCCTCGATGGTGGTCTTGCCGATAGTGAATTCACGGTCGGTAGGACCGTCAGTCACGATAATAGCCTCGCCCTCAGCACCGCCGAGCTTCTCGAGAGAGAAACTGATGGTCTGAGCCTCGTCCTTGCCGTTGATGCCGGCGATGTACCAGTCATTGCCATTGCGACGGGCGATAACGACCTGCTCACCAGGGTAGCCTGCGAGAAGCTTGCTGTCGTCCCATGCGGTAGGGAGAGTAGAAAGCATGGACTTGATCTCTGAAGGGAGGGTGAGGTATGCCTCAGGCCTGTCCGGCATATGTTGTACACCTGATTCGAAGAGCACGTAGAGAGCGAGCTCATGGCTGTTTGTCGTGATGTGTGGATGCTGTGAGTCGGTGAATGTGCCAGGAGTGTAGTCCATCGAGCCGACAACGTTCCTTGTGAAAGGAAGCGTAGCGTTGTGCTCTGCTGCCCTGTTGGTGAGAATCGGCATGTTGTTGTACCACTCTGCACCGTATACAGCCTCAGTAGAGACGAGATTAGGATAGGTCCTCTGCCATCCGCGAGGGAGTGTGGCACCATGGAAGTTGATGTAGATCCTGTGCTTTGCGGCATCTTCCATCAGGTCATAATAGTAGTTGATGTCCTCGACTCTGTCGCTTCTGAAGAAGTCGACCTTGATGCCGACTACGCCCTGCTCGTTGAGCCAGCTGTACTCCTTTTCACGGTCCTCAGGTTTGTTGAGGCGATACTGTGGGGTAGGGGCTCCATTGATCCAGTTGGTTGAAGAATTATACCATATCATGGACTTTACGCCGATCTCCCTTGAATATGCGAGGGCGTCTTCGATGTCTCCACCATTGGCCATCATGTCCCATTCTGCGTCAATGAGGTTGTATGGCCAGCCCATCTCCTTAGCGAGGTCCATATACTCGGTGACGATCTTGTAGTCGCTTGAACCATGGTTGTTTGCCCAGTAGATCCATGCTGCAGGTGCTGGCTGGATCCAGTCGGTGTCGCCTATCGCATTTGCAGGAGAGACATCGGTGATGAGAGTAGACTCGACAACCTCGTCGAGACCGCCTGCAATCATGACTCTCCATGGAGACTCCCATGAACTCCCATTCACTGGAAGAGTCTCGTCTGCCATAACGACAGCGTACTTGGACATGGCTTCCTCGTTCCTGAGCCAGGAACCGCAGTGGTCACGCTCAAGACCTCCCTCGGAGATAAGGATGAACTTCGAAGCTACAGGCTCGACGAGAACTGGATATCCCCAGTCCGGTCTGCGCTGCCTGCGGCTTGTCTTCTCTCCGTTGGTGGCGAGAGGGAAGAAGTCCTCGTATCCGTCTGCATGGTATGGAGCGATCCATCTGTTGGTTCCGTCAGGGATGTTGTAGACAGTGTTCTCCCCGGTGACAGCCTCGCCCTCAGCGACCTGAGGAAGGACATAGCGGAAAGCGACACCGTCGTTGTATGCTCTGAACACCACATTGAGCTTGGCTCCAGCGGCGTTGGTGAGGGTGAATGTCACCTCGTTGGCGTCGTTGACGCAGTGGCGGCGCTTTCCAAGGACCATCACATAGTCATCCTTCACTGCTTCAGAAGAGCTGGCAGCGATCTTGAGACCGGTGTTCCACTCCTCTTTGCTGGTTGAGAGACCGACGCTGATGCTGTCCATAAGACACTGGCCAGATTCGCTGACCCTGAACATTACATTGCCTTCAGCTCCCTGGAACAGCTCGACCGAAAGGCTCTTGTCAGGAGATGTTACGTTGAGCTTGCCACATGATGAGAATACAGCAGCTGCGGCAAGAATCAGGATGACGGATCGTTTCATATCTTTTGTTGTGACTGATAATTTGTCTTTTGTGAGATCAGCCCAAAGTTACGAAAAGATTCCTTCTTAATCCCTTTCCCCGAGGAGTATATTCTCTACATATGTGGATATCGAAGCGATGGCGAAGTATATGATCGTCTGAAGTGTCATGCACATGAACAGAGGACCTGCTGTCGAAAGATCTCCGCCGGCGGTGTTCATATTGACGTAGGCCTTCACTCCGAAAGTCGATGGGAACAGGTATGAGAACCATCTCCAGAATGCCGGGAAGGCGGTCGTCGGCCATGAGGTTCCGGTAAGGAACACGCAGATAGGGGAGATGAACAGGAACAGCACGAACACAGTCTCCCTTCTTCGGACCAGCGTACTCCAGCTCATGCAGAAGAAGACGCAGTCGGTCACGAAGAACAGGTCGAGCAGCACGATGTCCCAGAAACTGCCCCTCTGAGGCATCCCGAACAGAGCCGGAACGATCAGGGTGATGTAGAATGCGATTCCCAGATAGATAGCCCAGTAGGCAGCGCCGCGGCCGAATACGATGCGCAGTGCACCGCGGCCGGCATCTAAGTTCAAGGCTCCACGGCCGTTGATCATGGTACCATGGTCCCGGGCCAGTGCATAATATCGTTTTTCTTCCCTCATGGTACCGGCGAGCAGCGTCATGCCGTAGAACATCGTCTGCTGCACGATTATGAGCAGGACGGCGGCGAGCAGGAAGATGTTGTAGGCGAAGGCCGGGTTGTAGGGATTGTTCTCCCCGTACGGGACGGCCTTTATCAGCGGAGAAGCCTCCTGGGCAGTGTACCCTGCCGCGCTGTAGCGCTCTACCTGGATCTGCCCCAGCTCGCTCAGCATCACGTGGTTCACGCCCATCAGGGCGTTCTTGTAATAGAGGAAGCTGCTCATGTCGCAGTAGACCGATACGGTGGCGGTCTCCAGCGAGACAAGCTTCTTCCCGAAGTCGGAAGGGAAAAGGATGATTCCGTTGACCTTGCGCTCCTCCATGAGCCTTCGGGCCTCTTCCATGCTTGTACAGAGGTAGGCGATGCGGCATTCCCTGGTGGCGTCTACTTCTCTTGCGAAGCGGCGGCTCTGCGGGCAGTCTGCCATGTCCACCACGGCTATGGGAGTGTCCTCGAGTATGCCGTTGCGGTATACCACATTATATAGCAGAGGGTAGACCAGTCCGGCTACGAAGAAGATCAGCAGCACTCCACCGTCTGAGAATATCTGTCTGAACTCCCGTGATACGATCTCACTGAAGTCCTGGAACCACTCTCTTATGTATTGTCTTGCAGTCATTTTATTCGATAGGGAAATTCTGGTTGATATAGGCTCCCTTCAGTCTCTTCAGTACGGTAAGAGGAAGGAAGAGGAAGATAAGCAGGTGGACCACTTCCGGCCACCATGAGGCGAAGCCGCTGCCGAAGATCACCTCGTGGCAATAGAGGAGGTAGTAGTGGCGGAGCGGGAAGGCCACGGAAAGGCCCTGGATGTAGGCTGGCATGGTCTCGACCGGCAGGGTGAAGCCCGCAAGGGAGAAGCCAAGGACGCTGTAGAGCGCGCCTACGCTGAGGGCAAGCCTCGGGACGGGCAGGCAGCCGATTATGAATATGGCAACTGCCTCGGAGGCAAGTACCATGAGCACGATTCCGATAGCCATGTTCCAGATCGAGCCGGCGATAGGGAAGTGCATCCGGTGGTACAGGAGCACGACGAGGATAAGCCCGATCGCGCTGAAAAGGACGGTGAATACGGCCAGCTTGCCAAGCAGGGCGTTGCGAATCGAGCCGCCGCTCACCTGCATCAGGTGCCTTGACGTGCGGTACTTGAGTTCCATGCCGAGGGAATAGATCAGCACGATTATGACGACCATCTCCAGGAAGCCCGGGAGCATGATGTTAGTGAGGTAATAGCCATAGTTGGTGTAGACGTTGCCTATCTGGTGAGTGTCGACCTGGATAGGCTGGATCAGTCCCATTATCTCGTTTTCGTTCACTTCCTTCATCCTGAGGACCTCTCGCTGGACTGCGCCGTTGGTGAGGTTCAGCATCGTGAGTATATCCTTGTAGGCAAGAGCGCCGCCGACGAAGTACAGCCCGTTGAGGTAGTATTCTATCTGTGGCTGCCTTTGGGACTGCACGTCCCTGTACATGCCTTCGGGGATCACTATGATAGAGGTCACCTTGCCGCTCTGCATGTCATGCCTTGCCTGGGCGAAGGTCTCGTACCTGACGACCTTGCCGAGCTGCGTGGCGTCCAGCTGACGCGCGAAGTTCCTTGAGAGGGACGAGTTGTCGTTGTCCACCACTGCTATAGGCAGGTCTTCGGGCAGTCCGTCCCTGAAGAATGTCAGGCAGAATATGGCGCAGAAGGCGATCACGCACACTGAACCGATGAAGTAGACGGGCCTCTGCCTCATTATCCTCATCTCGCGGCGTGCGACCGCTGCTATGTCATGCCATCTTCCCATTACTGTCTCTCCTTGATTATAGTCGTCATGCCCGGACGGATTCCGTCTATGGCCTCGTCAGGAACGGCCCTGACTTCGAATGTCTTGGCGTCGTACATTCCGGTCTCCTTGGTCGCCTTCCATGTGGCGTAGGATTCGCGGACTGCGATATAGGTGACGGTGGCACTGCACTCCAGACCGTCGAGCGCAGGTACCATGATCCTAAGCTTGTCGCCCTGCTTCATTCCGTGGAGGTAGTCCTCGCGGACGTTGAAGGTGAACCAGACGTCGCTCAGGTCGGTGATGGTCATGACAGGCGATCCAGTGCCGACAAGCTCGCCGGTCTTCGGGAATATGGCACTTACGATTCCGTCAGATGGGGCGGTGAGGTAGAGTTCACCGAGGTATGCCTCGACCTCCATCATCGCACCGTTGGCCTTGTCCACAAGCGCCTCTGCCGCTGCCTTGTCCTCGGCCCTTGCACCGTTGACTGCGGCGTCATACTGGCTCTTTGCGGCCTTTGCCTGTGCGACTGCTGCGTCATACTTAGCCTTGGTCTCGTCGTATTTCTGGGCTGCGACGACCTTCTGGTCGAAGAGCCTCTGTACCCTGTCGAATGACTTCTTCATGACGTCTTCCTGGACGAGGGCCTGCTGCCAGAGCTCGTAGGCGCCTGTGATCTGCTCCTTGGTCGCTCCGTTCATGGCTTTGTTCTTCTGGGCTATTGCAGCATCCTTCGCCGCATTTGCCTGGGCGAGCTTGGCGCGTACCTCCGGAGAGTCGATGAAGACGACGGTGTCGCCCTTGTGGACCATACTGCCTTCCTTTACATAGAGTTCTTCGATTCTTCCGGGAACCTTTCCTGAGACCCTGTATTCACTTGCCTCGGCCTCGCCCTGGATCACCAGCGGCTTAGGCTTAGAGACGAAATATCCGATTACTGCGATCAGGAGGATGATCGCGAGAAGTGCTGCTACACCGATGATGAGATTGTAGCTTTTCTGTTGCTTTGTCATAGTATTTTTCCTTAGTTGTTTATTCTTCCTTCTGCCTTCTGGAGCTCTGATGCGTTCATCTGGAGCTCGATTCCGGCGTCGATGTATTCTGAATGGGCCTGGAGCCACGCTGTCTGCGCAGCGAGTGCGACGTTTGCGTCGGTCACTCCTTCCTCAAAGCCTATGGTCGCCTTCCTGAGGTTCTCCTCTGCGCTTTCAAGGTTGTTCTGGGCCATCTGGAGCTTCTCGAGTGCCTCTCCCTGCTGCTTGCGCAGCTGGCTTACCTGGAGGCTTATGAGGCCCTTTGCGTCGTCGTACTGGGCCTTGTAGAGCGTCGCCTCTGCCTTGGCCTTGCGTGTCTTCTGGAGCGCCTCGAAACCGTGGAAGATAGGGATGTTGACGACTACTCCTGCGCTGAACATCCCACCCCACTCCTTGCTGAATCCGTTGTAGGGATTTGGATTGCTGAGCAGATAGTTCGCCGTGAGGGCGATCTTCGGCAGCATGTCTGCGCGTGCTACGTTGACCTTGTTCTCATAGATCTGGGAAGCAAGCTCCAGGCTCCTGGTCTCCGGCCTGTCAAGGAATATCTGCTCCATGTCCTTTTCTTCCGAAAGGGCAGGGATTCGTATGCTCTCAAGCCCTTCGTCCGCGAGGGTGATTCCGCTGTCGAGAGGCAGGCCTATCTGCTTGCAGAGGAGCATCTTCGCGAGGGAGAGACCGTTGATAGCCTTTGTCTTCATCATGTCAGCCTCGTTTGCCTTTACCCTGATCTGGAGGCCGTCAGACTCAGTCGCAACGCCTTCAGCTATGGATATCTTGACGTCCTTTTCCATCTTGTGGAGAAGCTCGGCGTATGACTCGGCCAGTTCTTTCTTGGCGGCTACTGACACAATCTGCCAGTATGCCTGGTCGACCTCGATCACCGTCTGCTGGTACTTCTGGTCGTACTGCGAGAGAGCGAGCTCCTCGGCAAGCTTCGCGATGCGGTTGGCTGCGACGATCTTTCCTCCCATGAACAAAGGCTGCTGGAGGCTTACTGCCCCGACGAACATGTTCTCGATGTCAAGGTGCATATGGCTTTCGATCTCGCTGCCGATCTGGTTCATGGTACCTGCGATCTCACCGCTCTGCAGCTTCTTCATCGCCATCTGGAACATAGGGTCCGTCATCAGCTTCTGGGCATAGGCCGGGTCGCTTGCCATGATGGTACCTATCATCTCCTGGAGCGATCCGCTGAGATTCTGGCTCACTGCTGTTCCGAGGTTCTGCAGCGTAGCGGAGGTCTCCTGGTCGGTCAGGACTATCTCCTGTGAGTTGTAGGTATATGCTCCGGTCGCGGAAATGTTCGGGAAATAGTTGGCGAGCGCAATCTTCCTGTCATAGCCTGCCATTTCGACTTTAGTGCGGGACTGCAGGAGGTCCTTGTTGTTTTCGATAGCCATCTGCCTGCACTGCTCTAGTGTGAGAGTCTGCTGGGCGGCAGCTCCGAGCGGAAGGAACGCCATCAGGAACAGTAGTGGGATTCTTTTCATATTTCTTTCTTTTTTGTTTTTTTCTTCATTTTGTCAGGAGGATGACATCTATCAAAGAATCTGCCTATCAGGAGATAGAAAATTCGTGAAATATTGTCAAAAGGTCGAAAATTGCGAATAAATGCAATAATGTCACGATTTTTGATTTTCTTTGTGATGAATTTGAAATGTTTTATGGAAAGCAATCTTCAGAATTTTACTGTCCCTCGCCTGAAGTCGGTGTTCTTCGGCGACCATGACATCAATCTCGGCAATGACATACTCATCGCTGATGTCAGGTATGACAAGGCCCTCCATTTCTTGCGCTACCCCTGCCGCTTCGACGGGTTCATGGTGATCTTCTGCGGAGGAGGAAGCCTCTCTCTTGACGTGAATCTCCATACATATAATATAAAGGAGAACTCAATCGTGCTGAGCCTGCCGTCCCACATCCTCAGGATTTCAGATGTGGATGAGAGCGAGGTGGATAGGCTGCGTTGTGTGGTAGTGGCGATGTCGAAGGAATTCATCTCGGAGATCCATCTGGACTTCACCAGTATCTTCAATGAGAGCCAGAGACTGATGGACAATCCGGTCCTCAGCCTTGAAGGCGAAGAACTGGATATCGCGAAGGACTATCTCAAGCTTGCTACCAGGATACTGACTTCAGATATTCTTTCAAACAAGAAGGAGGTCCTCGGCGGCCTTGTCTCTTCTCTGTGCTATGCGGTGGGGGAGTCATGGACCAGAAAGCTTGACCGGGTGAAGTCGGATTTCAGGCCGTCACCTCAGTCGATGAGACTGAACATGGTCTTCGAGAACTTCATCAAACTCGTGACGGAGTTCCATGAATCTGAAAGGAATGTCTCTTTCTATGCTGACAGGCTGTGCCTTACGCCGAAATATCTGTCAAAGCTGATAAAGCAGGTGTCCGGCCGCTCGGCACCGGAGTGGATAGACTCGTTTGTCATCCTCGAGGCGAAGAATCTTCTAAAGTATTCAGACTCAACTATAAAGGAGATTGTGTACAGGCTGCATTTTCCGAATCAGTCTGTGTTCTACAAGTATTTCAAGGCCCATACGGGGATGACTCCGAGCGAGTACAGGAGGAGTTAGAGGGGACGCATAGACGTCCTCGCTTGTCATTGAGCAATTAGAGCGATGAATCTTTGAGAATTTTCGAAAAATAATCAGTTGTGACGCTAAATCTTTGCGCCGGTGATTATGGGAGAAAGCTATATGATTTAACATTAATAGTCGTTGCAATTTATCGTAGAATTTAGGATATTTACGAGCACGACTATCTGAAACCCACCTATTCCATGAAATTGTTCTGTCATTTATTCTCTTGTATCAGTAGAATCATCCTGCTTTCTCTGGCCGTTATCTGCCTGTCCTGTGTCCGGGATCTGGAAATGAACTCAGGCGAGGATCCTGCCGTTGCCATCGAGTGTGTCCTTCAGGACGAGACGCCCCAGACTTTAAGCCTCATATATACACGTACGGGGAGACACGAGGCATCGGTCCCGATCATTGATGCCGGAGTCACCCTTTTTGACAAGACAGCAGGGACATCATGCGGTGCTTTCACCCACAGCGTCGACAGGACATGGACATTGGACTATGCTGCGATTCCAGGGCATGAGTACAGGCTTGAGATTATAGTTCCAGGACACGGTCTGATCTATGCTGAGGACATTATGCCTGAACCACTGGACCTGAAATCAATAAATGCCAACGCTCCCTATTCTTCAATGCGGATAATTGCAGAAAAATATGGGGACGGTTTCATCGGAAATGTCTATTGGATCAAGGAACTGCCACAGTACACCTGGCTATGCGCCTTGAACTACAACCGCGAGACAGGGAAGCATGAGATAGCAGAGGAGATCTGCACTGACTATCCATGGAAAGACAACTTTAATCTTACCGGAAATTCATACGCAGCACCACCTCCGTCCGACGAGGAATACCGCGTTACCTTGAATGGAATCACATACGCAGGCTATAATAGGAGGTTTGAATATCCGTTCCTTGAGGGGTCAGCAATGCACCGAAGATTCCTCAGGTTGCGTGCACCGAGTGAAGAAGAATGGAAGGAGTATATCTCGTGCCATAAGGAAGAGTTTTTTGATTACGGGAAGCACCTGTTTACCGTCAGCGGGTCTTTCTCAGGCGACTTTTATGATGGCTCATCCAAATCAGATCCTGGCAAGCTAGGATATGTGCTATCCATGTCAGTCTCAGAAAACTATGACGCCTATCTTCGCGATGCAATGCGTATCCAGCAAATGCAGGAATCAACTGACATGAGCACACTGTATGTCCGTGATAACCTCTATTCCAATATCGTCGGCGGAATCGGCATTTTCGGAGCGTCCATAAAACGCATCCAGGCATGGAGCAGATGGAGCAACCAAGAGAATGTCGAAAAGATTATTGATCAGGATTGACTATGGAACGACTATCACTTTTTCCCATGTTCCGACGCCTTCTTATCATATCCTTCCTTCTCCTCTCCTGTCTGGCTTCCTACGGACAGGATGTCGAGCTGCGCGACTCGCTTCGGGCGGCAGTGAAGACGGACTCCCGCAAGGTAGCCCGTACTCTCGGCGGCCTGAGCACGGATGTCAAGGGCATACGTG
>JAZRWK010000035.1:0-12476 GCA_045599665.1 Candidatus Cryptobacteroides sp.
CTGCGGCCTGGCCTGTTATGCAGAGGATGGACAGAGCCCGTTCCCAAATGATCATCGTTTCAGTGGAGGGACAATAAAAAACGAGTGACCGTTGCCGGTCACTCGCATAAGAATCTTTAAGCCTGGCTTATCGAAGCTGGATGATTACAGGGAAGGTATAAGTTACCTTAACTGCGCGGTCTCTCTGCTTTCCTGGCTTACACTTAGGTGAGCTTGATACAACACGTACAGCCTCCTTGTCAAGCGATGAGTCAACACCACGGAGAACCTTTACGTTTGATACTGTACCATCAGCGTTTACAGTAAACTGGAGAGTTACACGACCCTGAACACCATTCTCCTTAGCGATCTCAGGATAAACGAGTCTTGAGTTCACCCACTTTGAGAATTCGTTAGCGTCACCGCCATTGAATGAAGGCTTCTCCTCAACGAGCTGGAAAGGAATAGCTTCCTCTTCCACAACCTCTTCCTCAACTTCCTCTACGTAGTCCATGATCTCAACGCCGAGTGCGTCGTTGTCCTCAAGGTTCATGAAGAGGTCGTCAGCTACCTCGATGTCATCGTCCACGATGTCGATGGCGTCAGAAAGTACAGGAATCTTTGGTGCTGCTTCTGGCTCTGGAGGTGTCTCCTCAGTGATAGGAACCATATCCTCGATTTCTACGATCTGCTCAACTTCCTCGAACATAGCGGTCTTTTTCTCCTTAGCTGTGTACTCGAAAGCACCGTAGAGCACAAGAAGAGCGGCAATGAAACCGATCTCTGTGAAAAGCAACTTCTTGTTTTCAAGATTTGCCTTGGCTGATTTCTTAATTTCCATAATCGAATGGGTTAAAGTTTTTTTTCTGTTGCAAAGATACATAGTATCAAGAGCTGCACCAAAAAAATGGCCCGAAATAAACTCTCGCGAGCTATTTTTACCCCATTGATTATCAATAAGTTACGCGGCGCGTGATTTTAAAGAATCTCTCGCGTTTTTGTAAAGTGTTGATAATTAAGAGTTTAGCGCTTCGAGGAAAATCTCCTTATCTGGAGCCTCGGACTTGGCGATTCTACCCTTCAGACGGTAGATTCTGTTATATACTACAGGCTTGTCGAGCTCAAGCAAAGTCGACATCGCGGTGCTTGAAAGACCTGATGCTGCAAATACGAAAATACGTATGTCATCCTCTTTGAGACGAGGGATCTGCTCTTTGAATTTAGTCACGATCCCGTCGCGGCTGTTGTCGAGCATCTTCTCCAGAGTCTCCACCTGCTTAGGGTCTTCGCGCAGGCCGACGATCACCGACTTGACCTCGGAAAGGATCTTCGGCTGCAGGTTCTCGGTACCCTCGTAGACATAGTACTTCTCGCAGAGGCGTTCGAGCACGTCGAAGTTAGGGGCGGTCCTGAGCCTGCCCTTGAGTTCCTCCGCGAGGGACATGAACTTCTCCCTTTCCTGCTTTTCTTCCTCAAGCATCCTCTCGGTGTCGATCTTCTTCACACGGAAGTATCCGAGCAATGAGAACAGGGCGGCGAGAAGGATCGCTGCGATGAGCAGTGTCCTGAGCCTTGCGGCGCGGAGCTTCTCCTGGGCCGTGTTGCTCTGCTCACTGAAGTAGTTCATCTGGTATCTCATCACAGAGTCCTTGAGACCGTTCAGTTCGACCTTGCTGTTGTATTGCATGACTTCCTCGAGGGAAGAAAGCGCTGTCTTATAGTCTCCGTTGCGGCTTGCGATCTGGTATTCGCGGAACTTGACCTGGTTCTTCTCCTCGTCGGTCGAGGCGAAGCGGTTCGCCGCTCTAAGCCATCTCTGTGCGTCCTTGTCGTTGCCGAGGAGGGAATTCGCATAGGCCAGCATTCCGTATTCACGGCTCTGAAGAGGGTATCCCAGCTCCTGGCTGATCCTGGTGAGGATATTGATCGCAAGAGCAGGGTCCTGTTCCTCCTGCTCGAGGCAAAGGTTCGCATAGGCGTCAAGAGCATACGATTCCATCAATGAATCCGCAGCCTGGTGTGCTTCATATATGACGGACCTGAAGGCCTGCTCAGCCTGCCGGTAGTCCTCGACGTTATAGTAGGCAAGACCGGCCTGATAGAGAGACTGCCTTGCGTTGGCAGGCTTCTCGGCCATCTCGTAAGCCCTTATGGACCTGATATATGCCCTGATGGCATCAGGATAGTTTCCGGTAGCGTCGCAGCATTCACCCTGCATTCGGTAGATTCTGCCGAGAATGAATGCGTCCTCTTCTGCCTTTGCAAGCTTCTCGGCCTTGGAAAGACTGATGGTCGCCTGGGCATAGTCCTTGGCTGCTAGCTGGGCGGATCCCAGGTCTGCAAGTTCCAGGGCGGACGGTTTTCTGTCGCAGCCTGTAATGCAAAGAATGACAGGCAGAACCAGTGTCAGGACCGCCTTGAGGAGGAAAAATGAGCTATGTGGGTAAAAACGATTCATAATATTGATGCGAATCTACTTGTTTTAAACAAAATTAAAAAATTTTAATAAGAATTTTACTATATTAGCAAATTGAATAACTAGCGTTTTGAGAAGGGGCGTCAGATGACACAGATAGGTGCATTGCTGAACATAGACCCGGGTCAGTCCCAGGAGCAGATAGAGAAGTCTTTCCAGACGATGAATGCCTGTGGAATGTCCATCTGTCGCATAATCCTGGACTCTGCCTACGGCATCAGCGCACAGGAACAGTATGACGCAGCATTCCGCATCGCAGCTAAGTTCAGTATGGGCTTAGTCGCTTCGCTCAGGGGAGATGAAGATTTCTGCAGGGCCATGGCAACCCGTTTCAGGGCTGAGTCTGGACTCCTTGCGTGGGAGATCGCTCCGTCTGACGGGAGCGTGGAGGCAGCCGTCAAGGCTGCCGACCCAGGACATGAGGTCATCACCGAGGGTATATCGCTTCTTCCGGGAATCGACTTCGAAGGAATCTCCGCGAGGAGATACGAGATCGCAGTGACGGCGGAATGTGAGAAGGCCCGTTCGGTCTCAGGAGGAAAGCCCTTCTGGATCACAGGACTCCAGGGCGGAAGCAACCTCTACGTAGGAAGCAGATGCTTCAGTCCGTCGGCGGCGGAGATAACCCAGTGGCTCTGGACTTCGGTCGGAGCAGGCGCGAAGGGAGTCTTCATGCAGTCTGTCAACTCAAAGAAGGACGGACTTGGAGCAGGAGAGATGAGCCTTCTGAACATGCAGGGAGGAATGACCGAGAGGTCCGAGGCCGTGAAGAGCGTGATCGAGACCCTTGAGAAGTACGCTGGTCTTTTTGAGAAAGCCGTTCCGGTGGAATCGCCGGTAACGATGATATACACGAAGGAAAGTGCCCTGGCAGAGACGATGATGCACAGAGACGACCTTCCGGACGATGACTATGAGGTCAGACAGAAGGGAGGCTCGATGAAGGATGCTCTGGCAATCTACCAGGTACTCATGGAAAGGGGAATCAGACCGGGTTTCCGCGAGATTTCAGAGTATCCATGGGAAGAGGACAGCAAAGGCAGGTGCGTGGTGTTCGCTGGACAGTTGTCTGTACCGGTGATGTACTACCCGAAGCTGAGGGAATTCGTCAAGAGAGGAGGAAAGGTCATAATCGAAGGCCTTAGCTTCTGCTACGACGAGAAGATGAACTCAGTGTTCAGTTCTGAATTCCCGCTCAAGGATGTGTTCGGAGGCTATGTCGAGGAATACAACTGCCGTCCTGGCAAGTTCAGGCTGAGGATAGGGAAGAAGCGCTTCTGGGTACATCTCTTTGAAGGAGTGATCCACAACGAGGCTTCGGGAGAATCTCTCAGGATCCTTCGCAACAAATATGGCCGAGGCTCAGTGCTATGGATTCCGTCAGTGATTGGAATGGGAGCTCTGAAATCGGGCCACAAGAGCAGGATCTCAAGGCTCTTCAAGAGAGAACTTGAGGCTATCGTGGATGAGATGCCGATGAGCTTCAGACGCCGCTACACCGGCATCGCACTGCAGCTGCTGAAGACACCGGACGGTTACATCACGATAGTGACCAGCAGCAAGAGGCACCGCCGCAGAGTGGTGTTCAGGACAGACATGAGGGTCGTGGAGAGGATATTCTTCAACGAAGTGAACTACAAGACCGGCAAGGCGCGTAACCGCAAGGTCAAGGTTCATCCGGGACAGACCGTCGTGGCGTACTGGAAGAAAGTTAAACAGTAAAGAACAGGAATGGAACGACATAAGTTCATATACGAAGAGAATTTCGAATTCGAGGCTGGAGGCTCGGTCAAAGGACTTGAGCTCGTGTATCACTGCTCCGAGGGAGGTTACCATGGTCAGAAGGTGATATGGATATGCCATGCCCTCACAGCGAACTCGGATCCGTCTGACTGGTGGCCGCAGCTTGTGGGACCGGGAAAGCTTTTCGACACAGAGAAGTATTTCGTCATGTGCGGAAACATGCTGTGCTCAAGCTACGGTTCGTCAGGTCCTGCGACAATCAATCCGGCTACCGGCAAGACATTCTTCTTCGATTTTCCTAAGACTACCGTCAGGGATATCGTGAAGGCTCTCGACATCATGAGGCAGCATGCTGGAGTTCCGCAGATCGACCTTCTCATCGGTGCAAGCATCGGTGGATTCCAGGCGATCGAGTACTCTGTGATGTTCCCGGACCTTATCCGTCACGCCGCCTTCATCGCTACTCTCGAGAGGGTCACCCCGTGGCTCACCGCATTCGAGGAGTCGCAGAGAATGGCGCTCGAGGCAGACCAGACATTCCGCTCGTGCGAAAGCCTCGACGGCGGGAAGGAGGGACTCAAGTGTGCCCGCTCGATAGCGCTCATCTCCTACAGGAGCGAGGAGGGCTACAACATCAAGCAGCCTGAGACCGATGAGGATACAATCTTCGCAGACAGGTCGGCGTCGTACCAGAGATACCAGGGCAAGAAGCTCGCAGACCGCTTCGACGCATACTCATACTGGTATCTTGCCTATGGAGTGGACAGCCAGAACGTAGGCCGCGGAAGAGGTGGCGTCAAGGCTGCCCTTGCACAGATCAAGGCAGAGGTCACTATGATCTCGATCGATTCGGACGTGATATTCCCGGCACATGCCATGGCGGACATGGCAGACATGGTCCCGGGAGCTGATTACCATATGATCACCTCCCTTTTCGGACATGACGGATTCCTCCTTGAGGCAGACCAGATCACCAGGATCATGGCTCCTGTATTGGAAAGGCTATAGAACGGACAACAGATATTTTAGAAAGATTTTATGCAGGTATTGAAATTCGGCGGCACATCGGTGGCAAATGCGCAGAGCATGGGCCAGTGTGCAGACATCATCTCGAAGGCCGTGTCAACGGACAGGACCATCGTGATCGCGTCAGCCATTTCCGGTTTTACCGATGCCCTTATCCGCGTCGGCAAGCTGGCAGCAGACAAAGACAAGTCCTACAAGGACATCCTTGACGAATTCAAGGAAAGACATCATACTATCATCAAGGAACTTCTTCCGATGGAAAAGACGGAGGAGTCGATCGAGGCATGTGACGAGATCTTCGGGATCCTTGACAGCGTCGCTCACGGAGTGTACCTCCTCGGTGAGCTCAGCCCTGCGAGCCTCGATGCTATCCAGGGTTGCGGTGAGCTTGTCTCAAGCCGTATCCTCGCGACCAAGATGGCGTCTCTCGGCGTCCCTACGAAGTGGATCGACAGCACCACCATCATCCGTACCCACAACGTGGCCGGCAAGGAGGTCGTCGACATGGAACTCAGCTACGAGAATGTAGCCAAGATGATAGAGAACAACCCTATCACCATGCTTTTCGTGGCTCCGGGCTTCATCGCTTCCGACCAGAAGGGCAGGATGGTCACACTCGGCCGCGGCGGTTCGGACTTCTCGGCATCGATCTATGCCGTGGGCAGCAAGGCACGTTCTCTCGAGACATGGAAGGACGTCCCTGGCATCATGACCGCGGATCCTAAGATCGTACCTGACGCCAGACTTGTAAAGCACATCTCATACAAGGCAGCTCTCGAGCTCTCGCACTTCGGTGCCAAGGTGATATATCCTCCTACCATCCAGCCTGTAGTCAAGGCCCGCATCCCTATCATGGTGAAGTGCACCTTCGATCCGGATGGAGAGGGAACCGTCATCGAGCAGAATCCACCGATGACAAACCAGCATACCATCGGTATCTCGAATTCCAACAATATCGCACTCATCTCTCTTGAGGGAAGCGGTATGGTCGGAGTCCCTGGTATGGCGGCAAGAATGTTCCGCGCGCTCAGCGACAATGACATCGACATCATCCTCATCACTCAGGCATCTTCAGTCAATACGGTCCTCGTGGCAGTCGACGAGAAGGATGCGGCAAAGGCAAAGGATGTCGCGGACAGGGCTTTCGCATATGACATCTCTCTCGGCAAGGTTACTCCACTCAAGGTGGAGACAGGATATTCCATCGTCTGCCTCGTAGGCAATGACATGCTGGGACACAGTGGCACTACCGGCCGTATGATGGCAGCCCTCGGACGCAGAGGCGTCACGGTGAGAGCGGTGGCACAGGGATCTTCTGACAGAAACATATCTGTCATCGTAGAGTCATCAGAGGTCAAGTCAGCGATCAGGTTCATCCATTCCGAGTTCTTCGAGAAGTCGCAGTACAAGGACATCAACCTCTTCATCGCAGGTTATGGTACCGTAGGTAAGGCGTTCATCGACATCCTTGCCAGGAACCGTGACAAGATTGCTGAGCGTACCGGCAAGAGACTCCACCTTGCAGGCCTTTCAAACAGCCGCAGGTTCATTCTCGACAAGGAAGGTCTCAACCTTGACAATATCGAGGAGCAGCTGGCAGAGGGCAGAAGTTCTGCCAATGAAGCATATTTCGAGGAACTTGCAAAGACCTCTCTCCAGAACTCAGTGTTCGTGGACATCACCGCAAGTTCTGACATCTCATACAAGTACCTCAACCTCTTCAAGAGCGGTTACTCGGTGGTAGCCAGCAACAAGATCACATTTGCTGCTCCATATAAGCAGTACCAGGAACTGAAGCAGGCTGCTGTCAAAGCCGGAGTATCCCTCAAGTACGAGACGACAGTAGGCGCGGCTCTACCTATCCTCGAGTCCGTTGCCCGCAGTGTCAATTCAGGTGATGAGATCCAGAAGATCGAGGCAGTGCTCTCGGGTACCCTGAACTATATATTCTCGACATATTGCGGTGGAGAGGACGGTAAGACCTTCCATGATATCGTGAAGTTTGCGAAGGAGGCCGGTTATTCTGAGCCGGACCCACGTCTTGACCTGAGCGGCCGTGACGTGCTCCGCAAGCTCCTTATCATAAGCCGTGAGGCAGGTGTCGCAGTAAATGAGGCTGACGTACAGATCGACCCTATCCTCGGACCAGAGTTCTTTGAGGGCAAGGTTCCGGAGTTCTTTGCAAAGCTTGCAGAGAACGAAGAGAAGTTTGCAGCGTCATACAAGGAGGCGGCGTCAAAGGGACTCAGACAGAGATTCATCGCTTCGCTTGAGAAGACCGACAACGGATACCGTGCATCCATGGGTCTCAAGGCCGTAGGTCCTGAGCACCCGCTTTACAACCTCTGCGGAACCAACAACTCCGCAATCATAACCACCGAGTTCTATCCTTCACCACTGGTAGTCCAGGGTGCTGGTGCCGGATCATATCAGACGGCGAGCGGTGTGCTTAATGATATACTTATATAATAATATAATTGGAATTATTTTTTAGACGTAATATAAAATGAAAGTAGCAGTAGTTGGCGTAACAGGTCTGGTAGGTACCAGAATGATGGAAGTCCTCGCAGAAAGAAACTTCCCGGTTACAGAGTTTTTCCCCGTTGCCTCAGAAAGATCAGTAGGCAAGAAAGTAACCTTCAATGGAAAGGAGTACACAGTGATCAGTGCAGACGATGCAATCGCAGCAAAGCCTGATCTCGCAATCTTCTCAGCAGGTGGCGGCACCTCAAAGGAGCTTGCACCTAAGTTCGCGGCTGTAGGTTGCCGCGTGGTTGACAATTCATCACAGTGGAGAATGGATCCGACCAAGAAGCTCGTTGTCCCAGAGGTCAACGGCGACGTACTTGGTCCGGATGACTATATCATTGCAAACCCTAACTGTTCAACCATCCAGATGATGCTTCCGCTTGCACCGCTCCATAAGGCTTATGGTATCAAGCGTATCGTCGTTTCTACATACCAGTCAGTGACTGGTGCCGGCAGCAAGGCCATCTATCAGATGGAGCAGGAGCGCGCTGGTGCAAAGTGGGGTGAGTTCCTCAACAAGTTCCCTCATCCTATCGATCAGAACATCATTCCTCACATCGATGTATTCCTTGAGTCAGGTTATACAAAGGAGGAGCAGAAGATGGTTGACGAGACACACAAGATTCTCAGGGACGAGACTATCGGCGTAAGCCCTACCTGTGCCCGTGTACCTGTACAGGGCGGTCACTCAGAGTCAATCAACCTCGAGTTCGAGAAGGAGTTCAATCTCGATGACGTTCGTCGCATCTGGGAGAAGACCCCAGGCGTAATCGTAGCTGACGATCCTTCACAGAACATCTACCCTATGCCTATCAATTCTCTCGGTCACGATGAGGTTTACGTAGGCCGTCTCCGCAGAGACCCTTCAGTGAAGTCAGGTCTCAACTTCTGGTGCGTAGCTGACAACATCCGCAAGGGTGCTGCAACAAACGCTGTCCAGATCGCAGAGGTGCTCATCGAGAAGGGTTTCCTCCCAAGGTACTAGACCGTCAGGTCTGTGCTGAACAACGCCATACACTAATCTTATATACAAATGAAGAGAATCACAATCCGCGACGTGGCCAGAGAGGCAGGTGTGTCAGTCACACTTGTGTCTTTCGTCATGAATGCAAAACGGGACAAGGACGGACGTCTTGATTGTCCTGTAAATCCTGAGACCGCCAAGAGAGTGCTTGCAGTGGCACAGAGGCTTGGCTACAGGAGAAACTTTGCAGCAGCTTCGCTGCGAAGTGGTCGCTCCAACACTATTGCGGTGATTCCCAATGACATCTCCAACAAGTTCTTCGCGGGTATCTCGCGCTGTATCGAGGAGGAGGCAAACAAGTCTGGTTATACCGTATTCTTCGCCAGCTCTGAGGAAAGTGCTGACAGGCTCACAAGCGTTATCGATGCAGTGCTTGCACATAACGTGGACGGCTTGATCGTGGCACCATGTACCAATGGCGAAAGTGCTCTTACCCGAGCTTTGGAAACCAAGGTTCCGGTAGTACTTCTTGACAGGGACATCGAGGGTCTCGACTCTGTCGGAAAGGTCCTCCTGGACGATGTGGCTGCCGGTCAGATGGCTACCCAGCTTCTGATTGACAACGGATACAGGAACGTCGAGATGATTTCCTATACACTCGGTATCTCCAGCCTTTCAGAACGTGAGAACGGCTATCGTAAGGCGATGATGGACAATGATGTATACGATAAGGCGCGCGTGCACTATACTACATATGCGACCGCGGCTTCGGATATCGAGACCATCATCAAGGACGCAGTGAGCCGTGGTGTGGACGGACTTTTCCTTCCTACATACTCGCTTTCTGCCCAGGTCCTCACAGCGATGAAGAAACTTGGCCTCAAGACTCCAGGCGACCTCGCCATCGTAGGATTCGACGAGAGTGATATCTACAGCCTCTATGAGACTACTGTATCCCACATCGTCCAGCCTCTCAAGGAGCTTGGAGAGAAATCTGTCGAGGTGCTTATCGACATGATCCAGGGCAAGGAAGCACAGACTATCGTACTCAAGCCGACCCTCAAGCTCGGCGGTTCAACAGAAAAGAAGTAAAGACTTATGCAACTTGACGGTAGAAGAGAAAGTACCAATGTACAGGACCGCAGAGGCTCGTCTGCAGGAAAGGCTGTAGGTGGACTGGGCATCGGAGGTATCCTTATCTATCTCCTCATTTCCTTCCTGAGTGGCGGCAACATCGACCCTTCAGCACTTCAGGAAATTGTCGGACAGACCACAGGCGGCTACGAGACCTCCCAGAACGTGGAGTTCTCTCCGGAGGAGCAGGCTCTCGCGTCGTTCTCGAAGAAGATCCTTGCAGGAACAGAGGACATCTGGTCTGCATATTTCGCGAAGAACGGCCTTGGCGAGTACAGGAATCCTACCATGGTCCTCTATACCGGAGCAACTCAGTCGGGCTGCGGTACCGGCCAGGCTTCGATGGGTCCTTTCTACTGTTCAGCTGACGAGTGTCTCTATATCGACCTCTCTTTCTTCAGCACCATGAAGCAGTCCCTCGGAGCTGACGGAGACTTCGCCTATGCCTATGTGATCGCCCATGAGGTAGGTCACCATGTCGAGAATCTTCTCGGCGTGCTCGGTGAGGTGCATCAGCAGATGAACAGGGCTGGCAGCAAGGCAAAGGCAAACCAGCTCAGCGTAAGGCTCGAGCTTTTCGCCGACTTCCTTGCTGGCGTATGGGCGGCCAATGACAACCAGAAGTACAGGTCTCTCCAGGATGGCGACATCGAGGAGGCTATCCAGTGCGCTGAGGTCATCGGTGACAACTATCTGCAGAAGAAGGCCCAGGGCTATGTGGTCGAAGAAGCCTTCACGCATGGTACCTCTGCCCAGCGTATGAAGTGGCTCAAGAAGGGCCTCACCACAGGCGATATCAAGCAGGGCTATCAGATATTCCAGTTAGATTACAACAAATTATAATATATAAACCAATTACAAACATGGCAAACGACATCAAAGTTCTTAACCACGCAGCGGACAACATCCGTATCCTTGCTGCGTCGGCAGTAGAGAAGGCAAAGTCTGGACACCCAGGTGGTGCAATGGGCGGCGCTGACTTCATCAACGTGCTCTATTCTGAGTATCTCAAGTATGACCCAAAGAACCCTGAGTGGGTTGGTCGTGACCGTTTCTTCCTCGATCCAGGCCACATGGCACCAATGCTCTACTCACAGCTCTGCCTTGCTGGCAAGTTCACACTTGATGAGCTCGCACAGCTCCGTCAGTGGGGTTCACCTACCACCGGTCACCCAGAGTATGAGGTAGCTCGTGGTATCGAGAACACCTCTGGTCCTCTCGGACAGGGTCATGCATACGCTATCGGTGCTGCTATCGCTGCAAAGTTCCTTGCTGCACACACCGGCAACCCTACATTCGCTAAGGAGACCATCTACGCTTACATCTCTGACGGTGGTATCCAGGAGGAGGTTTCACAGGGTGCTGCACGTATCGCAGGTAACCTTGGTCTCGACAACCTCATCATGTTCTACGACTGCAACGACATCCAGCTCTCTACTGAGACAAAGGACGTCATGAACGAGGACACAGCTGCCAAGTATCGTGCTCAGAACTGGGAAGTAATCGTCATCAACGGTAACGACGCTGCCCAGATCCGCGAGGCTATCGAGAAGGCGCAGGCTGTAAAGGCCAAACCAACCCTCATCATCGGTAAGTGTATCATGGGTAACGGCGCTCTCAAGGCTGACGGTACCTCATACGAGGCAAACTGCAAGACCCACGGTGCTCCACTCGGTGGCGACGCATATGTCAACACAATCAAGAACCTCGGCGGCGATCCTGAGAACCCATTCCAGATCTTCGACGACGTTAAGGAACTCTATGCTAACCGTGCAAAGGAGCTCGAGGCAATCTGCGCAGAGCGCTATGCAGAGGAGAAGGCATGGGCTGAGGCTAACCCAGAGAAGGCTGCTCAGCAGGCTGACTGGTTCTCAGGCAAGGCACCAAAGATCGACTGGAGCAAGTGCGTACAGAAGGACAACGATGCAACACGTAACGCTTCTGCAGCTTGTCTTTCAGTTCTCGCAGAGCAGGTTCCTAACATGATCTGCGCATCTGCTGACCTTTCTAACTCAGACAAGACAGACGGCTTCCTCAAGAAGACCCACGCTCTTACAGCTGACGATTTCTCAGGCGCATTCTTCCAGGCTGGTGTGGCAGAGTTCACAATGGCTTGCTGCTGCGTAGGTATGGCACTCCACGGTGGTGTGATCCCAGCTTGCGGTACATTCTTCGTATTCAGCCAGTACATGCTTCCTGTAGTACGTATGGCAGCTCTCATGCAGCTCCCTGTCAAGTTCATCTGGACACATGACGCATTCCGCGTAGGTGAGGATGGTCCTACCCATGAGCCAGTTGAGCATGAGGCACAGATCCGTCTCATGGAGAAGCTCAAGAGACACGATGGCAAGAACTCTGCACTCGTTCTCCGTCCAGCTGACGCTGTCGAGACAACTACAGTTTGGGCTATGGCTATGGAGAACATGGAGAGCCCTACCGCACCCATCCTTTCTCGTCAGAACATCAACAACCTCCCAGCTGGCGACGACTATGAGCAGGCTCGCAAGGGTGGTTATGTAGTTGCAGGTTCAGATGAGAATCCTGATGTTGTGATGGTTGCTACAGGTTCTGAGGTCTCTACACTCATCTCAGGTGCTGAGCTCCTCCGCAAGGACGGCGTGAAGT
>JAZRWK010000036.1:0-40828 GCA_045599665.1 Candidatus Cryptobacteroides sp.
TTTCTTGTACTTTCCTTCAGTCTTTTCAATGATCTTGTTTCCTCCGGGCGTCCGTCGCAGTTACTCGCTGCAGTCACCGTCGTTTCCGTTGGGATTGCAAAGGTACGAACTTTTCCTTTCCCTCCAAATCTTTTTTATGATTTTTTAGAACTTTTTCAGGTTAAAATGTTTTATCACGAAAATACACTATATTTGTAATGATTTAATCAGACAGGTATACTCTTTGATTAAATACTATATAATAATATACACTGGCTATGGACAGAAAACTGGTCATCATCCCGACCTACAACGAAAAGGAAAACATAGAGAAAATCATCCGCAAGGTATTCTCTCTCGAGGGCAGCTACCACATCCTCGTAATTGACGACGGCTCGCCCGACGGCACAGCCTCTATAGTCAAAGGCCTGCAGGACGAATTCCCAGAAAGTCTGTTCATGATCCAGAGGACAGGAAAGCTCGGTCTCGGCACCGCATATCTCACAGGATTCAAGTGGTCGCTCGAACACGGATACGACTACACCTTCGAGATGGACGCCGACTTCTCCCATAATCCCGAGGACCTGCCTAAACTCTATCAGGCATGCGTCGACGGAGCAGGCGTCGCAATCGGATCAAGATATTGTGACGGCATCAGCGTCGTAAACTGGCCGATAGGAAGAATCATAATGTCATACTACGCTTCCGCATACGTCCGCACAGTGCTCAGAATGAAAGTCTACGACTGCACAGCCGGTTTCAAGTGCTACACGAAGGAAGCGCTCAGCACCATCAAACTCGACGAGGTACAGATGAAAGGCTACGGTTTCCAGATTGAGATGAAATACTCTGCATGGAAACTTGGTTTCAAGATAACAGAAGTGCCTATCATCTTCGTGAACAGGAAGGAAGGCACCTCTAAGATGAGCAGCGGTATTTTCGGAGAAGCATTCTGGGGCGTGCTGAAGCTCAGGTTCCGCACCATCCACAGAGCTGGCTGACCTATGTCAGGAATCAGTCGCAAAGTCTGAGGGAAATCCTCTTTCTGTCATAATCCACCGAGATCACGTACACCTTTACGTGCTGGTGAAGCTTCACGGTCTTCGAACGCATCTGCGAGACATGGATAAGTCCGTTCTCATGGACACCGATGTCTACGAATGCTCCGAAGGCCGTCATGTTTGTTACGATGCCCGGAAGTTCCATGCCGGCCTGGACATCTTCGAGAGCATGGATACTGTCATCGAAAGCGAATTCCTGCGCACTCTCGCGCGGATCAAGTCCAGGTTTCGCAAGTTCCTTGATGATATCGTTGATGGTAGGAAGGCCCACCTCCCCTTCCGCATAGTCCGCGGCCTTGATCTTCGAGCACAGTTCCTTGTTTCCGACAAGATCGACAGTCTTCACACCAAGATCCCTGGCCATACGGTCCACGATGTGGTATGACTCCGGATGCACTGCAGAATTGTCAAGTGGATCAGCAGCTCCATGTATCCTGAGGAATCCAGCGCACTGCTGGAATGCCTTGGCACCAAGACGAGGGACCTTGAGAAGCTGTGAACGGGACGTGAATCCTCCCGATGCTGCCCTGTACTCCACTATCGAGGCGGCAAGAGCCGGTCCGATACCGGCCACGTAGCTGAGAAGATACGGGCTTGCGGTATTGAGGTTCACTCCTACCGAGTTCACACAGCTTTCAACTGTATTGTCCAGTTTCTCCTTGAGGAGCCCCTGATCGACATCGTACTGATACTGTCCGACACCAAGGGACTTAGGATCGATCTTGACAAGTTCGGCAAGAGGGTCCATGAGCCTTCGCCCTATCGACACTGCTCCCCTGACGGTTACGTCTTCGTCCGGGAACTCGACGCGGGCCACTTCTGAAGCCGAATAGATCGACGCGCCATCCTCGCTTACCACATAGACCTTGCAGTCCTCTGGAAGCTGGATCTTCTTGACGAAGGCTTCCGTCTCACGGCTGGCGGTTCCATTTCCGATAGCGATCGCCTGGATCTCAAACTGCTCGACCATACGGGACACCGACATGATCGACTTGATCTTCTCGCTCTGAGGAGGGTGAGGATATATGATTTCATGGTGAAGCAGCTCTCCCCTCTCGTCCAGGCATGCAATCTTGCATCCGTTACGGAAGCCCGGGTCGATTGCCATGGTCCTTTTCTGTCCGACAGGCGGAGCGAGGAGAAGCTGGCGGAGATTGTCACCGAATACGCTGATGGACTCGACGTCCGCTTTCTGTTTGAATTCCTTGATCACCTCGTTCGTCAGGGACGGAGCAAGCAGGCGCGAATATGCGTCCGAGACTGCTTCCTTTATCTGGGCGGCAAGAGCTGCGGAAGGATGTTTCTTTTCCTTGCAGAAGTTGTAGTAGAGCTGGCTGCATGATTTCTCTGGATCGGCATCGATCTTTATGTTAAGAAAACCCTCTTCCTGGGCACGGAGTATCGCCAGCAGTCTATGTGACGCCATCCTTGACAGCGGTTCAGAATAGTCGAAATAGCTCTTGTATTTCTGAGCTTCAGGGGATGATGCGTTCTTCGTAGCCTTGGTGACAAGCCTTCTCATCCTGTAGACCGCGCGGAGAGTCTCTCTGTTGGCAGCTGTCTCGCTGATGCGCTCGGCAATGATGTCCCTTGCTCCTGCAAGAGCATCCTCAACAGAGGCGATGCTGCCCTTCACGTACTTGGCGGCATCCCTGGCAGGATCTGCAGTCTGGACTTCATACATTCTGTCCGCGAGAGGCTCGAGACCGGCTTCCTTAGCCGCGGTGGCACGTGTCCTTCTCTTAGGCCTGTACGGAAGATACAGGTCCTCAAGGACAGTCGACACAACGCAGTTCTCGATAGACTCACGAAGTTCATCCGTAAGCTTGCCCAGGCCGGATATCGTCTCGATAATGGTAGCCTTGCGCTTCTCCATTTCGGTGAACACATCCGTCCAGTGTCTGATCTCAGCCACTTCGACATCGTCGAGACCACCTGTCTTCTCTTTACGGTATCGGCTGATGAAAGGGATGGTGTTTCCTTCCTCAAACAATGAAGCACAGTTCTCCACCTGCCAATCCTTGATGGACAGGTGCTGGGCAATGAACTTTATATAGATGGATTTCATATCAGTCCTGAGATAGTTCTCTCAGCTCGTCTCTATATGCTGAGAATATCTTCGACTTCGACACGAAGCCGATGTAAGTCCTGTCTGCCGTGACGACCGGAAGATTCCATGCGTCCGTCTTCTCAAACTTATGCATCACGCTCTCCATACTTTCTCCGTCGAACACATACTCAGGAGCCGAATGCATATAGTTGAACACATGCTGTCTGTCATACAGTTCTGTCCTGAACATATCCTTACGGACATCCTCAAGAGACACGTAACCCTGGAAATGGTTCTTCGAGTCCACTACCGGGAATATGTTTCTGTTCGAACCGGAAATCACCTGTACGAAATCGCCGAGAGGCGCGTCAATCGCCACTGGAGCGAAGTTGGTCTCAACCAGATCTGACATCTTCAGAAGGGTAAGCACCGCCTTGTCACTGTCATGGGTGATGAGTTCTCCTGTATGGGCGATTCGCTTGGTATAGATAGAGTACTTTTCGAAAAGTCTCATGGTGCCGAAGGAGATCGTCGCCGATATGATCAACGGTATGAGAAGTTCATAACCGCCTGTGATCTCGGCGATAAGGAAGATCGCAGTCATCGGAGCCTGCATGACGCCAGCCATTAGACCGGCCATGCCCACGAGCACGAAGTTCTGTTCAGGCACCATGAACTCGGAGCCGGCAAGGCTGAGGTTGATCAGTCTGGAAAGGACGAAACCGGCGATCGCGCCGACGAACAGGGTCGGACCGAAGGTTCCTCCGACGCCGCCACCTGCGTTGGTGAGTGTCATCGAGAATACCTTCAGGAGGAGTACAAGTATGAAGAACACCGGCACGAGCCATGGGTGATGCAGCATTCCTGCAAGGATGGACTTTCCGTCATAGAGGATATCGCCTCCGTTGAGAAGCGGATGGAGGTCAGAGTATCCCTCTCCGAAGAGTGGCGGGAAAAGATAGATCAGCAGACCGAGTATGGATGCACACAGAGCCCACTTGACGTATGGATTCTTAAGTTTCGCCAGATTGTCCTCGAGCGAGATGGTAGTCCTGAGGAAGTAGAGCGAGCAGAAACCGCAGAACACTCCCAGAAGAATGTAGAACGGAATGTTGACAAGTTTGAACGCCGAGATGGTACACTCAAACGGAAGAGAGTTGCCAAGGAAAATGTATGAGACCACCGTCGCTGATACTGTTGAAAGCAGCAGCGGCATCATTGAAGTCATCGAGATGTTGAAGAGAAGAATCTCAAGCGTGAAGAGGACTCCAGCAAGAGGGGCCTTGAAGATACCTGCCACAGCGCCCGCGGCACCGCAGCCCAGGAGGATGGTCATGCTCCTGTACGACAAGCCCAGCGCCCTGGCTACATTCGATCCGATGGCAGCACCTGTATAGACGATAGGAGCCTCGGCACCGACCGAGCCTCCGAATCCGATGGTCAGCGAAGATGTGAGGATCGAAGACCACATGTTATGGGGCTTGATCCTTGACTCGTTCTTCGATACAGCGACCAGTACCTTGGTGACGCCATGGCCGATCCTGTCCTTCACGACGAATTTCAGCAGAAGAAGGGAGATAAGCATACCTACGCCTGGAAGTACGAGGTAGAAGAGGTTGCCCGACCAGCTGTTGATATGGGATGTGAGCAGTTCCTTCACTTGTTCTACCAGCGTCGTAAGGATCACGGCGGCGAAGCCGCTGGCTATGCCAACGACAAGAGAAAGGACCAGAAGAAGGTTCTTTTCAGGGATCGACGTGATATACTGATAGAGCTTTTTCATACTGAAGTACTCAAATATAAGAAATAAAAAGGGGATGACAAGCGCCATCCCCCATTATTCATTTTCTGGAATCTATGCATCCGAACCGTCGTCGTCTCCGCTTGAGTACTGAGAGATATTGTCGTCAGGAAGATCCTGAGCTCCTTCTGAAGAGCCACCGCTCTCGCCTCCTTCTTCTTCTCCACCGCCTTCAAGCCACCTGGTAAGGTCCTCGACATCGTCAATCTTGATCTTGATCTTCACAAGATAGATTGCATCAGGAACTTCGACAGTCACAGCATAGAAGCTGGTACCGTCCGGCTTTGGATATTCCTTGAGGTCAGCAAGATAGTCCTGATAGCCCTTAGGATATTTCTCTGAGAATGCTGCTGCGAGTTCCTCTGACATGTTCTCGTAGCTGACAACGGCTCTTTTCTTCTGTGTGATTGCCATATATAAAATGTAATTCTAATCTATAGGATATGTAATAATATTGTGGTGCAATATTAGGATATTTTTTCTTATTGCAATAGCCTTTTGCACTTTTTTTTACTTCATACAGGAAAAAACTACTTATGCTTGAAGAAAAATGATTTCTGCATCTTTTTCCTTTCCGGGTTCCTCTCGACGAACACAGGTTTCATGTCCCTCGGATCAAGGCCGGTGTAATACATGACAGAAGAAGTTGTCATCGGCGTCGGAGTGAAGTCCTGGACCTGGTCCATGTAGATTCCGCGGAGGGCAGGATGCCTTGAGAGATTCTCCATGTCGTGCATGTTGCATCCTGGATGTGACGATATGAAATAAGGGACGATTCCCGTCTTCCTTCCAGCTTCCCTGGTAATCTTCTCGAACTCGGTCCTGAGTCTCTCGAACAGTTTGAACGAAGGCTTCGCAAGATAGTGGAGGACCTTGTCCTCTGTATGTTCAGGAGCAACTTTCAGGCGTCCGGAGGTATGGTTGAGGACCAGTTCCCTGAAATACGGCTTCGAGGTCTCATCGATGAAGCCCTTCTCATTGAGGAACAGGTCGTAGCGTATTCCACTTCCGATATACGCATGGCGTATGCCCTTGACAGCAGCGACCTGCTCATAGAGCTTGAGCAGTCTCGCATGGCTTCTGTCCATGTTCTGGCACGGAGCCGGGAAGAGACAGGACTTCCTGCGGCAGATGTCGCAGAGCTGAGGATTCTTTCCCCTCATACCATACATGTTCGCGGTGGGAGCTCCAAGGTCGGAGATGTTTCCGGCAAAGTCCGGCAGCTTGTTCAAAGCTGCTATCTCCTTCAGGATGGAATCCTCAGAGCGGGACTGGATGAACTTGCCCTGATGGGCAGCGATCGTACAGAAGTTGCAGCCTCCGAAACATCCGCGGTGCGTATTGATGGAGAACTTGATCATATCGTACGCAGGGATGCGCTTCCCCTTGTATCTCGGATGCGGGAGCTTTGTATATGGAAGATCCCAGAACGAGTCCATCTCCTGGGTTGTCGCTGGCGGATAAGGAGGATTGATCTGGACATAGCCCTTGCCCACGCGTTCGATGATAGTCGCCGGGTGCATCATGTTCGCATGGGTCTCGATTTCATGGAAGTTCTCAGCGAGAGCTTTCTTATTGCGGCAGCACTCCTCGAAGGAATGGAGCTCGAGAGCATCCTTGACCTTCGGTTCGCCGCTGCAGAAGAAAGCGATCTGAGGAATCCTGTGCATGTCCCGGAGATTTCTCTGAGCCTCGATGCCACGGGTGAGCTCCAGCATGGTCCTTTCGCCCATTCCGTAGCTCAGGTAGTCGGCTCCGCTGCCGACAAGGATGGACGGGAAGAGTTTGTCCTGCCAGTAGTCATAGTGGGTAAGGCGCCTGAGGGAGGCCTCCACTCCGCCGATCACCACAGGGATATGGGGATACAGTTTCTTGAGTATCTTAGTATAGACAGTGACGGCATAGTCAGGTCTCTGGCCTGCCTTCCCCTCAGGAGTATAGGCGTCGTCGCTGCGGAGCCTCTTTGCCGCGGTATAGTGGTTGACCATGGAATCCATGGCGCCGGCATTCACGGCAAAATAGAGGCGTGGCTCCCCCAGCTTCCTGAAGTCGCGGAGGTCGTCACGCCAGTTAGGTTGAGGAACGATCGCTATACGGTATCCGAATTTCTGGAGCCATCTGGCGATTGCGGCTGTGCCGAATGACGGATGGTCCACGAAAGCGTCACCTGTGAAGAAGATTATGTCGATATAATCCCATCCCAGGGCCTCTACCTCCTTCTTGGAGGTCGGAAACATATATGCGTTTTCCTGCATTCCGGATTACATTCTCTCTGGAAGCTCGATTCCGAGTATGCCCATTGACTTCACGAGAGCCTTTGCCACGCTTGCGATAAGGGCAAGACGGAACTGAAGGAGCTTTGCGTCCGGCTCCTTGAGGATCTGTGTGTCATGGTAGTACTGGTTGAACTCCTTGGCAAGGTCGTATGAGTAGTTCGCAACGACTGCAGGAGAAAGAGCCTCGCCTGCCTCTGCGACTTTCTGAGGAAGAGTGTTGAGGAGCTTGATAAGGCGTACTTCCTTTGCAGAAGGGACGATGTCCTTTGTAACTGCTGATGCATCATATACATATCCCTTCTCATCCGCCTTGCGCAGGATTGAACGGATACGTGCGTGGGTATACTGGATGAAAGGTCCTGTATTTCCGTTGAAATCGATCGACTCCTTTGGATTGAAGAGCATTGTCTTCCTAGGATCCACCTTGATGATGAAATACTTGAGCGCACCGAGACCGATCATATGGTAGAGCTTTTCCTTCTCTTCCTCTGACATGTCAGCGAGCTTTCCGCTCTCCTCCGAGGTAGCCTTTGCCTCCTCGTACATCTTCTGTATAAGGTCGTCGGCGTCGACGACAGTTCCCTCACGTGACTTCATCTTTCCTTCAGGAAGCTCTACCATACCGTAGCTGAGATGGTAGATCTGGTCTGACCAGTCGAAACCGAGCTTCTTGAGAATGAGCTTGAGTACCTGGAAGTGGTAGTCCTGCTCATTTCCTACGACATAGACGTGTGAGTCGAGGTCATACTGAGCGAAACGTCTCTCGGCTGTTCCGAGGTCCTGGGTGATATATACTGAGGTACCGTCTCCACGGAGCACGAGCTTGCGGTCGAGGCCGTCGCCTGTGAGGTCGCACCATACAGAGCCGTCCGGATCCCTTACGAGGACGCCCTTCTCGAGGCCCTGCTGAACGAGTTCCTTGCCGAGGAGATAGGTATCATGTTCATAGTCAACCTTGTCGAAAGAGATTCCGAGCGAGCGGTAGGTCTCGTCGAAACCGGCGAACACCCAGCTGTTCATCATGCTCCAGAGGTCTCTTACAGCCTTGTCCTCGTTCTCCCACTTCACGAGCATCTCGTGAGCCTCGACGAGACATGGCGCCTGCTTCTTGGCCTCATCCTCGCTCATGCCGCCTGCGATGAGTTCCTTGACTTCCTTGGTGTAGATGTCATTGAACGCCACATAGCAGTCTCCTACGAGATGGTCGCCCTTGATGCCGGTAGACTCTGGGGTCTTGCCGTCGAAGGCCTTCTCCCATGCAAGCATGGACTTGCAGATATGGATGCCTCGGTCGTTTACGAGAGTAGCCTTGATGACCTCGTTTCCATTTGCCTTGAGGAGTCTTGAGACTGAATCTCCAAGGAGATTGTTACGGATATGTCCAAGGTGGAGAGGCTTGTTGGTATTAGGTGAAGAGAACTCTACCATGATCCTGCGACCAGTAGGCTCGAGCTGGCCGAAGTCCTCGCTCGATACGATCTCGGTGAGGACATCGTCCCACCATACAGGAGAGAAGAGAAGATTCAGGAAACCCTTCACACTGTTGTATGCAGATATCTCTGGAACGTTCGCAACGAGCCACTCGCCGATAGCGTTTCCGGTATTCTCAGGAGCGCTGTGTGATATCCTGAGGAGTGGGAAGATTACGAGGGTGTAGTCTCCCTCGAACTCCTTACGTGTAACCTGTACCTGGAGGTCAGATGGCTGAATATCAGCGTTGTACAGAGCTTTGATGGCCTCTGCTGCCTTTGCCTGTATAAAAATTTCAGGTGTCATCTAATAAGCATATAAAGCCGGCACGACGGCCGGCAATTAAAAATTATTTCCTTTTTATCCTAAGAAGCCTTTGAGGAGCTTGCTCCTCTCAGGTGTCTTCAATCTTCTTATAGCTTTCTCCTTTATCTGGCGTACCCTCTCCCTGGTAAGGCCGAAACGCTCACCGATCTCCTCAAGAGTCATCTCCTGGCAACCGATGCCATAGAAAGCCTTGATGATCTCCGCCTCACGCGGATTGAGAGTGCTCAACGTCCTGTCAATCTCGGTCGCAAGCGACTCGTCGACCAGCGACCTGTCCGCATTCGGCGTCTCCGAGTCAGGGAGAACATCCAGGAGGCTGTTATCCTCTCCTTCCTGGAATGGAGCATCCACTGAGACATGTCTGCCCGAGACCTTCAGGGTGTCGGATATCTTGTCGGTCGGAATGTCGATCATCTCAGCAAGCTCGTCGCTTGACGGCTGACGTTCATTCTCCTGCTCGAAACGGGAGACGGCCTTGTTGATCTTGTTCAGCGATCCGACCTGGTTCAAAGGAAGACGCACGATCCTTGACTGCTCAGCGAGAGCCTGAAGGATCGATTGTCTGATCCACCATACAGCATATGAGATGAACTTAAAACCTCTTGTCTCGTCAAATTTCTCGGCAGCCTTGATAAGGCCAAGGTTGCCCTCGTTGATGAGATCCGGCAGACTTAGTCCCTGGTTCTGGTACTGTTTTGCGACAGATACCACGAACCTGAGGTTTGCTCGGGTGAGCTTTTCCAGCGCCTGCTGGTCTCCGTTGCGTATCTTCTGAGCAAGCTCCACCTCTTCTTCCGGGCTTACGAGTTCCTCGCGGCCGATTTCCTGTAAGTACTTGTCCAGAGACGCGCTCTCACGGTTTGTGATTGATTTGCTGATCTTAAGCTGTCTCATACTGAAAGGAGTTATTCATCTTTTCCGAAGCCGAAATAAGATGGTCTGCCACTTGCGGTGACGCCTTCGATGAAGACTGCCCTCTTACTCTTCTTCGCGATTTCGATGACTTCCTCTGCCTTGCTGACTGCCTGGTCGTTCACATAGCGGATGATGAATCCGTCTGTAGCTCCCGCCTCACGCAGCTTTCCATTGCCTACTGAAGTGATGACAACGCCCTGCTTGATACCGTACTGAGCGAGTGTCTCCTTGCTTGCTGTCTTGATCTTCGATCCATAGAAAGCTATAGAGCCGTCGACATCGACCTCTCCGGTAGACTCTGCCTCACCCATGAATGTGACGTTAAGTTTCATCTCCTTGCCATCCCTGATGAGGGTGAATTCGGCATTGTCACCAGGGTGATAGCTGTTCACCTTCTCCTGAAGGGCAGAAGCAGTTGAAATCTCTGTCCCGTCGATGGCGATGACTACGTCATCCTTCTTCATGCCGGCTTTCTCAGCAGCTGAGCCATTCGAAACCTCGTTAATATATACGCCTTTCAATGAAGAAAGTTTCAATTCTTTTGCAATATCGTCATTTACGGTAGCGATTGATACTCCAAGCTTTGCTCTCTTGACTGAGCCGAAGTCGATGAGATCGCCGACAATTTTCTTCACGATATTCGCAGGGACAGCGAAAGAATATCCGGAGTAAGATCCGGTCTGGGAAACGATCGCTGTATTGATTCCCACAAGCTCGCCGGTCTTGCTGACAAGCGCGCCGCCTGAGTTTCCAGGGTTCACAGCCGCATCGGTCTGGATGAATGACTCGATCTTGAATGAGCCGTCCTCGCTAGGCATTGAACGTCCCTTTGCACTTACGATACCTGCTGTGATAGTTCCACGGAGCTGCGCTCCGAGAGGGCTGCCGATTGCAAGCACCCATTCGCCGAGACGGAGCTTGTCAGAGTCTCCGAACTGAATGAACGGCAGATTCTCCGCATCGACCTTCAGGAGGGCCACGTCAGTGACTGAGTCAGTTCCTACGACTGTAGCTGTATATGTCTTGTTGTTGTTGAGAGTGACCTTGACCTCGCTCGCGTTGGCAACCACATGGTTGTTTGTGACGATATATCCGTCAGGACGGATGATGACGCCTGATCCGCTTCCCTTCTGCTCGCGTGGCTGCATCTGTCCGCCGCCACCGTAGCCGAAGAAATACTCCAGGAACGGATCTATGTTCTGCTGACGACGCTGTGAGACTACTGTGACTTCAACGTAGACTACGGCATCGACGGCAGATTCTGCTGCATATGTCAGGTCAGGATAATCGGTTTCTGTCAGATTGACTGTCCTGAAGGCAGCCTCGCCACTGACATTCTGGGATGAAGAGTTCTTAGCGTTAGGTGTACATGCACTGAATGCGCTGAAAGCTGTAAGGCCTGCGATCGAAGCAGACGTCAGCATCATAACAATTCCTTTTCTCATAATTCCTTTCTTTTGAATTGATCACGTCTTTCGCGGGGCTAGCCCGCATTCTTCTCGGGATACCAAACTCTGTGCCAAAAACAATAGACATGACCGATGTCATTTTCCAGAAATTATTCTTAACTTTGGGGATTATGGAAAGAAAACAAAATAACCAGATATGAAATTCGTAGTATCAAGTTCAGAACTTCTCAGAAGTGTACTTACAGTGCAGAAGGCAATCCCTGCAAAGGCGACAGAGGCTATCCTCGAGAACTACCTCTTCGTGCTTAGCGGAAACAAGCTGGAAATCACAGCTTCAGACAAGGAAATCACCCTGAGGACAGAGCTCGAGGTAGCAAGCGTCGAGGAGGCAGGCAGCATCGCTGTTCCTGCAAGACAGGTGACCGAACTCCTGAAGGAGCTTCCTGACCAGCCTCTCACCATCAAGAACGAAAGCGACAACTCTTTCTCATGTGCGTGGGCAAGCGGTGAATCCGTACTTCCTTGCTACAATCCTGAGGACTACCCTGTGATCAAGACCACAAGCGAAGGCGCGAACGTGGCAAGCCTCAGCACCACTACACTCGCCGATGGAATCAGCAGCACAGTCTACGCTTCGTCAGACGATGCGAACCGCCCTACTATGAATTCGATCTTCTTCGACTTCAAGCCGGACAGCACCACCCTCGTGGCATCTGACCTCCAGAAGCTCATCTGCTTCAACTCAAAGAACGTCAAGGCTGCTTCAGACTGCTCATTCATCCTCAACAAGAGACATGCAGGAGTCATCAAGTCGATTCTCGGCAAGGAAGAAGAGGAAGTGACCATCACCTTTGACGACAAGGTTGCTGTATTCAAGTTCGGCCAGACCACAGTCATCTGCTGTCTCGTTGCCGGCAAGTACCCTGACTACAACGCGATCATCCCTAAGGATAGCATCAACACAAACGTCCTCAACATCAGCCGCTCGCAGTTCCTCACGACAGTAAGGCGTATCGCTGTCTGCTCTCCTAAGGCTTCGAACCACATCAAGTTCGACCTTACAGCAGGATGTCTCGAGGTCTCTGCGCAGGACCTCGGCTTCGAGATCGCAGCACACGAGAAGATCGAGTGCCAGTACGAAGGTGACGACCTCACCATCGGTTTCAGGTCTACCCATATCGTCGAGATCCTCAGCAACCTCAGCAATGAGAACATCATCATGAAGTTCGCTGACAAGAGACGTTCAGCCCTGATCCTTCCTGCAGAGGAGGACGCAGCCGCTGACAGGGTATTCGGCATCGTAATGCCTATCATGGTCAGATAGTATACTTATGGAGCTTAAACTTCAGAGGCCGTTGCTTTTCTTCGACATTGAAAGTACCGGCCTCAATATTTCTTCAGACGGAATCATTGAGCTCAGCTTCGTCAAGATCATGCCTGACGGCGAGCAGAAGATAAAGACATGGAAGGTGAAGCCTTGGGACTACACCAGAAAATGCCAGATTCCTATCAACCCAAGTGCATCGGCAGTGAACGGAGTCCATGACGAGGACCTCGTTGACTGTCCAAGGTTCATCGAAGTGGTTTCCGAAGTCGCAGACTGGATTGCAGGCAGCGACCTCGCAGGCTATAATTCCGCCAAGTTCGACCTTCCTATGCTTGCAGAGGAGATGGAGAGGGTGAAGAGCTACTGCGAAAGCAGGATAGCTGACCCTAAGGTCCCTCAGGACAAGAAGGAAATGGCGAAGGAGACTCTTCAGAAGATCAGCATCGATCTCCACGAATGCAAGATGGTAGACGTCCAGACGATCTACCACTACATGGAGCCCAGGAACCTCAGGGCCGCTTACAGGTTCTATTGCGGAGGAAAGGACTTCGACAACGCACATACCGCCGAGGCCGACACAATTGCCACATACGAGGTACTGAAAGGCCAGCTGGACATGTACCAGGAGCCTGACAAGCACCATGAGACAGCCCTCAGGAACGACGTCGAGTTTCTCTCAGCCCTCGGAGGACGTCCGAAGGGAATCGACTTTGCAGGCAGGATAATCGACAGGGACGGAGTTCCTACCATCAGTTTCGGCAAGTACAAGGACCGTCCTGTAAAGGACGTATACAAGACCGACAAGGGATATTTCGGATGGATTGCAGGCGGCGATTTCACCCTTGACACGAAGAGGCAGTTCAAGCGTCTCTTCGACCAGTACCAGAAGGAAGCCAAAGAGGAGTCCGTAAAGCCGCTCCAGGGCAAGAGTTTCGATGAGAAGGTCGACATCCTGAAAGCACATTTCGGTTCAAAATAGTGTAAGATGAACATCCTAGTCAAGACAGCCAGCGGGCACGTCACAGTCAGGCCTGATACGACATGGGAGAGGGACAACGAAGACCTCTATCTCCCGGATTCAGTCACCAGGCTCTCATACACGCCTGTGCTTTTCGCAAGGATCAGCAAGCCGGGACGCAGCATCAGCAGGAAATTCGCTTCCCGCTACTACGATGCCGTAAACTACGGAGTGCTCCTCTACCCTGAGGACTACATGGACGGATCCGAGGAAGGATTCGCCTGTGCCTCCTGCCTGGACCACACCTCATTCCTTCCCTCTCCGTTCTACCTTCCTCTCGTCCTCGGAAACGAGGGAAACGTATTCGAGCTGAAGAAGGGCGACGAGCTCATCTTCTCTACAGAAGGAGAAACTCTTGAGATGATTGAGCAGGCGATCGAAGAAGCCACCGCAAGAATCTATATCCGCACCGGAGACATCCTTGCGATCGAGCTCAGGCCAAGGACCCTCATCTTCGACAGAAGCGAAGGCAACATCCAGATCACAGGACACTATTGCGGGAACAGGTCAGTCGACTTCAAGATAATAGTTGAATGACCCTTCTTCTCCCCTGAAGATACGTACCAGGTCCTCAAGGACCAGGTCAGGACGGGCAGCACCGCTTTCCCAGAAATCATTACCACCCTCGGGATTCGTCCTGAGGGTGTTGTTGTATATGCGGCCGACATTGAAGCTGCTGAAGAGCGGGTTCATGGCAAGAAGCTGCGCGCGATTCCGGCATGAGCCCGGATTCAGCCAGACGTCCGCATCCTTCGAAAGAAGGTACGCACGCTCGATGGAGATAGTCCCGGAGTTCCTGGCACCATGTTCAGCGCCAAGAGTAACTCCCCCGGCATCGCGGACGAGCTGAGACATATAATTGTCCTCGCCAGGAATGAACCACTGGTCGTTGTACGGAACGTTGAACAGGACTTTCGTCCTCGAAAGGGTATCGACAGAAGCGGACAGCGACAGATATCGGCCTTCGATCGCAGCGAACACGGAATCAGCCTTGTCCATGGTACCTGTAAGGGCACCGAAAAGCCTTATATACTCCGCCCGTGCCAGAGGATGGTCTTCCAGGTGGTCACTGACCATGAGCACGTCTATCCCGAGCGATTCAAGCTTGGTGACATACTGAGGCTTGACGGACGAGACGGAATAGGCCAGCAGCAGATCCGGCTTGAGGGCGAGGACGCGCTCATAGTCGAGCTCGGGTTCGTACCCTATATCATATACATCCGTGCGCGAGCGCAGGGCCTGCGAGCTGACATAGTCAAGGCCCGACACCGCCGAAATGGCGGAACTCATGCCTATGGCATCCAGATACGCAACGTGGGACGTAGACATGCAGACCAGTCTGGTCAACGGCTTCGCCAGGAAGAGCGTATCCGTCTCTCCGGTATAAGGAGAAACCGTAACCACATGGCTCTCATCGGGAACGTCGAAGAAGCTGGCATAGCGGGTGTGCTCCGAATGGCCCACGGTACGGTCTGTACCGCAGGACACTGCAAACATCGCAGCCATAATCAAAAAATACTTCCTCATAAGGCAAAGTTAGTTCTTTTATTGATACCTTTGCCCAAGCAGTCACAAAATACAGATGATGGACAGGAAAATACAGATGATGGACGCCGGGACGGCACTCTTCGAGATGGAAGGCGGTTTCGGTACGGCACTCGGCCAGGTAAGGGCTGAGCTTAAGGAATTCGGGAAGGTCTATGACGACGAAGAAGACCTCGTCCTCGACTTTTCCGACATCTGGATGAAAAGGATCATCACCTGTCATCTTGAGGGAGCCGGCGATGACGGCGACCGCCACAGGTACGCAGCCGTCTTCCGGGAAGGCAGTGCCAGCACGAAGCTCCGGGCCCTGGTCCATGGTACCATGATCGCGGTCCTCGCCATTGTTCTGTTCTTTCCCGGGCTCATGTTTCCGGAAATGGCAGGATTCTGTCTGTCGGCTATATGTGTTGTCGGGATTGTGGCCGTGGCCTATGACTGGATAACTCCAAGCAGGAAGTCGGTCAGGACGCTGAAGAAGATCAGCAGCAAGATCAGCTCCACAAGATTCTGATCTGATGGCTGCTGCGATTGATGGAGCCGCGAACGGGACTCGAACCCGCGACCTACTCATTACGAATGAGTTGCTCTACCGACTGAGCTAAAGCGGCCTGTATTCCAAGGATTGGAATAGACTGCAAATATACAAAACAAATTGGAATTTCACACATGTTCTACGACATAGTAATAATTGGAGGCGGTGCGGCCGGACTTATGGCTGCATACGGAGCGGCGATGTCCGATCCTACGCCTGCGGTGATGGTTCTTGAGAAGATGCCACGCCCTGGAAGGAAGATCATGATCACAGGAAAAGGGCGCTGCAACTTCACCAATCTCAAGGGCTGGAACGAGTTCTCCCAGCACATCAGAAGCAAGGTCAACTTCCTCAAGCCGGCCTTGTACAATCTCAATTCGCAGAACATGATAGACTTCTTCAACGACTTCGGAATGGAGACCGTCGTGGAGCGTGGGGACAGGGCCTTCCCGGCCTCATACCATGCATCCGAGGTCGTAGACACTCTTCTCAAGGCTGCGACAAAGGCAGGCGCGGCAGTCCGTACAGACAGCGAGGTCAAGTCTGTAGTATGTAACGAAAGTTCCGAAGGACAGGTGTTTATGGTAGCCTGCAAGGACGGCAGAAGCTATTCCTGCCGCTGTCTTATCATCGCGACCGGCGGACTGTCATATCCCGGGACCGGAAGTACGGGCGACGGATACGGCTGGGCCAAGTACTTCGGGCATACCATCAAAGACTGCTTCCCGTCACTCACCGCATTGGTTCCGAAAGGATACAAGATGCTTGACGGCTCTGTCAGCGAGTCAGTCGGCACTGTCGCCGCAAGAGTGCTTTCGGGCGGAGCGGAGAAGCGATATGAGCCAGTCTCGACATCCGGGCTGAAAGGACACATCAGGCGCGACACTCCCCTCTCTGAGATAGGAAAGGCGCTCTGCGGAATCCAGCTCAAGAACGTCGGCGTATGTCTCTATACAAATGGAAACAAGGTACAGGACGAGATGGGTGACATCGATTTCACTGACGGAGGAATCGAGGGACCTATAGGCTTCACAGTAAGCCGCAACTGCGTGAAGGCCATCATCAACGGAGGCAAGGCATACATCACTGTCGACATGAAGCCTGGCGTCGAGCCAAACGAGCTGAAAGGACGCATCAAGGGCATCTGGAACGACGTCCAGAAAGATCCTAGAAGCAGGAAACTGTCACTGAAGGAGATGCTGAAGATACTTCTCGGAAAGCTTATGCCATGGGACCTCATCCCTGGCTTCACGAAATGCAATCCTGCAATTCTCAACGGAAGGAGAGGAAACGAGCACATCGACATGGACGCTCTGGTAAACGCGCTGAAGGAATGGAAGTTCGACATCGAGGGATATGTCGGCTATGAGAGATGCGTCGTGACAGCCGGTGGCGTCTCGACTGACGAAGTCGTCGCCAAGACAATGGAATCCAGGTTGAGAAAGGGTCTCTATCTCTGCGGAGAAGTGCTTGACATTGATTCAGATACAGGCGGATACAATCTGCAGACCGCCTTCTCGACAGGTTATCTCGCCGGGCAGAATGCAGCCAAGGCTGCGCTGCAGGAATAGGACGTCAGATATTCGCAGGGAATCAGATCGTACCGGATCCAAGCATCTCGTCACCATCGTACCAGACAGCGAACTGTCCGGAGGTGATTCCACGCTGAGGCTCGTCAAAGAGAATGAACAGGCCGTTCTCCCTCATTATGAGGGTCGCATCCTGCAGCGGCTGGCGGTAACGTATGCGGACACGGTAACGGCGCATCTCGCCAGGTACCATGGTCATGTCCGGTCTTATCCAGTGGATCTCATCGGCAGCGACCTTGAGGCAGCTTCTCGAAAGTCCCTTGTGACGGTGGCCTTCCCCGACATAGATGATGTTCTTCTCGACATCGGTCGCAATCACGAACAGAGGGTCGCTGTGGCCGCCGATGTTGAGTCCCTTGCGCTGACCTACGGTATAGAACTGAGCACCTTCGTGACGGCCGAGGACAGCACCGTATGGATTTGCCTTGTAGCGGGTCTTCCTGACGTGGTGCTTGCCAGACTTGTATGTCTCGGTCTCAAATGTGAGACCGTATTTCACAGGGGTTGACAGACGGTCGAGAACCTCATCCGACAGAGCCTTGATCTTCTCCGGATCGAACTGCATGCCGGCACTTACAGGGGTGCACTTATCTTCAGAGATATAGTCTGTAATCATCCGAGCCTCACCACCTTCCTTAAGAAGAGACGAGAGTGTCTCCCTGAGGAACTGATAGTGCGGATCGGACTCGTAGTAGGCATCGAAGACTTCGACTACATCGCCCTCTACGGATTTGAGTTTCTGCTGTAGGAAGGTCGGAAGATCGACCTTGCCGACGAAGCATATTCCCTGGGAATCCTTCTTGTCCGCAGAAGGAAGGTCCGCGTCCTTGGCAAGACGTCTTACCTCAGGCTTGACGATGTCGCCAATTGGGAAAAGAGCCTTTGAAAGCTGCTCCTGCGAAAGCTGGCAGAGAAAGTAGCTCTGGTCCTTGTTCGGGTCTGTTCCGGCGAGTATCCTGTAGGTCTTGCTTCCGTCCGGATTCTCAATCTCCTCCTTACGGCAATAATGTCCGGTAGCGACCATGTCTGCGCCCAGTTTCTCAGCTGCCCTGAGGAAAGCATCGAACTTTATCTCCCTGTTGCAGAGGACGTCAGGATTAGGAGTCCTGCCTTTTGAATACTCGTCGAACATATAGTCGACGACTCTCTTCCTATATTCCTTCGAGAGGTCGACGAAATAGAAAGGGATGCCAATCTTGCGGGCCACCATCTCCGCCACGAAGCGGTCCTCTTCCCACTCGCAGTCGCCATGGAGGGTAGCATCTGCATCGTGCCAGTTCTGCATGAACATGGCAAACACATCATAGCCCTGCTGCTTGAGGAGCAAGGCCGCTACACTGGAGTCCACACCTCCGGAGAGTCCTACACAGATTTTCATTGACCAAGGGATACGAAAAAAGGGAAAGCTTAGTACATCGCACCGCTACGACCTCCTACCCTTGCTGCCTTCCGGCCCTGGGGGAGTTCAGAGGGAGCTGGTCGTGTACGACTTTCCCGTTGCAAATATAGCAATTTTCAATTAATGCACAAAAATACGTGCTATTTATCTAAGCTGTCGAATATGAATGGGAGGATATCATCGACACAGGCGAACTTCCATATCTCCTTTCCTCCCACCAGGAGGACTGACATAGGAGCCTTCGCAAGAGTCTGATACTCAGCCATTACCTGGCGGCATGCTCCACATGGAGTAGCCGGTTCGTCACAGATCTTTCCGTCAGGGCCTCCTGTCACCGCAAGCGAACGGATAGGCACTCCAGGATAATTGGCAGATGCTGCGAAAAGAGTTGTCCTCTCTGCGCACAGGCCGGATGGATACGCGATGTTCTCCTGATTGGATCCCTTCACGATCTTTCCTCCCTCGAGACGGACTGCTGCTCCGACATTGAAATGTGAGTATGGGGCATACGATCCTTTCTGCGCCTCGATGGCAGCTTCACAGAGGGCTCTGTCCTCTTCACAGAGCTCTTCCAGAGCCCCATAAGCCTCATACCTGACTGTAAACTGACGCTCTTTCATAGTCAAAAAAGGTTTAATGTCTATTCTGCATCCTCCTGAGCAGCTTCTTCAACGACCGGATTGATACGGCGTGCAACTGCAAGCGCGCAGTTGATTCCGTCAATTGCAGATGAGACGATACCGCCTGCATAACCGGCGCCCTCGCCACATGGGAAGATACCCTCGATGCTGTCGCTCTGGAAGGTCTCAGGATTTCTTGGGATCCTGATAGGAGAAGAAGTACGTGACTCGACTCCAAGAAGGAGTGCATCATTTGTGAAATATCCCTTCATCACCTTCCTGTTGACAATAGGGAACACCTGCTGGAGACGCTCTGCAACGATGTCAGGAAGAAGTTCGTGGAGAGGAGCAGATACTGTACCTGGATGATATGACGTCTCCGGAAGATCCGAAGACATCTTGCCCTCGCAGAAGTCGATCATTCTCTGGGCAGGAGCTGCTGCAGGGTTTTCAGGGTTCTGCGAAGCGACATACTCGAACATCTTCTTCTCTACATCCTGCTGGAAGTTCATAAGACTGAATGCTCCGGCTTCCTTATACTGTTCAGGGACGTCCTCAGGCTCGATTGAGACAACCACACCGGCATTCGCCCACTTTGAGTTACGCGCCGAGTTGGACATACCGTTGAGTACTGTTGTCTGAGGTTCTGTTGCTGAAGGTACGAGGATACCTCCAGGGCACATGCAGAAAGAGAATACTCCCCTCTCTACATCTTCGCCGTCCGGACCTGGTCCTTCGACCTGCTCGACGAATGAATACTCGGCGGCAGGCATGCCTGGCTCCCACTGGCCTCTGTAACGCATCTTGTTGATGAGTGCCTGGGAGTGCTCGACGCGGACTCCCATAGCGAAACCCTTTGGCTGAAGTGCCCAGCCCTTGCTGTCAAACATCTCGTATACGTCCCTTGCAGAATGGCCTGTAGCGAGGATCACGTTACCGGTCTTATATACGACCTGTTCCTTGCCGTCGACAAGTGCCACGACCTCGAAAGAGCCGTCCTCAAGTGGTTTGATATCAGTAACTTTTGTATCGAAATGGTATTCTCCACCATGCTCTATGACACAGTTGCGGATATTCTCTACGACCTTTGGGAGCTTGTCGGTTCCGATATGCGGATGGGCATCTATGATTATGGATGGATTAGCGCCGAATTCAACGAGCTGATAGAGGACCTCGCGGATATCGCCTCTCTTTGAAGAACGGGTATAGAGCTTTCCGTCCGAGAACGCGCCGGCTCCACCTTCGCCATAGCAATAGTTCGACTCCGGATTGACCGTACCTGTCTTCGAGAGGTTGGCCATGTCAGTCTTGCGGCGATGTACGTCCTTGCCTCTTTCGAGAACGACAGGTTTGAGACCAAGCATGAGAAGCTTGAGGGCTGCGAACATACCTGCAGGACCTGCGCCGACGACAACTACAGGCTCAGCTGCTGAGACATCCTGGTACTCATCGAGCTTATAGTCCTCGCATGGTTCTGTCTTGTAATATGCCTCGATCTTGTAGACCATCTTCACATCGCCGCGCGCATCGATGGAACGGTGGGCTATCCTGCATGTAGCTTCTGCGCCACGCATGGTAGGCTGGAATGACTTTGTAGGGTCAATCACATTGACCACTGCGTTTCTTCTGAGACGGAGGACCTGGGCTGCCGCATAGCGGATGTCGTCAAGACGGGGTTCACGTCCTACCGGACAGGTGATTTCAAATGTTTTCATCGTTGTGCTTGTATATTAAAAATCGGCGATGCGGGACACTGGTGCCACATCGAGAGATGTCTTTTCGCCTGCGAGATAGTGGAAATATCCAGCTATCGCGATCATGGCTGCGTTGTCTGTAGTGAATTTGAACTCAGGGAGATAGGTATTCCAGCCTCTCTTCTTTCCCTCGGCCTCGATCCTTTCGCGGAGACCGCTGTTGGCGGAAACTCCGCCACCGATTGTTATCTCCTTGATGCCGGTCTGCTTCGCGGCCTTGATCAGCTTGTCGAGTAGTATGTCGATAAGGGTCTTCTGGAAACTTGCGCAGATGTCCTCCTTGTTGTTCTCCATGAACTGAGGATCCTTCTCCATCTCGTCCCTGACGAAGTAGAGAAGCGAAGTCTTGACTCCGCTGAAGCTGTAGTCAAGCCCCTGGATGTGAGGTTTGGCGAACTTGAAGCGGTCAGGATTTCCCTGCTTTGCAAGCCTGTCGATTATCGGACCGCCAGGATAGCCAAGTCCCATCATCTTCGAGCACTTGTCGAAAGCCTCTCCCACTGCATCATCGATGGTCTGGCCGAGAATCTCGAACTCGAGTGGGCTTGAGACCTTCACGATCTGGGAGTTGCCACCTGAGACCAGGAGGCAGAGGTATGGGAATGACGGCTGTCTGTTTTCCTTGTCGTACTGCTTTACGAAGTTTGCGAGGATATGTCCCTGGAGATGGTTGACCATCACGATAGGCTTTCCGAGAGAAAGTCCGAAAGCCTTGGCAAACGAAGTTCCAACCAGAAGTGAGCCAAGAAGGCCCGGGCCTCTGGTGAACGCTATCGCGGAAAGTTCCTCCGGCTTGACGCCGGCCTTTTCAAGTGCCTGGCTGACAACTGGAACTATGTTCACCTCATGCGCTCTGGAAGCAAGTTCCGGTACGACTCCGCCGAAATCCTTGTGGACCTGCTGGCTCGCAATCACGTTCGAGAGCAGAAAACCATCCTTGATGACCGCAGCTGAAGTGTCGTCGCAGGAAGACTCGATTCCAAGAATAATATCTGACATAAATAAGAACTCTGTTACAGACGCAAATTTAAGGATATTTTTTCGTATTTTTGTAGTTTATAATAATAAAGACAAGATATCAGAAAAACCGTCAAAATAACAGCCTGGATACTGGTCCTTTTCGTCCTCCTGCTTTTCGGCGCCATACTGGCAGCCCAACTGCCGGCTGTCCAGACATTTCTTGCCCATAAAGCCATCAAGGCTCTGGACGACAAGATTGACGGAGAAATTGTCATCGGAAGGATACACGCAAGCCCGTTCAACGGAGTAGTCATCAACGACATCGCCATCTTGGACGAGAATCCTTTCGAGTCCCCTGCCCTCTCCCGTGAGGACACGCTTTTCAGGGCCAGGTCTCTGGTCGTGACGTTCTCTCCGAAGGGACTTCTGAGCAAGGATGGAGCGAAGCTGAAGTATGCCAAGATCCAGGACGCGCTGCTTGTACTGACATCCGAGCCAGTGGATGACCCGACATTGAAGGGAACATCCAACCTCAAGAGAATATTCAGGCTGAAGCCAAGGACGACAGTCAAGGAAAAGAAGGACAAGGAAATCTTCCATGTGAACGAAGTCGAGATCGACGGGATGGAGTACAGGATGAAGAATTTCAAGACCCCACGCAAGCCTAGGGTCCCTGTTCCTGATGTCATCAACTGGAGAGACCTCGACGTACGTGACATACAGATGAAGGGACGCCATCTCAGCATGAAGGGTGGAGTCATCAGCGGGATAGTCGACAGGCTGAGCCTCAATGAGAAGAGCGGATTCTCCCCTGTCCTGATCTCCGGAGACGCATCCGTAGGCAACGGACACACAGAGGTCAAGGACCTGAGGATCGTAGACAGTGATTCAGATATCCACATGGAGGAATTCCACATGAGGTATGCGAATTCGAAGTCGTTCAGCCATTTTCTCCAGGACGTAAGGATGGACGCGATTCTTCTTCCAAGCAAGATCAGCCCTAAGACCATCTCATACTTCGCCAAGGGCATGAAGAAGATGGACTTCGACATTACTGCAGAGGGAAATTACCATGGTCCCGTAGCCGATTTCAGACTTGACGACTTCACTTTCAGGAACAATACAGACGGGCTTTACGGAACCGTCGACGGACGCATGAGCGGCCTTCCGGACATGAACAGTCTCAACATCGACGCAGCCATAAGCGACATGAACTTCAATCTCGACGAACTGACCTCGTTCATCAAGGGCATCGTGCCCGGCATGGGCATGGACCTCGGCAAGTTCGCCCAGGGCCAGAGATTCAGTTTTGACGGAAAGGCCAAGGGTACGCTCAACAAGCTTTCCGTCCGAGGTGAAGGCATATCCGACATAGGAGATTTCCGTACAGACCTTGATATCAGGAACGCTGTAGCCAGACGATCTCCTATGCAGATAGTCGGAAACCTGAATACTTCAAGCCTCGACATAGGCAAGATCATAGGCAGCGAGAAGGTCGGTCCTTGCACAATGTTCGCAAGAGTTGGCGCTACTCTCGCCAAGGGTGCACCGCAGGTCAATGTCGACACGCTTATCATCGGCAAGATCAAAGCTCTAGACTATACTTACAGCGACATCAGCGGAAAGGTGAATTACGGTCCGGACGGATTTGACGGCATCCTTTCAAGCGGGGACCCGAACATCTCCATGAATGTCGGCATCTCCCATCTCAGGAGCAGCGTCGACAAGGACGGCGACTACCAGATTTCTCTCGACGTCGAAAGAGCTGACCTTGACGCATTGAACTTCTACAAGCATGGCACTGCGCTGGTAAGCTTCAACGCGGAAGCTTTCGTGAATGAGCATTTCCATGGCGGACGCAATGGCGAAATCCAGGTCAACGACATCATGATCCAGGATCAGAACGGCATACACAAGGTAGGCAACATGCTCATTGCCGGCAACATGGAGCCTGGCCAGAACGACATATCCGTCAATTCATCCCTGATCGACGGACAGTACTCCGGAACAGGAAATCCTCTCGAGTTCACGAAGGACCTCAGGAATCTTGTCCTCTGCAAGGAAATGCCTGCACTTTTCGGCGAAGTCGACGGAGAATGGACCGGAAACAGCTACGATGTAGACCTTGTCGTACATGACTCGCACGACCTGCTGTCATTCCTCATACCTGGCCTATATGTCGCGGACAACACCGACGCATGCATCAGGATCACTGACGAAGGATTCCTCAAGGGAGAGATCAACTCAGGCAGGCTTGCCTTCAAGGACAAATACCTGAAGGGCGTAGACATAGTCCTCGACAACAGCGACGGCGCACTCAGCGCGGAGATCAGTTCGGAAGAGCTCTCCTTCGCCCCTGCCCTGACCAAGGACAACAGGATCATGGCATTTGCCAGCAAGAACACCATCGGCCTTGGGCTTTCCTACGACAACCAGACCGATCTGGCGAACAAGGGCGAGCTGTACATGACATGCGACATCGACAGGTGCGAGAACGATTCCCTCGACGTGCACGCCAGTCTGCTCCAGTCGAACATCTACATCAACTCCCACGCATGGACCTTCAGTCCTGCCAAGGTAGACATCGAGAGAGGACATATCAAGATAAACGATTTCCGTCTCGACAGCGACAATCAGTCCATCTCCATAGATGGAGGATACTCTAAATCCTACAAGGAGTCACTGAACATCAGGCTCAACCAATTTGATATCTCGGCGCTCAATCCGTTCCTCAAGGACAGGTTCGGACTTGGAGGACATGCGACCGGAACCGCTGTCATCGAATCACCTGGGAAGGACGGACTCAGCCTCCTGGCGAACATCAGGATAGACAACACCATGATCTCCGGCAAGAATGCAGGCACGATGGTCCTCAGCAACAGATGGAACGAAGAGGCGAAAGGCTTCGACATCAATGTCAGGAACACTGACCATGGTACCGTACCTCTTGCCTTAAGTGCCCTGATCGTGCCGTCGTCGAAGGACATAGTCGGAAAAGTCGACCTTGAGGGATTCAATCTCGGGTACGCCGAACCTATGCTCAAGGGAGTGTTCAGCGAGCTCGGGGGCAAGATCTCCGGTACCGTCAACGTATCAGGGCCTCTCAGCAGGATGGACATCGCAAGCAAGGGCCTCATGATAGAAGAAGGACTGATGAAAGTCGATTTCACGAATGTCGAATACAGAGTCGCCGGTCCTATACACCTCGACAACGATGGTGCATGGTTCGACGATGACCAGATCAGCGACAGATTCGGCGAGCATGGTATGATAAGCGGAGGCATAGGCTGGAATCACTTCAAGGACATGAGGTTCAACACCAGGGTCAGATTCACAGACATGGAATTGCTGAACCTTCAGGAAGAGGCCGGAGGGTCATTCTACGGAAATGTCTTCGGCACCGGAAACCTGAGGATCACCGGGGCGATGAACGCCCTGCTTCTTGACATAAACGCGACGACAGAGAAGGAAGGAGACTTCCACATCCCTATGTCAGGCGCATCATCAGCATCGAATTCCGACCTGCTCACTTTCAAGGAGCCCGAAGTCGAATACATAGTCGATCCATACGAGATTCTGATGGGACGATACGAGCAGCAGACGAGGAAAGCCAAGAGCGACATGGGTGTGCTTCTCAAGATCAATGTCAACCAGGGCACACAGGCCCATGTCGAAATTGACAAGACCTCAGGAAACGTACTCTCAGGAAGGGGAACCGGAAACCTCGAGATCGAGGTAAGGCCGGCAAGGGACGTCTTCAACATGAACGGAAACTATAATCTTGTCAGCGGCAACTACCATCTGGACGTGCTGGGCATAGCCAAGAAGGATTTCGCCATCCAGGAAGGCAGCACTGTCAGATTCTCCGGAGACATCATGGACAGCGACCTTGACATCAATGCAGTCTACAGGACAAAGGCTTCCATCGGAACCCTCATCGCAGACACGACCTCGACTGCCAGACGAACAGTGGAATGCGGAATCGCCATCTCGGACAAGATCAGGAGCCCTCAGATAGGATTCAGCATCAGCGTCCCTGACATCGACCCGTCGACACAGGCCATGGTCGAGAACGCCCTCAACACAGACGACAAGGTACAGAAGCAGTTCATCAGCCTACTGATCTCCAGCAGTTTCCTTCCGGACGAGCAGTCCGGCATCGTAAACAACACCAATATGCTCAATACGACCGTCACCGAGATCATGGCAGGTCAGCTGAACAACATCCTGCAGAAACTCGACATCCCTATCGACCTTGGACTTGACTTCCAGCAAGGCAACAACGGACGGAGCATGTATGACGTCGCGATCAGCACTGAGTTGTTCAACAACAAGGTTCTGGTCAACGGAACGATCGGAAACCGCCAGTACAGCAGCGCCGGAACAAGCAACGACGAGGTGGTCGGAGACCTTGACATCGAGATCAAGCTCGACAGGACAGGAGCCCTGCGACTCAACCTGTTCTCACATTCAGCAGACCAATATACCAGCTACCTCGACGACAGCCAGAGAAACGGAGCCGGTATCACATATCAGAGAGAGTTCAACTCTTTCAAGGAGTATTTCCGCGACCTGTTCAGCAGCAAGGAGGAAAGAAGAGCTGCAGAGGCAGCGAGACAGCAGGCCGAAATGAATTCGGAAAGGACTGTCATAACAATTGAAGAATAACAGAAATGGCATACGGAAGACTATATCTCATACCATCCCCTCTCGGAGAATATGCTCCGGAGGAAGTGATTCCTGTTCCCGTCCTCGAGAAGGTAAGGAGCATAACCAAGTTTGTAGTTGAGGAGACGCGCACTGCACGCAGATACCTTTCCGCAGCAGGTCTCAAAGGGCATATCGGAGAACTTGAGTTCCACGAGCTCAACGAACACACGAAGCCGGAGGAGGTTGAGAGCTATCTCCAGCTATTCGCAGACGGCTGCGACGTCGGACTGATCTCAGAGGCCGGACTTCCTGCAGTTGCAGACCCGGGAGCACTGCTCGTCGCACTTTGCCATAGACATGACATAGAAGTCGTTCCTTTCGTAGGACCGTCATCACTGATGATGGCGCTGATGTCGTCCGGACTGAACGGACAGTCGTTCGCTTTCAGGGGGTATATTCCTGTAAAGCCAGACGAAAGGCGCAAGGCCATAAAGGACATGGAGAAGCTTTCGTCGCAGTTCAGACAGTCCCAGATATTCATCGAGACCCCATACAGGAACGACGCTATGCTTGCTGACATTCTTGCGACATGCAGTCCATCGACAAAAGTCTGCCTCGCCGCTGACATCACCCTCCCTGACGCGTTCATAAAGACAAAGAGGGTCAGCGAGTGGAAGAAATCCATACCTGTCATCGGAAAGAGACCTTGTGTATTCCTGATACTTGCATAGAAGATGAAGATAGCATTCCTTACCTTGGGCTGCAAGCTCAACTACGCAGAGACTTCGACCTACGAGCGTGGCTTCGTAGAGAACGGTCTCGAGGTCGTCAGATGGGAGGACAAGGCCGACGTATACCTTGTCAACACATGCAGCGTCACCCAGCACTCGGACAACAAGTGCAGAAACATCATACGCAAGTGCCACAGGCTCGCCCCAGAGGCTTCGATAGTCGTCACCGGCTGCTATGCCGAGCTGAAAAGGGACGAAGTCGCCGCGATCGAAGGGGTAAAGCTGGTCTTCGGAGCAAAGGAGAAGGCCAAGGTCGTCCCGATGACCCTCAGGATGCTTGCAGGAGATACAGTAGAGACTGACACGACCTACAAGGAAAGGAGCATGGCGCAGGAGTACAAGGACATCTCATCCGACACCATCGCAGCTTTCTCAAGCGGAGAAAGGACCAGGTCCTTCCTCAAGGTCCAGGACGGCTGCAACAATTTCTGCGCATACTGCACCGTACCTTATGCAAGAGGCGAAAGCCGCAACATCCCTATCTGCGAGATCGTCAGGCAGGCAGAGCTGATCGCAGCAGAAGGCATCAAGGAAGTAGTTCTCACAGGAGTGAACACCGGAGACTTCGGCAGGACGACAGGTGAATCATTCCTTGACCTGCTCAAGGCACTCAACGCTGTGGAAGGCATAGAAAGATACAGGATATCATCGATAGAGCCTAACCTCATCACGCCTGAGATCATCGACTGGATAGCAAGCGGAACCAAGTTCCAGCCTCATTTCCACATCCCTCTCCAGGTCGGCAATGACGAGCTTCTGAAGAAAGTGGGCAGAAAGTACGACACCGCGCTGTTCGCCGACAGGATCGAGTATATCAGGCAGAAGATGGAAGGTCCTGGGAAACCGAAGGTATTCTTCGGAATCGACGTGATCGTCGGTCTGCCCGGTGAGACTGAAGAGATGTTCCAGGACACATACGACTTCCTCGAGAAAAGGATACACCCAGCGTTCATCCATATCTTCCCTTATTCAAAGAGACCAGGCACACGTGCATTCTCGATGCCCGACCAGGTGCAGGACAGCAAGAAGACTGAAAGAGTCGCAAGACTCGAACAGCTCTGCGAGAAGCTGAACTCCGAATTCGTGGAAAGCAACCGCGGAATCAGGGAGAGAGTTCTCTGGGAGTCGTCGGACAAGGGAGGAAAGATGTCCGGATATACCGGCAACTACATCCGCATAACAAAAGATTTCGACCCATCAAAGGTCGGCACCATAGAGGAGGTCACGATATGATGAAGGCAAGACTCAGATTCCTTGGTACAGGAACCTCACAAGGCGTCCCTATCATCGGGTGCAGATGCCCGAAATGCTGCAGCGACGACCCGAGGGACAAGCGTTTCAGGGCATCGGCTCTAGTGGAATACGGGCCTCTGAACATCCTCATCGACGCAGGACCTGACTTCCGAAGCCAGATGCTCGCAGCAGGGGTCCGTCATCTTGATGCGATTCTTCTTACACACAACCACAAGGACCATACAGGCGGACTTGACGACGTCCGCGCTCTGAACTATATCGACCGTCGCGTCGTGGAGCTGTACTGCGAGGACAAGGTGCTGAACTCGCTCAGGCAGGAATACTCCTATGCCTTCAGCGAAGTGAAATATCCAGGTGCTCCGGAATGGCACGTCCATCGCCTGACAGACCAGCCATTCGTGATCTATCCTGACAATGATGCCAAGGAACTCATATGGGTGCACGACGTCGGATACAGGTACAGACTTGCTGACGGCACCATGGTCCCTACCGGCAACGCGCTCTGCGAGGCCGAGACGGTCGACGACCCTCACTTCGGGGGCAATGCCCATGGCAAGCGCGGGGACGGTCTGGAGATAATTCCGATCAGGGGTTTCCACGACCAGATGCCGGTACTCGGTTTCCGATTCGGCAATATCGCCTACATCACAGACATGAGTTCGATACCCGAGTCCGAGTTCGCGAAGCTCAAAGGCCTGGACCATGTCACCCTGAACACCGTCGGGTACAACCGCCACCATTCGCATTTCTCGTTGGACGAAGCTCTTGAGATCGCAGACAGGATAGGTGCAAAGCATACATGGCTGACCCATCTCAGCCATACATTCCCTATATACAAAGAGTTCTGCGCAGACCTTGACGATCTTTGCAGAACCCGTAATATCAACTCTGTCGTAAGACCAGCCTACGACGGACTTGTCATCGAATAGAGGCTATCTCTTGTCAATACTGATGTAAGGCATAGGTTCCGTGACGCACTTGTATGCAGGACGGATGATCCTACGGCCTTCGAAGTTGAGTTCCTCGTTGCGGTGTGCGCACCAGCCGACAATCCTGGACATGGCGAAGAGAGGTGTGAATATCTCCTTCGGAATACCTATCATGTCGTAGACGAAGCCAGAATAGAAATCGACGTTCGCGCAGAGTGTCTTACCCTTGCCCTTCACCTTATAGATAGTCTCGATAGCGACTCTCTCAAGCCTTACCATGAAGTTGTACTCGGCCATTCTGTCCTTCTCTATCGCAAGCTCATAGGCCATTCTCTTGAGAAGCACGGCGCGAGGATCGGATATTGTATAGACAGCATGTCCTATACCATAGACAAGACCGCTCCTGTTGAAGGCTTCCTTGTTGAGTATCCTGGTGATGTAGGTCTCGATCTCCTTGTCTGATTCCCAGTCCTGGACGTTCTCCTTGAGATAGTCAAGCATCTTGTTGACCATGATGTTGGCACCACCATGCTTAGGTCCCTTGAGCGATCCGAGACCGGCAGCAATGGACGAATATGTGTCGGTTCCGGTAGAGGAAGTGACTCTTACAGTGAAGGTTGAGTTGTTACCTCCACCATGCTCTGCATGGAGGATGAGAAGGAGGTCCAGAGTCCTTGCCTCAAGTGAAGTGAACTCAGGTCCCTTGAGCATATAGAGGAAGTTCTCCGCAAGGGAAAGGTTCTCCTTCGGATGGCGAAGGTGGAGAGTCCTGCCCTTCTCCTTGTGACGTATCATATTATATGCATACGCGATGGTCGTCGGGAACTTCGAGAGGAGCCATATGCTCTGCTTCATGAGATTCTCGCGGGAGATGTCATCGGGATTGTCGTCGAATGTATAGAACTCAAGGACACTTCTTGCAAGGATGTTCATGACATCGTTGCCCTCAAGCTCGATGATATGCATGACTGTCTGGTGCTCAAGCGGCATGTTCTCGATGAGGAGTTCCTTGAAATCCTGGAGTTCTTCCTTGTCAGGAAGCTGGCCGGAGAGAAGAAGATAAGCGACCTCCTCGAAACCGAAGCGGCCTTCCTTGAGGATTGCGTCCGCAAGGTCCTTCACCTCGTAGCCCCTGAAGAAAAGCTTTCCCTCGATAGGTTCAAGGGTTCCGTCAGGAAGCTTGTTGTAGCCGACTACGTCACCGATGTTGGTAAGGCCGGCAAGGACGCCGGAGCCGTTCTCATTTCTGAGACCTCTCTTGACGTCATATTCCTTGAAAAGAGCTGGATTTATCTTTGTGCAAGCCTTCATCTCGTCCGAAAGCTTGTAGATCAGGTATTCTTTTCTGGATGTCATAAATGTCTATTGTTAAGCTGTTATGGACAATAGTAGAAAAAAAATCCCAAGGATGAAAATTTATTCACAATATAAATCGTTTGAGAATATAAATATTCAAAAACATAGAAAATATTCATCCCTTATTCAGAATACGGAGGTATAACGCCATCGTCTACGAGAGTCCTCAGAACCTCAAGATATTCCGGGTCAGAGTCTACTGAAGGGACACCGAACACAGGCTTCAGGTCATCGAGGGAATACCTCCCGTTCCTTGACCTTACGAAGCGGACCAGCCTGTCCGCGGTCTCTTTCCTGTCTGCCGCCTTACGACGGCACACGTCACATGTGCCGCATGGCTGGGACTCAGTCTGGCCGAAATATGAAAGAAGGTACTGCGACCTGCATGTCTTTTCGTCGCTTACATATCCGAGCATGGCTTCCGACCTGGCATGGAAGGAATCCTGCAGGCGCTGGTAATTCTTCGGATGAAGTGCCACATTGCCAGGCATATAGCGAGGATGATGTATCATCAGGACATCCGCCTTGGCCTTAGGTATATATGAGATCACATGCTCAAGAGAGAGCCTGTAGAGAAGTTCGCGCAGCTGAGGGACGCTGACTCCTATCCCTGACGCGAAATACTCCTCATCTATGGCCACGCTGTGCGAGAATATGCCGACGCATTTGCGCATGAGCCGCTCGAGCAGGTCGGTCATCCTGCGGTCCGCGAACTCCACCTCATAGAGAGCCGTCCTGTCAGTGATGATCCTGACTCTTGTCTGGGTATCAACGTCCTCTGTATAGGTCCAATGGTCTTCTCTCTCCAGGTATTTCACTGCATAGTATGCAGTCGAATAGTCCAGGGCATGCTTCCTGCAGAACTCTCCGATATCGAACTTCAGATGCCTGCCCTCGCCCTCTCCGTACGGAATCTGGAAGAAAGCATGCACTCTCTGATAGACGTCCTCAATATACTCGACTGACGGGAATGAGACTTTCTCGATGAGCTTGAGCCTCTTGATGTCATTGCTGTTCCAGAGCTGCACCGCATAGGAGCGCTTTCCGTCTCTTCCGGCACGGCCCGCTTCCTGGAAATAGGCCTCGGGAGAATCCGGAAGGTCCATATGGACGACGAACCTCACGTCCGGCTTGTCGATACCCATTCCGAATGCATTCGTACATGCCATGACACGGATATCGTCACGTTTCCACGCCTCCTGACGCTCGGACCTTGTCTCATGGCCAAGACCCGCATGGTAGAACGAAGCTGATATCCCGGCGTCATTGAGGAACTGTGCGATCTCCTCAGTCTTCTTCCTGTTCCTGAGGTAGACTATGCCTGTTCCGCTGACACCCTGACACACAGCCAGGAGCTGCCCCAGCTTGTCCTCAGCCTGACGTACGACATAGGAAAGATTCGGGCGTTCGAAGCCGCTCTTGAGAAGGTTCCTCTCACGGAACGCGAGCTTGTCCATGATATCCTCCGCTACCGCCGGAGTCGCCGTTGCAGTGAGTGCAATAACGGGTGCATCGACCATGGTCCTGAGTTCTCCGATGCGAAGATAGTCCGGTCGGAAGTCATAGCCCCACTGCGATATGCAATGGGCCTCGTCGACGACTATGTAGCTTACATTCATCGACTGGAGATAGGACTTGAAGAGGAAGGTCCCTATGCGTTCAGGAGAGACATAGAGGAACTTATAGTCACCGAACGCGGCATTGTTCAGAGCCAGGTCGACGTCATGTCTCCCCATGCCTGCATGGACAGCCAAAGCCTTGATACCGCGGGCGTTGAGGTTCTGGACCTGGTCCTTCATCAATGCGATCAGAGGGGTCACGACTATGGCGATACCCTCCTTCATCATGGCTGGTACCTGGAAGCATATCGACTTGCCTCCGCCGGTAGGAAGAATTGCGAGCACGTCTCTCCCCTCCACTGCCGCTCTGACGATCTCCTCCTGGGCCGGTCTGAACGAATCATAGCCCCAATATCTCTTCAATACTCCCTGCGCTTCCATTTGTTTCAATCAGTTAAAACGATTTTCCTGATTATCATCTTCTTGTCACGACAAAAATGATGATTTTCGACATCAAGATATATGCAAAATTAGGAAAAATGCGTAAATTTGTGGACCAGATAAAACTGAAATCAAGTTATAATTTAAAAAACAATAACAGCTATGCCAAAAATGGATTTAAGCAAGTATGGTATCAAGTCTGTGAAGGAAGTTCTCTACAACCCTTCATATGAGGTACTTTACAACGAAGAGACAAGACCAGAGCTCGAGGGTTTCGAGAAGGGTCAGGTTACCGAACTCGGTGCAGTCAATGTGATGACCGGTATCTACACAGGCCGTTCTCCTAAGGACAAGTACATCGTAATGGACAAGCAGTCAAAGGACACCGTATGGTGGACTTCAGACGAGTACAAGAACGACAACCACCCACTTTCTGAGAAGAACTGGAAGATCCTCAAGAAGCTCGCTCAGCAGCAGCTCTCAGGCAAGAGACTCTTCGTAGTAGATGGTTTCTGCGGTACAAACAAGGACACCCGTATGAAGGTTCGCTTCATCATGGAGGTTGCTTGGCAGGCACACTTCGTTACCAACATGTTCATCCGTCCTCAGAACCAGGCTGACTTCGATCAGGAGCCTGATTTCGTAGTATACTGCGCTGCTAAGGCAAAGGTTGAGAACTACAAGGAGATGGGCCTCAACTCAGAGACTGCTGTAGCATTCAACGTATCAAGCAAGGAGCAGGTAATCCTCAACACATGGTACGGCGGCGAGATGAAGAAGGGTCTGTTTTCAATGATGAACTACTACCTTCCTCTCAAGGGCATCGCTGCAATGCACTGCTCAGCCAACACCGATATGAACGGTGAGAACACCGCTATCTTCTTCGGTCTCTCCGGCACCGGCAAGACCACCCTTTCAACCGACCCTAAGCGTCTCCTCATCGGTGACGACGAGCACGGCTGGGACGATGAAGGCGTCTTCAACTTCGAGGGCGGCTGCTACGCCAAGGTCATCAACCTCGACAAGGACAGCGAGCCCGACATCTCCAACGCAATCCGCCGCGACGCACTCCTCGAGAACGTTACCGTCGACGCCGAAGGCAAGATCGACTTCTGCGACAAGAGCGTGACCGAGAACACCCGCGTCAGCTATCCTATCTACCACATCAACAAGATCGTCCGCCCCTACAGCCAGGGTCCCGCTGCAAAGCAGGTCATCTTCCTCAGCGCCGATGCATTCGGAGTTCTCCCTCCGGTCAGCATCCTCACCCCTGAGCAGACCAAGTACTACTTCCTGAGCGGCTTCACCGCCAAGCTTGCAGGCACCGAGCGCGGCATCACCGAGCCCACCCCGACCTTCAGCGCATGCTTCGGACAGGCATTCCTCGAGCTTCACCCGACCAAGTATGCCGAGGGGCTCGTCAAGAAGATGGAGAAGAGCGGCGCAAAGGCCTATCTCGTGAACACCGGATGGAACGGCACCGGCAAGCGCATCAGCATCCGCGACACCCGCGGAATCATCGACGCCATCCTCAACGGCAGCATCGACAAGGCTCCTACCAAGCAGATTCCTTTCTTCAACTTCGAGGTTCCCACCGTTCTCGAGGGAGTCGACACCAACATCCTCGATCCTCGCGACACCTACGCTGATCCCACCGTCTGGGAAGAGAAGGCAAAGGATCTCTCAGCTCGCTTCATCAAGAACTTCAACAAGTACACCACCAACGAAGCCGGCAAGGCCCTCGTCGCAGCTGGTCCTCAGCTCTAACAGTGTATTTCCCCAATAGAAGAGGGTGGCTGAAAGTCAATTTGACTGGAAGTCATCCTCTTCCTTTATATCCGACTGTCTTCGGACGCCGGCTACGTCAGCCTTTATATGGAAAACGGGGGGAGGGCAGCGAGTACCGCAGGCCGAGGGTGGCGGAGAAATTGGTGGGAAGGACGGATCCACGGTCGAGAAACAAACCGGGAATCAGCTCCAGCGAACCGCCGCACAACGGGATTTCGCACTGGAAACCTGCGCTGAACTGCCTGAGAGGGCGCTGATTGACGCCATAGCGGTCCTTGAACTCAGCGATCACACCAGTATACAGGGCGCTGGCATAGATGCCGTAGTTCCAGGAAGATGTAAGAAGGAATTTGTATGGCAGTCTCCTGAACAGTTTTCCTGACAGGCCCAGATGGAAGGCGCGGAGACGGTTGTTCTCGACACCGTAGCAGATCTCGTCAGGCCTGAAAGAACGGCCGAACGTGCCTTTCGGGAAAAACAGGGGATTGCCGATAGGGGCACCGTAGGAAGTCCATCCGGAACGGTACTCGTAGTTGTTGAAATAGTTGTCGTTGCCGCCTGATATGTACTCGTAGATTTCCCGCTCCGAGTTGTAGCTGACGTTGGGGTTGTGCGATGCGACCTCCTCATCGCTTGCAGGCCGCCTCTCGCAAGTGCCGGACTGCCACATCGTGCTCTGGTGTTCAAGCACTACCCTGCTGACCAGGCAGTCCTTGTCTTCTAGTGTCAGACAGAGGGTGTTGACTCCGTCGGGGAAATTCTCGAAACGCATGCCGGAGCGATCCTCGTAGGGGATGTCGTGCTGAAAGCTCAGGCTCCAGCCTTCCCCCTTCCAGTCCACCCTCAGGAGCTCACGGCCGATGTGGTTGCCTATGACGTTCAGTACATCCCCGTCGCTGTATCCCTCAGTGTCGGAGGCGGCAGGCATGCACAGCACCATACGGATGTAATTTGCGAATGATGTGGACATCCTGCCGAACAAGGGGCTTGTACCTCCCCACATGGCATAGTGGTCAAAGCCGACAGTGGCGGTAAGCCGGGAGCCGATGTCGACCTGAGCGGACAAGGCTGTATTGTGGATAAGGGCGCCGCTGACATCGCGGGCATCGGTGGTCCAGTAGTCACCGAAACGGCCGAAGAAGCGCAGCCGGCCGTGAGTCCACGGAAATGCTACAGGGTGAAGCTCGAGCGTGCAGCCGGGAACGGTGCGGGCATTGCCGCTCCAGATAATGTTTCCGGCTGTCGTGGACAAAGTGCCGAGGGTTGAGGATGCTGCCAGATAGTCCTGCTCCCTTCTTGTCAAGCCGGCATCGAGGCTGAGGCAGCGCCACTTCAGCCCGGCATAGGCCTCGTCGGGCAGAACCTGCCCCTTCGCGAAAGCATCCGACCTGACGCCAAGCGAGGCTCCCCAATGCCACTGGAGCGTCTTCGAGCAGTCATAAGGCTGCCCCATCCGGAGAATCGTGACCGCCCCGCTGCTCCGCGGCATCAATCCGTACTGGTTGGCGGTCTGCCAGAAAGGCGCAGAGTCCGTCTGCCCGCTCAAAGCACCCGCAATCAACAGTGACAGGAAGAAGTCGCTCATCAGCTACAGATAGTTGTTGAACCGCCGCCAGCAGTACTGCCAGGCCTTGAAAAAAGGTGCTGCAGCCACCTCTCTCGGTGCAAGAGTGAAGAATCTCAGCTGACGCCTGGTCTTGCGCACCAGTGCGCCAAGACGGCTTTCGCCACTGCTGTGGGAATTGCGCGGGTCGTGCTTCCCGAAATTGCCCGCACGCATGACCTCATCCAGCAGGAAAGCCCCGCTTCGGGCATCCGGCGGGCAGACCATCGCGGATTCAGGCAGGCCGAACGCCTCACCCAGCACCCACATCACGGCACTGGTGAAGCGCCCGAGACCGAGGGAGCCCAGCGTGCGTCCGACACAGGCCGTCCCGGCTGGCGTAAGAGCGCGCAGCACATACTGCAGGTCCATCAGCTGGCGGAGACCCACGCCTTCGTCCAGCAGATGGCGGAATATATGGACGGCAAGATACACGGCATCGAATGCCGCCGTGGGAGCGCAATACCCGTCGAGGCGGTTCGAGAACTGCTCCTGCCCGCAGGCACTGAACCAGCGCTGGAGCCTGGCATTGAGCAGAGGGTCGTTCATCCACGTCGGAGTGAAATGGACTTCAACGGACACGTCTTTGAAAAGACGGGCGTCACAATGGTGATACACCACTCCCCCGACCTCGCATCTGCCACGCAGGAAGGCCAGGATGTCCTTGCGGGCCCCGTCCACCCAGATGTCTATGTCGCCGCACTGGCGGAGCTCAGGCTCCGGGTAGAAACGGGCTACACCCTGTCCCTTGAGGACGCAGCTGGGCAGCCCCGCATCAGCGAACAGCCGGTCAAGCTCGAGGGCACATTCCGCGCGCCTCCTGTTGGCGGAGCGGATACGTTCCGCATCAAGCGCCCATCTGGCATAGACACCCAGAGGCGGCCGCATCCCGTCAGGAAGCGCATCCACGGCGGAGAAGGTCACCCCAAGCATGGACTGCTTGGATGCTGTACGGCGGAGTTCATCCCATTCATCCCTTGTCATTGCCGGCAGTGATGCCGCATTGCCTGCAGCAAGGGACAGCAGAGCCTTAAATGCGTCCATTCTTCCTTCGTTTTTCCTTTATGTATATTGCGGGATATGCCGAAACAATCTTCCAGCAGCGTCTGAGCTGCTTGCCGGGGCTTTGGAATATCCTGTACACAAACTCAAGGTGGGAGCGTGTCATCCACTGCGGAGCCCGCCTTTCCCCTGTGCCTGCCCTGAAATTGAATACGGCGCCAACGCCGACCATCACTCCGCGCTTCAGAAGAGGCTTCAGACGGCTCATGAATATCTCCTGCTTCGGTGCTCCCAGAGCGACCCAAACGATGTCAGCGCAGTCCGCATTGACCTCCGCCGCAATCGCGGCATAGTCGAAGCTGTCCACCGAGCAGAACGGCAGTTCGCGGAAAGTCATGCCGGCAATCTCCGGATCCACCTGGGCAAGCTTGGTGCGAAGGCTCCCGAGGGTCGCCTGCGAAGTGCCGAGGAAGCACTGACGGTACCTGCGCATAGCCGTGATATCTGCAAATATGTCGCTGCCGCAGTACTGGGGAACATCGATGCCGTAGAGCCTGTGCAGGAGCAAAGGCGCCCAGCTGCTGTCGCAGATGGAGAACATCGCGCCGTCCACCACTTCACGATATGCAGCATCGCGGTGGACCATCTGGAGTATGTTCCCGTCAGCTACGCAGACGTATCCGGACTCCCCCGACAAGACCTGCATGTCGATGCGCCTGAGGGCGGCAACGGGGTCAAGTTCGTATGATATGTCGAAATATCTATCCATTTGCACACTCTTCCAGAATGTCGGCAAGCCTGTGCTCGAATGCTCCGACCACGAAGCGGCTTTCGAAGCTCTCCCTTCCGGCCCTGCCCATCTTCTCCCGCAACCCTGCATCGGAGCAAAGCCGTCCGACCGCAGCTGCAAGCTCATCCGCAGACGCGCAGCTGCAGAGTATGCCGTCCACACCGTCGCGCACCATATCCGGTATGCCGCCCTCGCGGGTCGAGACGACTGGGATGCCCGATCTCATGGCCTCGAGAATCACGAGCGGGAAACAATCGTTGGAGCTCGGATGCACGAATATGCCTGCGGACGAAAGCAATGCCTCCTTTTCCGCACCGTAGCACGGGCCTGCGTAGCGCACTTCGCCGGAAAGTCCCCTGCTCTCTATCTCCGAGAGCATCCTGAAGCGGGATATCTCAAGCGTCTCGTCCCCAGCCAGCGTGCAGTGGAAAGGTATGCCGTTGCTCTTGAGATTCATGCAGGCATCCAGCAGCACCAGAGGCCCTTTGGACTCCATCAAGTTGGACATGAAAAGTATCTCAGGCACATCTCCCGCCGTCTTTGCAGGCAACGGGACATCCTCTATGCCGTTGGGGCACACAGACACCTGACCGCGGCTGACAACGGATTCGATATCAGGATACAGGTTCCACGACAGCAGTATCACCCTGGAGCCGGAATAGACCCACTTGTAGAGCGTCCTGTATAACGGCTTGTCCGCACAGGAGGCCATTCCTTTATTGTGCTGATGTATCACCAGTCTGCGGCCGAAAGTCTTGCACAACAGGGCAAAAGGCGCATCTTTGAGGAAGCCCTTGCCGTAGCAGGTCAGCGCTATGTAGCAGAGATCGTAGCGATGCGCCACGAGGCGGGCCAGAGTCTTGAAATATGCTGACAGGAAGCGTCCGAACTTCCGTATTCCCTTTCCTCCGACTTCGGAGTTCGCTCTCGATGTCGAGAGGTTGACGAAATCGCAGTCGAAGCGCCCGCCTATGACAGGGCTTCTGCGTATGCAGTCGCTGACCACGGCCGAGCCGTGGACCGGAGGCGGCAGGGGTGCCAGGAACAGTATCCTTCTGCGTTCGGACATCATTTAAAATACTTGTCAAGCCGGCACACAGGCATCGAGCGCATCACGATGCGCACCGAGTCACGGCACGACTTGCGGGGATAGAAGACATGGAGCATGCCGCCATGCACGACAGCAGTCGCTTTGTAGAAATAGTTGCGGCGAAGGAAAAGCCTGTGGGAGTGGAGGGGCCTGCGGCTGTAGGAGAAATGAAGACCGTCAGTGCTGCGTCCGATCATTATCGCATTGCCGGACTGGCCTGTGACGATCTGGTACAGGGCAGCTTCGTGCTCAAACAGGTCGAAATGCCACAGATCGAAGGAACGGTCCGCCCAAGGTACGCTCTCACTGAGCCTGAAGCGGCCGTCTGCAAAGCGGTACAGGCTCATCCCTCTTGGAAGCAGATACGGTTCGTAGACATAGCTCACACCGTACAGGACAGTCTCCCCTCTCCAGGAATACACAATGGGGCACATCTGGGTGTCGGCGCAGAGTCCGGCGTCTGCGTTTTCATTGAGCGCAATGACTTCAGCCCCGCTGAAATTGACGCCGTTTCCTGTCCTGACACGCATGGTGCAGCAGTACGGACATCCATCCGGGACATTCTCAGTGCCCCATTCACGCCAGGTCACCCACAGTTCGCGGGAGGCCGGATCATAGAAAAGGCCAGGGTCGGAATTGTATCCTTCAGGATGCGTTCCACATACCTCACGGACAAATGTCCAGCGGCGTGGAGGCAGTCCGTCCCCCTTCTCCTCCCCGCAATAGAGAAGGATATTCTCCCTGCTGCTGTCGATATGAGGATACGGGCTCAGGACCATCCACCATCTCCTGCCTCCGATTCCGTCGGCGATGAAGCGCACGCAAGGATGGACAGCCCAGTCTCCGTAAGCTTCTGGCAGCTCGTAGGACAACTCGGTCTCCCCCGTCAGCAGGCCCGAGCGCAGGAAAGCGTGCTCTCTTACCCACCATTTCAACTTCAGCAGCAAATATCTGGCGTCCATCATCTTAATGCTTCGTAATCGTCGAGGATGCGCCTCGCTATCGCGTCATATCCTATCTTGGCCTTCATCCTGACGCAGCCCTCACGCAGGTTTGCCTGCTCCACCGGAGCCATCTCCACAAAGTGACGGATATCGCAGGCAAGCACATCGCTTCCGCCGCTGACAAAACCGCCGTTGGTCTCGACAAGATGGGAAGTGGAAGGAGTCTCCTTCAGCAAAAGAGGCGTCCCTACGGAGACGGCATCTTCAATCAAGGTCGTGTGTTGCACGGACCAGCAAGCAATATCCGAGAGCTTGAGAAGTTCGAGGGTTTTGCGTCTGTCGCACCAGCCGTGGACATGGACATACTCCTTGCCCGATGCCGCTTCGCGCGATTCGTCATCTTCAAACTGCCCGAAGAGCAGCAACTCCACGTCGAGACCCTCCTCGCGCAGGCTTCCAACAGCTGTAACAAGATCGGAAGTGCCCTTCGAAACAGACATCTTGCCTCCCGACACGACGACGAACGCATCACCGGAGATGCCATACTGCACACGCAACTGCTCCCTGGGAGCTATGCCCGCAGCGGCATCGACATCGGC
>JAZRWK010000037.1:0-5127 GCA_045599665.1 Candidatus Cryptobacteroides sp.
CCGGCTCTCTTGGCTGCCTTAGGGTTGAGACCGAGCTCAGAAGCCATGACGGCACTGATGTTCGCAACCTCGCGTGAGTGCTGGAGAAGGTTCTGTCCGTATGATGAACGGTACTTCATTCGTCCGATAAGTCTTACAAGCTCCATGCTCATACCATGGATACCGAGGTCGATACATGTCCTCTTACCTGTCTCAAGGATCTCATCCTCAAGCTGCTTCTGGACCTTTGTGACGACTTCCTCGATACGTGCCGGATGGATACGTCCGTCGATTACGAGCTGGTGGAGAGCAAGTCTTGCAACCTCTCTTCTGACTGGGTCGAAAGCAGAAAGGAAGATTGCATCAGGTGTGTCGTCAACAACTACCTCTACGCCTGTCGCAGCCTCGAGAGCCCTGATGTTACGTCCTTCACGGCCGATGATCCTACCCTTGATCTCGTCATTCTCGATAGGGAAGGTTGTCACTGCGTTCTCGATTGCAGTCTCTGTCGCGGTCCTCTGGATGGTGTTGATGACGATACGCTTAGCCTCCTTTGTAGCTGTGAGACGAGCCTCGTCCATCGTGTCGTTGATGTAAGCCTGAGCCTCGGTCCTGGCCTCTGCCTTCATGTTCTCCATGAGCATGTTCTTGGCCTCGACAGCAGTCATTCCGGCGATAGCCTCGATCTGCTTGTTGACTTCAGCGCGGAGTCTGTCGTACTCGTCAGCCTTCTTCTCAAGGTTCTCCTTCTGTGCGTTGAGGCTCTGCCTTGCGCTGTCTGCCTCCTTGAGCTTGCGCTGGAGATTGTCTGTCTGCTGGTTGAGAGTGTTCTCCTTCTGCTTGAGACGGATCTCGATCTCCTTCAGCTGGCTGTTCTTGTCTGCGACCATCTTCTCGTGCTCGGACTTGAGCTGGAGATATTTCTCCTTTGCCTGAAGCATCTTCTCTTTCTTGATGTTCTCAGCCTCGAGCTCGGCCTTCTCGATGATCTGCTCCTTCTGGCCCTTGAGGACCATCTTGCGGATAGCTATATAGATCGCAATGGCTACAACTGCGCCGATTGCTATTCCGATAAGTAACCAAATAATTGAGTTCATATATATATAATAGTTATTGCCTGTATTGTTCCTTTACTTCAGGCTGGAGGGTATAAAACAATGACCGTCAGCCTGTTGCTAAGCGGACGGTCAGAAAAGTCGGATAGAAAAAAGCCGTTAACCACAAGTCAGAAAAATCTTTTTTACAAGATTTGGGCTCAGTGATAGTTCTGTAATCCATCGTCTTCCGAGGAAGATCCCCGTGAGGGTCACCATGGCCCGCCATCCCTATCTCTAGTTACCCGGTTCAGAAGAACTTCGTTGTTTTCAGCTTCCGGGTCAACGGCTACTTTTCAATATTCTCTATGTAGTTCTCAATATCTCTGTGGAGGCCTGCGGCTTCTTCCATCGCCATGTTGAGCTTCTCCGAGAGAGTTATGCTGCTGATGCTTTCGTTCAGTGCCACAAAAGCCAGAATATCGACCATGCTCCTGCCTGGGAACTTCGTGTTGTATCCAGATATCTTCCTATTGATCACATTGGCCGCAAGACGGATTCTCTCCTCGTCCTTCGGCGTCGGCGCGTTCATCACGTAATCACGCTCAGCGATCCTTATCTTGATTTTCTGGTCCATACACTATTTCTCCAACAGGGAAATGCAACGATCCATTTCCTTGATCAGTTTCTCAATCTTCTCTTTTGCACCGGAATTGTCACCGGTAGATGTGGTAAAGGCTTCAGTCAGCTTGAGATTATCTACTTGTCTTTCCAGATCAATAATCCGCTTCTTACAGGTCTCGTTCTCAGCCTTGCTTGCCTCAAGAGCCTTCGACAGCTGGATACGCTGCGCTCTTTCGCCCTCGTAGAGAGCGACGAGCTTTTCAAAGTCCTTCTTGATGTCTTCAAGCATTTCTGCAGATTTTAACCCGTAATCATCGCAAATGTAATAATAAAAAACTTCATATCCAATCGGTTTTAACGGCGATTTTCGCTAAATTGCAGGGCAAACACACACCAGATGAAAAAGTTTAAGTTCGGCCTCCTGCCAAGAATCATAACCGCCATAATCCTGGGCGTCGTCTGCGGCCTCTTCCTGCCGCTTCCGGTAGTCAGGACATTCGCGACTTTCAACAGCATATTCAGCAACCTTCTTCAGTTCATGATACCGCTGATCATCTTCGGTCTCGTGACTCCGGCGATCGCTGACATAGGCGAGGGCGCGGGAAAGCTTCTGCTCATAACAGTGGTCGTGGCCTATCTCGACACCGTCTTCGCCGGCTGCTTCTCGTACGTCACCAGCGTCTCCGTCTTCCCTTCGCTGATCGACGGCAGCCAGAAAGTCGACGTCGCCCAGATCGCCACGTCGGTCGACCCGTTCTTCACGATTTCCATCCCACCGGTGATGGAGGTCATGTCGTCGCTGGTGCTCGCGTTCATGGTTGGTCTCGGCGTAGCATTCTTCGGCTCAGCCAACCTCAAGAACATCTGCAAAGAGTTCAAGGACATCGTCGCGAAGGTCATCGAAGTAGCGATCATCCCTCTTCTCCCGATCTACATCTTCGGCATTTTCCTTGGAATGACCTATACCGGGCAGGTAACCAAAGTACTTGAAGTATTCCTTGCAATAATCGGTGTTATCTTCGCTATGCATGTGGTACTTCTGGTATTCCAATACTGCATTGCGGGGGCAGTCACAGGCAAGAATCCGTTCCGCCTTCTCGGCAACATGATGCCAGCCTATTTCACCGCCCTCGGAACCTCGTCGTCGGCAGCCACGATCCCGGTCACCCTTGAAAGGACCGTCAGAAATGGAGTCAGCGAGGAAGTCGCCGGCTTCACCGTTCCGCTCTGCGCCACCATCCACCTTTCGGGCAGCACCCTCAAGATCGTCGCCTGCTCGATCGCCCTCATGATGATGCAGGGGATGCCGTTCGATTTCGGTACCATGCTCGGTTTCATAATGATGCTCGGCGTCATGATGGTCGCGGCCCCTGGCGTCCCAGGCGGTGCGATCATGGCAGCCCTAGGCATACTTTCAACCATGCTCGGCTTCGGAGAGCAGGAGCAGGCCCTGATGATCGCACTCTATATTACAATGGACAACTTCGGAACCGCATGCAACGTGACCGGCGACGGAGCCATTGCGTTAGTGATGGATAAAATTTTTCAGAAAAAGTCTTAACAATTCCCCGACATGTCCGTCTTAGTAGTGCAGCGGTCCTGAAAAACCGCTCACAGCTGGCTTTGCTGACCAGATCAAAGACGACTTATTGACCAATCAATATATACAGACAGACTTTAAGTCGATATATACAGACAGACTTTAAGTCGATATATACATCCAGACTTTAAGACATTAAGATTTTAAGACTTTTAAACAAACTACGAGACTATGAAAAAGTTCATTTTGACAATGATGATCGCGCTTGTACTTCCGCTTTGGAATGCGGATGCGCGCAAGAAGGACATGTCGGACCTCACGGCTCTTATCAAAGAGTACAAAAGCTATGATTCTTTTGACTGCGTATCAGTCGGAGGCGTTCTTCTTTCTCTGATGAGAACAATGGTGAGATCTGAAGCTGCCGGCGATCCGGACGCAGTGGCAGCTCTCAGTCTCCTCAAAGGCATCAACCACATCACCGTGGCCGACTTCGATGACTGCCCGCACGACATCAAGGACTCCTTCGTTTCGAGGGCTACCGCGATTCTCGGGTCTTTCGAAATGCTCATGGAAGCAAAGGACTCAGAGAGCAGCGTCGTGATCTATGGTACCATGAACCCGAATGGCGACGTCCTGAACAATGTGGTCGTCTACGCACCTCAGGACTGTGCACTCATTTGCATCGAAGGCAAGGTTTCGATGAAAGACCTCGGCGCCATCATGGAAAGTTCGAAGAAGAAGAAAAAGTAGATTCCGACGAGGAAAGCAAGTACCGACGAGGGAAGCAAGTACCGAAGAGGAAAGTAAGTTCCGACGAAGAGAAAGTAAGACGATGACTAGTGAAGAGTTCAGAAAGATATGGCTGCCGCTCTCTGACAGTTTCTACAGGACGGCGTACTATATCCTGGAGTCAGAGGCCGATGCAAAGGATGCGGTTCAGGACCTCTATGTAAAGCTCTGGAACTCGAAGGATTCACTGGATGGAGTACTGAAGCCAAGGACCTACGGAATCTCTGCCATGCACCGCCTGTGCATCGATCGCATAAGGCACAGGAAAGTCGCTTCCGCAGAGAGTATCGATGAGACAGCCCCAATTGCTTCCGACGATGCTCCGCCAGACAGGCAGATGGTTCATAAAGACATTCTCAGGAAGCTTGAGGCTCTTATAGAAAAACTTCCGGACAAGCAACGGACAGTGTTGAAACTCAGAGTGTTCGAGGATATGGACTACGACAAGATAGCTGAAGTCACAAAGCTCAGCGAAGTGAATCTCAGAGTGCTTTTGAGCACGGCCAGAAAAACATTGAGAAACAGTTTGGGCTATGAAAAGCATCAATAAACAGCTTAGGCTATTAAAAGCATCAATAAACAGTTTAGGATATGAAAAAGCATCAATAAACAGTTTGGGCTATGAAAAGAATTGAAGATATTGAAATGATGGAGATCTCCGATCTTGAGAAGGTCGCCATGGACGGGAAGGTCGCCGTGCCGGAAGGACTCGGAGAGGATATCGATGCGCTCCTTTCATCTCTTGAACTGTCAGAGAAGATACTTGACCTGTCGGAGACGGCATCTGCCAAGTCTGATAATGTGCTTGAGGCGACTGCCACATCTGAAAAGGTTCGCCAGTCAGACCATACAGTTGCTAAGGTTCGCCATTCCAGACCGGCAACCTGGCTTAGGGTGTCTGGCATAGCCGCAGCAGTGTCGCTGCTTGTCGGCATAGGCCTTTCGATAGCCCCGAGAGAAAAAGAGCTTGTTGATACCTTCGACGACCCTACCCTCGCATACGCCCAGATAGAAAAGGTCATGCTGAAGATCGGAGGAGGCCTGAAGGACGGAATCAGCAGCGTCCAGAAGGGGAATGAATGTATCGAGACCCCGATAGAGATTATTAATCAGTCACTTAGATAATGAACAACTGAACATTTGAACAGAAATGATCGATCA
>JAZRWK010000038.1:0-13043 GCA_045599665.1 Candidatus Cryptobacteroides sp.
GTCATGAAAGAATACAAGAAACGTATTGCCGACCAAATTTTGGCAGATAAACTTGATGCAATGGGGGCTGTTCTTATTGAAGGTCCAAAATACTGTGGTAAAACAACACTTGCCTGCCAACAAGCGGGCAGCATTCTTTATATGGCGGATCCGGATACGAAGGCCCAGAACATGGCCATGGCTCAGACAAACATTAAGCGTCTTCTCCAAGGAGATACTCCAAGGCTTATCGACGAGTGGCAGTTGGCCCCTCAATTCTGGGATGCTGTCAGGAACGAGGTTGATAAAAGGGAAGATGACGGCCAGTTCATTCTTACGGGATCAGCAGTCCCTCCAAAGCAGGAAAACATATTCCATTCCGGTACTGGGCGTATGTCCTGGTTAAAACTTCGTACCATGAGTTTATGGGAATCAGGGGATTCTACCGGAGAGGTCAGCCTAGGAGCATTGTTCAAAGATGCATCTTCTGTTGACGGGTCAAGCAAGATAGATATAGAATCTTTGGCTTTCTTGACTTGCAGAGGTGGTTGGCCTAAGGCAACGATGAAGAAGAGTCAGAAAGCCGCCTTGATACAAGCGAAGGAATACTTCGAGGCAGTATATCGGTTTGACATTTCCAGGGTAGACGACATAGAACGCGATCCAGAACTTACTAAGAGACTCATGCGTTCTTATGCCAGAAACCAGGGCTCTCAAGCAAGCGCAGGAACACTCTTGGCCGACATCAAGGCAAATGAGAGCGATGACTTGAGTGAGAACACCATATATGCATATATAAAAGCACTCAAGAAGATATTTGTCATTGAAGATTCACTGGCTTGGAACCCAAACCTGAGATCAAAGACGGCAATTCGAACATCCGACACAAGATACTATACGGATCCATCGATTGCGACCGCAGCATTGGGACTTGGCCCCGAAGACCTTATCAATGACCTTAACACGTTCGGCTTATTCTTTGAGACTCTCTGTGTCCGTGACCTGAGAGTGTATGCGGATTCGCTTGGAGGCAGTGTATATCACTACAGGGACAAGAGCAACCTTGAATGCGATGCAGTAGTTCATCTTGAAAATGGCTCGTATGGACTGATTGAAATCAAATTAGGCGGGGAAAAACTGATAAACGAAGGAGCAGAGAACCTATGTGACTTGGCAGAAAAGATCGACACAACAAAGATGAAACACCCTTCATTCCTCATGGTGCTGACGGGGGTTGGTGAATATGCGTACAAAAGGCCAGAGGACGGTGTATTAGTCGTACCTATAGGGAGTCTAAAGGACTAATGCTGAAATAATGTTCTTTACCATCTGTTGCTTTTTGAACCATATCATCAGGTTTCTGGGCAGAGCCAGAAATTACAGCTGATTTGCGGGCCGAATTGATTACGGGAGAATAGATATCAGGTTCAGATACTGTGTCTCAGTATGTATTTCCTATATTGCATAGGCGACTGGCCGATATGTGACTTGAAGAACTTGCACATCAGGCTGCTGCTTGCAAAAGCCAACTCCTCTGCAATCTGAGCAACGCTCTTGTCACTTGAAGCCAATCTGACCTTTATTTCAGCGATGACAGATTTGTCGATGAGTTCCTTGACCGTACTGCCTGAAAACTTCTTTACGGCAATGCTCAGGTAATGGTTGCTGACGCACAGATTGCCGGCAAACCAACTGATGTCATGGTGCTGTCCTCCGGCTTCTCCGAGCAGCTCCAGAAAACGCCTGCACAGAAGACGTGATCTTGAAATTTCAACATTACTACCAGCGGCATCCTTCAAGCATTCTTTTGCATAGGCAAGAAGGCTGCCTGCCATCTTGTTCGAACTCTCGCACTCTTCACCGCATTCCTGGAGCAATCTGATGAAAACTTCCGTCATCTGTCGGAATAGCAAGGCTTGTGACTCCGACAACTGGACGCGGAGGTCCCTTTCATGTGTCAGCAGTTCCCAGGGCGTTTTCCCATCAAATATCAGTTTCACAGCAAACGGCGTGAAACTGATTCCTATGAAGCTGGCGTCATCGCTTACTTCCTTTACCTGGAATACGCTTCCGGGGCTGAATAGCTCCAATGTTCCGGGAGTGATTCTTTGGCTGACGAAATTGGCTTCTGATACGGCCTCACCAGACAGACACAACGTGATGGCCATATCCCTGAAAATCATAGCCTCACCATTGGCACTTATGGTCCTGATAATATCGTCGGTATTCATCGAGACGTTACAGTTCTTTCCCGTGTAGGTCTGAGGGAGGGATGTCGTCTTTTCGCGGATAGCGCGGACAGAAAAGTCATGTGCAGTCTGCATTGCAAGTAATGTAATTTCAATTTTTCACTGAAAAATATACCCAATTTTAAGACATTAGGTCACAAATATACAATTATTATGACTTTTTCTTCAAAAATATTCTTCTTGAATGGCATAGCCTTCGCTTTATCTCTGTTCGAAAATAAAGAGCATACATATGAAGAAATTTTTTATCATGATGGCATTCGCAGCTACTATCTGCGGGTGCAACAAAAACGATTTCCCTGGGCCATTCGGTCCGGATGGTCCGTTTGGTCCAGGAGGCCCTGGCGGTCCCGGCATGGGAGGCGGCATGGGTCAGGCAGAAAGTTTTGACGAATCTGCACTGGGAGAACTCGCGACTTTCCAAGTGGAGCCATATACTTCTGCCCATGCCGAATCCGAGACTGTTCCGGCAGGAAACGAAGACTACATAGAAAACAAGAGTTTCAAGGGCGAGATAAGAATCGAGTACAAAGCAGATGGCGATGCATCAGTAACTGGAGCACCGGAAGGTACAGTTACCGTTGAAGGCAACAGAGTGACTGCGAATGTCACCGATTCATATAAGTTCATCCTGAGCGGGAAGGCATCAGATTCGAGGTTCAAGCTCTACAGCGAGAAGGCCAGCGCCATAGTACTGAACGGAGTTGACATCACCAACCCGACGGGAGCGGCAATCAATGTCCAGAGCAAGAAACGCACGTACCTCGTCCTTGCCGACGGAACTTCAAACACACTCACCGACGGCAGTGAATATGTGACCGAGAATGATGAGAAGCAGAAAGGAACCTATTACAGCAAGGGTCAGACCATCATCTCAGGCAAGGGAGCGCTCAGCATCAGCGCTAACTACAAGCACGGAATCGACACCAAGGACTATCTCCGCATCAGACCGGGTTCATTCATAACCATCAACGCAGTGGCGGGAAGCTGCATCAAATGCGAGGACAGCACCGAGGATGGCACAGGAATCACCATCGAAGGCGGAACATTCAACCTTAAGACCACAGCCACAGCCGGGAAATGCATCAGTTCCGATGGCAATGTCACCATCAACGGAGGCTATATCTGTGCTATCACTACAGGAGGTGGCGAGTGGGATGGAGATGATGCAGAGCCTAAGGATGTATCCGGTGCTGCTGGTGTAAAGTGTGACGGCATATTCATGATGAATGACGGAGAACTGCTGCTTTCAAGCTCAGGTAAAGGAGGCAAGGGTATCAATGGCGACACAAAGATTGTCATCAATGGAGGCAAGGTACGTGCGCTCACCACAGGAGGCGTGTACTCATATACTTATGGTGGCTTCACCTATGACACCAGCCCGAAGGGAATCAAGAGCGACAAGGAGATTGAGATCGGCGGCGGTGATGTCATGGTAAGAGCACTCGGTACCCAAGAAGGAAGCGAAGGCATCGAGGCAAAGGAAAAATTCAGCATCAGTGGCGGCAAGGTACAGATCTATGCAGCCGATGATGCACTCAACTCGGGATACAGCAGCGAATCGATTGCAGAGAAACAGAAGATGGGCATCGATGTGTCCGGCATGAAGGCGAATGCCGGTCAGATAATAATCAGCGGAGGCGAGCTCTATGCCTACAGCACAAGCAACGATGCAATCGACGCGAACGGCACCATAACCGTGAACGGAGGACTGGCTGTTGCGGTCGGTGCAGGTACTCCGGAAGGAGGCTTTGACTGTGACAACAACACTTTCTCCATCAAGGGAGGAACTCTCATCGGCATCGGTGGCTCACACAGCACTCCGACAGAATCGGCCTGCACCCAGCCTGTGGTCATCGTCGGCAGCCAGAACTTCAACGCAGGAGAAGATATTGTCCTTAAGGGCGACAAGCAGATTCTTTCATACAAGCCAGTGCGTACATTCTCAGGCGCAAACCTTCTGATTTCGTCACCTTCATTCAGCAAGGGCGGCAGCTATACCTTCGGAAGCAGCACCATCAGCTGTGCCTCCGACAAATGGGTGAACGGCAGCGCTGCCGGAGGGCCGGGAGGCCCTGGCGGAAATCCTGGCCTTGGTGGCGGCCCAGGCCCAGGAAGACCTTAGAGTTCATGATATATTATCAGACAATGCACCCGTCCCAGATTCAACCTGAGGCGGGTGATTTTTTCAATCTAACTCTTTTATGACGGTATCTATTAGCCAAGGATGATGTCAGGAGATGGTTATCGGTTAGCCAGGCCAATTCAAATACGGGAATAAAAGCAATAATCTCATAAAAGAGATGTCCTGGCTAATAAGATACGGAATATAGAATCATAAAGTTGCGGAATATTGTTGTTGATATGCAATCATGCCCTCCCTGATAAGGCTCCTGAATTGTCTATACAGAGAAAAGGCTGACCTAAGTCTTCAGGACTTGGATCAGCCTCTCATAATAATACGAGTTTATGGTCTTTACTCACGCATTCTAAATATTAGCAGCGTGCCTGTCTCCAGGGAAAAGACAATTCCTTATGGGCAGACAGGTCGGATAGTCAGGCCAAAGCAACGGTAGCGGTTCGTCAAATTATAAGAAGCCGGGGCATTGAGTCTGCAGACGTTAGAGAGGTGAGCGTTGTAGAGCGTGCTTGTCCAATAGTAACCCTGGTCGCCAACATCTTTAAGACCAGAATCGGTGTCAGTATCATCAAAAAGTCTTACACCTCTCTGGTAACCTCCTGCAGCAGGAAGGAATATCCAATTGTCTGTATAACCAGTTTTCAGACTTTGTACTTTGATACCTTTGATATCGTCTATATAATACCACGACCAAGTGCAATTATTTCTATCCATGAGTTCCCACATCTCGTCTTCCGTCGGCATACGCCAGTCACCGCCCCAATTGACATGGGCTGCGTCATCTTCTGGATCAAGGACAGTCTTTAAAAGATCAGCAACGATGGCATTTTCAGCACGGTATGGAGAGTCCTCGTAGCGAAGATACTTGGACCACCTGGTTTCATTTTCATTATCAGTATTTGCATGTTGATATGGTGCATTGACAAACGCATATCCTTCCCATTTCCATTCCTTCCAATGCTTCTGTGGATTCTCCTGAGAGTAACCAGGTTCATACCATGGTTCGGTGGCTGCCCAAGCAAAATAGTCACCGTACTCCTCTTGTTTATTTGCACCGATATTCATCGTCGCCCACTTGACGCTGAGACCGAGGTCGACATACTCGTATCCCATTTCAAAGCCGTGGCCATTCTCAATAACAGTTACTCCGAATGACTTGACCTGTCCCTTCTCAAAGGTTATTGGCTTGGCAAAGTCCTTCCTGTATGTCTTCATGTCATCTCGATAACCTGTAGTCACCTCGACTGAAAGCTGCGCGTCAGTGACAGGCATACATGTGAAGTAAATGACGGCATTTCCATCTTCGTCCGCATAAACTCCATTAGGATTGATGACAAGAATATCACTTAAACTTGATTCATCCCAGTCTCTCGCGATATATGTACCAGCGATATTTTTGTCTGATGTCAATGTGACTGACGAGATGCTTTCACCTGCTCCGAGACCCTTAATTGTCATCTTGTTCACAGCAACTTCGCGCTGGAAAACAAGATCGACTGCACCTTGTCTGTCTTGTGGGATATCTACCACTTTGGCTGAAAGCACATCACAGCTTCCATCATATGAAAATGCGGAAGGTGACTGGGTTGTAATATCCGAATTCAGGTGTGCACGGTATTCGGCTCTAGCCGGAGCTTCACCACGGAATGTTGCAGTGAACGACATTGTTTTCATCTCACGATCCAGACTGGCGTCCACTTGTCCTTCCACTTGGACATCCGCGTTCATCTCGTAGATATGAACATTACGCGTGTCAGACCACTCCCAGCCAAAATACGCTATCCCATCTGTGATTTCCATAACTGTCTTGGTCTCGGTCTGGGAAGCTACGAAATTAATACTGTGACTTGTAGGAGTCTGCTCATTATTATTGTTCTCCTTTGAACATGCGATAAGCGCAACAACAGTTGCAATCAGGACTGTTGAAATGTAAATGATTCTTCTCATAGTGGCCTTTCTCTAGTAATCGGTGTCATCTTCATCAATTGATTGGCCGCTAAAGCCAGGCACTCTTCCAGGTTCATTACTTCCTGTCAGGATCGCGTTTGTACCCTGAATTTCTATCACCTTACTTCTTGGTGCGACGTAGAGAAATCTATTCTCCTGCTGGTTCGCCACGTTCATCTCTTTACTTGTATTCATATGTTTCAATTTTTGTAATATTTTGACAATTTATGTAATCGGGATAGTCCATGACTTTCACCGATAGACACAACAAATCAGTCCACGACCAATGACCGTAGAAAAATCGATTATTTAATTTACTGATTATTAGATACTTAATACCCCCCCCCGAAAGAAATCAGGAGTTTACGAGAGTTTTTATGGGTATCACATGTGAACATAATTACAAAGATAGCAATTTTCAGCAAAAGAATACTGCACTGTTCAGCTGAGCGTAATCAGTTTCTCCCGTATGCTTAATATTCCATATGACTATAGAGGACGGAAAGATATTTAGTTATAACCGATTATTTTTTCAAAAATAGCTGTTATGAGGACGGAAAGATTTATCGCCAAAACTGATTATATTTTCAGAATCAGAACATCATAACAGTTAAAAAAGAAACGAAGAGGCCCTCACGGACCTCCTCGTGCTGTGTTATACCCTTAAGTAGATTATCTTACTTAACTGTCTCCTTGCGGTACTGCTTTCCGAGCTTCTCGAGCTCCAATGTTGCCTTCCTTACGCGAGCCTTGGCTGCCTTGTTGTCAGTCTTGTCGATGTCGGCTGAGATGGCTGCCATCTGAGCCTTGATTGCATTGATGAGTTCTGTCATGATATTTTCTTATAATTTGTTGTCCGATGCAAATATAGTCATAATCGATGAAAGGCTACATGTTGTACCAGTTCCAGTACGAGTCGTGCATAACGTTGAACTTGATCTTGTATGATGCAGTAGCCTTGGTGTAGTCGCTGTACTTTGATGCCTGGGCACTGACGCCTGAATCGCTTCCTCGTGATGTGCCGTCTGGATTAGTCATTGAAGACGTGTCTGCATATGTTCCTCTCGCAGTATTGGAGTAGAACGTGTAGATGCTGCTCGCCGTGACGCTTCCTGAAGGCTCATTCCTGGTTATCTCCACAGGCACCCAGAGACTCTGGTCGTCGACCGTGATCGTGATACAGTATTCCGCTGACTCCGGCATGGCAAGCTGAGAGAAGCGGTTGCTCCTGAGGTTGATCGCGTTGGTGCAGTTCTCATGCCAGTAGTTCCTGTTGATCTGCGAGAACTGGCTCTCGAGCGTGACGTAGTTAGGAAGACTTGCAGTCGCCGACTCGCCTGTCATCGTATATACGTATGACGGTACGGTCGTGTTCTTCTCCGGGTCCGTCACGGTGTAGGTATACTTGTTTGAAGATGCGCTAGTGTTGTTGGCCGCAGTACATGAGCTGGTGTAGACCAGTCCGACGTAGACCTTGAAGCTGGTCCCGTAGGTATTCCCTGTCATTGTGACCTCAGGACGCTTGTTGGTGGAATCCCAGCTGATGTAGAACTCCACCGGCTTTCCTATCATGATGTTATAGACGTTCGCTCCGGTGTAGTTGACGATCGAGGCGATGATGTTGTCCTTGTTTGCATCCACGGCAGTGGACATTCCTGTTCCGGTGTACCATCCGCAGCCTCTGTAGGAATATGTGTCATCTCCCCAGATGTAGTCGTATTCAGCACTGGTTCCGATAGCTCCGTTTGACCTTACGAAGGTTCCGTTCAGATCCTCGTGATCATAGTAGACATCCTTTCCTCCCATCGTCCTTATGCCGACCTCTGCCCTCATGTAGCACTTGTTGCCGTCAGCCTCGGAGAGCTTCGCCACACTTCCGGTCCTGTCTGTCGCGAAGACGTTGCATGCCTGCCCCTTGATCACTATGTCTTTCGCTGTCGGGGTACTATGCTTGAGCACTGCGCTCGAATAGTCTGCGATGTACGGATACGCGACAACCCTGACAGCCGTAGGGAGATAGTATCCTGGAGATACTGCTCCGTTTCTGAAGTTGATCAGGCTGTTGCCGTCGACGATGCTGGTCGCGCTGCTTGCCTTCCTTCTTCCGACATAGATGACGTCCGCCCAGTAGTCGATCTTCGAGGGATTGTAAGCGCAGACGTATGTCGTTCCGAACATTGTGTATCCGTGTGAAGGCTGGAATGTGCTGGCATCGGCAAGATAGAACTTCGGCCTGATGATGCCGAAGTCAGCCTTTGCAGTGATGGTACCGGTATTCGGTGCAGAGAACAGCAGATTCGCGACATGGTTCTCACCGTCATGGCTGTCAGTCATGTGATATACCTTTGACAGTGCATCGTTCAGGGTCTCGTTGGATCCTGAGTTCGTGTTCCTGACGGTGCAGGTGAAGGCCGGTCCTCCGTTCTGGCTGGTTCCCTGGCTGACGCCCTGCAGGGTGAAGCTCTTCGCAAGCAGGTCCGACGCTGCCGTACTTACCAAGGACTTTGCTGCTTCCGATGTGGATGCTCTCATCTCGACCCTGTCGAACAGGGAGAGGTCGAAGCCGTACTGTCCCTGTGACTTGGGGACATTGAGGTTCCTGCCAGCATAGTCGGTAAGGTAGAGATAGACCTTGCTGTCGGTGCCGTTGACCACGGGACAGGTGTTGCTCTGAGGCGCTGTGATCCTGTCACTCGGACGCTTGACTCCGCCGTCTCCGTTCAGAAGGCTTGGCTCGAAACACTCTATGAAGTCGTTCTCAAGCCTGATGTCAGTGATGACGTTGCCGTCCTTGTCAAGGAGCCACATGGAGTTCGGCTCCTCGGTCTCAGCGAAGCACTTCATGTCGCAGAAGTAGTCTCCTGAGGAATAGATGATGTCACCGAACCTGAGGTTGGTGTTCTCCTTGTTGTCCAGCATAGCGACGAGCCTGCATCCTGGTAGTCCCTCTCCGAGGAAGTCCTCGAGATATTCGTTGATGGACAGTCCCCACTGGACTGTCTCGCCGACATACAGGTTGTCCATCGAGTGCATGCCCTGCTCGATCCACGCGCTGCCGAGCGATCCGTTGTAGTCCACGTCAGGGTCAATCTTCCAGGAGACGTTGTCGAGGTTCTTTGTCAGGCAAAGGGTGACGCCCATATCGACGTTCCTTATGATATCGAAGTTGGTGCAGTTGTCCTGACCGAGATAGACCCTGTACGTAATCGTGCCGGTGAGAGCGAATCCGGTCTGGAACTCGCAGTTCACCTCCAGATAAGTGCAGAGGTTAGCTACGCTGATGTTCTCAGGTGTCTTCTTCCACGGGTCCTTGTTGCCAGTCAGGAGAGTGCCCTGGCAGTTCTCCAGTGCATAGAAGTATATCTGGCCGCCGTTGTTGATGCTGGCGAGGTCTGCCGTACTTGCGTAGTCTCCGTCGATGGACTCGCTGGCCGAAGTGATCTTGCTGCCGCCATGGCCGTTCATGGTGAACGGTGTCACGGCACCTGCTCCGTTGCAGAGTCTTATTGAGGTAATCTTCAGCCCGGCGAGCGCCTGCATGTCGACCCTGAAACGGATCTTGCTGACGAGCCTCACGAGAGCCACTGGAAGCTGGGTGACGCTCTTGCTCACCGTGTATCCGTTATTCTGCCATGCCATCGGGATGCCGCCTGAGTTCATCGCACCGACGAAGCCGCCGGAGCCGATGGTCATCTTATACTTCAGAAAATCCTCTTCCTTGTCCACTGGTGTGATCTTTCCCACGTTGGCCACTGCATAGACGTTGTACTCCAGTCCTTCATTGAGAAGGAAGGTCGCGACGGCAGGGGAGACCACGTAGTTCGATGCGACAAGGAGTCCCTTATGGTAGAAGAAGATGTTGATGTCCTTCACGGCTGACTCGCCGCTGGTGACTGAGCTCTTGGTCTGCACCTCGTCCATTCCCTGGATGGAAGGCACGACCTGGATCTTCACCTTCTCATGGGTCTCGGTGTGATCTGGCAGGTCCAGTTCCTGAACCGAGCAGGCAGCAGCCATGGCTGAGACGGCAGCTGCGAAAAGCATTCTGGTTGTCCTTTTCATTGTATTGTGTTATTGTTAGATGATTTCATCGTAGACAAGTCCTTCCTCCCACGGGATGACCTCGATGCTCATCTTCCACGAGACGTAGTCGACTCCGAGCATGATGTCGTCGAGGTCCTCTGCATTCCAGTCATAGCCGGAGGCCCTGATAAGACCGCCGAGATCATAAGGATATGTCCTTCCGCTTTCTCCTGTGATTTCCAAGACCAGGGAATCGTCTCCCTGACGAGGCAGACGGAAGTACCAGACCTTTTCCTCCGTAGGCTCTGGAGCAAAGGAGAACGGTCCAGAGACTGGCTTGAGGGTGTCCAGGTTCATGCCGTTCCAACCGCTTCTGACGACTAAGGAATACTCATTGTCGCTGTCCTCGATCTTTATGGCTACGGCTGCATACTGCTTGTGCAGGGAGATCTTGTCATATGCCGTCTCGCCGAAAGCCTGCACGTCAGCCCTGTATGCATAGAGCCTGTCCGACTGTTCCCCTTCAGGGATGATCACGGATATCCCGGAGTTCCTGTTTGACACGAGACCTGATGTCGCATTGTAATGGACAAGAGTTCTGGGAACCTCCTCCTCATGATCAGGAGCGAAGTCCTCCTTGAATACCTGCACGCCGAACACGTTCCTGTCATCGGTCCATCCTTTGAGCGAGACCATGTCAGCAAAGCGTGAACAGGCAGACATGTCTATCTGCAGCCAGCAGGGGCAATCGTCCCTGTCCTCCTTGACAGAACAGGAGACAAGGGAAAAGAGAATGGTTGATAAAATAATGTATGTCCTTTTCATCTTTCAAATGTGTATGTGGTGCCCTGGAGGGGTGTCGCTCCCCGACGTCCGGCAGTCCGTCAACAGACCGGTCACGCCCCGTTCTCCGGACCGGGCATTTCAGAAACCCTGGCATCTCACGACGGCAGGGGAGTCAGTGTTCATGAAAAAAACGTTTAGAATGTTGTTCGTGTAAGTGGTGTGTGCTAGATGGTCTCGTCATAGTTGACTCCTGCAGTCCAGCCGCTCACCGTGATCGACGCAGCGATGCTTCCCTTGCTTACAGGCTTGTCCGGATCATCTGATCCGAGACCGGTGATGGTGAGGCCGACTGTATAGGTCTTGTTGCGGTCGAGAGTGGCGTCATCAAGGACCACAGGATAGTAGTACCTGGTGCCGGCGATGGTGGCGACGACTGTGAGTACGGTTCTCTTGGCTGCGAAAGTCGCCTGGAATCCGTTAGGAGCAGTGGTGCTGCTGTTAGGGAATCCGTAGAACAGATAAGGAGTCGAAGGAGCGTGGGTGGCGCCGTTGTTCACGCTCTGAGCCACGTTCCTGAAGGTGAGGGACTCGCATGACGCCTTGTAGGTCGAGCCGTCGATGATGTGTGCGGCGTTTCTGGTAGACTCGTCAGCTCGGCCGTCCTTGTTGTACCAGGTCGCTGCAGCTGCGCTGCCCGCAAGGTTCTGGTTGCCGACGACGTTGCAGAGGAACACCCTGTCGATGCTGATGGCTCCGTATGATGCAGGAAGCTTGTTCACGATGCTCTGGAGAGCCACACGCGACACGAGACGCGACACCGTGATGCCGCAGTTTGCCGATGCACCTGCACTGACGGTCACCGAAGCGTTGCCTGCCATCACGAAGCCGGTTGCCGCGGTGGTGCTGTTGGCTGCGAGGTCGACGGCTGTGGCCTGGAGGTCGGAGAGCTTGCCGATACTAGAGAGGTCAGGACCGTTTACGACGGCCCAGACGGTCTTGGCACCTGCCGTAGTCGAGATGGTGCCTGACGTCTTGTTGCCGAGGTCCTGGTAGAAGTTGATGGCACCGTCTGCTCCGAAGACGAACACCTGCACCTTGTTGACCTGGCTCTCGTAGGTCTGGGCTGTGGTGTAGGCGGTGACCGCCTTGGTCATGACAGGCTCCTCGCCTGCGATGGTGAAAGTGATCTGACCTTCGCCCTGCCCGGCAGGGATGGTGACCTCCGGGAGGTCCTTGTTGCAGGCCGCGAGTGCTGCACAGGCGGCCGCGAGAAGAATGAACTTAGTCTTCATTGATTTGTTGTTTTTGATTGTTGTGAATAGCAGAACGTCTTTCGAGTTCCTTTCTGTTGAGTCTCATGAGCGTGATGCACTGGATGACATGTGCCCAGGTGCCTAGGACAAGCGCTACCAGGCTTCCGAGTCCTATCAGGAACGAGCCTAACGAGCAGGCACCGATGATCAGCCACCAGTCCGGCCACCTCGAGCAAGCAAGGTATGCCAGCCATCCTATGGCTAATCCGCAGACGGTGCCGCAGGTGAACAATGCGGCATATCCACCATAGCCGTTGTTTGGCCTGTATGGCCATTCAATTCTTTCGTCTTCCATGTCAGTTGAAGAAATAGTCCTCCTCGTCATCCTCCCTGTTCAGGTCATACATCCTGATCAGAGCCGAGATCTCCGGGTCGAGGTTGCCTCGGTGGACGTAGGTAGGGTTCTGCTCGCAGGAGATCATGTAGCACTGTACGGCTTCCTGGATGCGCCCCAGCCTTGTGTACACCACGGCCAGCATGTAGTTGACCTCCGCCGTCGGAGTAAGGTTCTCAAGAATGCTGAGCGCAGAGGCGTTGTAGTCCAGTGCGCAGTATGCCACCGCAGTGTTGTAGTCAGCGTAGGTTCGAAGATACGTGACCGCTCTT
>JAZRWK010000039.1:0-19967 GCA_045599665.1 Candidatus Cryptobacteroides sp.
TAAACCCTCTCAGGCCCCAGCCGTTCGATATTTTTAAAATTTTGTCATGTGCTTAAATAAAAATCCTAACAATAAAACAGTTTTATGATTATGCGGATTAATACCTAAAAGTAATTTTTCGATAATACGGCAGATCAAAGCAACCTATCGAAGAGGTTATTTATGTTCTGTTTACAGCAGATTTCGTTCAAATAATACTGAATGCACTCTGAATGAACAGTGATATACATTGGACATGGTTCTTTTCTAGTTGCCGATAGCATTTAGGTAATTAAACTATTAACATTAATAGTTTAAAGTCCCTGCGGTGTTATATGTGACCTTGTCGGGTTGCAATGCTCTTTGTCGATAATGCCCATAATATTAGCAAATGTTCTTTGATTCGAAAAATATGATCCATCAAGTGGAACCATCTGTTATCACTAATCCTCGGTACTTTAGGAGTGAGACCTAGTCCGACGGAGAAGAATATGTCTTTGTAAAATTGCCTTTCGCCATGCCTGTATACAAAAAAAAGCCCCGCGCATTTGAGCATCGTTGAGAGGCTTGGCGGAGACTAACGATGCAAAGGTCTGCAGAATACTTCAATTGTACAAGCCTTTCTGACTGATAATGCAAAAAAGCTCAAAGCGGCATGAACGGCATTGAAAACGGCAGAAACGGCAGAAGGTGCGGCAAGAACGGCATTGACAGTCAATTACCTTTGCCGGTGTTCACGACGTGATTGCCGACACGCTGATGAACCGTCACCGAATGAAGGTCCCGTCGGCAAGGGACCCGAAGGGGTGGAAGCAAAAATATCATCAGACAAATGAACAACACAACATTAGATCTTATGGAACTTCTGTCGCGCTGTCCCAACGCCACAGTCAACGTGCAGGCGTCGGACCTGTGCGTATTCGCCAGAAAGCTCATTGCCGAGACTAGGCAGGAGTTCGAGAGGGAGAGGGCGGCAATCGAAGCAGGAAAGGCGGAGACATACCAGGAACCGGAAGCGGTGAAGGCAGCCCTCAAGATTTCCGAAAGCACACTCTACCGATGGGCGAAGTCAAAGATCCTGGTGCCCATATGGGTGGGTGGCCAGAAACGATACAGGCAGTCGGACATTGACCGTCTTGTCCAGGGAGTGCAGGAGTAAAGTGGCTGGACATGAAAGAGCATTTCACAGTCATCTACCGATTCATGTGGGAGGACCTGAAGCTAGGTGGCTACACCAAGGAGGTCTTCGCCGTCATCTTCGGGTTCTACTCCCAGGATCGCAGGCCTGTCCCGATACCGATACGTGTAATCAGGTCCATCACCGGAGCATCCAGGTCAGTTGCAGTCACTGCAGTCAGAACGCTTGAGGAGAAGGGCCTTGTCGTAGCATCGCATACGCAGGGGAGACGTACCATGTACACCATATCCGCTGACGTCATGGACATGTATGACAGGCTTGCAGACAAGCGGTCCGAAACCGGGACCGGTATCAGAAGAAGACCGGTATTGAAACAGGACGGGTACCGGTCCGGAAACCATACCGGTACCGGTCCGAAAACCGGACCACATAATATAAAGGAAATAAATATTAATGGAAGGTTACATACGGATATGCATGTGTCCGAGTATAGGCCTTCCACGGAAATCAGGACAATAACCCGACCCGTCCAGAAACCGGACCGGTCATAAATCGAAACCAATATGGAAATAATAGCAGAAAGCATCAGCAGGTACATGGACTTCTACAAGGAGACCTGCAGTAAAAAGAGAAAGCCGCGTCTTCCGGTGCAGCTTAGTTGCAAGGACGACACAGTGGCAAGACTGTCCGCCCTCTATGCCCTGGCAGTGGAGGACATGGAGCACGAATGTAACTTTGACGAGAATACCACGGAAAGGATAGATCAGGTGGCATCCTGGCTCCATGACTCCCCAAAGCACGGACTTCTGCTGAGAGGAACTCTGGGCAACGGCAAGACCACCATGCTGAAGGCGGTGTCATCACTGTTCGGCTGCAGAGCGACAAGAGTGAATGCGAAGAGGGTCTATGACATGTTCCGTAGGACCGAATCTGCGGAATACTATCCGGAGACTCTCCTTCTGATTGACGACCTTGGGGCGGAGCCCGAGCGCTGCATGATCTATGGCGTGGAATACCATCCCCTGTCTGACATCATGCTGTACAGGTACGAGCACAACCTCACGACGGTCATCGCCACCAACCTGTCCTTTGACGAGATAAGGGCCAGATATGGTGACAGAGTGTATGACAGGATGATCGAGACGTTCGATGCAATCATGTATGACACCCCTTCCTACCGAGGAATGGAGTAGCCTGTTCTATGTCCCTTCAGGGATATAGCGCACTATACCCCTGAAGGGGTGTGCGCCCTCTCCGATGAGAGGGATACCGGCACAGTAGGTGTGCCGGAATGCGGCCGATGGCCGGAGGGGTGCGGACCCGAGGTGTCCGCCATGAATTGTGAGGGAACAGCCCTCACTCTCCCTGACAGGGGATTCCCCTGACCCCTTCTGTCCCGGCTGATTCACAAAACCCAACAACGCAAATACACATCAAGCCTATGGCAAAACAGACATCAGCCAACATGCAGCCCTGCAAGGGCGGAGCTGCGGAAAGACACAACAGGAGGGAGAAGGAGCTCGAGTATGTCCGCAAGGACCTCACCCATCTGAACTCATACAGGGAGTGGACATCCATCTCGCAGCAGATGGACAAAATACGTCCGGAATATGAAGCTGCGACAGGACAGAAGATGCAGTCCACCGCCCAACCTATCCAGGAGATCGTGCTCGTCATTGACGAGGACACGACCCCTGCCCAGGTCGAGAGGTTCTGTGAACTGACAAGAAACCTGGGAATGACTCCGCTGTCCTATGCCATCCACAAGGATGAAGGGCACTGGGACGCGGAGACTGGGGAATGGAAGCCTAACCATCATGCCCACATCATCGTCGACACCACATGCTGGGAACATCGCATGACGGAAAGGACAAAGAAGAAGAACGGCAAGAATGTCATCGACCCGAAGACACACAAGCCTGTGAAAGTGATGGTGGATGCCTATGCGAAGACCATCAAGTTCACAAGGGAGGACATGTCCAGGCTTCAGGACTATGCGGCCGAGGCTACAGGCCTTGAGCGTGGAGTGTCCTCAGATCGCATGCATGAGGATGCCAGGCAGTTCAAGGCAAGGGAACAGGCAAGGGAGATACTGGCTCAGGCTGAGACCCTGAGGGAACAGCAGAAGCAGATAGAGTCCCAGGAGGCGACAATCAGGAGCAGTGTGGCTGACATGCAGCAGCAGGGGCGTGAGATAGTGAGAACCTATGACGCCCAGGTTGGACAGATGGAAGAGATGGACATCCGTCCTGACCGTGAGCTGCAGAAGAGAAGGGACTGGCTTGACCAGACATCCAACACTGACATGACCACCAAGCCAGCCGGGTATCTCCTGAATCTCCTTCAGCCCCTGTCCAGCGCAATAACCGTACTGGCGATGGCGGCATCGGCAATGGCAACGGCCATGGTGAAGTCCATCACCAGGACAGTGGAGGAACGGCAGAAGACATTGACTGCCCTGACAAGGCAGATAAAGGGAATGTCCATCTGGAAGTCAACCAAGAGCGCGGTGCTGACTTTGCTTGACAAGCCGGCAAAGAGGATCTCGGAGATGGAGAGAAAGATTGCCAGCCTGTCCGATGAGAAGTCAGCAGTCGTCAACCAACTCAAGGCATCTGAATCCAATCTTGAGGTTGCGAAGAATACGAACGTGTCAAGGTTGGAAGATATCCGCAAGCTGCAGAGCATGGTCAACAAAGACCAGAGAACAATAAACAGCTGGATGCGGGACTTCAAGCAGATTGCCGAGGACCTGGTTGACCACTCGACACCTGAACAGATCCAGGAGTATGAGAGCAGGGGCCTTCACAAGTCCATCGGTGTGGATATCTGGAAGCACGCGAAGGATACCTCCAAGGAGAGAATAGAGCAGCGAGAGCGTGAACAATCACAAGGTCAGGGAAGATCAAGAGGAATGCGGTTGTAGAATTCAAGCCGACGGTCACAAAATAGTGATCGCCGGCTCAAATCATCTAGAAAAGGTCGTTATTTTCCAAATCTAAAAGCTACACCCACAGTCAAGTTGCTTACTCTCTCGCCAACTTCCCCATACCAGTAACAATCGTCAGTGTTCTGATAGAAACTGTAGTTTGTGAAAAACTTGAATCTGGAAATCTCAACACCAAGTTCTGGCGACGTATACAAGGCCACGCCTGCCGGGGCATTCAAATAGCATCCCAACGAAAATGAAGCATAGGGATTGATTGTATGATTTCGACAGAACGACTGTGACACTTTCAGAAAAACCGGAATCAAAAAATCGTCCAGGTCAGTAAAAAAACCTATTCCGGCACCCACAAATGCTCCATCTGAAAAAGCAACACCATGGGTTGTTTGAATGTTAAAGACGCTACCATATTCGGTATTAAGTCCAAATGTGTTTCCTAAACTGACTTCTGCTCGATAACCTTTTATGGTATTGTCGGTCTGGGCAAAAATACTGGTACTGAAAATTACACATGCCAGTACACTCATTATTCTTCTTATCATATGTTCTTTTGTCTAATAGGTTGAATTTGAATATGGATTAATGATAATCAATACGTCCCGCGACAATATGTATATTATTGGATTCCGAGCCTTAACCTAGCACCGTAGTTCTGGAAAACCAACTGCTTCGTCTGGCTCTCATAAAAGTGAGTGAAATCAGTTCCACAGTATTCACCCTTATCAGAGAAATCCACAGATATAGAAGCCGCTACATTCAGTTCTAGATCATCAGAAAGCTTTTTGTTATACTTTGCACTTGCATTAAATGTAAATTTTGAAGTATTGTTATCGTATTCTTCCATATAAAACGTCAGTGTAGAATACCAATCGCCATCTGAAGAATATTCCCAATTTATCAATTGCCTACCAGAAAAATTCTGACTATTTGTTTTTGATGAAAAATCGAACCTGGCTTGGTCAAACAATTCCACTGTCTGGTTGTTGTCGTTCTTTCCTACCACCTTTATATAGAATTCTGGTTTTCCCGCCGGCCATCGCTCTAAATCCCAATCGGTGAAGCTTATTTGAGTAACGCAGACTGGGTTTCCTCTATCGGCTGATCGATAAGCGGGATATATATAGTCGTATTGTGAGTCGGATCTTCCAAGTGCATTCTCTCGGTAAACTTTATATCTAACAATATTTCCTCTTACGCTAGGAGTATATACATAATTATCTGCGCCCCCAGAGAAACGTTGAAGGATAGAGTAGTTGCTTTGTCCATTATTAGGCATTGAATACTCTACAACAACATCAGAGTTTGTGTCGCCATTATTGTTCCACCTTAACTCCACATCCGGTCCTGTCAATAAGGACTTGAAATTACTGATACCAGATGGCCCCGACGGTGTTGTGAATGACACCATACTGGACGGTTGTGATTCCTTAGAATCGTATAATGAAACATTCACAGCTGTGACATAGTAATAATATAAGCTATGTCCTGATATATCTGAATCTTCATAAGTCCTATTATAGTGACCAACCGAATTGCCAATATTTACAAAGGTTGACTCACCTGGCCCTTTGCGCCATACTCTATAATATGACACCGAGTCTGCACAATTCCATGATAAGACGATGGTGGATCGTGGAGATATATTTACAGAAAGATTACTAGGGGCACTAGGCATAGAAACGGTCGGTGATGAGTCCAATGACCTTATAGGATAATTTGGAATAAGGAGGTCATCAGAATTGTCCTGCCTTTCATTTTGACTAATAATTATTACTGGGACATCTGGCTCATTGATTGCATCAATTGCGACAAACTCGCCTTTAGAATTATAGCCATAAATGACATCTACGTCATCATTATAGTCCTCCGGAAGGAAAGCAACCACTGGAGTATATGTTGTCGGGTCCCATTCTTCGGCATGTATTGGTACAGCAATCTGAAGATTCGGGTTCTCTCTTTTCAACTGGTCCAAAACTGATTCCGAACTGACTGATTTCGTCTCCACAGGTAAATATAGATTGATCAAATCGCCAACAGTAATCAAGTTGTCAGCACCCTTTGTAAGAAGGGCATCCTCACATCGCACAGCTTTCTTAGTTACATCCTTCATTAGAACATCGTAATCGCCATCGAACTGTTTCAACACTTCCTTATGAATTAATGCTCTCAATGATTGGTTATTAACGATGGCGGAGCTCATGGCCTTAGCCAAAGATTGCATCTGACTATCATACACGCTTGCGCATTTTGTCTCCTCCACAACCTGAAAAGATTCATAATGTTCCTCTAGCTCCTCTAAGGATTTCGAGCATCCTGAGAAGAAAGACATGCAGAATAACAGAAGATATACTGTTGGTTTCTGCATAAAATAAAGTAGTTTTTGTTTCATTGTATTTATTTGTTTACCATTTTCCCGTGTACATACACGGCATTGATAGGTTCAAAAGTATTGTATTACCTCTTTTGTGAAAAATTAATTATCATGAAGGCGACAAATGGGAAGATGAAGCTAACATTTCTGACTATATGTTCGTAATTCATTTTGTAGGATTCACCACCTAATTTGCATTGTTCGCACACTTAGATTTAGCCTTCACGGTTTTTTACTATATTTTTGTCAAGTTAATAGACCAAGGAATAATTATGACAATGAAAGAAACACGCCATCTATTTGTCGGTTATCTGTTATCTATGATAACCAGCTGGGCTGTGTGGTGTATAATAGACATAAGCAACTATATTTCTTTGCCCACTAATGAATTGAGGCATGCCTTGCTCAAGGATTTCGCAGATAATATCGTTGAATCATTTTGTTTGTATAGCTTTTCAATACTTTCGTGCAAACGATTGCTGCATTATCTTTGGAATTTTAAGAATCGGGACAATGTTTTGTTTGTCATTTTCCCCATACATGTAGTTTTGAATGCATTCTTTGCTTTTGTCATGGCTTGTTCATTTCATCTGTTCTTAGATTATGAGAAAGATATCTTCCAGAATATCATGTTGTCTGACTATTTTGTGATAGAAATAATTTCAACCACATATCTATCCTTTTTTCTGGTAAAAAAGTATCGAGAAGAGGAGCTTGCTAGATTAATGTCCCAGGAAGAAGCAAAGAAGAAAGATTTCATTGCTCTTCAGACAAAGTTGGATATGCTTTCTTTGCAGACGAACAATCACTTTATCTTCAACAGTTTCAGCACAGCTGCCAGTCTCGTCAGACATGACCCGGAAATGGCGGAAAGGTTCATTAAGAGACTTTCCTCAATGTACCGTTATATGACTAGAAATGGTCAGTCTCATGCCGTTCCACTTGCTGATGAACTTGAGTTCGTAGACAACTACATTCAGATGCTGAGAATCAGATATTCTGGTATTGAAGTCAATATTTCTTCTGATTTGCGTTCCGTCAATTCGTATGTTCCGCCAGCTTCTCTTCAGACCCTAATCGAGAATGCGGTTAAGCATAATAGCCATGGCAATGGGCATAAATTGGTTGTTGATTTAACGCTAGAAGATGATGCTATCATGGTAACAAATAAAATTGCACAACGAGCAGATGATACAGCTGGATCTCATTCAGGAATTGACAATCTGAGGGAAAGATATGCCCTTCTAGCTGGCAAAGAAATCATGATTGAAAATGATGGTAACGAGTTCAGAGTATTGCTGCCATTGGTGTTTGAGGAGGATTTGAAATATGAAGGTTTTGATAATTGAGGACGAAAGAGAAATCGCGAGAGCCCTTTCTGAGGATCTTAAAAAACTGCAACCTCAAATTGAAATAGTTGGAGTAACTTCCGATATCAGTTCGTCAATTAGTGCGATCAATTCAAATAAAGACCTTGACGTGATCTTTGCCGATATCAAAATCGATGACGGCATGTCGTTCAGAGTCTTTGAGCAAGTGGATACAGAAGCTACGGTAGTGTTCACAACTGCTTATGATGAATATGCGTTGAAGGCTTTTGATTATAACTGCATAGACTATCTACTCAAGCCTATTTCCATAGAGGGACTTCAAAGGGCGTTGCAAAGATGCGAGAAACGTTTGTCTCCAATCGACCATAAAGATCTGCGTCGAATTTCGTCTGAAATAATTAGCGGGGCTATAGGTTATAAAAAGAAGATTATTCTTGAGAAGGGACAGGATACGGTGATACGAAGTGTCGCAGATCTCTGTTATGTCCTGACGGAAAGGGGATACGTAAGAGCATTCTTCAAGGATGGCTTTACATCAATGGTCAACAGCTCTCTCGCTGGTTTGTCAGATTCTCTGGACCCGTCCAAATATTATAGGATAAACAGACAGGTACTTGTCAACCTCGAATGCATAGATCGTATTTCACACGGCGCGGGACGGGATTACATCGTCAAACTTAAACCACCGTTCGAGAAGGAAGCATTCGTGATTACCGCAGATACAAAGACCAAGATTCTTAATCATATTGGTTAAGATATACTGCGTCTTTGTTCAATGTGAGGAATGATAGCAATTAAGGCAGGGGATATAACTCGGCAAATATTCGGCAATTTTACAAATGAAAAACGAGTTAATAATTGATATTCAATTAGTTAACTCGTTTAATTCGTGCCTCGGACGGGACTCGAACCCGTACAGGCATTACTGCCCAAGGGATTTTCTTGCTGCTATGGCTTTCGCCACCGGACCATGATCCGTTCGTAGTCTGGACTATTCCTTCACCATTGACGTTGTGTCTTTAGGTGTACCGTGTCTAGTCTCTGCACCTTCCTCAAAGAGGCTTGGCTCAAGATTACCATCTGCGTTACCAGTTAAGGCTTCCTTGAATTTACGGTATTCTACTTCTCTCCTTTCGGAGAGAGCACTCAATGTAGCTTTTCCTCGATAATTGTTTGTCAGTGCATGACAGTTTGGACATAATAAAACAAGGTTTTCAGGTCTGTTGTCTGTGTTATCACCGTTCTTATGATGGATTTCCAAGGGGATCGTCTTTCCCATCCATTCCTCTAGGCCACAATTCTCGCATTTTTTGATGCCAGTGAACTTTTTATATCGTTCACGAAGTCGCCATGAGCATTTGTATGATGAATGCGCAGTAAAAATCTCTTCGTCACTCATCTTTTTCCCGGGATTAAATTCCATACCGACGTTCCATCCTTTACCTGTAAAGTGCGATGTGTCTATCTCATTATCGGAAATAATTCTTCCAACAGTCCTGTAGTTGCCACCGATAGGTCGCAATCCAAGATGTCTCAATACTCCCGCCATTGAGTGATTCTTCTTTACTGCAGCGATGACATCCTGTAATGTATACTTGGCTTTACTCATGTCCGTTGTACTAATACATAAAGTTAATGATTACCATCGTGTTTAGCAAACAATTATTTCAAAGAGCTAAGCCTAAGTCCCTCGTGTCTACCATTCCACCACCAAGGCTTGGACTGCAAAGATAGCTATTTTATTTTGGTTGTGGTGGAAAATTTTGAAATCGGAGGTATAATAATTATAAGTCGCGTTCTGCGTGGACAGGGACGGATTCAATTCCGTCCCCTTTTTATTTCCATGGTACCGAGCCTAGAGGCCGATCTTCCTATTCGTAGTCGCAGGTGTAACCCTTGTGGTCAAGCTCAAGCTTTACGACCTCCCAGCCGTCAAGAAGGCTTCCTAGCTCTTCCTTGATGCGAACGACACCCATGATGTCGCTTGCGCTGATTACTGCCATAAGCGATGGACCTGCTCCGGAAAGGTAGCTTCCAAGCACCTGTTCGTCCTTGTCAAGGATATCCATGATCTCGTGGTACCCGCTGATCAGATGGCCTCTGTATGGCTGGTGCAGACGGTCCTTGAAACCAAGCTTAAGACCTTCATCGTAGCCGTTGATGAGCGAAGCCACGGAGAGAGCGAGATGTGACACGTTGGCGATTGCGTCCTGTCTTGAGATGGTCGAAGGCAGAACCTTACGTGAGAGCTCTGTAGAAAGGGTGAATGGCGGGATCAGGGTCACGAAACGGTAGTCGTGCTTGACGGGGATGTTGAGGGTCTTCACCTTGTCGCCGTACATGACAGATACTGTGAGACCTCCGAAGATAGCCGGTGCTACGTTGTCAGGGTGGCCTTCGATCTTTGTTGCGAGGTCAAGGATTTCGTCACGGTCTTCGCTGCGGTTCATGAAGGCGTAGGCTGCCACGATTCCGGCCACGATGCATGTCGAAGAGCTTCCGAGTCCGCGGGTATGCGGCACGTCTCCAGAACAGGCGATCTTCACGCCCTTGAAATCAAGGCCGCAGTATGCTGCAGCTGTCTTGAACGCCTGGTAGGTCATGTTGTCCTCGTTGCAGAACTGCTCAGGGCAGCCTGTAATCTCCAGACCTCCTTCGCTGAGTTCAAATACGAAGGTGTTGTATAGTGTGAGCGCAAGTCCTGCCACGTCGAATCCAGGTCCGATGTTGGCGCTGGTCGCAGGTACTTTGATTCTGACTTTCATGGTATAAGTAGTTCTGTTTTACTTTCTTACAGCGTCCTTGATGAACGCAGGGATCTCGCTTCTGTCAATTGTGACCGTGTGGAGCACAGGCCTTTCCTTGATTCCGCGCAGAGGCCCTGGGACAGGGACTCCGGTCAAGGCGTTGAGCTTGTCGATGGCCGTGTAGACATCAAGTACTTCGCCGCAGACGGCACCATGGACAGATTCCGGGAACTTGTATGGCGACGCGGTCGATACGACGATCGTCGGTGTGTTGTCCCCGCTTTCGCTGCGGTAGCGACTGAGGAAGCCATAGCCGCAGGCGGTGTGGGTGTCGAGCACGTAACCTGTCTTGCCGTAGCAGTCCTTGATTGTCTCAAGTACCTGCTCCTCAGTGAGGTAGCCTGCTGTGAACTCTTCCTTGATGCGGGCGAGGATCTCTGGCTCTATCTCGTAGACGCCGTTGTCCTTCAGCCCTTCCATATAGCTGCGGGTCTTGTCTCCGTCGCGTCCTGTCATGTACCATACAAGTCTCTCGAGGTTGCTGGAAACGAGGATGTCCATCGCAGGTGCGTTGGTCTTGAAGAACTCGCGGTTTGCGTCGTAACGTCCAGTCTGGAAGAAATCTGTCAGGATGTTGTTCTTGTTCGATGCGACGAGGAACCTGTCTACCGGCAGGCCCATCTGCTTTGCGATCCATCCTGCAAGGCAGTTGCCGAAGTTGCCGCTTGGGACGCAGAAATTGATCTTGTCGCCCAGAGCGATGTCGCCTCTGCGCGCAAGTTCAAGATAGCTGGAGATGTAGTAGACTATCTGAGGGATGAGTCGGCCGATGTTGATCGAGTTGGCAGAAGAGAGGAATACTCCGCCCTCTTTGCACGCCTGGGCGATCTCTGGGTCAGCGAATGCGGCCTTGACAGCTCTCTGCGCGTCATCGAAATTGCCTTTGATTCCTACTACCTTGACGTTCCTGCCCTCCTGAGACACCATCTGCTGCTTCTGGATGGCGCTGACGCCGTCGGTCGGATAGAAGACGATTATGCCTGTACCTTCGACATCCTTGAATCCTTCAAGTGCTGCCTTGCCGGTGTCTCCGGAGGTGGCGGCAAGAATGATGACCTTTCTGTCTTCGCCCAGCTGTTTGAGCGAAAGGGTCATCAGGTGTGGAAGGAGCGAGAGGGCCATGTCCTTGAACGCGGCGGTCTGTCCATGGAAAAGTTCTGCGATCCATGCGTCTCCTGCCTTCTTCACAGGCACTACTTCCATAGGGAAAAGACCTTTGCCATAGGCGTTGAGGCAGGCCTGAGCGATGAGGCTTCTGCCGTCTTCGGGGACGAATGCCGATACTATTTCTGTCGCGAGTGAAACGTAGTCAAGAGTGATGAGACTGGAAAGATCCAGCTTTGGAAGGTCGAAATCAGGCACGAGGAGTCCGCCGTCGCTTCCAATGCCTTGGACGATAGCTTTATAGAATCCTACGGGTTCCTGCTGATTTCTGGTGCTTACGAAATTCTTCATGGGGAAATACACTAGAATTATGCAAGATAGAAAAATAATTCCAATTATCCTACATATCCGAGCGTCACGATGGTGATATGTATGTCAGGGTTCCATTCTTTCAAGGCCTTCCAGCAAGCGAAAAGCGTCGCCCCGGTGGTGAAGACGTCGTCGACAAGAATCAGGCTAATGGGATCGGAGACTGCAGCCTTGGCGTTTACCGAAAACGCTCCCTTGACATTGTCCGCCTTCTGCCCGACCGACAGCTTGGTCTGCGTCCTGGTACGTCGGTTCCTTTTCAGGAGATCCGGGACCATGGTACCTCCGATCCCGCACCTTACCAGTTCCCTGGCGATCACCTCCGCCTGGTTGTAGCCTCTGGACCACCTTCGGGTCCAGTGCAGCGGGACGGGCGCCACGATGTCAATCTTGTCGAGATACGGGCTTTCTTTCAGGCGCTCTGCCAGCATGCGGGCGAAGAAGCGGCCGGCAGACAGGTTCCCGTGGTATTTAAGGCTCTGGGTGATCTTCCTGTATCCGGTCTTTGACCGGTAGAAGAAAAGGGCTGCGGCCTTGATGTAGGGCGTGTGCCCGGGGCCTGGCACCAGATCCTCGAACGGGGTACCATGGTCCTGGGTCACTCCGATGCCGCTTTCGATATGTCGTTGGACCAGGGCGTTGAACTTGTCGGCCATCGCGTTGCGGCTCTGGAGATGGAAGAAGGTCAGGGGAAGGTCCGAACGGCACCAGATGCAGAGGTGCGTCTCGTCCTTGAGCAGCGGGCGGCCACAGACTATGCATTCGCGGGGCATCAGAAGATCCCCGACCGCACGCAGCGCCCGCATCCCTGCCTGAATATAAAAAACCTTTCCGCGCATCGATGCAAGTAACGCATTTTCTGCTGCGGAAAGGTAAAGATTCTTGATTTTTCAGGTAAAGATTCCTGTTAAAAGGTAAAGAATCCTGAAAAATTACATGTTCATACCACCGTCGACCTCGATTACCTGGCCGGATACGTATGAAGACATGTCAGATGCGAGGAAGGTACATACGTTTGCGATGTCCTCTACGGTACCGCCACGACGGAGAGGAATCTTCTCCATCCATTCCTTGCGTACCTCCTCAGGAAGTGCCTGAGTCATAGGAGTGTCGATGAAACCTGGAGCGACAGCGTTTGCACGGATGCCCTTGCGGCCCATCTCCTGGCTGATACTCTTCGCAAGAGCGATGAGACCTGCCTTTGAAGCAGCGTAGTTACACTGAGCGGCGTTGCCATGGACACCTACTACAGATGACATGTTGATGATTGAACCACCCTTCTGGCGCATCATGATAGGGGTGAGCGCGTGGATGAAGTTGAATGCTGACTTGAGGTTCACTGCGAGGACTGCGTCCCACTGTGCCTCTGTCATCTTGAGCATAAGACCGTCCTTGGTGATACCTGCGTTGTTGACGAGGATGTCGATGTGGCCGAAGTCAGCCTTGATCTTGTCCACGATCTCGTGGGTCTCATCGAAGTTAGCGGCGTTCGATGCGTATGCCTCTACCTTGTGGCCGAAAGCCTTGATTTCTGCGATAGTTTCCTCTGCAGCCTCATTGATAACGAGGTCAGTGATAGCTACATCAGCGCCTTCTGCGGCGAACTTGAGAGCAATTGCCTTTCCAATTCCTCTGGCTGCACCTGTTACGATAGCAACCTTTCCGTCTAAAAGTCCCATATTGAAAATATTGAGTTAAAATTCTAGTACTCCGCAAAATTACCGCCTTTATCGGCTTTTGCAAAATTAATCGTAAATTTGCCCCACTTATAACGCAATATATATCATGGTTTCGGAAATTAGGGACATCAATCTCTGGGAAAGCGGAGAACTTAAGATAGAATGGGTAAGGCGTCACATGCCGCTTCTTGACTGGATCGAGAAGGATTTCAGGGAGAATCAGCCTTTCAAGGGCCTTCGCATCGCTTTGTCGGTGCATCTCGAGGCCAAGACAGCCCATCTCTGCGAGGTTCTCGCAGCAGGCGGAGCCGAGATGTATATCACAGGCAGCAATCCTCTCAGCACACAGGACGACATCGCTGCGGCTCTCGTGCATGAAGGCCTCAACGTGTTCGCACTCCATGGCGCTACAGAAGAAGAGTACTTCCGCGGAATCAGGAAGGTGATCGAGGCTGCTCCGAACGTCATAATCGATGACGGCGGCGACCTTGTCAACATGATCCATGACAACTACCCTGAGCTGATCCCAGGCGTCATCGGCGGCTGCGAGGAGACCACTACCGGCATCCTCCGTCTCCAGGCCATGGACAAGGCTCAGAAGCTTCAGTTCCCGATGATGCTCGTGAACGACGCTGCCTGCAAGCATTTCTTCGACAACCGTTACGGTACAGGTCAGTCCGTATGGGACGGAATCAACCGCACGACCAACCTCATCGTCGCCGGCAAGACAGTAGTCGTTGCTGGCTACGGCTGGTGCGGAAAGGGCGTTGCGATGCGTGCCAAGGGCTTGGGTGCCAAGGTGATAGTGACCGAGATCGACCCTATCAAGGCGATGGAGGCAGTAATGGACGGATTCAGCGTGATGAAGATGGACCAGGCTGCTGCCGAGGGCGATTTCTTCATTACCGTGACCGGATGCGCGGATGTCGTCAATGCCAGCCATTTCCTCAAGATGAAGGAGGGCGCGATCCTTACCAATGCCGGCCATTTCGACGTCGAGGTCGCTGTCGCTGCGCTTAAGACCATGGCGACTTCGATCAAGCCTGCACGCAACAACATCATGGCCTATACCCTTGAGAACGGACGTACCGTCTATGTCATCGGAGAAGGCCGTCTGGTCAATCTCGCTGCCGGCGACGGACATCCAGCCGAGATCATGGACATGTCTTTCGCCATCCAGGCGCTCAGCGCAAGGTATCTCGTCGAGAACCGCGACCGCATCTCGCGAGTTCCGGGCCAGATGCTCAACAACGTACCTAAGGAGGTCGACGAGCGCGTAGCGCGCATCAAGCTTCAGGACTGGGGCATAGAGATCGATACCTTGACCCCAGAGCAGCGCAGGTATCTGTACGGAGAGTAGACTATGGGCGAAGAGGGTGCAAAATGGTTCGCGATGAGCGCACCATACAGGAATGAGATGAAGGCCGCGAGGATGCTGGAGGAGCTCCATGCGGAATACTTCATTCCGATGCACTACGTACTTGTCCAGAAAGGAGCCGTCAAGCGCCGCCAGCTGGTCCCGGCGGTCAGCAATCTTCTTTTCGTCCATGCTGACGATGCCCGTATGACCTATCTCAAGGGGAAGGTGCCTGTCATGCAGTACAAGGTCCTCAAGGGACATACTTCAGATGGCAAGGCAGAGAAGAACGAGAAAATCGTGATACGTGACGACGTGATGGAAGCGTTCATCAAGGTGTGCAAGGAAGAACTTGAGAAGCTTCAGTTCCTCAAGCCGGAGGAAGTCAATCTCGAGAAGGGTACCAGAGTCCGTGTGATCGGCGGCCCTTTCGACGGTATCGAAGGAACATTCGTAAAGGTCAAGGGGTCCCGTGCCCGCAAGCTGGTCATCAGCATCGATAATTTCGTTTCCGTGGCGACGGAGGTCAGCCCGGAGATGATAGAGGTGCTCGGGTAGCGATAGTTTCGATTTTTTTGTAACTTAGCCGAAGATACATATCAGATTATGAAAGGCATTGTTCTTGCGGGTGGTTCGGGAACCCGTCTTTATCCTATTACCAAAGGTGTCAGCAAGCAGCTTCTGCCTGTCTATGACAAGCCGATGATCTATTATCCTGTTTCTGTGCTTATGCTTGCAGGAATCAGGGAGATCCTCATCATATCTACGCCTGCAGACCTTCCTGGATTCCAGCGCCTTCTTGGCGACGGTTCGGACTATGGCGTTCATTTCGAATATGCTGAGCAGCCATCGCCTGACGGACTTGCACAGGCATTCACCATAGGCAGGGATTTCATCGGAGATGACAGCGCATGTCTCATTCTTGGAGACAATATCTTCCATGGAGTAGGCTTCACAGCCACTCTCCGTGAGGCAGTGCGTACCGTAGAGGAGGATAAGAAAGCGGTTGTCTTCGGCTACTGGGTAGTCGATCCTGAGAGATATGGCGTAGCGGAATTCAATGAAGACGGCGACTGTGTCGGTATCGAGGAGAAACCTGCCCATCCAAAGAGCAACTATGCTGTGACCGGTCTCTATTTCTATCCTAACAAGGTCGTGGACATCGCTGCGGAAATAAAGCCTTCTGCACGTGGAGAGTATGAGATCACCAGTGTCAACCAGGCTTTCCTGGAGGCAGGGGAACTCAAGGTGGTTCCGCTTGGACGAGGTTTCGCATGGCTTGATACAGGTACCCATGATTCTCTCGCTGACGCTTCCGTCTATGTAGAGACCATCGAGAAACGTCAGGGACTCAAGATCGCCTGTCTTGAGGGTATCGGCTACCGCATGGGCTGGATTTCAAAGGAGAAGATGGCAGAACTTGCGAAACCTATGCTCAAGAACCAGTATGGCCAGTACATCATGCGTGTAGTCTATGAACTTGAGCGCACCGGTGGTGCAAACCTTGACTAGATGGAAGTAATCAGAACTGAAATCGAGGGGATTGTGATCCTCGAACCCCGCGTCTTCTCAGACGCACGCGGATATTTCTTCGAGTCCTTCTCTCAGAGAGAGTTCGAGGAGAAAGTCCGTAAGATCAACTTTGTCCAGGACAACGAGTCCATGTCTTCCTACGGGGTGATGCGTGGCCTTCATTTCCAGCGTCCACCTTATACCCAGAGCAAGATCGTCCGCTGCGTCAAGGGACGCGTCCTCGATGTCGCAGTAGATATACGCAAGGGCTCGCCTACATACGGAAAGCATGTCGCTGTCGAACTTTCAGAGGATAACCACAGGCAGATCTTCATCCCAAGAGGCTTCGCGCACGGTTTTGCTGTGCTTTCAGATACGGCGGTATTCCAGTACAAGTGCGACAACTTCTATGCACCGCAGGCCGACGGCGGTATATCGATCATGGATGAGTCACTCGGAATTGACTGGCAGATTCCGCTCGGGAAAGCCATCCTGAGCGAGAAAGATACGAAACATGAGCTGCTGAAGGATTTCGACAGCCCGTTCGACTATAACGTAAATCTCTATCCCGAATTCGAATAGCATGAACATCCTGGTGACTGGAGCCAACGGCCAGCTCGGAAACGAGATGAGGATCGTCACGGAAGGCTCCTCAGACAGATACATATTCACAGACGTGAACCAGGTCGAGGGCCTTGAGACGACTTACCTTGACATCACAGACCTCGAGGCGGTCAGGACCATGGTACATGACAACGACGTCCGTGCCATAGTCAACTGCGCCGCATGGACCAACGTCGACGCATGCGAGACCGACCCGAAGCTCGCTTCTCTTGCCGAGAAGCTGAATGCCAATGCTCCGGAGAACCTTGCGAAGGCCATGAAGGAAGCGGGCGGCCTGCTGGTCCAGATATCGACCGACTATGTCTTCGGAAAGGAGCCTTACAATGTCCCATGCCGAGAAGACCAGAAAGGAACGCCTACCGGCGTCTATGGCCTTACAAAGCTCCATGGGGAGCAAAGGATCATGGCAACTGCTCCGTCGTATGTCATCATCCGCACCGCCTGGCTGTATTCGGAGTTCGGCAGGAATTTCTGCAAGACCATGCTTAACCTCACAGCGACCAGACCTCAGCTCAAGGTGGTGTTCGACCAGTGCGGAACTCCTACCTATGCGCTTGACCTTGCTCATGCGATACTGGCAGTCCTTGCAGATTACAGCGCAGAGCAGTCAGAGACCTATTCCAAGACGGGCATATACCACTTCTCCAACGAAGGCGTCTGCTCATGGTTCGATTTCACCAGGATGATAGCTGAATACTCTGGTCAGACAGAGTGTGACATCCAGCCTTGCCACAGCAATGAGTTCCCGTCTCCTGTGACACGCCCGTCATACTCAGTCCTTGACAAGACAAAGATAAAGGAGACCTTCGGCATCAGTATCCCTTATTGGACTGATTCCCTCAGGAAGTGCATCGCAAATCTCAAAAAGTAGATTAAATGAAGAATATCGTCATCACCGGCGGAGCCGGCTTCATCGGCAGCCACGTAGTAAGGCTCTTCGTCAACAAGTATCCTGAGTACAAGATCATCAATCTTGACAAGCTCACCTACGCCGGCAACCTTGCCAACCTCAAGGACATAGAGGACAGACCGAACTACAAGTTCGTCAGGATGGACATCTGCGACTTCGACGCATTCTACAAGCTGATGCAGGATGAGCAGATCGACGGAATCATCCACCTTGCAGCGGAGTCCCATGTGGACCGCTCGATCAAGGATCCGTTCACATTCGCCAGGACCAACGTGATGGGAACCCTGAGCCTCCTCCAGGCTGCAAAGCTCTACTGGGAATCTCTCCCGGAGAAGTACGAGGGCAAGCGTTTCTACCACATCTCCACCGATGAGGTGTATGGTGCGCTCGAGATGACACATCCAGAAGGTGTTCCTGCACCATTCTCTACAAAGGCATCTTCAGAGGCTCAGCATGAGGCCTACGGAGAGGAGTTCTTCGTAGAAACCACTAAGTACAATCCACATTCACCATATTCTGCGTCAAAGGCCAGCAGTGACCACTTCGTCCGCGCATTCCATGATACATACGGAATGCCTACGATCGTGACCAACTGCTCGAACAACTACGGCCCATACCAGTTCCCGGAGAAACTGATCCCGCTCTTCATCAACAACATACGTCAGCGCAAGCCGCTTCCTGTCTACGGCAAGGGTGAGAACGTCCGTGACTGGCTCTTTGTAGAAGATCATGCACGTGCCATCGACACCATCTTCCATAAGGGAAAGATCGCAGAGACCTACAATATCGGAGGTTTCAACGAGTGGAAGAACATCGATATAGTCAAGCTGGTCATTGCCACAGTCGACAGGCTCCTTGGCCGACCGGCCAGAATAGTAGAAGATGAGACCGGCAAGCACGAAGTGCCTGCCGACCTTGACCTGATTACCTATGTTACCGACCGTCTCGGACATGATGCGAGATATGCCATCGACTCCCGTAAGCTTCAGGCAGAACTCGGCTGGGAGCCAAGCCTCCAGTTCGAGGAAGGCATCGAGAAGACAGTCAAGTGGTATCTCGAAAACGAGGAATGGCTACTTAACCTCAAGAACGACCACTGAAGCGGTAGGGAGGGTGAGAGAGATCTTACCGTTTGAGACCTTGATGTTCTTCATGGCAACAGGCTTCACTGTATTGCCTTTGCCACCGAAGTCGTTGTAGGCCTGGATTGAGACCTTGCCGTCCTTGCCGCCGCCACGGAGTATCTCTCCTGTGACAGATGCCGGTTTGAGCTCGTCGAAAGCGATCTCGACGGTCTGCTCCTTGGTGAGAGATGTGTTCACGAGTGAGATGTGGTATGCGTCAGACTTTGATGCACTGATGCTTATCTCAGGATAGATGTCACCGGTAGGCGCAGTCGTGAATTCTGTAGAGTAGACTGTCGGAACGTATGTGGCGTCCTGATGTACGTTGTACATCCTGAACACATGGTAGCTAGGTGTAAGGATCATCTCATTGCCCTGGGTGAGGATCATGGACTGGAGCACATTGACGATCTGAGCGATGTTTGCCATCTTGAGACGGTCTGTGTGGGCGTGGAAGAGGTTGAGTGACATACCTGCTACGAGGGCATCTCTCATGGTGTTCTGCTGATAGAGGTGTCCAGGGTTTGTTCCTGGCTCTACGTCGAACCATGTTCCCCATTCGTCAAGAAGGAGGCCAACGCTCTTCTTAGGATCATAGATGTCCATGATGGCTGCATGGTTCTTTACGATCTGCTCTACTCTGTATGCCCTGCCGAGGGTGTTCTTGTATTCCTCAAGAGTGAAGTTGAGGGCTGGTCCCTTGCTTCCGTTCCAG
>JAZRWK010000040.1:0-23547 GCA_045599665.1 Candidatus Cryptobacteroides sp.
ATTCCGTTGTCAAACTTGATGAATGGGGTAACGATAGGGGCGATCTCCATACGGCCGGTCATGGGGTCCATGTATCGCTGGGCACCGAGGTCGACTCCTACACGGTCGCTCTCGAGGGTCACGTAGGCGCCGTAGCGCGAGGACTGGATGTACGGGTAGAGGGCGGCGTTGAGGTAGGGTGCACTGTTGACATATTCTCCGAAGGCGGTGAAACTGACCGAAGGGGTGAGGCGATACTTGAGCATGGCGTCGACTCCGAACTGGTTGAATGACGCGAAACCCATAGGGGACTGGTTGCGCACAGTGCCGGTGACGGATGCGGAGAATCTGCCGCTGGTGTAGCTGAGTCCCATCGCCGCTGACCTGGTGACGAGAAGGAAAGGCTGTTCAGTGTAGGAATGCATCCCGACGACGGTCAGTCCGTTGAAGGGTGTCATCCAGCTTCCTGAGCCGTAGGACTGGATCTTCGGGTTGAAGATGTCCAGGTCTTTGGTGCCTGTCATGACCGCTGAGAAGTTCTCGATCTTCTTGAAATCGGGGGCTGCGTCCGGGGCCTCCAACGCCTCGAAGAGGGCTCCGGAGGACGCCTGGAACCCTGAAGTCCCCATGGTCCCGAACTCCCGACCGGTGGATTGGCTCTCCCGACCGGTGGATTGGTTTTCCCGGCCCGCAGCATGGTTCTCCCTTCCGGCGGTCTGGTTTTCCCTGCCCGCGGCGTTGCTCTGGGCGAAGGCGGGACCTGCGCACAGCACAAAAAGGAGGATGGATATCAGCGACTTGTATGTCATGTTTCAAATATAGCAATAATTGGCCTATCTTTGCGTCCGCTTATGATCGGGGCCGCATCAAATGAGCGTCCGTTTCTGAGTAGACGCGGCTGACACAATAGCATAAACTATTCCAAAGATGGAGGTAGAACTCAAAGGACACTACGGATATCGAAGAATCGTCAGGACCATGGTACCTATGGTGCTGACAATGCTCGTCACGTCCGTCTACACCATCGTTGACGGCTTCTTCATCTCGAACTACGCGGGCAGCGAGGCCTTCGCCGGCATGAACATGATCTGGCCGCCGATGGATATTGTCTGCGCGATCGGGCTCATGATCGGAGCCGGTGGTAGTGCCCTGGTGGCCAAGACTTTCGGAGAACAGGATCCGGAAAGGGCGAACCGGATCTTCTCGATGCTCCTGAAGATCACGATAGCCGTCAGTGCGTTCTTCGCCCTCGTCCTTTTCATCACTATGCCGCATCTGGCGCAGGCGCTGGGAGCGGACGAAGGCATGCTGCCATACTGTGTGCAGTACGGGCGCATCATCGTTACGGTCCTGCCCGCATGCATGCTCCAGAGGGCGTTCACGCCGTTTTTCATGGTGGCCGAACGGCCGCATTTCAGCACTGTGCTGAGCATTGCCTGCGGTCTGACGAACATCGTGCTGGACTTCATCTTCATAGTCATCTTCGGATGGGGACTTGTCGGCGCGGCTGTGGCGACTTCGGCGTCTTTCCTGGTCGGCGGAGGTGTTCCGCTCTGGTTCTTCCGCTCGAGACGAAACCGTACGCAGCTGAAGCTGGTACCATGTTCCTTCGACTGGGCGGCCATTGCCAAGTCCTGCTCGAACGGCATGTCCGAGTTTGTCGGCAGCATCTCGCTCAGCATAATAAGCATCTGCTACAACTGGCAGCTGATGCGCTATATCGGCTCGGACGGCGTCTCGGCCTATGGTGTGATTATGTATCTGGGATTCATCTTCGCGGCGGTCTTCATCGGCTACAACATGGGCATCTCGCAGATTATTTCCTATAACTACGGCGCGGGAAACAAGGCTGAGATGAAGAGCCTCCTGAGGAAGAGCCTGGTGATAGTTGGTCTCTGCGGCCTGCTTCTGACGGCCTTCGCGGAGCTCGCCATCCCTCTGATTTCCAGGATTTTCGTGGGCTACAGCGAGAATCTTTGCAGCCTTACCGTCCACGCTTGCAGGATATATATGCTGAGCTTCCTTTTCTGCGGCTTCAATATGTTTGCGTCGGCGTGGTTCACTGCGCTCAACAACGGACTTGTCTCCGCCGTCGCTGCCTTCGTCAGGACCCTGATATTCGAACTTGTCGCAGTCTTCGTCCTGCCTCTGATGTTCGGCATCGAGGGTATCTGGCTCTCGGTGAATGTCGCTGAGTTCCTCGCCCTGGCTCTCTCTGCCGGCCTTATCGCTGCCTTTGCGAAGAGGTATGGTTATGGCCGCCGAAGCCTTTAGTCAGGCGGAAATCCCGGCACCTTCCAGGTTATGGTAAGGATTTTGTATCTTTGTCGGCTGACTATAATTAAACAGGCCTTCCAGAGTCTTTTTAGAAGTACCCGTGTCTTTAAGGAAACTCATATCTCTCGTTTTTGCGCTGATGCTCATCTCGGTGGGCGCCGGTGCCCAGACTGTACTTGAACTGAACAAGGGAGAGACTATAAAGAAAGGAAGGATCGAGAATTCAGGATCTCTGAAAGGAGGCAATTCGGGCCTTATCGAGAAGACATTCGACCTGAAGGACATCCCGATCGAGGTCAACAGGCTCCCGGACGATGCCAGGATGAAGGAGATCGAGAAGGAATTCAAGGACAGGGAATGGAGAAGCGAGGAGGGCGCTTGGAACAGAGCATCTTCCGAGGACACAAAGGATGCATATGAGAAGTACATCGCCATGTACCCGAACGGGGCCCACAGATCCGAGGCGACGGCAAGGCTTATTGCCATGAAGGTCGCAGATGCGTTCACGAGCGCACACCAGACGCTTCCCCCTATAAACAGGATCTATGCTGACGACGATTCACCTGTCAGTACCATAGTCGTAAACAATTCGACGGGTCAGGCGCTGACTGTAATGTACAGCGGAGTTGACTGCGAGAGCATAACGATAGAGCCGGGCGGCAGGGGAATAGTCACTGTCAGCAACGGCTATTACAACATCGCCGCCTCGGTGCCATCTCCGTCAGTACGGGCTTTCGCCGGTAACGAGATCTTCCGAGGCGGTCGATATGAGGTCACTTTCTATATTGTCAGAAACTAAGGTTTACTCCGAAGGCTATCTGTCGTGGATTCGGGTATGAGCCATGGTCAAATCCTATGGTCTGGTCTGAGGTGATAGCTGTTTCCGGATCAAGTCCCGGGAATCCTGTGAGGCAGAGGAAATTGTCCAGGGAAGCATAGACTCGCAGCTGCTTCACCCATACTTTGCTGAGCAGACTCTCCGGGAGAGAGTATCCGAACTGTATCTGACGGATCTTGAAATACGATCCGTTCCAGACATAAAACGTGGACATGGTTACATTTTCATCGATGGCAGCCATTGGAGACGGATACTTGGCATTGTCTCCTGGCTTCTTCCATGTACCTTCCCAGATCCGCTTATAGTTGTTGTTTGCCAGACTATGTGAGGACCAATATGATGAGAATATCTGGTTTCCTGCTGCACCTGAACCGGAAATCGACAGGTCGAAGTTCCTGTAGGCAAGATTGGCACTGAGACCGAACGTGAGATCCGGTATGCCTGATCCTATGTTCCCACCGTCAGCGAATACATTGATGTAGCCATCGGAATCGACATCCTCGAGGATAGCCTCACCACTCTGAGGATCGACACCATGAGCCTTTATTCCACGCATGTACCAGATCGGTTCACCTTTGCTGAGGTAGGAATATGGATGTCGGTTGATGGAGCAGAGATCATCAGCTCTGATTCCAGTAATACCTTCATACAGGGCTGCGAGTCTATTTCTAAGGTATGTGACATTTGCCGACACTGAATATCTGAAGTCCCCGATGGAATCCTCCATGTTCATAGAGAGTTCCAGTCCAGTATTGGTGACAGGTCCGATGGTTTGTTCCAATAAAGCATATTGAGCGATCGTTTCATCACTGTTCCTGAAGAAATCAAGGGATGCAGTAAGTTTTCCGTCAAGCAGTCGCTTATCTGCTCCCACATTGAGGGCAGTGCTGTTAAGGGCACAGAAGAGAATTCCCGAGTGTTCGTTGTAGAAAATACTCTTTTCTCCGCTGAAGAGGACGTTTTTCACCATACCCCAGGACGCACGGAGATTCAGGCCGTCCATTACTCTGGCACCGGCAGCGACTGAATAGGCTATAGGAGACTTCTTGACTCCGCTGTCACGTCCACCACGGGAAGTTATGTGGAGGTTGCCTGAAAGTGTATATCTTCCGTCGAATGTATATCCAAGATGTCCGAAATATGAGAACCAGTCCCCCTTTTCGACATACTTATGATACAGTGTTCCTCCATTGATGTCAATGCCGTGTTTTCCGAATGTACGGTCATATGAGGCGATGAGTTCACCCTGATAATACCCGTTGTCAATGTCCGTCACGTCCTGCCTTTCTGAATCAGATTTATACCACCTGTTATAGTAGAATGGTGTATAGACTTCCTTCCCGCTGCCTTTCTCGAAAGAATAGCCGAATCTGGCTGTCAGGTCAAGTCCTTTGAGCGGTGTGAAGACGGCTGCTGCGGATCCTCTGAAAGAAGTGGATCTGTAGGTCTTTTCCGGGTGGTTTTTCATTATGAGAGGATGACCGAACAGATCGATTCCAAAAGGTGCCATATACAGTCCTGTCTCAGGGCCCTGGACGACATTGAGTCCGCGGTCAAGTGCGTCGATCTGATCTGGAGCAAGTCCGTCCCTGTCCACATAGACAGGACAGACGGCGGGAATGATCAAGGCAGCGGTGATAGGGTTGCTGGTGATGCTGGTAATGGACGACTTGTATGGCATGATCTTCCCGCCGTTGTGGGACTCGAAGGCGTTGCTTGTCGAGAGATGAAGCCATGGGGTAACTTCGTATGAGCCGTTGACCTGGCCGGAAGTCCTTCTGTAGCAGTCATTGTCGCCGAGGAAGATTCCGTTGCTGGAATAGTTGCTGAAGCTTGCGAAATATCCTCCACGGTCATTTCCGCCCTGGACACCCACAGTGTGGCGGCTGTTCCAGCTAGGCTCGAAGATCTCGGATGCCCAGTCGGTACCAGTTCCGTTGAAATTCGCCATCATCAGTTCCGTAAGGGAAGGACTCTGATAATACTCGAGAACGTCCTGGAAGTCCTGTGCGTCCATCATTCTTGCCATGTGGGCGAGACTAGCCAAGGCGAATTCGTTTCTGTAGAAGACATGTCCCTTGCCGCCCTGGCCTTTCCTGGTCTTGATGATGACTGCACCTTCCCTGGCTTCCATTCCGTACAAGGCGGCAGCTGTGGCATCTTTGACTACCTCTATGGATTCGATCATCTCCGGTGCCAGGTACTGGAGGTCATCTACTCTGAGTCCATCGACTATGAACAGCGGGCTTGCCTCAGACAATCTCGCCGAGAAACCTCTTACCTTGATTCCTGAGGCTGCTCCCGGCTCTCCGGAGGTGTTGAGGACAAGGACTCCGGCAATCTTTCCGGTCAGGGCCTTGACTGGATCTGACGCTGACAGGTTCCAGATATCCTCTCCTTTCACGGAAGAGATTGCAGCAGTAAGGGAGTCGCTCCTGCTGATTTCCTGCGCGGATGCAGCAAGTGAGGCCGCAAACGCCAGCGCAATGGCTGCTGATAGTATTCGTTTCATGATAATGAGTTGTTTTGTAGATCCTCTACTACCTTTCGGCAGCGATTATTTTCCTAAGTTCAGCTTCATACTGCTCCGCATTCCTGAAGAGAATGGCGGGCATTCCGACGGCGAGCGAGCCGTCGATGTTCTCCTGCTTGTCGTCAGTGAATACACATTCCTCAGGCTTCAGTCCAAAGCGGTCGAAAAGGATCCTGTAGATCTGCGGGAAAGGCTTGATCTCGTGCTCCACTGACGAGATGACCTGACCGTCCAGAAGCTGGAAGATCCCGTACTGCGACATCGTCACCCGTACCCGGTTGCACCAGTTGGTCAGTCCATAGAGCTTGTATCCCTCTGCCTTGAGCTTAGTAAGGAGTTCTCTCATTCCAGGTACCTCACGGTCTACGATCGAAGGGAATTCGTCTGCGAAGATCTGAATCTCCTTCGTGAACTCCGGATAGAGCTCCTGCATCTGTCTGATAGTCTCCTCGAAAGGTCTGTCCTCCTTGTCGAGCGTCTTGAACCAGTGGTCAGTCAGTATGCAACTGATGAACCTGTCCTTCTTCTCCAGGTCTGGGATGAAGGACTCGATGAATCTATAGAAATCGTAGTCCACGAGGACTTTTCCGAAGTCGAAGATGAGTGATCTGATCATATAGCAAATATAGGGAATTTTACTATATTTGTAATGAGCGTCTAAACGTGAAACCATGAAACAGTTTATTCTATCATTATGCACAGTCCTGGTTTGCGCATCCATGGCGGCACAGGTAAGATTCAGCAATGGCTGGATAATAGACAACAACGGGCAGAAGATAGAATGCCTCATAAAGAGTGTCGGCAATCTCTGCTCAGAGACCGAGATAGTCTTCAGGAGATCCGAGATGGACAAGGATGAGGTGGCATATCTCAAGGATGTTGCATCTCTTTTTGTCAATGGAACCCTTTATGAACGACATGACTTCAGTTACGACAATTCTCAGTCCGACATATCGGCTGGTTATTCATCGAGTCCTCAGCCTGAATTCGTAAAAACGACAGCTTTCCTACGCGTAGTGTGTGACGGACCTGCGCGACTGTACAGATATGAGATGGCCAACATCAAGGACAACTTCTTCATATCGACAGAGGCCAATCCAGAACCTACGTACCTGATCAACAAGATGTATCTTACCGATGGCAAGTCTGGTTACCTGAGAGAGAATAATATGTTCCGTCAGCAGCTCTTCGTCGCACTGGCTCCTACAGGCATTACAGAAGACGATGTCTACGGGCTCAGGTATGACGAGGCATCCTTGATTGATGTATTTGACAAGAGCAATGGTACGAAGACGACAGTCCACCGTGAAGGACGTTCCAACATCGATCTCTATGCCACATACCGCCCGGCAAAGGAAGGACAGGGGTTAGGCTTCGGACTTTCATATGAATTCCAGTTCTCCAGAAGGAACTACAAGTGGGCCTGCTTCTTCAACCTTGAATACAAGAACCTGAGCGAAATGCAGGACGCCAGGAAATATAACGACCGTGGAGAGGTATATTACGCTCCGGAAAGATTCAAGGAAAACGTCTTCCAGGTTGCCGCTGGAGCAAGGTACTACATGTATCTCAGCCCCGAATTCAACATCTACCTGGACGGTGGTCTCGGCATGGGTATAGGATCTTTCGACAATCTCTTTTTTGGCACCGGCTTCAAGGTCGGCAACTTTGCAGCACTCGGAGTCAGGGCCAACCTCGGCTATCAGCAGGTTTTCTCCTTTGGAAAGGCTGGAAACAGCATGGAGTTCTTCAACCATGCCTGGCCTGTCACTTTCTACGCAAAGTTTTCTATTCCAACAACGAGGAAGGAGTAAGGGCGTACTGATTGTCCCGCTTTTTTGCTAACTTCGCCATCTCAAACGACTTGACAAATGGCGACTACAGCAATCTTCAAGGAGGGCTCGAGATACAAGGCCCTTTTCCTTTCCCTCATACTCTCGGCAATCGGATTCGGCCTATACAAGGGCGTTCTGGACAATTACATGGCCGAGGTGGTGCAGATCAACGAGATGGACCGAGGCATCACAGAGTTCTTCCGTGAGATCCCTGGTCTGCTTCTGGTTGTTATCCTCGCGATCTTCTACCGATTCTCGGCGGAGAAGATGTACAAGATGGGCATGATAATCATGTTCCTCGGAATGACCCTGCAGGCCGCGATTTCGCCGACCAAGTTCCTCGTCATCCTCGCCATCTTCATCTACTCGACCGGTGAGCACATCCAGCTCGGCATGAAGAACACCCTTTCGCTCGAATACTCGAAGACCGGCTATGGCGGCCAGGCGCTCGGATACCAGAACTCCGTCTACCAGATCGGCAACCTTGCCGGCTACGCCGTCGTCATCTCCCTTTTTGCCCTGATCGGAGGTTCGGGCCTTTTCAAGCCTATGTTCATGGCAGCCGCAGCGTTCCTTGGCATAGCGATGCTCGTGTCGTTCAGGCTGACAGGAAACAGCGTCACTGACAAGTCCAAGAGCCGTTTCTACTTCCGCAGGAAATTCAGCAAGTACTATATGCTTGAGGTGTTCTACGGCGCGAGGAAGCAGGTGTTCTTCACCTTCGGACCATACGTGCTGATTCTTTTCTACAAGGCCGACGCAGGAGTCATCAGCCTGCTCTTCGCAATCTCCGCGATTGCATGCTTCCTGCTTGCCCCCATGGTCGGAAGACTTATCGACAAGATTGGATATAAGCCGGTGATGATCGCTGACACCCTGATCCTTGTCATCGTCTGCTTCTTCTACGGCTTCGCGCACCGCATATTCCCTATGCACGTGGCCTTCATCGTGTGCTGCGTCAACTACATCCTTGACTCGGTGATCTCTCTGGCATCGATGGCTTCGAATGTCTATGTCCAGGACATCTCGGACAGCAAGGAGGAGATGCGCGCCACTATTTCAACAGGAATATCCGTCAATCATCTGATAACCATCTTCATCGCTCTGCTCGGTGGATGGATATGGAAGACTCTAGGAATCGAGACTCTCTTCATCGTCTCAGCCGTTCTCGGACTCTGCAACAGTGCCTATGCGGCGACGATCAAGCCAGGCAAGGGTCTGGAGACTACGAAATAGGGGCGACCACTAAAAGAATATTATACCCAGCACTCCGCACACCAGCATCACAAGGATTGGATTCACTTTCCTGAAACCCGTGAGGTAGAAGGAAGCGAAGAAGATCGCTATGCTCAGCGCGAAGAGGTATGGATCGTCGGCAGGGGATCCGAAGTTCTCCTTGGTCATGAGAAGCAGGGCTGCAGCGCCTATGAGACCGACTATGGTTGGACGAAGGCCGCGAAAGATGTCCTTTATGCCCTTGGAGTCCTTGTGGGTCATGATGTATCGGCTGATAGCGATCATCAGTATGAATGGCAGCCAGATGACTGAAAGTGAGGCGAGTACGGCGCCCACGACCGCAAGGCCCTGGGAATAGCCCTCGTTCAGCACTGAGGTGTAGCCTACGTATGTGGCTGCATTGATGCCGATAGGTCCAGGGGTGCTCTGGCTGATTGCGACGATGTCCGCGAACTCAGCGTTGGTCAGCCAGCCGTTCTTCGTGACGGCCTCGTTCTGGATGAGCGAGAGCATCGCATAACCGCCTCCGAAGTTAAAGATACCGATCTTCGAGAAGGTGATGAAGAGTTTCAGGAAGATGTTCATCGCCCGCCCTCCTTTTCATCAGTGGAACCTTGCTCCTTGGCAGAATTCCGTTTAGTCTCCCACTGCCCGTAGAGGAATCCTCCCAAGCCGGCGGCGATGATTATCAGGATAGGGGACACGCCCAGCATCCAGATCAGAAGGCAGCTGACGACAGGGATCCAGAATGTGTACTTGTTGAGATTGGCTTTCTGGGCGAGCCTGAAGCAAGGTGCTGCGATCAGGGCTACCACTGCAGGTCGTACTCCCTTGAAGAACTTCTCAACCCAGATGTTGTCCTTGAAGTTCTGGAAGAACATAGCGATGACGGTTATCGCGATTATGGATGGGAGCGCGATACCGATAGCTCCTACAATTCCGCCCTTGACTCCCTTGAGCTTGTATCCGATATGGCTGGCCATGTCGACGGCGAAGATGCCCGGAGTGGTCTGGGCGACGAGGAGAATGTCCACAAACTCCTGCTTGTCAAGCCAGTGATACCTGTCCACGAATTCTCTCTCCATGATAGGAATCATCGCGAAGCCGCCACCGAGGGTGAAGGCACCGATCTTATTGCATACCATGAAGAACTTTAAGAGCATCCGTTAACTGACTGGGTCGCAAAGATAGCGATTATTTCGGAATGAAGGAGACTGAATTGACGAAACAGGTCCGCCTAAAAAAGGCTTAAGGGTTCGCTTCACAGCGTACCCTTAAACACACTATCTACCTATTCGTTAATAAACAACTCATTCCAACAGCATTTGTCACTAGAACGTGACTATACTCCTAGAATGCAAAACAAAGATAGTTAATCACTTTATCAAGGAAGTGTAATTTTCAACTGAAAAAAGAGTTTGGGCTATAATTCCAAGTAATTGCAATATTTATCCCCATTTCCATTCAATTTTTCCACCTCCAGTCCATTAACGAACGTATTTTTTCATCCTTTTCTCGGATCAATCCAGCTGATTCCTATGAAGCCGCTGGTGTAAATATCTATTTTTTCTCCAAGGATTCGGGCCACATCTTGCGGTGTATCAGCGCCATAGACCCTGTCGTCTTCTAAAATATTATATATCAGACGATTTTTGCTCTGACAAATATAGGCTTTTTTCAGTATATTTGACGACGATAACCCAAAACAGACATGAACATGGCAAAGAGATATCTGTTACTATATCTACTGACATTCCTTATGCTGATGCCTTTCGGAGCAGCAGCACAGTCGCGCGTCGACTCTCTGCTGACCGTATCTGGCATTGTAAGGGATGACAACCAGAGACTGCCTTTCGTGAGTGTGGCGATCCAAGGGTCGACGCTCGGTACCATCACCAACGAGGATGGTTACTTCAGTCTTAAGATCCCGAACACGGACAAGGACATCACCATCCTGATCTCCCATGTCGGCTACCATGCCAACGAGCTGACGGTCAAGGCCAGTGAGGCCCATGAGATGAGGATCTTCCTCAAGCCGTATGAGAACCTCCTGAACGCCGCATCTGTCATCAGCCAGGATCCCGAGGCGCTGGTCTACGAGGCACTCAGACGCGTGAAGGACAACTATCCGAAGACTCCGGTCCTTCAGAGAGGATTCTACAGGGAGACCGCCAGGAAAGGCAACAGATATATCAGTGTATCCGAGGCAGTGGTCGACATGTTCAAGCACCAGTATAGCCGTCCTACCGACTACGACCGTGTCGAGGTTCTCAAGGGAAGGCGTCTGATGAGCCAGAAGTCGGCAGACACGCTTTCTGTCAAGCTACAGGGCGGACCTGTACTTGCACTGACGCTGGATGTCGTGAAGAACCCTAACGACCTCTTCTTCGAGGAGGATCTCCGCACATACGACTACAAGATGTCTGCCCCTACTGTAATTCAGGAAAGGCCTGTATACGTAGTTGACATGATTCCGTTCATCCGCAATACCCGTTATCCTCTATATTATGCGAAGGTCTACATCGACCAGGAGACCCTTGCCATCATGAGGGCCGAATATAGTGTCGACATGTGGGACGAAAACATTGTGACCAGCGCCATTCTGAAGAAGAAGCCGGCGGGAATGAAGTTCGAGCCGCACGAGGTGTCATTCATCGCCAGCTACAGGCTTGTCGACGGTGTCGCAGTTCTCCACTATGTCCGCAGCAGCATGGAGTTCAAATGTGACTGGAGGAAGCGCCTTTTCAGCAGTGCCTACACCATCGTCTCCGAAATGGTCGCGACTGACGTCCAGTCCGAGAATGTCGATATCATCCCTGCAAAGGATGCCTTCAAGCTGACTGACTCCTTCTATGACAGGGTAGACGACTTCGCCGATCCAGCATTCTGGGGCGATTACAACATCCTCGAACCTTCCGAGTCCCTCGAGCACGCGGTTGACAGGTTGAGGAGGAGAGTGACGAGGCAGTAGGCTTCGATGCAGTTTCTTAATAATTTAACACGAGACTATCTTACCATGAAAATTTCAGATCAGCCAAGCAGAATGTATCTATCTCCCGAAGTCACCGTACGCGACATTGCTGTCAACAGCATCATATGCCTGAGCAACGAGGATGGGTATAACGAAACTCCCGACGTAGACGGCGACAACAACCTGGGAACAGTTTAACCAGAAATGCCATGAAAAGGAACCGTTATTTATCAATGGCCATGAGCATGATCATGGCATGTGCTTCCCTTGTGTCTCTTGCATCTTGTTCAAAGAACAGCGGGGCGATAGAGGTGAAAAGAGATGCATTGATCTCATTCGTGGCATCGAAGCCTTCAATGGACTCAGAGACAAAGACTGGATGGGACCATGACCAGAAGGCAGTGACATGGAAGGCGGGCGACAGGATCAAGGTGGCCTGTCTTCGTGACGGACAGTACTGGCAGGCAAAGTCTGAGGACGCGGCAGAGGGCGGAGCCAAGATATATACCAGCAAGGGATTGGATGCAGATGCGTCTGTCGCCCAGTTCACGATGTGGGAGAGTTCGATATTCACATGGTCAACTCCTGGCTCGTATCAGTTCTTCTCAGTGTATCCTGCATCGCTCTTTACATCGTCTGACTTCAAGTCAGCTCCGGAGGCAACGGTGACATTGAAGGCATCTCAGGCGCTTTCCACAGAATCATTCGACTCTGGCGCAGACATAATGCTAGGCCGCTCCACTTCAGCTGTTTCTGAGGTGATTACCGAGTATACAGTTATTCCGATGGAGTTCAAAAGAATGGTAGCTCTGTCACAGATCACCTTCAAGAATCTCAAGGATGCAGAGGATGGGGAAGCCGTCAGAAGCATCACCCTTACAGCCCAGGATGACGCAAAACTTACCGGTTCTGTCACATTGAACCTTCTGGAAGGCACTGTAGATGGACGTAAAGGTATTAACTCTGTTTCATTGAAGAGCAGCGATGGCGTAGCACTCGACGAAGAAGGCAGCATATGTGCGTGGTTCTCAACCCTTGAATTCACAGCAAGAAGGCTCAAGGTCGAGATCGTGACCGACGCGGCAAGATACACCAGGGATATCGACCTGTCATCGGATCCAAAGACATTCGAACGAAACAAGAGGAATCTGCTCGTCGTCAATATGGATTCTGCAGACAGAGAAGACCTGTCATCAGATCAACCTACCTCCGTTGAATTCGGCAGTCTTGGATATTCAACCTGGGGAGAGACTGAATCGTTCAGCGGCAATTCCAAGAACGAGGTCATCCAGACAAGGGACAATGTACAGATAACCTATACTAGACATGACGGTAGTCTTTACGCAAACAGCACATCCATAAGATTCTACAGGACAAATACAATAAAGTTCGATGCGCCTAGGGGGTATGCCATGACCTCAATCGTATGGGGACTTTCCGGTGGTAAGGAAGATGTCACCACGAACGGAGGAACATGTACCTCGACCGGAAGCGCCCTTTCATGGACTGGAAACGCATCGACAGTGACATTCACAAGACCCGCTGACGCTGCCAATTATATAACCCTGTCGTCGGTTACTGTCACCCTGGAACCTATAGGGTCTTCAACTCCGGACACACCGGATCCTGTCGTAATTGCCAGAGACGTGGAAACCGCCACAGCGTCAACAGCAGTCCTGTCCGCTTCATACTCAGGAGCCACAGAGAGCCCTGCCGAAGTCCGTTTCGAGATCGGACTTTCTGCTGATGCACTAGACAGGACCGTCTATTATAATGAAGGAGGTCTTGGACATCCAACGGGAACCTTCTCCGTCAACGTCGAGAGTCTGTCCTCCGGTACCACATACTATTTCCGTGCTGTCATTCAGGTGGCCGGGAAGGAATACTGCAGCGGAGTGAATACCTTCTCTACACTTACAGAAAACGTAGCGCCTCCTCAGCATTGGCTTGAGCTTCCGGCATACACATCCGGAGATAAATACTTCATCGGGCATTTCGGAGAAGGAAGTTCGAGAAACTATACATACTTATATGACAAGTCCATGTATACTTCTCTCTGGTCGGCGTATCCACTGACAAAATCACACATCTCGGGTTCAGCAAGTACAACGACCTGGAATTTCAACCCTCAGCTTGACCAGAATCTCCAGATCAACATCATCACCTACAGCTATGGTTCCAACTATGGGAACAGTACCTATTCCCGTGGCCATCAGGTTCCTGCAGCTGACCGTAAGGACGACAACACCCGCAGGTCTCAGACCTATTATGCGACTAATCAGACTCCACAGATTCAGAACAGCTTCAATAATTCAATCTGGAGCAACGTAGAAGGCTCTATCAGGAACCTGACCGAAGGCACCGATACTGTCTATGTCGTAACAGGCGCGACCTTCCAGAAAAGGGAAGGCAACGAGACAGTCCAGTACCTAAGCACCGAAAAGGAGACAGTCCTGCCAAAGACCATACCTATTCCTAACTACTATTGGAAGGTGGTCCTCAAGGTCAAGCGAAGCGGAAGCACCATCACCTCGGCAAGCGCGATCGGCTTCTGGCTCGACCACAAGGTGTATCCGAGCAATGACTTCACCCCTTACGTCGTCAGTGTCGACACCATCGAACAGTACACAGGCTTCGATTTCTTCGTCAACCTGCCGGACAACCTTGAAACAAGCGCTGAGAGCAACACCAGCTGGACGACGTTCCAGAGTTTCTAGGGCAGCCTATCAATCAAGCACCACAACCTTGACAAAATCGGCCAGATTGAAGCCGGCCTTGCCGTAGCCGCCCTGCGAATCACTGACCAGAATCAGCGTCCTGCGACCGTCAGAAAGGGTTGCGCCAAGGCACATGCCCTCGTAATTCGCCCAGTTGATGCCGGCAAGCGAAAGCGACGTCGTCCAACTGTCCACCAGCTTCTTACGCAGGAACGCGCGTTCACCAAGCTCCGACAGAGGGCGGTCCGAACGCAGGCGCCTGGACTTCTTCGGAGAGACCGAATACAGTCGGCATGATACCGTCGACCCGACGTACGCACTCGTGACATTCGCCTCACGCTCGAGCACCAGCAGACGGCCGTCCGGCAAAGCACAAAGCTCCGGCACACCGAAAGCATAGATCGACCCCGGCGTCCGCACCGCAGCCGGATCCATCTGATAGGCCCACTGCCGCTCGGCCTTGAGATCCGCACCGAAGGACACAATCCGCAACAGGTTCATGGTACCTGCCGTTCCGCCGTCCGTCGTCTTGTCTGCCTTCAGCATCGTCTCCGAAGTCAGCCAGAAAAGCGGCTTCTTACCACCATAGACCAGTGCCTCCAGGCCCTGATTGCCCACCGCCGTCCTGAACACAGCCGGCACTTCCAGCTCACGCCCGGTCCTCTGACCCTTCAGGTCATACTCCAGGACCCTCCCGTCGCCCTCGCCGGAGATGAAGAGGGTGCCAGAGCGCGGTACGAAGACGACTCCCTCGCAATCACGGCCGGACGTCGCCGAAACTTTGTTCGCCCGAAAGCCCTCATTGACAACCTCCACAACATGTCCGTCCAATCCATCCTGGACGATCCTCCAGACAAAGAAACCGTCGCTCGAACCCTTGTCACTTACGACCGCGTACCGACATGAAACCGTACCGTCGGCCGCCCTGACCGCCGTCTCGAGCGGGGTAATGCCACTGTAATTGCCGGCCGGAATCTTCCACTGCACAAGGTTCTGCTGGTCCGCAGCTGCCTCAGCCGCATCAGTGATGCCCGTCACCTGCTCGACCGCCGCACCCAGAATCGCCGAGACCAGATCCCTCACGCCCTGCGCCTTGGCAGACGGGGCTGACAATAGCATCATCAGGAGACAAAGTAGGGTGAGTGGGGAGAGAGAGGGATGTAGTGAAAGCGGTATGTCTGGGGAAAGCGGAGACTGTGGGGTGCACGGGGTGATGCGTTTCATACGTCGTGTTGCATTTAGTCTTGCTAATATACAAAAACTCCGCGTAATGCGTATCTTGACGTCCGCCCGGATTTTTCGCTGAAACGTAAGTCGCTGACATTCAAACTTTTACACTAGTCTCCATTGGCTTTGGCGGTAATGGGAGCTAGCATAAGTAATTAATAGACAGACAGTTACCTTTCAGGCAAAACAGCGGCTTCCGGCAAACCTGGGTTAGGACAACGGGGGCCTTCCGGTAAACCCAGGCCAGGACAACGGCGCCTTGCGGTAAACTCGGATCAGGTCAGGGCACTATATACCCTTCCTGATCATACCCTTTCTTGTGCTTATGGATCAGGTCGACAAGATACTGGACGCGAGTGTCTGGGACGGCCATATGCCCGAATCTGGCAATCTGATTGTCATAGCGTTCACGCGAGCCTAGACGGAGACGCTCATCTGCATCAAACGGGATGAAGAACGAGGCCCTTTCACCTAGACGGTTGTAGAACTCTGTAAGATAGATATTGACTCCAGCCAGATCCAGATCACCGAAATGGACATAACGGTTAGAGATTGTCTGAAGCCAATGCACAAGATCACCCGTCTGAGGATACCTTGAGACAAAAAGCACAGGTGCACATAGGGACTGGAAGAGATACCTTTGCGTGCGGACCTTGCGGAAGTTCTCCATGTTCTCGACACCTACGACGACAACGTCTTCCGGCAAAGTGAACTTCTGCCAGTCGCTTACAAACATAAAGGTGCCTTCGTCCGGATAAATGTCCAATGGACGGCCATCTAGACATGCATGTATCGGCACATACGAATTCACTGGAAAACCTGGGCATGAACGGACATAGAGCACTTTGGAATCACCAAAGGCCGCGACCTGGTCCGCCCTGGTTTCAAAAGACAGGTCAGGGACTTCAATCATAGAAGGATCAAGCGCCCTGTATGACACGCGGCTACCATGGGAGACTGACACTATCAGGTGTTCATCACGCAGACGTTCCAGCAGCTCTCCTTTCAGTCGGCTGGCACCGACAGTCTCTCCTCGAGCAAGTATCTCAAGAATAGCTATATCACTCTTTTTCATTGTCCTATCTCCGCCTCCTTACGGGTAATGAGTGGCGTGACTATAGTCTTGGAAGAACCATCCTTCTGCAAAAGGTAGGTATATCTGTAATCGCTGACGTTATATGTGGTCGGCGAGCTATTGACTAACAATATATTACGGCTGTTTGCAAAATCCAGGATACCCTTCACGTTGGATGGATGAAGCTTGCCTACCTCATCCATCATACAATGTATCCTGAACTCACCGAACCTGCGTGAAACTTTCTCCTTGAAGACATTTATGAGCATGATATTCACCATAGCCTTGACAAGTATGTCAGTTCCATCAGAACCCACATTCGCGATCTTCTCCACCCATCCGGTGTCATTGTCATTCTCAACCACACGGAACTGCAGCTGGAATGTATCTGTAAGCGACAGATACTGCTTGCTTGCGAACTCGCTGAGACAGCCCATGAAGTCCTGAAGACAGCGTACCGCCTGGCGGTTGATATCAGAATGTTCGTCCGTATCGCTGAACAGGTTGATGCCGCTGAGATGGAACTGGTTCTCATCACTGAACTCCTTTATCCTCAACAGAAGCTGGACCATCTTGTCAGCGGAATCAGTCCTGCGTATCTCGATACTCTTGATGGCACCGACGAAATTCTTCTCCTTGAAGTCATAGTTGATGTCCTTGATGATCTTCTCGACCTCAGAGCCGCCACGAGTCAGGTCACCCATCTCTCGGGAAACGCGTGAAAGAATCTCGAGATATCGGTCACTCGTTCGTCCACGGTAATCTTCTATCTTCTCCTGCCGTACGAACTCCTCCAGGCCGGCGGCATAGTCCATATAGTCTTCATCGCTGACGATATTCGTCTTGAAATTGAAAGTGTTCCCAGGACCGAAATAGCCCTTGAATATGTTCACTGCCTGCTTGAACTGCGAAGAGCGTTCGTTGCGCTGCAGTATGAGATCATGCATGGACTCGAGCAGCGACAGCGCCGAGACCATCGTCGCGCGTTCGCGGACATCGGAGAGGAATGCAGGGAATATGGTCTCGCTGTTCTGGAAGTCAACACACTTGTCTATGCCTTCTTCGCATTCATGGATAGTGTTCCTCACAGACTCAAGCTGAGCCTGGGCGGCACGCTTCTGTTCCTGTAGCCTCTGGCCACGCACATCGAACTTGGCTTTCAACTGTTCTTTCTTGGAGTCAAGAGCCTGCTTATTGTCGCGCAGTTCTTCCTCATTGTCGAAAAGATCGCGCTTATCTATCTGATACTCAAGACAGATGGACCTATTGACATCTATGTACTTCAGTTCAACCTCTTCCTGAGAGATCCTACGCTCGCAATCGTTCAGGGCTTCAGTATCTACGCCCGCACCCTTAAGTTCGATATCCCGTCTGAGCTTAAGGTCTGATACAGAGGCATCAAAAGCTGCCTTGTGACGAGCTATTTCCGCATTCGCGTCTCCGATCTTTGCATCACGGACATTTTCCAGCTGCTGTCTGGCCTCTGAGAAATCTTTCTGCAAAGCCTTGAGAGCTTTGTCATGGACCTTGATGGATTCCGAGCGTTCCTGCTGAATGGCCTGACGCGATCCCACCAGGGCCAGATTGACCTCATCCAGTTCGTTCTTCCTTGCCATGATCATCTCAGACTGCCTGTCCTCAAGTGCCTGCAGATTGACCTGTGCTTCCTTGATCTTCTGAGGAAGGGACTGAAGCTTAGCCTCCGCCACACCTTTCATCTGGCGCAGTTCCTTCATCTTAGGTGCCATCTGGTCCGAAAGTCCGGCAAGGGTCTTTTCACAGGCCATGACCACCTCTGCCTTGGAAGCTTCTATATCATTCAGAGCTTCCTCATATGCAGAACGGTCCATCTTCAGGTCAGATGGTGTGCGGACAGTCGATTCAACCTCGCCAAGGTCCAGCTTGACACCGAAAAGCCCATCCGAAGAAGCCGACAAAACCGGCTTAAGGCCCTTGCGATAAAGGATCTTCTTCTCGTCGACAACCTTACCTATGGTATGTTCCCATCCAGGCATATTGCCGTCAAGCCACTCGTACAGGGATCCTGCAGATTCGGATAGCATTGCATCAATCTCTTCAATCTTGCGCATGCAATCATCCGCATCGCGCTTCAAAGCCTCGAGCCTGGCATCACGTTCATGTTCATGGCGTGCCCGGGAAACTTCATGGTCCTTAGTGAGTGCGCCGATCTCTGCGTCAAGTGCCCGGATCTCATTCCCAAGTGTCAAGCCATCAGTACGCAGACCGGCGATCACTCCCTTCTGAGCCTCGATCTGCTCTCCAAGAGGTTTGAAATAGTTGAGACGTACCATGGACTCGCCATGGACCTGTTCCTTTGCCCTCAGTTCCTCCATCTTCTCGTCGATCAGGGCCATGGCCTCCGAATGTGAGGCCTCTATCTCCGAGCGCTTGCGTTCGTTGGCGAGAGACAGTTTCTCGGAGGCTTTCATATACTCTTCGCGAGCCGAGGATATCTTCTCCTTACAGTATGACTCCTGTCTCTGGTAGTCTGCCTTCAGATTGTTCTCAAGTGCCTCATACTTGGCCGAAAGGGACTCATATTCACGCACGAGGGTATCCCTGGTCTGGCGCAGAGAGTCCAGGCGACCGCGTACCTGGTACTCAGCCTCCACACGGGCCAAAATCTCCTCTATCCTGATTTCAGAATACTTCTTGCGTTTGGCCTTAATCTCCTTCAGCTTCGCCTCCACAGCACCAAGAGACTTGTTGATCTCCGCATATTCCTTATCGAACTTATCCTTCTCCTCCGATAGGAGCCTCTCCAGTTTCTGGACATCCGATGCCAAGCTCTCAGCCTGCTTGCGCAGCAACGGGATCTTCTTCTCAGCATCGCTGATTGCAAAAAGCATCTGGGAATACACATCCACCATCTGCTCCTTCATATAGAGAAGCGACTGGTAACCTTTTATCACCTTCTCGGCCTGAAGCCTGACGACATTCTCGCCCTTGGAATTCGTTCTGAACCAGATGGAGATATCGTCGTATTCCTGCTTGAAATCAGCGACCTGCCTTCGATAATACCCAAGGTCTATGGCAGCTTCCTCATCATTGATGCTCCGGATGATGATCTCCTTGATGAAATCCGCATCCACACGCGAGTTCAGGAATACATTCTGCAGGCTTCGCGGGATATTCTGATACTTCTGGCTCTCCATGAACGCAAACTTGTAGAACTCCTTGTCCGTTGCGCGATGATTTCCATATATGATGTTACGGTATTCCTCATAATGGTCCACGATACGGCTCATATAGTGTCCATCAAGACGCTGGCGTATGACTGTATACTCGCTGGTCACATCTCCACTCATGCCGTCGACGAACCAGTCACGGTCATATGGCGCGTCAATGAAACGGAAACAGGCACGTCCCTGATTCCGGAATACTACGATGCTGAAGGGACCATGTTCATGTCCCACCTCGTATACGATGTAGGAATTGGAATGCGGCAGGTAGAAGTCGTCGAAGCCCTTCTTCTCCTTCGGGATTCCGAGTTTCGTCTTATCTCCGTTGTAGAAAAACAGGATTGCCCTCAGGAGTGTACTCTTGCCGACTCCCTGCGTTCCGATGAAATGGACATTTCCGTCCAGACGCACCTCTGCATATGGCGTATTGGCGCTATTGATGAATACGACTTTATTCAGACACCTCATTCTCTACCTCCTCCGATACAATCAGACAATCAACCAATTCCTCAATATAATGGAACGCGCTGGTCACTTTCCATGTTCCGTCCAACTCATTCTCGAGCTCTATGAAGCCCATTTTCTCCATCTCGTCGACAAGTTTCTCGACGACTTCCTCCAGCGTCATCTTTTCTTTATAAAGCTTCGTGGCCTTATCCTTCAGTTCTATGTCCGCCGCCATCTGTTCCAGGATATTGGAGCGCTGGAATGTGAAGCCAGGTCCGAACGCGCTGTTGAAGGTTTTCACAAAGTCCAGACGGTCGATCCATCGCGAAAAACGCTCAAGCTTGTCATTCAGCTCAACCTTCGATTCCACTCGCGTGAAATAATAATAGCCATTACCGCTCTCAAGGGTAAATCCGATGCCATCGAAATATTCCTTGTAGCTGTCATAATCATCCTCGATCGCCTCATACCAGCGCTTCACGCTCTGTCGCACGCTGTTGCTGCAGACGAATCCGCCCCTGCTAAGGCTGTCAAATATTTCTTTTGTATACTTCATATCATGCAGGATAAATCAATGGGTATTCTATATCATGGTCAACAGCGAACTCGGAACTGACGCGAAGCTCACTCAGATATTGCGAAACCACCTGACAGAAAAGCACAAGTCTTTCTTCCCTGTCAAGAACCTTATGGTAGTTGTAATGCTGGATGAACGCATACAGGTGCTCTCCGCTCGCAAGGAAAGCATTCTTCAATTCCAGTGTGCTCACCATGTCCATCACCTGCGCGTCGATGCCCAGATAGCCCCAGCCGATAGGATCTGCCTTACGCTTGCGCGAAGTGCCACCTGTCTTGATCTTGAGCGCCAGGTTCTTCAGCGCCAGAAGACCTTCGTCTGAGTTGCGAAGCATGTCCAGAGATAGCTTCAGCGTATATTTCGGACGGTTCTCCATCCAAACAGGATTCATACCGTTGAGCATAGGCATGACATTGCTCTGGCTCTCGAGCACCATCTGGTCCTTGAGGTACTTTACTCTCCTGAGCTTCTGCATCAGACGGTTCTGGTATTCAATCTGGTTGAGGTAATCGATGATCTGGCGGTCAAGTTCCAGAAGATTATGGTACGCCTCCTTGAGCTGCTGTCTGACATCATGCACCGTCAGGCGCAGACCTATGTCCATGGCAACCTTAAAGAAACCTGGCTGCTTGTTGTCCAGGTAATCCTCAGTCTGGCGGATCAGCTCCGCGATGCCCATGCGCTTCTCATCAAGAGAGTGAAGCTTCTCCTTCTTGATCTTATAATTCGGTTCGTTCTTGTAAGTATTGTCGATATTGCGCTTCAGGTCGATCACATTTCTGAAAGTAGTAAGCGCGATATTACGCAGGATCTTACGAACCTGCTTCAGATAATCATACTTGCGGTTCTCCACCGTCTCCATCATATAATAGCGGATCGCACTGTCCAACGACTCAATGTTCTCCCTCACGACCGCCACATTGATCTGCTCATTAACCTGAAGGACTTCCTCAAAGAAATGGATGTACACATCCTCCAGTTCGAGGAACTCACCACCATCGTGTATCACACCATGGTCAATAAGATACTGGATCCTTTCGACCTTATAATCAACCAGTTCACGCGCCACATCATAGCGCACGCTGCTTACCGGACGCTGGGAGAACATCTGTTTGAGAAGTGCCTTCTCCCTGTTCAGCATACGGAGAAGCTCGTCTATTGAATTAAAAGTATTCATATCGGATGCAATATAGAAAAGTTATTCCATTACATCAATACCCAAGAGCAGAAAAGTAATGAATTTTTATTACGATAGGAATTGTGGGGCCTGCCGGTTGTGGGTTTACTACCACAGGAAATCGCCTAACTGCCTGACAGCCACTGGATAACGCATTTCCCTGTAGTGCGGATCGACCTACAGGGAAATGATTATGTCATTGAGATACAGTCGGTTAACCGATGGAAAATTCCGCGAAAAGGGCGTCGTGGTCGGACCATCCATGGCGGGAAGGGGCGTCGAGCTTGCGGAGGCGGCGCAGTCGAAGGCCGTCATTGTAGAGGATGTGGTCGATGCGGAAGGGCAGGGGACTGTGGATCGTCGCGCCATATCCGAAGCCGCCTTTCCACCAGGCGTCCGTGAAGCCGGCCCGGCGAAGCGAATTCAGGGCAGGGGAGCCGCAGACGTCGTTCATGTCGCCAATGATCATGGTTGGTTGCGCGATCAGTCCCGCGTGCTTGAGAAGCGTGTCGACCTCCTGACGTCGGACCTCCGCCGATGCGCTGACCCTGCCGAGATAGAACTTCAGACCCTCGAGATTCTTGATATTGTCCGGCGTGCTGTAATTCCTTTTGGCCGAATCGTAGTTGTTGCTGGCGAGATGACAGTAGTAAATCGAGAGCGGGGTACCATGGACCGAAGCCTTGATCGAGGTCACGCTGCCGGTCGATGAACGCGTCAGTCGAAGCCTTTCCTGGCTGCCCTCGAAGCGGCTGTATAATGCATCGCCCGTGTCCCAGCTTCGGCGCAGACTCGTGTACCCGGCACGCAGCATACAGTTGTGCAACGTATCCGAGCAGAACTTCATATAATACTCCGTAATGAGCACGAAATCAGCATCTTGCTCAAGAATAAAATCGGTGATTTCTTGTTCATGGTTAGTGAATTCCTGCGACTCGCCATGGACATTCAGCGTCAGGACCGAGATGGTTTTTCCGGTAGCAGACCTGCTAATGCGATGGAGCCTCAGCGGAAGGCATTGGGCGTAGATGTCCAGCGCAAGCGAGAGAATCAGGATCGTCAGCGCGACCCATCTGCGGCCGCACGCGAGCGCGATTAGCGACAGCGCCAGCCCCTCCAGAAAAACGAATGGAAGTACAAGTCCGAACATCTCAATAAGTCAGCCCTGCTAAGATACGAAATATTTTCGCTGTTTTTGTATTTTGTATCAGGCTGGATTTCAGTAAGTTGCGATTTTACTTTCGGTTAATTAGCCGAAAGTAAAAATATAATCACCTGATATTCAAATAGTTAAACAATGTACTTAGGTAATGACAATTTAAGTTTCGCAAGTGATTTAGGCCACCAGTTGTAGTTGCTGGACCACGCCCATCATCGCCTTGAGTTGTTTGTTTTCGTTTATGATGTTAGTCAAGAGTTCATCAAAGTCTGTAGAGAAGAAGTCGGCGATTGCAG
>JAZRWK010000041.1:0-20000 GCA_045599665.1 Candidatus Cryptobacteroides sp.
GATATTTTCATCCAATTTTAACACTTTTTCGGCTTTGTTCTATGCCGTCTGCGGGGTGCTTAAAAGCTACCCGAAAACGGGCTATTATATACGTAAGTAATTGAAAATTATATAATTGTTAAATTTTTAACGAATCATTGATACTAGCAATACTGCTGTTATTGATGACCGGATGCGTGGAGCCCATCTCCCTGGATTCCGGTGAAGAAGACATGCCAGTAGTCGTAAACTGCATCCTGACGATCCAAGACTCTCATACACGAAACTATGCCGTATGTAAGAAGCCAACCTTGACTTTACAGTATGCCAAAAGCAAATCCCAGGATGATTTCATCCCGATAGAGAATGCTAGTGTTTTTCTCAAAGGAGATTTCCCTAATTCGGGAGATTTTCCTAATTCGATTGATGGTGAGAAGCCTATTCAGTTTGTTCATACGGACGGATGCTGCTGGGAAATTGGGCATGATATCTATATCAAGTACGGAAATAAATATAGCTTGATAGTAGAGATTCCTGGCCATGAGCCTATAACGGCAGAGACTACGACACCAGCCAATCACAGCTTCCTGTTTAAGTATGATAATGCGGAGAATGGTGTAGCACAATCATTCGTTTTTGATGCGGAAAATTTGAAGGACTTGGCATTATGGGCTTCTGCCAATATGGAAGGATATAATCTTGAGCCCGTTGACTATATCGTCACAAATCATCCGTACGTAGACGATTTCAATGTATCTGTCAGAACATTCTCTGACCTGTCCTTCAAAGGCGAAGTAAAAGACCGAACAGGAGAATTGTTCAAAAATGTATTCGAGATGGCCAGGAGCCAGTTTGGCAACTTCCCCTTACATGCGGATTTCCTCCGAATAGGAAATCTTGATTACGACGGTCCAGTCTCGTTCTTTGCTGGTCCACTGTCTCAACCGACAGACCAGTTTTTTCCTGGATATTTGTCTGGGTATTCTATGCTAGAACTCATTTTCGCGACGAAAGATCTCGACAACTATCTCAGAAGTGTGTTCGTCCGTGAATTGGCGTTAGAATCAGAACTCCCTGCGATTTATTCAACGGTCAATGACATATACACAAATGTGATCGGCGGCCTGGGAATCTTCGGGACGTGCTATAAGGACAGAGCCGTTTATATCAGCAACTTTCCGGCAATATGAGAATCATACGGGACTATATAAAGTACTTCTTTGCCACACTGATGTGCTTTTCTTTCGTCATTGCGAAAGCTCAGGATATAGGCAGTGCTCGGGATACCATCAAAGCAGCCCGTGTAGTATCAGAACGTCCTACCGTGCGTGATGCTGGAACGAAGATCGTCGCTATACCAGAACTGCGCTCAACAGTATCGGTTACTGGTGATGCGGACGTCATAAAGTTCATACAGACATTGCCTGGGGTTTCCATGGGTGCAGAGGGAGGTTCGGCCATCTATGTACGAGGAGGAAACATCGGAAGCAACATCACTACCCTCGATGGCGTTCCTATTTATGGAAGCAGCCACTTACTTGGCCTGGCGACAGTCTATCCTTCGGACATAATCTCGGATGCTTCATTCCGTGTCGGAGGTTTCCGCGGTGATGAGGGAAACGTCACATCCTCTCACATAGGCCTGAAAACCGCCGACGGAAGTTACACGAAATCAAGTTTCAGTGCCTCGGCTAGCACATTCATTCTTGGAGGAACTGCGTCAGTTCCTATCGTGCGCGAGAAGGTTTCCTTGCTTGCATCAGCCCGAGTATCACCGTTGGGACCTGAGTTCAAGGCTGTCCAGTCACTCGTAGGAGGAGCTCTAGACAGCCTGAGCAGGACAAGGGCCATGACGTATGACGCATTCGCTAAAGTGAAATGGATCGTAGACTCTGATAATGTGCTGTCGCTAAGTGTATTTGGCAGCCAGGACTGCTACAGCTACCGTTACGCAAATTCCGACGAGGGCCTGCGATGGGCAAACTGCATAATCAACGCCCTCCATGACGGAGTGCTGGCCAATGGTTGGAAGATCAAGGACGGACTGTCATACGACCACTTCTCGAACTCGCAGTGGATAAGCCGTGACATGAATGGCACCATAAATAATCTGGACATCGTAAGTTCGCTTGATGAACTCATGGCTGACGCAGTGTTTACGCATCCGATACAATCATATGCGGAAATAAGACTTGGCGCCCGTGAACGCTTCACATGGTTCAATCCTGGTACATCTGCCTCTTTCAAAGGCAAGAATTCAGTATCGCCCTCGAATTCCTCGTCAACTTATCACACCAGCCACAGCAGCATTACAACATTACACGGAGAATGGAACCTCTCACGTAAAAGGCTAGAATTGATGACGTCCGGCCGACTCAACATGTTCATCGCCGATGAGCCGGGAGTCAGCAAGTGCAGCTGGAGGTTCAATCCAGAATTAAGCCTTCTGGCGAGGGTGAATATTGCCAGATGGCTTGCCATTGAAGCGACGGCAGATTGGACAGTGCAATACCATCATACACTTGAAGGAATCCCGATTGGCTGGTCCGCCGACCTGATTGTGCCGACAGGCCCAAGGAGACCGCCTGAACGTTCAAGACAGATTTATGCCGGCCTTTTCACATCATTCGGCAAACACCATATCACGATTGGAGCCTATGACAAGGCCATGAACGGGCTTGTATATTTCTCGGATGCCAGTCTCCTGTTCAGTCAGGCCATTTCAGGGTGGAACCAAAACATCAAAGTGGGAACGGGAAGTTCTCGTGGAGTGGAATTCCTCTACGAGAAAGACGGAGAACGTCTGACGTGGAGAATTGCTTACACACTTTCAAAGACGGATCGTACATTTGCGGAAATCAATTCCGGTAATACTTTCCCTGCAAAGTTTGACAGACGTCATATCCTAAATGCGACAGCGTCGTTGACCGTAGCGGATCGACCAAAATTCAAGACGAAACTTACCAGCCTTTTTACCTTCCAATCTGGTCATAGAGAGACCGTTGCTTCAGCGGAATACCCTACCGCTTCCTTGTTTGGAAAGACGCCGTCAATGGATTATTATACGTACTTGAACAACTACAAGATGCCTGATTACATGCGACTTGATCTCGGCTGCAGCTTCAGTTTCAAGACAGAGCGTCCTCAGGAACTTACTGTGGGAGTCTACAATGTCATGAACCGTCACAACCCGTTCTCTATTATCTATGACGACAGGTCGAGATCTTGGAAACAGGTTTCATTGATACCTATCATGCCAAGTTTCAATTACAGTATCAAATTCTAAATTTCAAACAACTATGTATGCTAAAAGAATTCTTTCGAGACTGATTTGTATAATGTCTGTTTGCATGATGATCTCATCGTGTGAGAAAACTGCTCGCAGTAGCAGTTTAATCGGCAAATGGGAAGTGACTGACTATCGTCCTATGGAAGGCAAAGATGGTCCGGTTGTTCAAAAAAATGACAAGACGGAGACGGAATTCACAAAGTGGGTCGGCGGAATTATTGAGTTCCACCCCAAAGGTGAAGTTCACTTTTTCAATGTCGATTACAGTTACACCGTGAAGAACGGCATTGTCACTATTGCAAACAAAAACCTTCCAGCGCATCTTGAAGCAGCCGGCTTTCATTTGAGGATTGAAGACGACAAACTTTTTCTTTATGATGATATCGCAGTGCCAGGAGATGGTGTGCAAGCGGACACAATTTTCATGGGACTGATATTTGAAAAGCTTAATTAAATTGCAGCTATCCACGTATTCCAAAGCACCAAATCGGCAAAAAGTCGGCAAAAATAAAAAGAAGAAAGAGTTTAACTTATTGACAGACAATCAGTTAAACTCTTTCTGATGTGCGCGAGATGAGACTCGAACTCACACAGGTTTTACCCCACTAGCTCCTGAAACTAGCGCGTCTACCATTTCGCCACCCGCGCATAAGTGGACTGCAAATATACGGTAAATATTCTAAATTACAACATTGAATTCCATCCTCCTGGTCCATTTGTCGGTGGACACCTCGATGGTCGTGCAGGCGAAATCAAGGGTCATGGAGACATCCTCGAGGTCTGCCGTGCTCCAGTCATAGCCGGCAGCTGCAAGGTACTCCCCGATCGCGAAGCTTCGGAGCGAGACGGCAGTCTGTCCTTCAGGCACTACCTCCATCATCAGGGATGAGTCCTTCTGCCGCAGAAGATTGACGGAGCAACTCCCCGCCGACAGCTCTCCGTAGGCACCTGGTGCCACCCTTTCCACAAACATTCCCTCAGACAGCCCCCCTCCGGGAAGATACCCATTGATGTTCGAGACGAAAAGCAGCGAATACGGGAACGCCACACCGGGGCTGCCGACCAGTTCGACCGTAAGACGGCAGTAGTCCTTATGAGGCCTGACCTTCCTTTCCACCATCTCCCCCTCAGCGGTCAGGACCTCGGACCAATGCCATACCGGAGCGCAGGTCTTGTCTGGCCTGTATCCTTCCAAAGGATTTTTCAGCGCACCGAACGGCGTATAGAAATCAACTGTCAGTTCCTTGCGCGGAACCAGCACTGTATAGAGACTGTCGTCTCCGACAGAGAAGCCCTCTGCACGCTTCTCCCCAGCCTTCAAGGTATCGCAGAAGACGAATCCGTCAGGACCTTTGACAACCAGGGTAAGGCTGCCGTCCGAATCCCGGAAAGCCTCGCTCAGGTCAAAGCGAAGACTGCATGGACAGAAATCCCTGTCCTCCTTGACAGAACAGCAGAGAGTAGAGACAAGGAATAAAACTGCCGCAAGGAATCGAGGGATTGAGGAATGTCCATTCATCTAGAAAACAAAGCTTAAAGCCAGCATCACGTCATTAGGGAGCACATAGAACTTCTCGCCCTGATCCAGGGTCGCTCCGCACTCCGGGCACTCATAGACCTTGTACACATCCATTCCCGTCCACGCGCCCAGTGAGAATTCAAGGTTGAGCCAGGATGTCAGCATATAGGTGAAACCAGCAGCGGCTCCTGCACCATAGCGGTCACCCTCACGAGTCTCCAGGGACTTGATACCGCCCTTGTTGTACTCCTGGTACTGGACCTTGCCCGCGAACCACCAGCCCGAGAACACATGCCATGGCCAGTATCTCGCCCCGGCAGAGACAGTCCTCTGCCGGTTTGAGACAAGGTGGTCATCCTGCCCGCCATGGAATCTGAAAGGGTTGTACCTGAACCCCGCATTGGTACTCCAATGCCTTGAGACGGAGTATGACACCTCACCATTGACGGTCAGCATGTCGGCATAGCCGAGCATGTCTGTCGAGACCGCCAGTTTCTGGGCTGAAACGAATGTAGGTATGAATAAAAGCACTAATGAAATGAGAGTCGACCTAATCAGCATATCTTTCGAAGACCTGGTTGATAATTGAAACCTGTGATGGATAAAGTGACACCAGCTTATTCTTAAGCTTATCTATGTCCGTGACATCTGATGTCAGCGCCTGGAAAAGCTGCCCCACCGAGAAACCTCGTTCATTGAGATAGCGGAATATCTGAGGATGGAACCAGTAGTTCATTCCGTACGAAGGCATCTCACCGCCATATCTGGCGTGGTAGAGAAGATTATGCATGAAATATCCCCAGTCCTCGCCTACCTCGCAGTACCCGGCTCCGTCGCCTTCCCCTGTTCCATAGTCGGTTCTGAAATCCTTCACGAACGACGTTATGACATAGTTGATATACTTGTCCCAGTACTCCTTTCCTACCTTGGAGAAATGGCTTGCATGTGCAAGTTCATGGCAAGTGATGCCGTAGATCTGAGAGTAGGAATCAGCATCGTCCAGGCCTATGGTAATATCCGGGAGAAAAAGCGCGATTATCGCCGAATATTTCCCAAGATACTTGGCAAAAAGCCCCTGGTCCAGCAGAGTTCCGTGCTTGAGCATAGGAGTACTGCTGCTCTTCAGATTCTGGAATATCCACAGGCGGATGTCCTTCGGAGGAGCTGCTATGTCAAGGTCCTCCTCGCCGCAGCGCTGGAAATAGTCATAGACTGCATTGTTGACAGCTGCGCGGCTGAAAAGCCTCCGGTCTGACGACGCAGATATCTCGCAGTCAATTCCTTCCGGGGTCGTCTTTCCGAGAGCGGAAGTCGAAGCAGGCACGAGAAGCAGGTTCAGTCCTATTCCGAAGCCCAGCTTGTTCCTGAACATCAACCTGTACCTGACATCCGAAGAGAACTTCGCTGGCATCTCGTAATAGCCGTCACGGTCAGTGTATGCTGTCGAGAACTTCACGAATGTATTGCAGAGGACAGTCACACCCGCGACTCCGAAAGCCTTGCCTCCGTTGGCATCGGGATCGACTATCGTGATGCGGCCTTTCGGGCTTGACGAAGTCTTTCCGGCCTTTGTGAGGCTCTCCAGCATCTCCTCGTTACCGGTAAGGCGGAACGCCTCCTCCTCTATCGCAGCCCAGTCAAGTCCATCCGCCTTCGTAATCATTGAATCCGGAATGTAGCACTCATCAAGGATCTCACACCTGATTCCCGACGGCATCTTGAAATCTGCAGGAACCACAGCATACTGCCATGTGATATTCCCGTCTCCGACAAGAGGATCATGGTAATAGTCGCCGTCCCGCACGATCTGATAGTCAAGAGGATGGTCAATCAGCACCAGACCGCTGCGCAAAAGGGCCGTCATCTGCTCGTCTGTCTCCGGAAGGAAACGGACATACATGTCGGTCGCGGTCAGAGAGACCCCAGCCTTCGTCGGATAGAGGTTCTCGATCGCCTTGGTCATATTCTTGACCGAATATGGATCATCGAGCTGCTTTCCCAGCACTATCATCTCATGCGAAAGAGCATCTCCCACAGACATATCCTCCCGACCGTCATCGTTCCAGATGTCGCACGAGACCATGCAAAGGATGGAGAGTAGAAGTAATTCTGCAAAGCGTTTCATCGTCAATATCTTTGGTTCGGTGCAAAAATATATCCGCCTGAAAAGCCTGCCAAATTATAAACGTTTACTTTAAGAAATCGGCCTTCCAGCTACTTCCATGACCGTTTTTATAAAACTAAAATTATTAAAACCGGAAAGGCTGGAACAGGGTAGACAGCGCGTGTACGGTACCATGGTACCGAATCCTTAGGTCATAGCCGTGTTCCGGATTCTGCAAGATCCGACGGCTTTCCAGAGCCTCCGAACTGTCGCCGGACGGGCATACAACGCAACAGGGACCGCATTTTCAGCGATCCCTGTAAAATTTATCCGTTTCACCTCTGCGAGGGCGTTCCCGCTTATCGGGTCGGCCCGCTAGAAGATTGAGACTGTCTTCTGCTCGATTGATGAGAGGAGATTGTTTGCCAGACGGCTTACTCCGAGACGGAAGAGGTCCTTGCCAAGCCATTCCTTGCCGAGGATGGTCTTCACGATCGAGTAGTAGCATACTGCATCCATTGAAGACGAGATGCCGCCGGCAGCCTTGAAGCCTACCTTCCTGCCGGTCCTCTTCTCGAATGCCTTGATGCACTCACACATCACATAGGCAGCCATAGGTGTAGCATTGACATCGACCTTGCCGGTTGATGTCTTGATGAAGTCTGCGCCGGCCTCCATTGCGAGGAATGAAGCATTCGCGATGTTCTCAGGTGTCACGAGAAGTCCGGTCTCGATGATGACCTTGAGGACGACCTTGCGGCCTTCCTTTGCAGCAGCGGCGTCGATGCACTCGCGTACGCGGACGATCTCTTCCCTTGCGGCCTCGAAGTCTCCTGCAAGGAATGAATTGAGAGCGAGCACGATGTCGACTTCCTCTGCACCTGCCTCGATCGCCATCTCACACTCCTTGAGCTTGACCTCGAGGAAGCTCTGCGATGTCGGGAAACATGCAGATACGACTGTCACATGGACGTCAGGGCTGCATCTGTTCTCCTTGACGGTCGCTGCGAAATTTGAATAGACGCAGATCGATGCAGGGAGCGGATAGTCCGGATACTGCTCCTTATATGTCTTGACCTTCTGAGTGAATTTTGCAACAGACGGAACAGTATCGTTGCTCTTGAGTGTGGTAAGGTCCATCACTGAGAAACAGGTCTTGAGCACCTCTGGGCAAGAGGATGAGTCAAGATTCGAGGCGATTACGCCAAGAGCCCTGTCAATGCCGTCCTTATCAGGGACGTAGTTGTACTTTTCGTATAGGTTTTCCATTTATTATGTGGTTATCAGTTATCCTTTTATCTGTATCTTGAAGCCCTCCTCGACGAGCGGTCTGACCATTTCTGCCATCTGCTCAGGAGTGAACTTCTGAAGGCCCTTCATCGGGGTTTCACGATCGAGGGTATATACCATGATCTCCCTTGGTCTGAGTTCCCTCACTATCGCCATCCAGCCTTCGAGGACCTCAGGAGAAGACGAGTCGAAGCCGTTTCCCTTGAGGAACATGGTCTGAAGCACGAAATCACCTTCAAATTTCTTCAGGTCAGCGACGATCGAAGGAACGCTGTATTCGCAGGCAGGCTGATTGATCTTATCAGCAAGTTCAGCAGTAGGTGCATCCAGCTTCATGATCGGATTGTCGACCTTCCTGAGCGCCTGGAAGACCTCGTCCCTGCATACTCTGGTAGAGTTCGAGAGGACTGACACCTTAGCCTCGGGATAATACCTGTCCCTGAGAGCGAGGGTTATGTCGATGATCTGCGGGAAATCAGGATTGAGAGTCGGCTCTCCGTCACCCGAGAAAGTGATGGAATCGATCCTGACGCCCTCTTCCTGGCACTTGATGAGTTTCTCCTCGAGAGTCTTGCGGAGATCCTCTGCAGTAGCGATCGACCTGTCTCCCCTGCCGTCGCGGTTCCATCCGCACTCGCAGTAGATACAGTCGAAATTACAGAGTTTTCCTTTCTGTGGCAGCAGGTTAATCCCTAGAGAGGCGCCCAACCTCCTGCTGAATATCGGTCCGAAGACCAGGTCTTCTCGCATCATCGTTCAATTGTTTTTTTGTCACTGGCCTCTCAATCGGCGCAGGTACTGGCTTCCCCCTGTCAAGAGGCAGAGGCTTAATATCTTTTTCAATGACATCCCTTTCTTCTTCGACGGCCGTTCCCTCCTCAGACGTATCGTCCTCCTGCAGGTCCATGGTACCTTCGTCCCTGATTACGAGCCTTGGTCCGGAGAACATCGTGTCAAGGACAGGGATATTGATCGTATATCTGGCAGAATCAGGTCCGAAACATACGGTATCGGATGGATACTGCCCTTTCAGGACATCCTTGTACAGAACCGGCTTCGGAAGATTTCTCCAGCGGTAATTGTCCGCGAACTTCGCACTGTCCTGTCTTCTCCTTACGCTGTCCAGGCGCTCAAGGACGTCGATCCTGTCGCTGAGTCTCTTCTCGACTTCTGCAAAAACCTTCGCATATCCCTCAGGATCTCCAAGGTAGGTCTGGACCGAAAGCCTGTAGTCGTCCGGCGTATAGCCATATTTCTCGAATATAGGGCGGTAGACGAAGTGAGTGTCCGACATCGTAGAGATGCCTGTCAGGACTATCCACTGGTCAGCAAGGAGCATCTCGACATAAATATCAGTCAAGGTATCCTTCGGGATGACCCTTGTCCTTCTGCAGGAAAGGGTCATCGTGAAGAAAACCATCACGACTGCTATGTAGCCGAAAAAATTCCTCATACAGCTGTCCTGGAACGGTTCCCGCTATCTGAGGGCTGCGCCGAACTCGTTCTGGAATGTCGAGAGGAGCTTGCTCATTGTCTTCTCAATCTCAGCATCTGTGAGAGTCTTCTCAGGATCCTGGAAGAAGAATGACATAGCGTACTGCTTCTTGCCTGCAGGAATCTTGTCTCCACGGTATACATCGAAGAGGTTGACCTGCTTCAGGAGCTTCTTGCCGGCCTTGACTGCAGATCTGCGGAGATCCGAGTAGTTCACACCCTCGTCAACGAGGATGGCAAGGTCACGCCTTACTCCTGGGAACTTAGGAAGCTCAGAGAACTTCACCTTCACTCTTCTCACGATCTCGAGGAGAGCCTGCCAGTTGATCTCAGCTGCGAACACAGGCTGCTTCACATCGAATCTCTTGGCGAGGACCGGATTCACTGTACCCATGACAGCGAGCTGCTTCTTGCTGCCAGGGAGACAGTAAGCAAGACCTTCTGAGAAGATGTCCTCTGGGGCAGCCATGGTCTCGAGAGTATAGATGTCGACGCCGTAACGGGCAAGGAGAAGCTCGAGATAGCCCTTGAGCTGGAAGTAGCTTCCCTTCTGAGCGTCTGAACGCCATGACTTCTCCACTGGGCCTGTCATGAAGAGTGCGAAGCACTGGTGCTCCTCGTATGATGCGAGGGTTGTGCCGTCACCTTCAGGAATTCTCTGATATACAGATCCGTACTCGAAGCTCTTGATCGTGTTGACCTGACGGTTGATGTTGTATGAGATCACCTCGAGACCGTTGAGGATGAGAGTCTGTCTCATCACGTTGAGGTCTGAGCTGAGTGGGTTGACGATACGTGCACATCTCTCCTCTGGGAAGGTGGTGAGCTTTGAATAGTACTCTGCCTTGGTGAGGGAGTTGTTCATTGTCTCTACGAAGCCGTTTGCCGCAAGGAAGTTGGAGATGTAGTTCCTGACTGCCTCAGGGTCCGGTGAAGGAGTAGGAGAAACTGACATGCGCATGTTTGAAGGGAGCTCGATGTTGTTGTAGCCGTAGATACGGAGGATCTCCTCAACAACGTCACACTCTCTTGTCACGTCGATCATGTATGAAGGGACTGCCACAAGCGCGCCGTCCTCTCTTGTCTCGATGAACTCGTATGCAAGTGAGTCAAGGATGTTCTCGATTGTCTCATGTCCGATCTTCTTGCCGATAAGGTTCTCGATCCTGTTGTAGTCAAGGTCGATGACTGCCTTCTCGATAGGCTCCGGGCATACTTCCTGCATCTTGCCGCAGATATGGCCGCCGGCAACCTCCATGATGAGGAGAGCCGCTCTCTTTGCTGCGTACTCGTTGATGAGCGGGTCACAGCCTCTCTCATAGCGGAACGAAGCGTCAGTTGAAAGTGTATGTCCCTTTGCTGTCTTTCTGATTGAGCTTGGGTCGAAGTATGCACACTCGAGGAACACGTCAGTGGTGCTCTCTGTAACGCCTGTATCCTCGCCTCCGAATACGCCTGCGATGCACATAGGCCTTGCATTGTCTGCGATGACGATGTCATTTGCCTTGAGTGTACGCTCTGTGCCGTCGAGGGTGACGATCTTCTCGCCTTCCTCTGCTCTGCGTACGATCACCTTGCCACCACCGATCTTTGCAGCATCGAATGTATGGAATGGCTGACCGAGCTCGAAGAGAGCGAAGTTAGAGATGTCGACGATATTGTTGATAGGACGGAGACCGATAGCGAGGAGCTTCTTCTGGAGCCACTCTGGAGATGGTCCTACCTTCACGTCCTTGATGGTGATACCGATGTATCTAGGAGCCGCTGTGGTATCCATTACCTCTACAGGAATCGCCTCGCCTTCGCCGTCCTGGTATGCTGACACGTCAGGATAATGGAACTCGCATGGGAGATTGTTTGCCTTGAGGTACGCGTAGAGGTCCCTTGCTACACCGATGTGGGATGCAGCGTCTACTCTGTTGGCTGTGATTTCATACTCGATGACAGCCTCGGTCTTGAGGTTGAGGTACTCCTTGGCTGGAGTTCCGACAACTGCCTCGGCTGGAAGTACCATGATACCGTCATGGCTTGAACCGATGCCGAGCTCGTCCTCTGCGCAGATCATACCGAATGACTCTACGCCTCTGATCTTAGACTTCTTGATCTTGAAGTCGCCTGGAAGGACAGCACCTATCTGTGCGAAAAGGACCTTCTGACCTGCAGCCACGTTAGGGGCGCCACAGACGACCTGTATAGGCTCGCCTGTTCCGTCATTGACCTTAGTTACGTGAAGATGGTCTGAATCAGGATGTGACTCGCACTCGAGGACCTCTGCGACAACTACGTTCGCAAGTCCTCCAGGAATCTCTTCCTGCTCTTCCACTGAATCTACCTCGATACCGATCGATGTGATGGCATCTGCTATCTGCTGAGGGGTAAGATCGCACTCAATATATTCCTTGAGCCAGCTGTATGAAAGTTTCATGGTATGTTATGTTTTTTATTTTTCTATATCCTTTGTTGAGAAGAGGGATGACACGAATTCCTTCTTGTCGAACACCTTGAGATCGTCGATGCCTTCTCCGATTCCGATGAACTTGATAGGAATCTTGAACTGGTCCACGATTCCGACTACCACGCCACCCTTGGCCGAGCCGTCGAGCTTTGTGACTGCAAGCGAGGTGACGTCTGTCGCCTTTGAGAATTCCTTCGCCTGCTGGAACGCGTTCTGACCTGTGGTCGAATCGAGTACGAGGAGGACGTCGTGAGGTGCGTCTGGGATCACCTTGCGCATCACGTTCCTGATCTTGGTAAGCTCGTTCATCAGGTCGATCCTGTTGTGGAGACGGCCTGCGGTGTCGATGAGAACCACGTCTGCATCCTTTGCCACCGCTGACTTGACAGTGTCATACGCAACGGAAGCAGGATCTGAGCCCATGTCCTGGCGGACGATGTCGACTCCGGCTCTCTCAGCCCATACGACGAGCTGATCGACAGCTGCGGCCCTGAAGGTATCAGCGGCACCGATGACGACCTTCTTGCCCTGAGCCTTGAGGCTTGCGGCTATCTTGCCGATAGTGGTGGTCTTGCCTACTCCATTGACACCAACGACCATGATGACATAAGGCTTCTTCGAGAAGTCGAATGGAACGACAGGACCATCATCTTCCTTCACGTTGAGAAGCTTGGCGATCTCATCTCTGAGAATGTCCGCGAGTTCTTCCATGGACACATACTTATCCTTCTCGACCCTGTCCTCAAGGTTGTCGATGATACGGAGAGTAGTGTCTACTCCCATGTCCGATGCAATCAGTGCTTCCTCAATGGCATCAAGCACATCTTCGTCGACTCTTGACTTGCCGATGATAGCCCTTGAGACCTTCTGGAAGAAGTTAAGATTGGTCTTTTTGAAACCTTTGTCAAATAATCCCATAGTACGTTGAATATAACTTACAAATATAATCATTTCCCTACGGATACGAAACCCCATAGGGGATAAAAAAAGAGCGGCCGGGAAATTCCCGACCGCTCTGTCTATCTTACCAAGAATTACTTCTTGTTGAAGAATTCCTTCTCCTTACCAGACTCAACGAGCAACTCTGTGAAGACGTAAGCTCCAGTCTTAGGAGACTTGTCCATACGGATGCACTTTACCATGCTCCTTGAACCAGCCTTAGCTGCGAATGTAGCGACTGCTTTCTTTGCCATATTCCGTTCTCCTTAATTACTTGATTTCACGATGAAGAGTTACCTTCTTGAGGTATGGGTTGTACTTCATACGCTCCAAACGCTCTGGGGTGTTCTTCTTATTCTTGGTTGTGATGTATCTTGACATTCCAGGTACACCGCTTTCCTTCTGCTCAGTGCACTCGAGGATGACCTGCACCCTGTTTCCTTTAGCTTTCTTTGCCATAGTCTATACGAATTAAACAAGGTTGATATATCCGTTCTTCTGTGCAGCCTTCACGGTTGCATCGAGACCATTCTTCTTGATGGTTCTCATACCCTTGCAGGATACTTTGAGGGTTACGAATCTCTGCTCCTCCTCTGACCAGAACTTCTTGGTCTTGAGATTGAGGGCGAAAGTACGCTTTGTACGAAGCTTTGAATGAGAGACGTTGTTGCCGATCATTCTCTTTCTTCCTGTGATTTGACAAACCTTTGCCATGATATTATTTACTTTTTATTATTATTCTGAACAATTTATGCGGGCTGCAAATATCGGTATTTATTTCCGCTTATCCAAAAAAACTACACAAATTTGAAGAATCTGCGCCATCTGATATTATTTGGGAAGCTCTTGTTCATATCTGTTGAGAGCCATATCAGTGCCGGTCTTCCAACTATGTGGTCTTCAGGAACAAATCCCCAATATCTTGAGTCGAGCGAGTTGTGCCTGTTGTCGCCCATCATAAAGTAATAGTCCTGCTCGAATGTATAGGTCGAAGCCTCCTTTGAATCTATGTAGACCACTCCGTCGGAAACCTTCAGGTCGTGGTGTTCATAGTCGCGGATCACTCTCTCGTAGAGAGGAAGATTATCAAGTCCCAGAGCTACCGTCACTCCCTTCTTAGGAATCCAGAGCGGACCGAAGTTGTCCCGGGTCCATTCAAATTCCTCGGTGAATGGGAAGATGAGCAGATATGAGTCCGGATAATCCGGAGGATAGACATCGAGGTTCTTCTCCACTGAAACTACATTGCTGCACTGGCGTACCTTGGAAACCATGTCCGCGGTGAGAGCCATTTCCGGATAGCCCGGAAGTTCGCTGGAGTATCTGAGCTCCGATGCATTCAACCCGATAGTCTCGAGCGTCTTCACATTTATCGGCGTCCCGTTTGTTACGACCGTGTAGGTGTACTGTACTCCTGGCCACACTGTCTGTGCCTGAGAGTTGATGTATACCAGACCGTCCCTGACTGAAAGAGTGTCACCTGCGACAGCGACGCATCTCTTCACGTAATGATCCTTCTTGTCTGACGGGCGGACCTTCACAGGACCGTATGTCTTGATTGTGTAGTCCTTGCCTGAAGTCCTGCACATGGCATAGTAGTCAGCAGCCGGATATCTGGTCAGTACGGTATCCCCGTTAGGGAAGTTGAACACGATACAGTCTCCTTTCTCTACCCCTCTGAAGCCCTTGAGCCTCCTGTAAGGCTTCTGGACTGCTGTCGAGTAGGATTCCTTACTGCCGATCACATTATGTGTGAAAGGGATAGTAAGAGGAGTCTCTGGGAGCTTAGGTCCGAAAGCAAGCTTGCTTACAAAGAGATGGTCTCCCGTGTACAAGGTGCTTTCCATCGAAGATGAAGGGATCTTGAAGGCCTGGAAAAAGAAGATGTTCACAAAAGTGACAAACACCAGTGCGAAGATGAGAGCGTCGATCCAGTCGAGCAGTTCATTCCTCTTCTCCCCTTCCTTGTATTCTTTCTTCCAGAACAACCACTTCACCTTCTTGGTGATGTAGAGGTCGAAGATGATGACAAGTCCGAAGAGCCACCAGAAATTTCCGAGCCATATGACCCATAACACGTAGAGGAGAGACCAGAAAACCAGTTTCACCCACTTGTTATCGACCATATCCCTCCAGCCCATCGTCAAACTACTTTACAGAGTTTACGATAGCCTCGAATGCCTGTGGGTTATTCATGGCGAGGTCTGCGAGAACCTTACGGTTGAGACCTACGTTCTGCTTAGCGAGCTTGCCCATGAACTGAGAATATGACATGCCGTATGAACGTGCGGCAGCATTGATTCTCTGGATCCAGAGGGCGCGGAACTCGCGCTTTTTAGCTTTACGGTCACGGTAAGCATAGGTGAGACCCTTCTCATAGGTGTTCTTTGCTACCGTCCAGACATTCTTCCTGGAAAGGAAGTTACCGCGGGTTCTCTTAAGAATCTTTTTGCGGCGAGCCCTAGAGGCTACTGAGTTTACTGATCTTGGCATAATTTTGATTTTTTCCGGAGGCAGTGACCATTTATCGGTACTTTGCTACTGCTTTCCAAGTTAAACTTAAAAATTGATGATTAGAGGACAAGGAGCTCCTTTACACGACCCTCGTCAACCTTGCTGAGGATTGCGAAGTGGTCAAGATTTCTCTTCTGCTTCTTGGTCTTCTTGGTGAGAATGTGGCTGTGGTAAGCGTGTCTTCTCTTGATTTTGCCCGTTCCGGTAAGTGTGAAACGCTTTTTGGCACCGGAGTTGGTCTTAAGCTTTGCCATCTCTTTAATTTGTTAATTGTTAATAATATATAAACCCTTTACGGATTATTTCTTCTTAATAGGAGCGATCATCATGATCATTCTCTTGCCTTCAAGTGTCGGCATGTTCTCGGCTCTTCCGAACTCCTCGAGCTCAACTGCGAAGCGGAGAAGAAGCTTCTCGCCCTGGTCAGCGAACTGGATTGAACGACCTCTGAAGAACACTGAAGCCTTCACCTTGTCGCCCTCTCCGAGGAACTCCTGAGCATGCTTGAGCTTGAACTGGAAGTCGTGCTCATCGGTATTAGGGCCGAACCTGATCTCCTTGATGACTACCTTTGAAGAATTCTGCTTCATTTCCTTAGCTTTCTTCTTCTGCTGGTAGAGGTACTTCTGGTAGTCGAGGATTCGGCATACCGGAGGATCAGCTTTTGCGCTTATCTCAACAAGATCAAGTTCAAGGTCGTCAGCCATCTTCAATGCTGCTGAAAGAGAATATACTCCCTGTTCAGCGATGTTGTCGCCGACAAGACGAACCTGAGGTGCGGTGATCTCACCATTTATGTTCAGTTCGTTTTCACCCTTGGACTGCTGTCCCTGGAAATTTCTTGCACCCTTTGGCCTTGGGCCACCTGGCTTTGGACCACTGAAGTGAGGTTTGTAAGGCGTTGCGATAAAAAAGCCCTCCTAATAGTTAATTTGTTAATATAAACCAGAGAAAACTGACTAGGCCAGTTCTGCCTTAACGGCATCCTTGAACCAAGTCACGAATTCTTCTGCTGTCATTGTGCCTGCATCCTGACCTCTGAGCGTTACAGCCACTGTGCCGTCTGCAGCTTCTTTTTCTCCGACGATGATACGGATCGGGATTCTGAGGAGAGAGTTCTCACGGATTCTCTTTCCAAGAGTCTCGCTTCTATCGTCAACGGAACTGCGAATTTCGGAATTATTCAGCAATTCACAAACTTTTTTTGCATAATCAGAGTATTTTTCGCTGACTGGAAGCACTTTAACCTGGTCTGGAGCAAGCCAGAGAGGGAAATGTCCACCTGTGTGCTCAAGAAGAACGGCAGTGAAACGCTCAAGAGATCCGAACGGTGCTCTGTGGATCATCACCGGACGCTTCTTGCTTCCGTCTGCATCTGTATACTCAAGCTGGAAACGCTCTGGGAGGTTGTAGTCAACCTGGATTGTACCAAGCTGCCACTTCCTTCCGATGGCATCCTTCACCATGAAGTCGAGCTTAGGACCATAGAAAGCAGCCTCGCCGTACTCTACGACTGTCTTGAGGCCCTTCTCCTGAGCTGACTCGATGATAGCTGCCTCTGCCTTGTCCCAGTTCTCCTCGCTTCCGATGTACTTCTCTCTGTTGACCTTGTCACGGAGCGACACCTGAGCAGTGTAGTTTGTGAAATTGAAGACCTTGAACACATAGAGGATAAGGTCTATAACCTTCTTGAACTCGTCCTTGATCTGGTCTGGACGTACATACATGTGGGCGTCGTCCTGGGTGAAGCTGCGGACACGTGTAAGTCCATGGAGCTCACCGCTCTGCTCATATCTGTAGACTGTACCGAACTCTGCGAGACGGAGTGGGAGGTCGCGGTAAGACCTAGGTGATGAACGGAAGATCTCGCAGTGGTGAGGACAGTTCATCGGCTTGAGCATGTATTCCTCACCCTCCTGTGGAGTGTGGATAGGCTGGAATGAATCCTTGCCGTACTTTGCATAGTGGCCTGATGTCACATAGAGCTGCTTGCTTCCGATATGTGGGGTCACGACTGTAAGGTAGCCTGATTCGTTGAGCTTCTTGCGAAGGAACTTCTCAAGCTCGAATCTCAAGACTGAACCCCTAGGGAGCCAGAGAGGAAGACCCATACCTACTCTTGATGAGAAGGTGAAGAGTTCCATCTCCTTGCCGAGCTTACGGTGGTCTCTCTTCTTAGCCTCCTCGAGGACTACGAGATACTCGTCGAGAAGAGACTTCTTAGGGAAGGTGATACCGTAGATACGGGTAAGCTGCTGACGCTTCTCGTCGCCTCTCCAGTATGCACCGGCGATGCTTGTGAGCTTGACAGCCTTGATGAGTTCTGTATTTACGAGGTGAGGACCACGGCAGAGATCTGTGAAGTCGCCGTTCTGGTAGTATGTGATCGTGCCGTCCTCGAGTTCGCTGATAAGTTCGCACTTATATGGGTCGCCCTTTTCCTCGAAGTGCTTGAGAGCGTCTGCCTTTGACACGTCGATGCGGACGAAATCCTGCTTCTGACGGGCAAGCTCGAGCATCTTCTTCTCGATCTTAGGAAGATCTGAGTCTGAGATTGACTGTCCATTGAGGTCTACGTCATAGTAGAATCCGTTCTCAACTGCTGGTCCGATACCGAACTTGACGCCTGGGTAGAGAGCCTCGAGTGCCTCTGCCATAAGGTGAGATGATGAGTGCCAGAATACTCTCTTGGCCTCTTCATCCTCCCACTTGAGGAGTCTGATTGAAGAACTTGTCTCGATAGGACGCTTGAGGTCGTATGTCACGCCCTTGTCTGCTGATGTGTCGCCCTCTGGCTTCACTGCTACAGCGATAACCTCTGCAGCCAGCCTTGGGCTGATGCTCATTGCGATGTCATAACCGGTAACTCCCTGTTCGAAGGTCTTTACGTTACCGTCAGGAAAAGTGATGTTGATTGTCATAAAAAACACTAAAATTAAATTGGTCTGACCAGTATTTACTCACCAAGTACTTGAACTTGGTCAGCCATAGTTATAGTCGAACTGCAAATGTACGAAAAAAAACCTATATTTGTATATTCACTGATATCATAGAAGGGATTCACAAATACTGAAAGAAAATGGCAGAAACACTCAGCAGCAAGGCAATCTGGAACGAGGCCGGAAAAGCCGGCATCGCATTGGGAGGAACAGTGATCGGATGTTCTCTTGTCTCGTCTCTTGTCGGACAGATAGACGGAGGTACCATGGTCAAGTTCTTCATTTCGGTCTTCGGATTCCTTATCTGGGCCGCCAAGTTCGGTGGATGCATCTGGCTGATGGCCTTTTTCATGAAGAAGCTTACTGCTGACTATGAAGAAGTCACGAACCATGATACCTACCGCCTAGGAGTCGCTTCGGCTCTCCTTTCCGGTCTCATCGTAGCTGGATTCACACTGGCATCAGTGATGTTCATATCTCCTGAGACCTATCTTGAGACCTTCCAGGCAGCGATGCAACAGTCGATGCCGATGATGGATGCAAACAGCCAGGAAGTCTTCGACTCACTGATTGACAATCTGCCTGTCATCATGTTCGTCTCAAACCTTATCTACTGTTTCATCTACGGATGGATTCTTTCATTCATCCTTTCGAGAAACATACCTTCCAGCAACCCATTCGCGAAATAAACCATGGAGTATTCTAAGGACCTGAGTATAATCATACCTCTCTACAACGAAGAGGAGTCGCTCCCGGAACTTGTCAGATGGATCGAGGAAGTCGTAGCCCGCGAAGGCTGGAGCCACGAGATCCTGATGATCGACGACGGCAGCAAGGACGGATCATGGAAGCAGATATCAGCGCTTTCCCAGGAGAATCCGGCCATACGAGGCATATCATTCAGACGCAACTACGGAAAGTCCGCAGCTCTGTTCTGCGGATTCAAGGCTGCAGAAGGCAAGGTCGTAGTGACAATGGACGCAGATCTCCAGGATTCTCCCGAGGAAATCCCTGAAATGTACAGGATGATCGTGGAGGAAGACTACGACGTCGTTTCAGGATGGAAGCAGCACCGCCAGGACAACAAGCTGACCAAAAACCTTCCATCAAAGCTATATAATGCCACGGCCCGCAGGATCACCGGAATCAAGCTCCATGACATGAACTGCGGCCTCAAGGCCTATAAGAACGAGGTTATCAAGAGCATCGAGGTCTATGGTGAGATGCATCGCTATATCCCATATCTTGCAAAGAACGCAGGCTACGAGAAGATCGGCGAGAAACCTGTACACCATCAGAAAAGGAAATACGGAACCAGCAAGTTCGGAATGGAGAGATTCGTCAACGGTTTCCTTGACCTGCTCTCACTTTGGTTTCTCAGCACATTCGGCAAGAAACCTATGCACTTCTTCGGCTTCACCGGCATCCTTATGTTCCTCGCAGGAGGAATCATGGCAGTCTGGATCATCATCGCCAAG
>JAZRWK010000042.1:0-158777 GCA_045599665.1 Candidatus Cryptobacteroides sp.
ATGCGGAGGTGGGCGTCGAGGTCAGACTCCTTCACAAGACCCTCGTTGAGAGCGTCCACGAGTGAGCGGAATGCCCTGCCGCACTCGAGGTCGGTACCGTTGAGGATGGCGTCTGCAGATGCGTGCTTAGCATCCGGATGAGTCTCATGCTGACCCTTTGTATAGAAGTTGTTGATAGCGTCGCAGTCGGTGAGGGTGATACCCTCATAGCCCCACTTCTCACGGAGGATGTCGACGAGGAGACGGCTGTTAGCACAGCAAGGAGTACCCTCGTAGCGCTGATATGCACACATCACCTCACGTACGTCAGCCTCCTTGACAAGAGCCTCGAATGCAGGGAGATAGGTCTCCCAGAGGTCACGCTGCGACACGCGTGCGTCAAAGCTGTGACGGAGTGGCTCCGGACCAGAGTGAACTGCATAGTGCTTTGCACATGCGTGGGTCTTGTAGTACTTCTTGTTGTTGCCCTGCATACCCTTCACGGTAGCAACGCCGATCACTGTAGAAAGATATGGGTCCTCTCCTGGAGTCTCCTGGCCGCGGCCCCATCTAGGGTCACGGAAGATGTTCACGTTAGGACACCAATATGAAAGACCTGTGCTGTGCTCAGGAAAGTAACGTGCATCAGGACCAACATTGAAATCACGTGTGTGGCGGTTCCAGTTCGCACGTGCCTCGTCAGACACAGTTGTGAAGATGTCGTAGACAAGTTCACCATCAAAGGAAGCACCGAGACCTACAGGCTGTGGGTAAACGGTGTAGCCAGACTCTCTGACACCATGGCAGGCCTCGCTCCACCAGTTGTAGGTAGGGATTCCGAGACGATCGATGGAGATAGTCTTGTTCATCATCATTCCGACCTTCTCTTCTGGTGTGAGGAGAGAGATGAGGTTCTCTACTCGCTCAGCACGGTCGAGCTTAGGATTCTGGAATGGATACTCGTATGACTGCTTCTGTCCGCAGGATACGAGAGCCGCAGCTGCAAAAGCTGCAAAAACCAATTTTTTGAATCTCATATAAACTGTTTATTAAAAAATTACTTGTCGAAACATAGTTCCTTATATGGTCTGACCGGATCGTCAGTGAACAGGAAAGCAGAGAAGGTAGGATCCGAAGACTTCACCTTGACCTTCACCGTCTTGCCCGGCTTGATGACCAATCCCTTTCTGATGGACATCTCTACCGGCGAAACAAGCTCACGCACATTCAGGTCAGCATTTCCACTGTTTCCGATCTCGAGCTTTCCGACATAGCCGTTGCCTGACTTCTCCATATGGACAAGAGAAGGCTTGGTCCAGAGCGATGGCTTAGTATCAGAATCCTGTACAGGGGCCATATAGATCGCAGACACGTGAATCGGTGTTCCTGTCTGGACGCCATTGGCAAACACGAGGACCTCATCGGTAGTCACGCCGAAAAGGTCAGGGTCATCAGGAATTCTATATGTAAGGAGTATCTCCTCCTCTGAACGAGGTGCTATCACAGCAGGACCCTCGACGCTGAGCATCGAACCAGGATCCTCCGGAACAAATCGTAGACTGAGTGTCTCTTGTGAAACGTTTGCGAGACGGACAAGCTTCGAGAACGTCTGACCATGGTACATATAACCGAAACGCACGTCACCTCTATCGACCAGAAGCTGCTCGGAAAGGGTGATATGATACAGGTCCTCCAGGTCAGCATCTACTCTGTTGACGTCAGCATGCATGCTGAGAGTAGCGATGCTCGATCCATCTTCGCCATAGACATCTACGGTCCTGTAGACGGCTCCGGCGGCACCTGCAGGCATAAAGGAGAGAACTATCTCTCCCCTGCCACCCGCCGGTATCGCCTCGTGAGGATAGTCTACAGAGATGCAGCTGCAGCTCACATTCACAGGGCCCAATTTAAATGGACGCGATGACGGATTGATAAATGCGTAGGTATGTGTTACGGTACCTTCATTGTCGTCAACCTGACCGAAATCCCAGTTCACTGAATCAAAGACGATATCCTCACCATAGGCAAGTGCAAGTGAGTTGCCCATCATAGAAGATACCTCGGCAAACTCATCAGCCTTGTCAGCGACAGCGAATACAGGAATCATATCAGGACCTACAGAGACAGTGACATACTGGCCGCCGTCATACTTCCTTCCATCGAGAAGGCTTACCCAACCCTTGCCATTGTCCGGGAGATAAACTCTCCACTCGGTAGCGTCAGCCTCGAGGACAGGACATACAAGAAGCGAAGGACCGAACATATACTCAGTATCCTGGCGAAGTGCCTCGACATCCTTAGGGAAATCAAATACGAGAGGACGCATCATTGTGTATCCTTCCTTTGACACAGCCTTGGCAACCTTCACGATATATGGCTTGAGAGCCTCCCTGACCTTGATACAGTTGACAAATATCCTATAAGTCTCATCGCTGTAGTTCCAAGGTTCAGTGTTAGACATATAGCCATGCACTCTCATGAAAGGAAGGAATACTGAAGTCTGAATCCATCTGAGCATCCTTTCCTGATATGCAGGGTCTGTATACTGGTCATTAGGACGGAAGAAACCGCCTGCATCATAAGTCCACCAAGGGAGACCCGCAGACATCTGTCCAAGGCCACCGACGATCTGATGGTGAAGAGTCTGATAGTCATTACCGACGTCACCTGACCATGTGATCGCTCCGTAACGCTGCATTCCAGGGAAAGCACTTCTGGTAAGGATCACAGGAACTCTCTTCGGAGCATCAGCGCGCATACCCTCATAGACAGTCTTTACGACGAAGCTAGGATAAGCATTTCTATAGAACGCACCTGGCTCGGTACCGCCGTTGACCATACGTCCATCAAGGTCGTCATTCTCCGGTTCAGTAGCATCAAGCCACCATACATCGATACCGTAAGGAGTCACAAGGCTGTCACGGAAGTTCTGCCAGTAATAAGAAGCAGCCTCCGGGTTGAGGAAGTCTACCCAGTCTGTCTCAGGAATATAATAACCTTTCTCCTCGAATCGCTTACCGAGCTTTGAAGGATGGTCAATCTTTGACCATACAGAAAGCATAAGTCTGGTGTCCATATCATGGAGACCATCTGTAAGTGCCTTAGGATCAGGATAGTTATCCGGATCGAACTCCATTGAGTTCCAACCGGTCTTGCCCCACCACTGCCAGTCCTGGACTATGGTACCGAGAGGAATGTTCCTGTTCTTGAACTCAGCAGCTGTCTGGAGAATCTCATCCTGGCTATGGTAACGCTCGCGGCAATGGATATAGCTGAACATCCAGTCAGGCATCTGAGGAACTGCACCTGTGAGGGTTCTGTATGAAGAGATGACCTCATCAGCGCCTCCGGCGAAGACAGTATAGTCGACAGCCTGAGCTACAGGAGATGCGAAAGTAGTCTCATCAGTCACCTTTCTCCAGTATACGAGAGGATTGTCACCGAATGAGCCCTGGACCTCAAGAGTGTGCTCGCCAGATTCAAGATCCACGAGGACAGAAGAGGTAGGAGGAAGCCAGGTATTGTTGACATCGATGACTACATTGCCGTCGATGGCGAGATAGTGCTTTCTTCCCATCTTCTGGCCTACGTCGAGAAGGAAAGCATACTTTCCTGACTCGGCTATGTCCATGGTACCGTTGAAATTCCTGTTCCTACGGAATTCACGCCTGTTGCCGGATGTTCCGGTAGCATTTACTGTGAAACCTGTGGTTGCAGCTTCCTCTGCGACCATGGTCACACAACTGTCAGCAGGATTGAAATCCGTTCTGCCATAGTTGTTCCAGAGGATACCATATCCTTTGTTGGAAAGGACGAAAGGAAGGGCGATCTGGGTATTGACCTGGGTAAGGCGACGTGTGACTCCACGGACATTGAGATAGCCATCCTGGAACTGGCCTGTACCGAAGAGGAACTCATCTGAAGGAGATTTGAAAGTCTGCCTTGCGGCATATGCATGATGTCCAAGAACCTCAGTCTCCTCGAGGGAACGCGTGCCTGGCACCTCGCTCAGGAGCACATTTCCGGAAGCATCTGTAAATGTAAGGCTGCCCTGAGCCTTGTCATAGACAGCAGTTATCGCAGATGTCTTGAGGACAAGCTGCGAATCGTCCTCATTCACCTTGAATGAAGGCTGCCTGACCTTTTCGGTATAGATGATTTCCTTAAGGTCTGTAGACTGAGCCCCTGTCATCTTTACTCTGATAGCATTGTCAGCTATAGGAATGAGAGTAAGGGTTCCTCCATCAACCGGCACCGAGCATGTCTTATACGCATTGTCTGCACAACTGACAAGAGATGTGCAGACAGTGAAGACAGCTAAGGTTTTAATAAGCGTCTTATGAATTGACATATGTGATTTAAAGTTTTGATTCGATTGTCCAGCCTTCTCTCTGAGAAATACCACAGTTCTCACCGACGAACATCTTTGAGGCCTCCTTGTCACCCTTGAGCTGCCACTTGAGCCAAGCGACCGCCGGGATGGAGAACTCACCACCATGAGGCTGTCCGTATGTACCACCGTGTCCGACAGGATAGTTGACAGCCACTGCAGGAACATGGTTGATTCTGCTGAAATCGTCCATTCCATTGACATATGCGATGTCGGTAGGTCCACCGAGGAGATACATCACTGGCGTATGGATCTTCTCAAGGTCAGACTTCTCCGGCATAGGCATATTAGGGACTGCAGTACGTGGATCGATGAACGAACCGCTGTTGCAGATCATGATAGCCTTGAGCCTTGGGTCAGGAGCATTCACAAGAGTCTGGAGACCGCCACATGACATTCCGGCAGCAGCCACGTTCTCGATGTCGAGCTTTCCGTAATATGGGCTGTTCTTGTCCGCATTGCGTTCTATAGCCCAGTCAAGACCCTCGATCTGCTGGTCAGAAGTAGACATCGGTCCTCTGTAAGCTGAACCGTCCTCTGGTGGCATGTAGCCGATAGCGACTACAAGGAATCCCTGAGAAGCAATCTCGCTGAGGAAGTTCTTGTGCTCCCATGGAGAATTAGTACATGCCCCGTTACCCCATACAAGGATAGGAAGAGGATTCTTCTTTCCGAATGCAGAAAGGTCAGCAGGACGGAAGATGGTATGTGCCTCAAGGCTTGGTTCAGTCACCATGATTGCCTTGTAAGGGCCAGTACCACCGTCCTCGACAGTCCTGATCTCCGTTGCAGTCTCAGCTACTTTAGCTGAATTGCAGGCAGCAAGTCCGAAGATAGTCGCAGCTGCCAGCAGAATAGAGCTCTTTCTCATATCTTTTCAATGTTTTGATTACTTATACAACTGATAGTCACCACCCTGGACTGTCTTGAGGTCATACTCATAGACCTTTGCAGGAGCAGTCTTGTCGCTACCCTTGCTGAGAGGTTCAGCGATCTGAGCACCTGCGAGAAGCTCGTTAGGGCAGTCACCCTTTGCAGGGACAAGGCCCTTGCCCTGGAGAGGAACGTATGAACGGATCCTGGCAGTACCGCCGAGGTTTGAATGGATGTTCACCTTTGTGACCTCCGCGTTCTCCCAATCGATATCGATAACGAAACCACCTCTGGCGACAAGGCCCTTCACATTACCCTCTGACCACACGTCAGGAAGAGCTGGAAGGATATGGATCGCTCCGTCATGGCTCTGCATGAGCATCTCTGCCACACCGGCGGTGTAACCGAAGTTACCGTCGATCTGGAAAGGTGGATGTGCGTCGAAGAGGTTAGGATAGAGCTTACCGTTGCTGCGGCTGAAGAATGAACGGCCGTTCGAGCCTGGGATCAGCTTGATGAGGTTAGAGATGATGGTGTATGCATGGTTTCCGTCAAGGAGACGTGCCCATAGATTGATCTTCCATCCGATGCTCCAGCCAGTAGCCTCGTCACCTCTCTGGTTGAGAGTTGTCTTGGCAGCGTTGAAGAGCTCAGGATGAGCGAATGGAGAAACCTGGTTGCTTGGATAGAGGCCATAGAGATGTGACACATGACGGTGCTGGTCTGTAGGATCGTCCACATCCTCGAGCCACTCCTGGAGCTGGCCGTGCTGACCGATCTGCATAGGAGGAAGCTGAGCCTTGGCTGCTGACACCTTGGATCTGAAATCCGCGTCGATGCCGAGAGCCTTTGAAGCGTTCTCGACATTAGAGAACACATCGAATACAAGCTGGTTGTCCATGGTACAACCTACGGTGATAGGTCCGTGCTCAGGAGAAACTGAAGGGCCGACCACGAGATATCCGTTACGAGGATCCTTCACAAGGAAGTCGAGGTAGAACTCGGCAACGCCCTTGAGAAGATCGTAGTTTTCGCTGAGGAACTTCTTGTCACCTGTGTAGAGATAGTGCTGCCAGATGTGCTGGGTAAGCCATGCGCCACCCATAGGCCACATACCTGAAGCCGCATAGTCGACCGGACCGGCCTCTCTCCAGAGGTCAGTGTTGTGATGAGCCACCCAGCCGTTTGCACCGTACATTGTCTGCGCAGTTATCTTTCCTGAGACAGAAAGGTCTCTGATAAGGTCGAAGAGAGGAGCATGGTTCTCACTGAGGTTTGTGACCTCAGCTGGCCAATAGTTCATCTCGGTGTTGATGTTGATGGTATACTTACCGTCCCATGGAGCCATTGGAGAGTTGTTCCAGACGCCCTGGAGGTTAGCTGGCTGGCCACCTGGCTGAGATGAGCTGATGAGGAGATAACGTCCATACTGGAAAAGAAGAGCAGCCATCGACTGGTCCTTGCCCTCGTTGAAACGGCTTACTCGCTCTGATGTGATGAGTGAAGAATTCTCACCCTTAGGGAGAGAGATGCTGACTCTGTCGAACTGGGCTGAATACTTTTCAAGATGTGCGGCATAGAGTTTCTCTGCAGACTTGCCCTCTACCCTTGCGAGAGCAGCCTCTGCCTTTGCATATCCGTCACCTGAGATGTCCATGAAGTTCACGAAGTTCGTACCTGCCGCAATCTCGATGACTACCTCAGATGCGTTCTTCACGGTAATTGACTGTCCGTTGGACATGCGTGTACCGTCAGTGAGGATCTTGGTGACAGTATAGGCGACAAGCTTGCCTGGCACTGTCTCCTGGTCTAGACCATAGTTCTTCTGTACGAGATATCCGCCTTTGATGCAGACTTCGCTTCTGTCAAGCGGGCTGGTATAGCTGAATGTACCGTTGATAGCGCCTTTCTTGTCTGCGGTCATCTTGATGACGACGACATCGTCTGCAAGGGAAGCGAATGCAGTACGTGTATAGTTCACGCCACCGATCGTATAGGTCGTAGTGTTGAGAGACTTCGAAAGGTCAAGTTCCCTGCGGTACCTGCTGACCTTGTCTCCTTCATACCGGAATGCCATCTCGAGGCTGCCGAGGGTAAGGAAAGCCATACCGTGCTTGCCTGAGAAGAATGTGCTGTCGACAACGTCCTGGGCCATCTTGTTGTCGCCTGCGAACATCAGTCTTCTGATATCGCCAAGACGCGACTTGGCAGCAGGATTATTGTTGTTGTGAGGTGAGCCTGCCCAGAAAGTCTCTTCGTTGAGCTGGATTTCTTCCTTCTCGACGCCGCCGAATACCATGGCGCCCATGCTTGAGTTTCCTAACGGGAGAGCCTCGAGCCAGTTTTCAGCCGGTTTGTCGTACCAGAGCACGACATCAGCACTGTTCTGTGCATACGAAATAAAGCCTGTCAGAGCAAGAATTACAGAAAGAATCGGTTTACAGAGTGTCATGTGTGAATATGGTTGTTTTTTAACAAGTAAATATAGCCATATTATATCTGATTTCCTGTAAACAGCTCAAAATATTTCCCTTTTATGTCCAATAATTCCTGGTGCTTGCCTCTTTCGATGATGCGACCATGGTCCAGGACCATGATATAGTCCGCATCCATGACTGTCGAGAGCCTGTGGGCGATGACGAAAGTGGTCCTTCCCCTCATCAGAGAATCCATGCCTCGCTGGATCATCTGCTCGGTTCTGGTATCGATGGAAGAAGTCGCCTCATCAAGGATGAGGACAGGCGGATTTGCCACTGCTGCACGTGCGATAGCCAGCAGCTGACGCTCTCCCTGACTGAGGTTTCCGCCATCACCTGTCAGCATTGTCCCATAGCCGTCCGGGAGGTTCCTGACAAAGCCGTCCGCTTGGACCAGACGGGCCGCGGCGATGCATTCCTCATCCGTGGCGTCCATCCGTCCATAGCGGATATTGTCGAGTACGGTACCGGTGAACAGATGGGTTTCCTGAAGGACCATTCCAAGGCTTCGCCTGAGTGACTGCTTCGAGATGTCGCGGACGTCAAAACCGTCGTAGGTGATCGTTCCGTCCTGTATCTCATAGAAGCGGTTGACAAGGTTGGTGATGGTCGTCTTGCCAGCGCCGGTACCCCCCACAAAAGCAATCTTCTGGCCTGGATAGGCAGTCAGAGTTATATCGTGAAGTACCTGTTTCTCAGGCACATAGCCAAAGTCCACATCCTTCAGGCTGACAAGGCCCTCAAGCTTGCGCTTCTGTCCGTCAGGACTTTGCCATGACCATGACGACTCGCCGTCCTTGACGAGCTCTACCTTACCTTCATCGACCTCGGACAGCTCATCCATCAGAGCATAGAAACGGTCGGTTCCGGCTGAAGCCTTGACTATGCTGTTTATCTCGTTCGAGATATGCGACACCGGTCTTGTAAGCTGCTTATGCAGGGTCAGGAACGCCACCAGTGTACCGAGCGTCAAGGTCGAGCCGTTCAGCCCGCACATGTACCATGAACCGTTGCCGCCAATCGCTATGACCGAGCCGATTATCGCCATCAGGACGTAGCCCATGTTGGAAAGGTTGCCGTTCAGAGGCATGATGATGTTGCTTATCTTATTGGCGTTGTAGACGCTGGAACGGAGTTCCTCGTTGATCTTGGCGAAGTGCTCAAGCGACTGTCTCTCACGGCAGAAGACCTTCACGACCCTCTGGCCTGAAACCATCTCCTCGATGAAACCGTTGACGATTCCGAGGTTTTCCTGGCGCTGCTTGAAATACTTCTTGGAAAGCTTTCCCAGACCCGTCGTGATCCTGTACATCACAAATGCGATAAGGACAGAGACCATGGTAAGCGGAAGGTTCATCACCAGCATGCTGACCAGGGTCGCCACGATCGTTACGACTGACTGAGCAAGTCTCGGCACGGTATCCCCCACCACGCCTTTGAGCGTATCTATGTCGTTGGTATAGACTGACATGATGCCACCATGGGAGTGAGAATCGAAATACCCTATCGGGAGGGTCTCCATATGGGCGAAAAGTTCCTGACGCAACAGTTTCATGGTACCCTGACCCACTTTTATCATCAGAAGGCTGTAGAGGAAGCCCGCGACTATGCCGGCAAGCAGGACCGCAGCCAGCTTGACGAGTGCGATGGCAAGAGGATGATAGTCAGGTCCAAGTCCGACGCCCCCGAAAAGGGAGCTCGGGCGGTTCAGCATCGGGGTGATGTAGTCATCGATCAGAGTCCTGGTAAAGAGTGACGATGCCAGTGAGGTCAGGGACGAAATGAGGATGCAGACTGCAACCAGCGCGATCTGTCCCTTGTAATGCTTGAAAATAAAGGCAAACAGCCTGAAAACAGACGACTTAGTCTTCATTGCGCACCTCCTTTCCCTTTACTGGTCCATCGAAGTCTCCGTTGCCTCCATGTGACTGCATATCAAATATTTCCTTGTATACCGGGCAGTTTTCGAGCAGTCCCTCATGAGTGTCATAACCTATGACCTTTCCGCTCTCCATTACGATAATCCTGTCGGCATCCATGATGCTGAGTATCCTCTGAGAGATGATTATCTTCGTTGTTCCCGGAATCCTCTGCATAAATGCCTTCCTGATGCTTGCATCCGTCGCCGTATCGACCGCGGAAGTCGAGTCATCAAGAATCAGGATCTTCGGTCTCTTCAGCAGTGCCCTGGCTATACACAGCCTCTGCCTCTGGCCTCCGGAGACATTGGTGCCTCCCTGGTCGATGACGGTCTGGTAGCCGTCTGGGAAAGATTCGATGAACTCGTCGGCACAAGCCTGCCTGCAGACTTCCTTACACTCTTCCAAGGTAGCGTCATCCTTGCCCCATCGAAGGTTCTCGAGTATAGTCCCCGAGAACAATGTATTCTTCTGGAGGACCACCGCCACTTCATTCCTGAGAGTCTCCATGTCATAGTGCCTGACATTCTTCCCGCCGACATAGACGGCACCCTGGTCGGTGTCATAAAGCCGTGGAATAAGGTTGACCAGCGAAGTCTTTCCACTGCCCGTTCCGCCGATCACTCCGACAGTCTCTCCCGCCTTGATTTCCAGCGAGATGCCGCTGAGAGCATTGCCACCGCCCTTTCCGTATGAGAAATAGACATCTTCAAATAGTACGCTTCCGTCAGCGACCTCTGTCAATGCATCCTCCGGGTCAGTCATATCAGGCTTTTCGTCAATGACTTCCGCGACTCTGGTCCCGCTTGCGAAGCTTTCCGTAAGACGCACGATGATCATCGAGAGCATCATAAGGGAGGACATGATGGTAAGGATATAGCTGAACAGCGATGTCAGCTGACCGGTCGTCAGGCTTCCCTCCACAATGAAATGTGCTCCCCACCAGCTTACAGCGATGATACATCCGTTCACGACCAGGCTCATGACTGGTCCGTTCAGGGCCATCAGCGTCTCCGCCCTGACCTGAAGCGTGAACACCTTCAGGACTGCCTTGTCGAACTTGCCGAGTTCATGGTGCTCTCTCACATAGGCCTTCACCACACGGATCGCAGAGACATTCTCCTGGACTATCGAATTAAGGCCGTCATAGGCCTCGAATATCTGCCTGAAGAGTCGTGAGGCCCTTGATATCAGCAGCGTGAGCGACACTATGAGTATCGCCATGGCTATGAGGAAGATGACACTGAGCCTTGCATTTATGAAGAAGCACATGAAGAGTGCACTGACCATGTTCATAGGAGCCCTGAACGAAATCCTCAGCATCATCTGGAAAGCCTGCTGGAGGTTGCTGACGTCGGTGGTCATACGGGTGACCAGACCGGCGGTACTGAACTTGTCGATGTCCGAGAACGAGAAACGCTGGATATTGGTGTACATGGCCATGCGCAGATTGGCTGCGAAACCGGTGCTGGAATATGCGCCAAAACGGCCTGCAAGTATTCCGAACAGGAGACTGAAGCACGCAAGGACAACCATCACTGCGCCGTAACGGTATATGTTCGGGAGGTCCCCGGCAGTGATTCCTTTATCGATGATGGAGGCTGCCACGTAAGGAATGAGGACCTCCATGACGACTTCGAGCGACGTCCATACCGGCGTCAGTATCGAGGCTGTCTTGTATTGTCTGACTTCTTTGAGAAGGGTTTTGAGCATAGTTTATGTAGTGATTCTCAAAAGTACCAAGAATTCTTCGTAATTTTACAATAATTGTAGTGATAAACTATCTGGAGCAATGACAAAAAGGATAAAAGGACTCATCACGACCCTCGCGACGGTAACAGTGCTTTCGTTGCTTGGAATCGGAGGAAGCAGATATATCAAGAATCTCTCGCCAAGGAAGACCATCAGCGAGGAAGGCGTCAAGATCTATGTCGAGGGACTGAGTTTCTACAGCGGCAGCGACAAGATAGTCGGAACCGTCTACAAGCCCCAGGACACCACAGGAAAGAAGCCTGCCGTCATCTGGTGCCATGACCTCGGCGGCGATTCAAGGAGCGCTGACCAGATCTGCAGGGCGATAGCGGCCAAGGGATTTGTCGCCTACGCTTTCGATTTCAGAGGTGGTTCGCCTCAGAGCAAGAGCAGCGGAGATCCGCTTTCCATGTCGGTCGCAACCGAGAAGAAGGACCTCGAGACAGTCATCTCACGTCTCAGGAAGGAAAGTTTCGTGAGTGACGGAAAAATCTATCTCGGAGGATACAGCCAGGGAGCGTTGATCGCATCCATGGCAGCTGGTTCAAAAGGCGTCAAGGGACTCATACTCGTAGCTCCTGCCTTCAACCTTCCGGACATGGCCGAGCTCCAGTACCCGAAGAACCGTCAGATCAAGGATTCGACGGACTTCGCAGGTACCATGACCGTAGGCAAGTCCTTCATTACCGAGGCTAAGAACGTCAAGCCTTACAAAGGACTCTCCAAGTTCGGAGGTGATGTGCTGATCATCCATGGTTCCGAAGACCAGACCGTTCCTCTCCAGTACAGCCTGAGGGCTGCGGAGGAACTCAGCAGCTGCGACCTTCAGGTCATCGAGGGTGCAGGCCATGCAATGACCGGGAAGACCGGCAGCAAGGCGATAGAGATGATCGTAAACTATCTTGACTCACAGAAATAAGCCTTTACAGGGCAAGACCAGATATATGGAACTATACGAATACGCAAGGCCTGAAGTAATGGCAGGCAAGAAGATACTTTACCTCCACGGCTTCGCATCCAGCGGCCAGAACGGCACAGTCAAGACATTGAGGACTCTCCTGCCCCAGACGGAGATAGTCGCTCCGGACATCCCGGTGGAGCCGGCAGAGGCGATGGAGATGCTTCGCGGACTGTGCGAGAGCGAGAAGCCGGACCTCATCATCGGCACCTCGATGGGAGCGATGTACGGCGAGCAGCTGAACGGGTTCTGGAGGATTCTCGTAAACCCTGCATTCCAGCTGGCTGACACAATCCTCAAGAACAACGGACTCGGACGTCAGGACTACCACAACCCAAGACTGGACGGACAGACCTCGTTCCTCGTCAACAAAGGTCTCCTTGAGAGTTTCAGGGAGTGCTCGTCACACTGCTTCGAGCACAGCGAGGAGGATGCAGAGAAGGTATACGGTCTTTTCGGCATACATGACAACCTCGTCCATACCTTCGACATGTTCGAGGAGCACTACCCCAACGCCATCCGCTTCGACGGCGAGCACTATATGAACGACAGCATCGTGCTCCATTCAGTGATGCCGGTAATCCAGTGGATCGACGACAAGCAGGAAGGAAGGGCGAAAAAGACCGTAATGATAGCGATAGAGGACACTCTCGACACTGATCCCGTCCCTGTATCAGTCAAGGCTTTCAGGAAGCTCTGCGAATCCTACGACTGCTACGTACTCGCTTCGGCCGAATACAACAGACCTGAGAAGTGGGCAGAGGCCGTCAGATGGGCAGAAGACCATCTCGGTGTCCACAGCTGGGACAAGGTCATCATGGCCAACCGCAAGGACCTCATCTTCGGTGACTACCTGATCGACCGTCATGTCGACCGCCACAATGTCTCCGATTTCATGGGGACTGTAATCGAGTTTGGTTCAGACACCTTCAAGAACTGGGAAGATGTGCTCACCTTCTTCGGAAGGCTTGGAGGACAATAGAATCCTTATTTTCTGAAAAGCCTCTTCAGAGACCTGTAAGCAGCTGCGACGCAGGCAATGGTAATGAGAAGGGTGACCGCTGCAAACGCAGGGTTGTCCCCTATCGCTAACTTTCCAGTCACATAAGGGCTGATGAAGAAAATAGCGAATCCCACCTCAAGAGCAAAGATAATCAGATTCCATACTTTCCGAAGGATCTCAGGCACTTCTCTATAGTCAATCAGTCTGTCATCCTTAGGATCGACAGGCCATAGCTTGTTACATGAATACCAGAGGAGAGCGTACGCCAACGTTGACGGCACAACTGCGATCAGGCCGCAGAGCAGCCAGATGCCGAAGTTTGAATCGTGGCCATGGGGCATGAGTTCAAGTATGGCATTTCCCAGACCGACGACCGCAAAGATACCAGCCCCCCTCCATACTGCCTTCAGGATGTTTACACTCCGGGAATTGACGACATACTCATAGTGATGGCAGGTATAGGCTACTGCATAGATGACTGCAGCAACTGCAGCGAGGATAAGATAGAATGTAAGATCGCTCATTTTTATCGGTACATTGGGTTAATCATTGAATCTTCTACAGGCTGTCAGGCCCGCGGTATTGTCCTTTGCCAAGTGTCGCCTTGCCGAACTGGATGGCATTGACCGGGCAGTTATGGTAGCACGATTCGCAGGTCGTGCAATTTCCGTTCCACTTAGGACGCTGCTTTCCGGCAGGTCCGGACAACACCGTAGCAAGTCCGCCAGACGCTGAAACAGGTCCGGCCGGTGCTGAAGCCTCGCTGGCTGGCACCATGGTGATATTCTTAAGCGGACAGCCCTCGGCGCACTTACCGCAGCCTATGCAAGCATCAGAGACAGTGAAATACTTGTCCTTCACCAGGAATGCATAGAAGATTGGGCGGATGATGTAGGTATTCAGCCAAGCTTTAGGACCAAGTATCATCTGTGATTCCCTGCGATGGGCCTTGACAGCATCGGAAATCCCCTCGAGACGCAGTTTCGCTTCTGCGACCTTCTTTGCAGCGCCTTCCGGAGTATCGAGCATCATGCCCTTGAGATTGATGTACGTCTCAGGCATTATGACCGAATAGATCGCATCAAGTGACAGGTCCATGGTACCCTGCCCCGAGCGCTTTCCCGTCTGCTTCAAAGCCTTGCGCCACACCTTCTCGGTATGGCCTGCGGTATCGCCGCAGGTGCAGACGGTCCAGCAATGGGACGGCCTGCCGTTGATTTTCAGCTTCGACACGAAGTCCAGCACGAGCTTTGGAGGAGCCCAGCAGTAGACCGGCCACACGAAGCCCAGCATCTCGCCTGACGAGCCAGAGGTCTTGTCAGAGCCTTCAGCAAGAGTATATTCATACTCCCCTGCACGGGCAGCATCCGGGATGAAGACGAGTCGCTCACCCAGACGGTTGGCCAGCTGCTGAGCCACCATGCGGCTGTTGCCGCAACCTGAATAGTAGAATATCATATCCGTTTATGCCAGAATAAGGTTTCCTATTCCCTGTTATGTGAATCAATGCAGATCGTCACCGGACCGTCATTGAGCAGTTTCACCTTCATGTCAGCACCGAAGATACCTCTGCCTATCTTCATTCCCAGCGCGGCCTCGACTTTCGTGCAGAAGCTCTCGTAGAGAGGAATTGCGACATCAGGTTTCGAGGCTCTGATGTATGATGGACGGTTGCCTCTTGCGGTTGCGGCAAAGAGAGTGAACTGGCTGATTACCAGTATTTCTCCGCCGATATCCATCACTGAGCGGTTCATCACGTCGTTCTCGTCATTGAATATCCTGAGCCCGACTGTCTTCTTGACGATCCAGTCCAGGTCTGCTTCAGTGTCACTGTCCTCGAAACCGGCAAGGACCAGAAGACCCTCGCCTATCGAGTTGACATAAGGCTGCCCCGAAGGATCGAGGTGCTGCTGCTCATAGACCGTCACCGAAGCCTCGGTGACTCTCTGTATCACTACTCTCATCGTCTGTACCTATGTATAATCCATCCGCCTGAATAATGCGTCCGCCGGGCCAGGCTACTCTGTAAGCTCGTAACCGTAGTACTGACCCTTGCGGGTCATTGGTACGCCGTCCTTCATCCATGCAGGCATAGGCTCGCCCTTGAGATAATGGTCGAAGAACTGGGACAGACGGATCGAAAGGTCCTTGCTGTTGCGTCTCTCGCCAAGGTTATGTGCCTCATTGTTGTACTGGAGAAGCCATGCCGGATTGCCGAAGCGGCGGAGTGACATGAAGAACTCGATTCCCTGGTACCATGGAACCGCACCGTCGGCGTCATTGTGCATGATAAGGGTTGGAGTCGTGCACTTGTCCGCATGGAAGATAGGCGAATTCTCGATGTAAAGCTCGAGACCGCCTTCGTCCCAGAGTGACTTGCCGATACGGCTCTGTCCGTGCTCATACTGCATCGCACGTACAAGACCGGATTCCCAGCGGATTCCGCCGTAGGCACTGGTCATGTTGCCTACAGGAGCGCCTGCTCCAGCTGCTGCGAACATGTTTGTACGGGTCACGAGATATGCTGTCTGGTAACCTCCCCAGCTCTGTCCCTGGATGGCCATGCGGTCCTTGTCGATGAACTTGAACTGCTCGCACATAGCCTCCGCACCTGAGCAGATGCAGTTGTATGCGCTCTCGCCTGGATGACCGTCCTTGTAGACGATGTCCGGAACGAACACCACGTATCCACGGCTGGCGAAGAATGAAAGGTTCACTGTAGAGCGGCTTGGAGCCGGTGTGAAGTATGAATAGAGGTTCTCCGAATACTTCTCGTAGAAGTAGATCATCATCGGATACTTCTTGTTCGGATCAAGGTCCTCAGGGGTGATGAGCATACCGTCGAGCTTTGTACCGTCATAGGCGGTCCAGTGGACGAGCTGGTTGTTCACCCAGTTGTACTGAGACTGCTGAGGGTTGATAGAAGACATCTTCTCCCTGCCGCCGAAGAGATCTGAAGCAAGATATGCGTCAGGTGAATGTTGGGTATCGCCCATCCTGAATGCATATGCCTCAGCATTACGTGCCTTCACAGGAGAGAGGAATGAGTGCTTCTCCTTGAGAAGATTGATGATGCCAAGCTTATCCACAGAGACTGTAGCGTAGCCGTTCTCCTTGGTAGTCCTGTCGAAGACCGTGAGGAAGACCACATCCTTCTTTCCGATAGTCCTGGAAGCACCGAGTCTTCTGAGTGCAGCGTAGGTATCGTCCTTTGCCAGAGCAAGATAGCTCAGCTGGAGGTTCTCATCGCGTCCCCTGCCCAGGGTGAGGCATACATAGCCTTTGCCGTCGGCATTGAACTTCCACATATCGTACTTGTCAGAGATGATGAATCCCTCGTCACCGTCCATCCAGTGAGGTCTGTCATAATATGGCGGAACCATAGGATGATCATCCTCGTCGTCATAGAAAGGAACGCCTGCGGCACCAGTCACATTGATTTCCTGTCCGTCAGAGATCCTGTAAGTATGCCAGCCGAGGTCGTCGTTGCTGTACCAGTAGATGTATTTTCCTGCAGGAGAGATAGCAGCGCTTCCGTTGAGCTTGGTGAAGATTGTCCTGCGTGAGCCGTCTGCAAGGTTCACGAGAGCGACGTCACAATAGTCATTGCTGTCCCATGTAGAGCTGATCTGATAAGGCCTGCCATCCACTGCAAGGGCATAGGCGCAGTCTGCTCCGTCAGCATAACTGATGTTCTCGAAGACACTGTCTGAAAGAAGCACCACCTTGCCAGGATCGGAAAGATTGATGACAGCATCCACTGTCGCCTTCCTGAGCTGTTCCAGACGGGCCTTCTGCATAGGAGGAGTCATATAGATGTCATAGTTCCAGATATCGAGCTGAGCCGACTCGAACTCGACGATCGTGGTATCCTTCGGAGGCATGCACTCAGCCATGCCGAGCACTATCCTGCCTGAGGACTTCGAGAATGAAGGAGTGCTGTTCTCTGTGAGGCAAAGCTTGCCGAGAGCATAGCTCTGAGGGATGATTTCCTCGATCTTTGAGCTCTTCACAGCCTTCTTGCCCTTGCCTGTCACGATATCCTGATAGAGCCAGAGGGCGCAATGCTTGTTGCCTGTGTCGTTTGAATCAGCAGAAGCGAGGAACGTCAGCTTGTCACCGGCCTCATTGAACACAGGTGCCGAATAGTACTTGAGGTCCTGCGAGAGGGTCTTCTTGTCCATGGTACCGAGTTCGAACAGAGCTACCTCGTTCACCGACAGCGAGTCTTTCTTGTCCTTCTTGAAAGTCGCCGCAAGACGGCTGCCTGACTTGTCGAAGACATACTGGTCGATGTGCTTGAGGCTGTCCCTGCGCTCTGTAGCAGGATCGAAGATCACAGCGCACTTAGCCTCCTTCTCCTTGGTCTTAGGCATGTAGAGGACAAGATCGCTCTTCTCGCCTGCAAGGCGGAAAGATGTGACGTCTGCGATCTTCCGGAGTTCGAATGTCCTGAGATCCACATAACCGAGGGAATCCTTAGGCATCTCGTCAGCCTTCTTCTTGGCGATCTTGGCTGCCCTTGTATCAGCGAACGGTGCCTTGATTGTGAAGAACGCCCATCTTCCGTCACGAGTGATCTGCGCAGCACCTCCACGGTCCACGCTGACAGTCTGCTTTGTAAGACGGTTTGTGATCACAAGGCGTGTGTCACCCTCCTGCTGTGAGACGACGTATGTGAATATATCGCCATTGTCGCTCAGGTCCATTCCTGTGACGCTCTCCCATGAGTCGTAGACCGAATGGTCAAGCGGTTTCTTCTGAGCCGAAGCGCTGAGGCACAGCGCCGCAGCGAGCATCGGAACCAATACTATTCTTTTCATATCTATTCTGTTTTCTTATTCTTGACTGTATGGGACAGCATCCTGATAGCTTTCACGTCCCCGAAGAACTTTATCGCTATCACACGTGCCACGGTATAGCCCGGGATCGCCACAAGCATTCCGAGTATGCCGAAGATCGAACCGGCAGCAAGTATCACTATGAATATCTCAAGCGGATGCGCCTTGACACTGTTCGAGTAGATGAGCGGCTGGTAGACATAGTTGTCGACCAGCTGGGTGAACCAGAAGATGCCTATGATGATCGCGATGAACGCCGGAAGTCCGACTGCGATGCCTAGAGAGGTAGCACACACGTACTTGATGGTCAGACTGAGTACCAGGCCAAGGACTCCGCCGAGCAGAGGTCCGATATACGGGAGTACATTGAACAATCCTGTCAGGAAAGCGATACCGATCGAATATCGGAAGCCCATCTTCGCTATGAAGAAAAGACCCAGGAAATTGATCAGAGAGACTCCAAGTATCTCCAGTACAAGTCCTACGAAATATCTTGAGATAAGGTCACCGATCTCAGTGAAGGATTCCTTCATCTTCGACTCAAGCGAATCAGGCATGAACGCGGTCACTATCGAGGTGAAGATATGAGGATCCCTGATGAAGAAGAAGGCTATGAACACCATCGAGAACAGCGCTACGCCGAAAGACGCGAAGAATGAAGCCACCGAGCCCACTACAGAAGACACTGAACCGAGATCCAGCATGTCCACGAGCTGAGCATAGACCACGTTCTCGATCTTGAAATCCCTGCCAAGTGACGGGAAGTTCCTTATCAGGTCATGGTTGAGCTGTGAGAGCGGGACAGAGACGGCCTGTGCCATGTTCTCGATATTAGCCTTTGAGATGTCACGTATCACTCCGGACACGACAGGAATGACCACAAGGACCAGACATGCCAGAGCCGAGAGTATAACGATTATGGTCAGTGCAGCTGCAAGCCAGTCGGGACAATGATGACCCCTGACAGACATCTTCCTCAGCCACACATATATAGGTCTTCCAAGGAAAGCCAGCAGGGCAGCCAGGACCATATAGATCAGCACGTTCCTGAACAGCCAGCAGACCGCAAGGGCGGCGCAGACCGTCAGTGTCGTCAGGATGACTCTTGCAAGCTTGTCTGTTGCTCTTTCAGCCATTATCTTCCGTGTTTAGCATTGAATTCATCGAGCTGTCTGAAGCAGCATTCGTTGATGATCTCCTGGAGACGGCGGTCGAAATTGTTCTTGATCTCGATATTGTAGTCGAAGGTAAGAAGCTCACCGTTCTCAGGAGTGTAAGGGTGCCACTCAGGGAGTCCGGCAACGTTAGGGTTGCCATACTTCGCGAAGTTCGCCCACGACTCACTCATTATGTCTGCCACCTTGAGATCGTCGTATGTAGGGTTAGGAACCTGACGTGGAGAAAGATGAAGGGTATTGAAGCAGAATGCAAGCTCGTCACCGTGGGTCGCGGCATGCGATACCGGAGACTTGACATTGTACATGTACATATAGACCGGAGCCTTCTTCCTGACTGAAATGGCATCAGCAGTGATGATGGTCTTCGGACGGAACATCCTGTCGAGAGAGACGAGGTCCTGAGGACGGAGCTCGGGATATGATGCCTTGAACTCATAGATAAGTTCGTCGGTAAGGTCGCCGAACACAGGCTCCAGCATCTGCTTAGCCTCATCCCATGACATCTGCTCTATGTTGTAGACACTTCTCTGAAGTTCGTTCAATGTCGTTCCTATCATCACAGGAATGTCGTCCGAGATAGGTGAAAGATCTGGCTGGAAAGGCTGCTGAAGAAGGGTTTCTCCGTCAGGAGCAGGGCCGAAACCCCACATCATCGGTGTTCCAGGGGTCCTGGTTCCAATGCTCTTTGCCATGGCTCTCTGGCCGGCAGCTGCGAGCTCACGGTAAGGTACTTCAGCAATCCTGTCGACGTCGGCAGGAGCGATTCCAAGCTCTGAAAGGACAGCCGCACCGAGCTCCTGTGCCATCTGCTTGTCATTGACATTGAGGATGGTACCGCTCATGATGATAGCCTTGTGGTAGAGGCCCTGAGCCTCTGGCATGCACATGAGAGTCGCGACCTTTCCACCGCCGCCTGACTCACCGAAGATAGTGACGTTGCCAGGGTCTCCGCCGAAATTCCTGATATTGTCATGAATCCATCTGAGGGCATAGACGATATCGATCATACCGGCATTTCCTGAATACCTGTACTTCTGGCCGAACTGCGACAGATCGAGGAAGCCGAGGATATTGAGTCTATGGTTGAGGCTCACGAGGACTACATCCTTCTTTGCAAGGCCCATTCCCGGGCTGCCGGCTGCAGAACCTGAGTCAAAGCCTCCACCATGGATCCAGAGCATCACAGGCTTCTTTGCCTTGGTGTCCGTAGTCCACACATTGAGGACGCTGGAATTCTTTTCTGACATCTTGTCCTCCGGCATCTCGCCGCGTGCGCTCTGCATTACCTGCGGGCCGAACTTGTCACAGATGCGGATGGTATCCCACTTCTCTACCGGCTGAGGTGGCATGAAACGCTCGATCTTAGCATAAGGAATGCCCTTGAAGGCCATGGTACCTTCCTCTTCGATTCCCCTGACAAGACCCGAAGTGGTCTTCACCACGAACGGATCCTTAGGCTGACATGCGCTGAATGTGGCCGCAAGCGCCGCAACAGCGACCAATGTTCTGAATTTCATATCTTTATAAGCTTTATTATCCAATAATGTCCATGCTACCTGATTCTCCAGTCCGTCCAGAGATCATAGCTGTCCTCTGTCTTTTCCTGCACCTTCTGGTCCAGATTGTAGAAAAAATCCATGCCTGTCATCTTCTCAAGAGCGTTGACAGTCATGGCATATGAAGCAAGTCCGTTGTCCCCTGCCTCGTTCGGGAACACGAAGGCTACCGAAACATACTTGCCGTCCTTGTTCTGCGCGAGCAGGGCCTTGAAGAAGGAATCCGGGACCACAACCTTGTTCTGGCCTACTGTGCCGTACCTGTTGCTGCCGACTATAGGACCGCACACGACCCATAGCTTTCCATAGTATCTTGCCTCCTGGCGGACCTTCTTCTCGAGGTCGTTCCAGACTCCGGAGTTGAGATTATGGTTCTGAGGACAGACATTGGTCAGGTAGAAGCTCTCTTCCATGGCCTGGGTGCTCCATTTCATATCTCCGGCAGGAGCCATATGTCCCCTGTCATAGCCAGAGCCTACATAGTCGCTGTCATAGGCCTGACGGCCCTTCTGCAACGGATCGGGAGAAAACTTCTCCGCACGGTCCAGATCTCCGTAGAGCTCCGACTCCTGAAGCTCATAAGCTACCCAGTTCGGAATCCGGTACTCAGAGTTGTATGACACGGTATAGCCCATGTGCTCGATGACATTGACGTCATCGGCCATGAACGGAATCTCAAGTCCTATGAGATTCTCTGTACTGACAGTCCTCTGCTGCGAATCTTCCGTTCCTTCTCCATCAGTGAGGAAGTACACGAGTGAAAGCAGTAACAGAACTGCGAGATATAGAAGTTTCTTTTTCATACCAGTCCAAATCAGATAGCAAGCCTGAATCCGAATGTTCCCTTGAGATTGTCTGCAGGGATAGCCGAGCGGTTGGATACGCGGCAGGCATCCCATTTGGATGCAGCGCTACCTCCTCTCATGACCTTGATCTGAGGATTCTCCGCCTTGCCACCATAAGGTGCGTACGCATCCAGACACCATTCCCACGCATTTCCGCACATATCGTAAAGGCCTAGTTCATTACGACCGAGAGTCTTCACCACGCTGACCTTGAGATTGCTTGAATTCTTCTCATGGACCGCTACGCTGAGCACCTGGTTGGAACCGGCATAACGATAGCCACCGGACTTGATGCCCCCACGTGCCGCGTACTCCCACTCCGCCTCGGTAGGCAGACGGAAGGTCCTGCCGGTAAGCTCATTGAGCTTGAGGATATATTCCTGGGCTGCGTACCATGATACATTGATCACCGGTTTCTGAGATTCCTTCTCGTAATTGCCGACAGGAAGCACAGGCATGACTGCCATCCACTGCTCAACCGTAACTTCAGTCTGCGCCATCTCGAAGTCTGCGACCTGGACACCGTAAGGAGGGACCTCATCTTCTTCCTGGTATGGATTCTGCTCGGATGTGCCGCCGATGAGCATCGTACCGCCCTTCACTGCTATCATATTGAACTTCACTCCGTTGAGCTCGACAGTTTCATCCTTGCAGACATTCTCTCTTGAAGTCTGACGGCCTTCGACCGCATCGACTATCCTGACATCTGCCTTCTCATTGCCGAGGATGGCAAGTCTGAAAGTGACAGAACCGCTCTTAGCATATTCAGGAGTCTCTGTCCTTTCTGATGCTGAGCGGGTGACCTTGTTGACATCCGAACCGTCAAAATAGTCCGCGCACCACTCGTACGCACCCTTGATCGGCTGGAAAGCACCCTGACGACAGGCATATTCCCACATCTGCTCGGTAGGAATCACATACTCCCTGCCGGTCATCTTGGAAAGTTTAGCCACGAACTTCTCACATTCCTTTGCCGATACGCTGCTGACAGCCTTGAAGCCCTTGGCGGAAAGCTTGGTTCCCATCACAGCATCCCAGAGCTCTGCACTGACCGGGTCTGGACTGATGAAATACGAGTCCATCAGCACCTGCCTTGGAGCATCAGCACCCTTCACAAGGGACTTGTTCGGCATTGAACCGAACGAGAAAGTACCGGCGTGGACCTTCACCATCTCAGGCTCAAGTCCGTCTATCGAGCCGCCACAGGAACTGAGCACGGCCACTGCCAGAGCAAGGTATATCGATCTGAACTTCATATCTGTCTTTCGTTAATACTTAGATAGTTTTCTGATTATACAAAGATAGTCATTATCTGTTTTCTTTCTGCATCAGTTCCAGGATATGGAGGTCAGTCCTCAGGTTGAGAGCGAAATCCTCTCCCCCTCCGCCTTTGGTCGCTGTGATTCCGCCACAGAGGTCGATCCCAACGATTTCCGAGACGGCAGCAATCCGCCTTACGGCAAGGCAGAGGTACTCCAGGGGCATGGTACCATGGTCCCAGTCCGTCCTTGACCATTCCCGTCCGAGCACGTCCTTGTCGACAGACAGGAAGACCTTGCAGCCCTGTACGGCCTCGCATATACAGCCGAGTATTCCGCAATCTTCCCTTCCGTAATCCTGTCTGACTGCATCCTCGTCAAAGACAGTCACCCGGTCACCGAAGCCTCCGCATTCCCCTGCGAGATCCGGGCTTATACCGACTACGAAGGTCCTTTCTACCTCCACGTATTCTTCCAGAAGGTTTCTAAGCCATCCTCCACAGCTCAGGATTCCGCCGAACGCAGGTTCCTGCATATCCGGATGGTGGTCGAACTGGATGACCGTCAAAGGGCCATGCCTGCGGACCGCCTCTGCGATTGTCATCTTCGAGATATGGTGATAATCCCCCGTATCGATCCAGTTGACCTGCAGCAGAGCCCCATCGGGGGCAGGTTCCGTTTCAGCCGCAGCTCTGAAGCGCCTGAGGATTTCCGCCTGAGCCTCATCCTCGCAGTAGCAGTTAGTTCCTTCGATGTCCTTGCAGTCTATCGTACGTACATTGATGCCAGGCATACCGGCAGCGACGGCCTGCTCAAGGCCTTCTTCCGAGAAAGCCCCTGAGAAGTCAAGGATATTGAGGTTCAGACCCGCCATTGCCGAAATTTTCCTAATCTATGCAATATAGCGACAATTTCTCAAAAGAGCACAAAAAAAGCCGACCCTTTGAGGATCGGCTTTGTCCGTATCTGTAAAGATTAGTAAGTCAGGACTCCTGGAAGCTCCTTAGCCTGGTCGATCATAGCCTGGATCTCAGACTCTACAGGAACTCTCTTTGTTCTGTGCTCTGCCTCGTTTACCTCAAGCATCTTGGCAGCGAGGTTAGCAGCGTTGCGGTGTGCAAGCTCCTTCACTGTGTCGACACCAGCAGCCTCGAGAAGCTCTGCGAACTGAGGACCTACACCCTTGATTCTGTAGAGGTCAGCATGGTTTACCCAAGTAAGGATGAGCTTTGAGGTGATGCCTGTAGCCTCCTCAAGTTCCTTGCGACCCTTAGCGGATGCGCCCTTCTCAAGAAGCTGATCTGTGTTCTCGATACCAGCAGCGATGAGCTTTTCTGCGTAAACAGGACCGATGCCCTGAACATCAATAATCTTGTAAGTTGACATATTCGTTTAGTTTTATGTTATGAATGCCTGTTGAATTGAATGCGGTATCACTCGCAGCATAATATATGCCACAAATCAACCAAATATAGGAAATTGTTTTTAAAATTCGCTAAATTGCATCAATTAATCTACGGAATCATGCAAAGACGCGACTTTCTCAAGACATCTGCGCTTGCTGCCGCCGGTCTCGGCATCATGGCAACAGGACTCAACGCCTGTAACAGGGGCACGGAATCAACCCATGGTAGCGTCACTGGTAAAGGTGGCAGGATGAAGCTCAGTTTCTTTCCATACGAACTGAGTCTTACTCACACCTTCACAGTCTCGTCCTATTCGAGGACGACCACCCCTGACGTCCAGGTCCAGATCGACTACGAAGGCTTCACTGGATACGGTGAGGCGTCGATGCCTCCATACCTCGGCCAGAGTGTCGAGACAGTCTGCGCATTCCTCCAGAAAGTCGACCTGAGTCAGTTCGCAGACCCATTCTGCATCGAGGACATCATGGCCTATGTGGACAGCCTGTCAGAAGGCGACACTGCAGCGAAAGCAGCTGTGGACATTGCACTCCATGACCTGGTTGGAAAGCTGATCGGGGCACCATGGTACCGTATCTGGGGCCTCAATCCAGAAAAGACGCCTGACACGACCTACACGATCGGAATCGACACGGCGGACGTCGTCAAGGAGAAGACCCTCGAGGTCGCCGGCCGCTTCAACATCCTGAAGGTAAAGGTCGGGCTTGACAGCGACAAAGAGATGATCAGCGCTATCCGTGAAGTCACGGACCTCCCTATAGCCGTCGATGCGAACCAGGGATGGAAAGACAAGTACCAGGCAATCGAGATGATACACTGGCTCAAGGAGCATGGCATCGTGATGATCGAGCAGCCTATGCCTAAGGAGCAGCTGGACGACATCGCCTGGGTCACCCAGCAGAGCCCGCTTCCGGTCTTCGCCGACGAATCCATTCAGAGACTTCGCGACATCCCTGCCATCAAGGGAGCCTTCACGGGCATCAACATCAAGTTGATGAAGTGTACCGGAATGCTCGAGGCGAAAAAGATGGTAGATTACGCCAGGACCGAGGGCATGAAGGTGATGATAGGCTGCATGACCGAGACTTCATGTGCAGTTTCCGCCGCAGCCCAGCTCTCCCCTGCAGTGGATTTCGCCGACCTCGACGGAAACCTGCTGATCTCCAACGACCGATTCCGCGGCGTGGAAGTCCACGACGGAAAACTCTGGCTTCCGGACCGTCCAGGCCTCGGCCTGGAGCTGTTGTAGTCCCGGGGATGATACCTCCGACGGGAAGACCTACTCCTCGCCTTCTACCTTGAAGTCACGGAAAAGCATATCCTTCTCAGCCTTCTCACGTGAGAATGCGAAGAAGGTGGATACCGCCTCTGTACAGACGACACCGTTGCCGTCAAGGAGCTCGGCATCGATGATGATGATGTTTCGGCGCTGCTCGCGGATCTTGGCCCTGAGGGTGATCTCACCGCCTGAGATAGACACAGGATGCCTGTAGCGGGTCTCCATCTTCGATGTGACACCTGCTGTCTTCAGCTTGCGGGAGACTACCCAGCCGCAGATCTCGTCAAGGAGAACCGCCTGGATGCCACCATGGAGAGTGTCGATCCAGCTCATGTAGTTCCTGTCAGGTGTCCACTTGGAAACAATATAGTCCCCGTCCTCGGCGAATGTCATCTTGAGGCCGATAGGATTGTCAGGGCAGCAGGCGAAGCAGTTATATGCTGCCTCGCCTACCCATGGGTTTATAATCTTCTTAAGATCCATAATCTTCGTGCAATGATTGTGACTACCTGCGGGTCTTACGTCTGTGAGACTTCTTTTTCTTGTTGCTTGCGTATGCAGCATAAGCGACAGCGAGTACCGCTACGGCTATCACCACGTAGATGATGCTGCTCATGTTGTCGCCCTTTACTCGAGACCACATCTCCAGGAGTGCGTCTGTACGGGCACCAGAATCGTGCATCATGTCACAACGGTCGATGACGCTCTGGTCAGGATACATCACAGGGTTGAGGTGGAGCGAGTCAGCACCCTCGCCGAACATATATGACACGTTCACGGTCTCAGGGTATGCCTCAGGGTCTTCCATAGCCTCAAGGATCTCAGGTGAAGCACACACGCTGACATAGCCGATCTCGTTCATGTTACGGATGGCATTCTCAGGCTTGCACATGAAGTTGATGAAATAGTTGGCAGCCTTCTGGTTCTTTGCATACTTAGGGATTACCCAGCCGTCGAACCAGTAGTTCGAGCCCTCCTGAGGGACTGTGTAACGAAGGTCAACACCGAGCTCTGCAGCCTCCTCGATAGCCCATGAAGCATCTCCGCTCCATGTAAGATTGAGCCAGCCCTTGCCCTGGACCATGCGCTCCTTGCCGAAGTCCTGCTCCCAGCCTGCGATGTTCTCCTTGCATGACTTGAGATACTCCTCGACAAGTGCGATAGACTCGTCGCTGGTATCGAATGCAAGCTGGTGACGTGTCACCTTGCCAGAGAGGATGTCATCCTGGCGGAGCATCATCAGAAGCGGTCCATATACATCTCTGAAAGCATCCTTGACGAAGAGATGGCCAGCAAACTTAGGATTGCTGATCGCGCTCCACGATGTAACCTCATCGTCATTCACGTATGCGCTGTTATAGAGGAAACCTGTAGTTCCCCACATATAGCCGACTGCATAGTCATTGGCATCCTTGCCTGAAGCCTCAAGCTTCGAGAACATCATCTTGGCGAAAGGAGAGACACTCTCCTCAAGGTAGTTAGGAGTATCGCCGAAGTCCTTGTTCAGTGGAAGAAGGAGGTCGTTGCGGAGCATCCTCTCGATGATATAGTCTGAAGGACAGGCTACGTCGTAGTCCTCATGACCCTTTTCGATCTTGGTGAGCATGATCTCATTGATGTCGAAAAGGCTGTAGACGATCTTGATGTCCTCGCCGGTCTGCTCCTTGTACCACTTAGGGAACTCATTGTAGAGGAGGTCCTCGTCGATGTAGTCCGCCCAGTTATAGATCTTGAGCACATGCTGACGGTCGTTGTCGCTGTTCTTGTCGCCTGCAGCGAACGCTGGGACCATGGTCAATGCAGCGATGAGAGCTGCAAGGGAAACTTTGATTCTGTTCATTTACTACTGAATTATCTTGTCTTGTTTATTGTCATTGCATTCTCGGCAGCCTTCTTCTGCATCCTCGCCTGACGGACGTTGATGATGATCAGAAGCGCCAGTACTGCTACGAATATGAGGGTTGAAAGTGCGCGTAGCTCAGGGGTGAGGCCACCCTTCCTGGCATCTGCATAGATGTATGTCGAGATAGTCTCGAGACCGTTGTTGCCCTTGGTGAAGAGCGTGACGGCGAAATCGTCGATGGAAATGGTGAAGGCAAGGATGAGTCCTGAGATCATACCTGGTCGGATTTCAGGAATGATAACCTTCCAGAGCGCCTGTGCCGGGGTCGCGCCGAGGTCAAGAGCCGCTTCATAGATGTTAGGATTCATCTGGCGGAGCTTAGGCATGACGCTGAGTATCACGTATGGGGTACAGAATGCGATATGCGAGAGGATCACCGTCAGATAACCCTGTGACATTCCAAGGCTGACGAAGAGCAGGAAGAGCGAGATACCTGTGATGATGTCCGGGTTCAGCATAGGCACGTTGTTCACGAAGGTGATGGCTTTGCGGTAACCTCCCCTCATATTGAAGATTCCGATGGCAGACACGGTTCCGAGGACCATGGACACCAGCGAAGCTACGGCCGCGATGATGAATGTGTTGGCAATCGCCATGAGCATGGAGCTCTTGACGCCGCCGGAGAAAATGTTGGCATAGAGGTCAAGCGAGAAGCCTGTCCAGCTGCCGAGAACCTTGGCCTTGGTGAAGGAGAAGATCATGATGATCAGTATCGGCGCATAGAGCATCACCAGGAGCGTCCAGATATAAAGCTGTGCAAAGAACTTTTTCATCAGATGAGCCCTCCTTCTCCTTCGCCGGTGTCACCTCCGTTGACAAGGCTCGTAATGCCGATGATCACCAGCATTATGAGCGACAGAGCCGCACCGTAGTTCCACATAGTATTGTTGATGTTCTCCTGGATGATCGTACCGAAGAGTTTGATGTTGTTCGAAGTGAGGAGCTCAGCGATGGCGAAGGTCGACATCGTTGGCATGAACACCATCAGCACACCGCTCAGCACGCCCGGCATGGAGAGAGGCACAGTCACCTTGCGGAACACCTGAGAGGATGTGGCGCCGAGGTCCTCGGCCGCCTCCACGAGGGAATGGTCCATCTTCTGAAGGACGTTGTAGATCGGATAGATCATGAATGGAAGATAGTTGTATACCATACCGAAGATCAGGGCACCCTGGCTGAGCGGCAGTCTGAGGAAATCAAACAGAGACACTGTTGCGAGGGTCCTGATGAGGACATTGATCCACATCGGAAGGATGAACAGGATGATCGTGACCTGCGACCTGTTGAGCTGCCTGTTGCTGAGGATATACGCAGCAGGATAGCCCAGAAGCACGCAGAACACAGTCGTGATGATCGCGATTCCGAGCGAATACACGAAGGTATTCACGGACTCCTTCTCCTGGGCGAACTTCACGAAGTTCTGGAAGGTGAAGTGTCCGGTCGCATCCGTCAGTGCATAGACCGCGATGAGCACCAGCGGGAGCACGACGAAAATGAGCAGGAATATTGCGTAAGGCACAGCCCAGTTTGCTCTACGGGATACTGCCTTTGAGAGGAAATTAGCCATTCTCTTACGAAATCTTGCTGATCTTCATATCTTTAGCCGGAATATTGATGCCGACGAGGTCACCCTTGTCCCAGATGTCGTCCGTCTCGACGAACACCTTTTCGCCGTCATCAGTCTTCACGGTGATGAAATAATGTCTTCCCTTGAAGAGGATAGAATCGATCTGGCCCCATGACGTGCCGTCGTCCTGGCTGTCCATCAGATCGACATCTGTGAACTCGACCTCGACCTTGACCTTGTCGCCCTTCTCGAGACCTGTATTCTCACACTCGAACTCGACGCCAAGCATCTCGACGCTGGACTCTGATGTCATCACGCCCTCGAAGCAGTTGTTCCTGCATTCCTTCTTCATGACCTGGATGTCGTTCGGCTTGATCATCAGACCAACCTCGCCCTCAAAGGCGTTGTAGTCCTGCACGAGTATCTCGAATCCAGTGTCGGTTACGACGGTCATCTCATAATGCACGCCCTTGAATATGCACGAAGTCACCTTTCCGGTGAACTGCTCCTTGCCGGTCACAGGCATGATATAGATATCTTCCGGACGGACCACTACATCCACCGAAGCCTTCTCTCCGAAGCCCTCGTCCACGCATTCGAACTCATGGTACATGAAAGCCACCTTCCTGTCTTCGAGCATGAGTCCGTTGAAAAGGTTGCTCTCTCCGATGAAGTCAGCTACGAAACAGTTCTGAGGCTCATTGTACACGTCCTCAGGAGTTCCGATCTGCTGGATCTTTCCTTCGTTCATGACAACGACGGTGTCAGAAAGAGTCAGGGCCTCCTCCTGGTCATGTGTCACGTAGATGAAGGTGATTCCCAGCTGCTTGTGCATCTGCTTGAGTTCCATCTGCATGTCCTTTCTCATCTTCAGGTCGAGAGCCGAGAGAGGCTCGTCAAGAAGAAGCACCTGAGGCTGGTTGATGATAGCCCTGGCAATAGCGACACGCTGCTGCTGACCGCCAGAAAGCGAGTTCACATCCCTGTCCTCATAGTCACTCATGCTCACCATCTTCAGGGCCTTGCGCACCCTCTTGTCAATCTCGTCCTCAGGGACGTTCTTGAGCTTGAGGCCAAAGGCAACGTTGTCATAGACGTCAAGGTGTGGGAAGAGAGCATATCTCTGGAACACGGTATTGAGGCTGCGCAGATGAGGTGGAAGGTCGGTGATGTCCTTGCCTTCCATGGTCACACTGCCGCCATCAGGCTTGAGGAAGCCCGCGATCATGCGGAGAAGGGTCGTCTTTCCGCAGCCGGAAGGACCGAGGAAAGTGATGAATTCGCCCTTGCGGATATCCAGATTGATATCCTGGAGCACTGTCTTTCCATCAAATGACTTGGAAAGGTGCTCTATCTTGATGATAGTATCCTGTGGAACCATTATCTGTAAACTGGGATTATTTCTTGAAGAGGCCTGTAAGGCTGAAATTGTAGGTCACGCCGAGATTGAGGGACACGCATTCAGCGTAATTATTGTATGCAGCGACTGCGTGGATCCTGAGGTCCTGGCTGTCACGGAGCGGATAATAATGCACTCCGGCGCCGGCGAAAACGTATTTATTCGGAGAAAAGACGTTGCTGTCATACAGAGTCGACGCCACGAATCCGTCGTCCTCGTATGAAAAGATATCAATGAAATACTCGTTTCCGAGAGAAGCCGGAGTATCCACTCCACCCTTCACGAAGAATTCAAGCTTATCGTTGAGATTGTAAAGTGCAGAAGCATTCAAGGTCATTCCACAGCCACTCTTCTCATTGAAATCAGTAATTCTGCTGATCCAATCAAGAGTAAGGGTGAAATCACCCAGATAGAACTGGTTGCCAAGGCCCAGCATCTTCATATAACTTCCCTTGGCATACTCCATCATGTTCACGGACCAGATAGGTGCGAACCAGTCGAAATCGCCGTACCAGCCTAATGAGAAAGTCTTCAGATGACCCTCGTCCTTTCCCAACGGATCAAGCCATGAGTTTCCGAGAGGACGGCATGAGAAAGGAGAAGACATGACCTGTGCCACAAGCTGATTGCTCTCGTCAGGAGTTGTCCATGCAGCCTTCACACCCCACTGATATACCTGTGCGGCGTTCCAGAAATATGAATTCAGATTTGCGTGGCTGTCATAATCATACGCATCCTCCTCATATGAACCAACCATGAGCATATCCTTACCGAGTGTAAAGTCCCATGATCCGAAATTGAGGTTCACATAGCCCATGTCGAGCCAGTTGAGGTTGTCGTTGCGGAAAAGGTTGGCAGATCTTTCGCCATCCTCGTCGAGTACATAAAGTGAAGCCGGATCGGTCGAGAGCCAATGGTTTGAGAAGAAATAGGAAACATGGTCTCCGATGCTGCCCTCGATCTGAGTGTAGAGAGAAGTAACCCCTAAGTCAATGTCCCAGCTACCGCCTGTCGTCGGTGCATAGGGATTAAGCTCGAAGCGTGGGATGATACGTACTTCGAGTTCATTACCGGTAGTGGACTCAGCCTCTTGAGCGAAGGCTAACGAACCACTTAATAAAGTAGTAAGAAGAATAAGTATTTTTCTCATTTCCCATAAAAAGGGTTGGTTAGTTCAACATTCCTGACCTTGCGGGACAGGTTTGCAGTTTGCAGACGCAAAACTACATAAAAAATGGAATTGTGATACTATAGATTATGGGAAATTGCATAAAAAAAACGGGCGACCTGCGCCCGTTTTTTCTAGAACATCGGCATACCGCCCATTGGCATACCGCCCATCATGCCGCCCATGCCCATTCCGCCACCGCCTGAATTCTGACGGATCCTGATGTCATTGGTGTTGAGTTTGAGAAGCTTCTTTGCCTGGTCTGCATTGAGGCCGAGCTCGCTGACCATTCTGTCAGTACGAAGCTGCGCAAGTCTCTTGATCTCCGCGCCGAGGAGCGAGCCGATAGACGCTTCGAGTGAATCTTCCTCGCTGAGTTCTACCTCAGCACCTTCACCCTGAGGCATCTGGAAACCACCTTCAGGCATCTGGAAGCCCTCAGGCATTCCCTGTGGCATTCCCTGTGGCATCTGGCCTGGAGTAAAGCCTTCTGGAAGCTGGAAACCTTCAGGCATCTGGAAGCCGCCCATGGCCGGCTTTGACGCAGCCTTGGCAGCCTTGGCATCCTCCCACTTCTGGAACTGGTCTGCTGTAAGGATCTTGGAAAGTTTCTTGCTGTAATTCTTGTCCTGGGTAGACGAGCCGCTGCTCATGCCCATGCCTGGGAATCCTCCCATCGGCATTCCGCCACCCATAGGAGGCATACCTCCGCCCATAGGACCCTGTGCTGACGCAACGAAAGAAAAATACACAACAGCTGCTGCTGTGAATAGGAACGATAGTAAGTGTTTCATAACTTCAGGTGTTTTATTCCTTTGACAGAACAGAACACCCGAAGTTTACTCTCTGACTGAAAAAAATTGAAATTCCCTGCTGCTCCTAACGCTCTGCACGCATAGGATTCTCAAGGAAATCATTGTATGAAAGGCGGATACCGTCCTCAAGTTCGGTCTTGTATGACCATCCGAGACCTGTGGCCTTAGATACGTCGAGAAGCTTGCGAGGGGTTCCGTTAGGACGGGTCGTATCCCATTCTATGCGGCCTTCGTAACCGACCACCTTTGCGACCAGTTCTGTAAGTTCCTTGATGCTCAGTTCCTTACCTGTTCCCGCGTTGACTGTCTCGTTGCCGCTGTAGTTGTTCATGAGGAACACACAGAGGTTTGCCAGATCGTCGACATAGAGGAACTCGCGGAGTGGAGAGCCGTCTCCCCAGCAGGTGACTGAAGCCGCACCTGACACCTTAGCCTCATGGAAACGGCGGATCAGAGCAGGAAGCACATGTGAATGTTCAGGATGGTAGTTGTCGTTCGGACCATAGAGGTTGGTAGGCATCACAGAGATATAGTCGGTGCCGTACTGCCTGTTGAGGAACTCGCAGTACTTCAGACCACTGATCTTCGCAAGGGCGTATGCCTCATTGGTCTTCTCAAGTTCCGAAGTAAGCAGGCAGCTTTCCTTCATAGGCTGAGGTGCCATACGCGGATAGATACATGATGATCCGAGGAACTCGAGCTTCCTGCAGCCATTCTTCCATGCCGCATGGATGACGTTCATCTCAAGGATCATGTTGTCATACATGAAGTCTGCAAGCGCGCTCTGGTTCGCCACGATTCCGCCGACCTTGGCTGCGGCAAGGAATACATAATCAGGCTTTTCTGCCTCGAAGAAAGCGTTCACATCTGCCTGGTTGCAGAGATCAAGCTCCTTGTGTGTCCTTGTGACGATATTCGTATAGCCCTGTCTTTCGAGCTCCCTTACGATAGCTGAGCCCACCATTCCGCGGTGACCGGCTACGTAGATCTTCGCGTTCTTCTCCATCATGGTCGTGAAATTCTTTTGAGATGCAAAGATAACCAATTATTGTCATAACTCATCGGCGCAGCACCAGTATCATGCAGACACGAATATTATGATTCCGGCGACGGCGATATATCCGTAGACTACATATCTGAAATACTTGTTAGGTATCTTCCTGAATGCCCAGGACCCAATGGCTGCACCTATGGCTACTCCACCGATTCCATAGAGATAGTCGAGACCGACGGTGGAAGTCACAAAGCCGTTGCGCCAACGTACCATGGTCATAATTACGTTTCCGAGAAGCAGATAATGCTGGATCATGGCAAGATAATGCTCCTTGTCAGGCTCCGACGAGACGAAGTATAGGACGGCCGGAGGACCCTGCATTCCGAAAAAGCCTCCCATCAGGCCACTGATGATGCCTGCTCCGACCTGTGTAGGTACGGTAGGTCTCAGATGGATCTTCTGGCTGAAGAATGAGAAATAGATGCTTATCAGTACAAGAGCGACGCCGAGTATCCGCCTGAGGATGACGTCGTCAAGTCTTTTCAGAGTGAATATGGCGACTGCGGATAAAAGTCCGAATGTGACGAGCATGGGCAGGAGCCTCTTCCATGTAACGAATTTCCTCATCCTGTACGCCACGAAGATCGACATGCTCATGGCAAGCAGACCGGAAAGAGCTGTCGCCTCGCCGTATGACGGCATGAGTGACGGAAGCACGGTCATGATGACGATTCCGAAGCCGAAACCGGTCGTACGGAACACAAACGCCGAGACTATGCAGAGAAAGAATATCAGAAAAGCCGTATTCATCTTCCTTTAATCCAGTAGTTTGCCGCAGGTCTATAGATTGCTGCCACCTATCACACCTCTGAGGAGAGAAGTTGCCGGGACGTCCTTGTCCGAGACAGGCACGAAATAGTTCAGGAACATCATCAGTCTGTTTGCCTCACTGTACTGAGGAGTATTCTTCCTGACTGTCGCGAGAATCTGTTCCGCATGGGAGCGCAGCACTGCGAACTCGACAAGGTATGAAGAGTTGAACAGCACATCAGCCTCCTCCTGGAAAGGATATATCCACTTCACTTCCGCCCTTCGGACATTAGGCCAGTTGCTGATTGTCTGGGCAGGAGTGAATGAACCATTGTTAGAATCTCTCACGATACGTCTGAGAAGACGGTAGTCGCTGGTCGGGATGCAGTTATGGCTGTCAAGCGAGAGGCTTGTGATCGTATTGATGAATATCTTGAACTTCTTGTTCTCGGGAACATGGTTGGTCAGCATAGGATTGAGAGCATGGATTCCTTCGATCAGAAGGACGCTCATATCATTGAGCTGAAGTGTCTTACCGTTGTATTCCCTGATTCCTGTCACGAAGTTGTACTCCGGAACCTGCACGGTCTCTCCATTGAGCAGCCTTACGACGTCCTTCTGGAGTGCGTCATGGTCAACAGTGTCAAAATTGTCAAAATCATAGCTTCCGTCAGGAAGCAAAGGTGTCTCTACTCTATTGACGAAGTAGTCGTCTGTAGAGAATGAGACAGGCTTGAGGCCACAGGCCTTGAGCTGTATGCTGAGTCTCTTGCAGAAAGTGGACTTGCCGCTGCTGGTAGGGCCGGTGATCAGAACGATACGTACTCCGTTCTCCTGACGGAACCTTCTGTCGATCTCTTCCGCGATCTGGACTATCTTCTTTTCCTGAAGAGCCTCTGATATCTGGATAAGATCCGTGGCACGTCCATTCAGACATGCGACATTAAGGTCACCTACGGTGCTGAGTCCCATTATACTGTTCCACTTATGGCCCTCGGTGAAGATATCGAATGTCTTGGGCTGCTCATGGAAAGGAGCAAGCTGCTCAGGATGGTGCCTGTCCGGCACACGGAGAAGTACGCCTTTCTTGTATGGGGTTATGCTCCAGACCTTGAGGTATCCGGTCGAAGGGACGAGCGGATAGCAATAATAGTCAATGGTGTCACCTATAGTGTAGAATGTGACATAGACCATATCCGTCGTGCCGATAAGCTTGACAGTCTCGTCCTGTCCCCTCTTCCTGAAGATCTCCATAGCCTCTTCCTGCTGGACCTCATGGCGACGGATAGAAAGATCCTTCTCGACTATCTCCGTCATGCGGCGGCTGATCGCTGCGACGTCTTCAGGGCTGCACTCACTTCCATCAGCCTTGTCGAGAACGCAGTAATAGCCCTTGGAGATCGGGCGCTTCATCGAAAGACGGCTGCCTGGGAACACATCTTCCGCTGCCTTGCTTGCAAGGAAACAAAGCGAACTGCAGTAGACATTGCGGCCCGCATATGCCCTGTAATCAAGGAATTCGACATCACGGTTGTTGAATATCCTGAACTTCAGACCCTGAGTGACATTGTTCACCTTAGCAGCGATTATCGGGTATGGCTGGTCGAATTCGAAGCCGGAAAGGATCTCAAGAAGAGTCATTCCTTCGTTGAATTCCTTCTTCGTTCCGGTATTTTTACAATAGATGGTAACCATGGCTTTGTTTTTGCGGGATACAAATTTACGCTTTTTGAAGAAAAAAGTCTTATCTTTAACCGTTTGGCCGGAAAAATATAGAACAATATAATAAAGACATGAAAATCAAAAGAATCATGGTATGCGTGGCTATTGCCTTGGGCATATCAGCCCTGAGCGCCAATGCTCAGCCCCAGGTGTACGGAGTAAGCCTTACAAACCTCAGCGCTAAGCAGATGAAGGAACTCGCTGTCGAGCAGACTGACCTCATGAAGGCAGAGCTTGGTCTCAACCAGGTGCAGTACGACAAGCTCCTCAAGATCAACCTCAACCGAATCAAGGTCATGAGAAACACAGGCGCCGGCGGTGGTTTCGGTGGCCCTGGCGGTTTCCGTCCAGGCATGGGCGGTCCTGGTGGATTCAGGCCTGGTATGGGTGGATTCCCTGGCATGGGCGGTGCCAATATGCCATCCGCAGAAGAGGTACAGGAACTCACCAAGGAGCAGAAGCAGTATGAGGCAAAGGTCCAGAAAGTCCTTACACTCGACCAGCTCCGCAGATTCCAGGCAAATCGTACAATGGGCACCATCCGACGTCAGATGGAAGGCGCTCCTGAAGGCCCAGGCATGGGTGGTCCTGGTGGATTCCCAGGTGGTGGACGTCCAGGTATGGGTGGTCCCGGTGGATTCCCAGGAGGCGGTCGTCCAGGCATGGGCGGTCCTGGCGGAAGACCAGGCATGGGTGGCCCTGGTGGACGTCCATAGCCCTCTGAAAATCAGCTAAACAACTGAACATCAGCAACATATAAATAATCCTGTAGTACAATCCGCACTACAGGATTTATTTTATTGTATTGTATTTCAATTACTTAGAGCTATTCTTTCGCAGCGGTCAGGGCGTAAGCCAGGACGACAGCGAAGCAGACTAGTGGAACAAGGTATGAGATGTTGATTCCAGCTGCGTCTGAGAGGATACCCTGGAGCGGAGTGAGGACTGCACCGCCGAGGATGGCCATGATAAGGCCGGATGCACCGATCTTGGCATCACCGACCTTTCCTCCGGCTTTCTCGTCTTCTACGTCACAAAGCGCGATACCGTAGATTGTAGGGAACATAAGTGACATGAAGAAACTTACGCCGACGAGGCAGACGACGCACAGCCAGCCTGTTCCACCGCAGCATACCACCAGAGCGGTAAGCACGATGTCTGCAGCTGCAGCATATGCAAGAAGCTTCGAAGGCTGTACATACTTCATTGCCCATGTGAACACGAAACGAGCTGCACTGAAGCAGACGATGGAGACAAGGTAAAGAGTCGCAGCCTTTGCCTCAAGGATACCGAGTTCCTTCATCACAAGACGGATTGTGAAGCTCCAGACTCCGATCTGAGCACCGACATAGAAGAACTGAGCCACGACTCCCCAGATATATTTCCTGTTACGGAAAAGTCTCCTGAACGATGACATCATTCCCGCGATCATGCCCTCAGATTCAGCCTCATCAGCACTTCCGCCGCCTTCCGGCATCTTCACGAGAAGCATGATGACCATGATTGCAAGAAGCACGAAACCAAGGGTCATATATGTTCCGGTGACAGCACCGAGTTCATGTGCCTGCATGGCTGAAAGCTGGTCTGCGCTCATCGACGCACGTTCTGAAGCAGATGCAGACGAAAGCTCGGAGAGGATGAAATACTGGCTCAGAAGGATACCGGTGATCGATCCGAGAGGATTGAAGGACTGAGCGACATTCAGACGCCTGGTAGCAGTCTGAGGCGAACCCATCGCCATGATGTATGGATTGGCTGTCGTCTCAAGGACTGAGCAGCCTCCAGCCATGATATAGATAGCTACAAGATAGAAAGCGTAAGACGCCGTCTTAGCTGCAGGGAAAAAGAGTATCGCACCGGCTGCATAGAGAGCAAGGCCGAGGACGACACCGCTCTTGTAGCTGTATTTCCTGATATAGAGCGCAGCTGGGAGCGCGAAGCAGAAGTATGAGCCATAGAAGGCAAACTGGATGAGCGATGTCTGAGCATCGGACATGGACATGATCCTCTTGAATGCCGACAGCAAGGTATCGGTCATATTGTTCGCGATTCCCCAGAGGAGGAAAAGCGAAGTTACGAGGATGAATGGAAGGAGATAGCGTTTTTCGATTACTTTCATGGTACCCTGTTTCAGTGTTTATCGGTTAATTCGGAAGACTACGAGTTCTTCCAGGTCAGAGCGAATGCATCACCGATGATCTCACGGACCTTCGCAAGCATCTCAGGATCAGGCTTCTCGCTGATATATTCCAGATTCTTCAGGACATTCTCGGACTTGGTAGTCGAGAAAAGGTTCGAGCTGATGCGAGGCTCATTTACAGAGAACTGCATTGCGAGCTTCTCGATAGGATAGCCTTCCTTGGTACAGAATTCGGCAGCCCTTCTGCATGCATCCCTGAGTGCCTGTGGAGCCGGATGCCAGTCAGGAGCGCCTCTCTGTGAGAGAAGGCCCATTGAAAGATTGCTGGCATTGATGACTCCGATTCCCCTGCTTTCAAAGAAATCGATATTCTCAATCAGCTTGTCGTCACAGAGACAGTAATGGCAGAAATTAAGCACGCTCTCGACCGTTCCTGCCGGGACGTGCTCAATGACCCACTTGAGATTATCTATCTGGAGATCTGTGATTCCGACATGTCCTACGACTCCCTTTTCGCGGAGTGCTGTCAATGCAGGAAGGGTCTCGTCTGCGACCTGCTGGAGGTCAGCGAACTCGATATCATGGACATTGATGATGTCGATATAGTCTACTCCGAGTCTTTCCATGGACTCGAAGACACTGTCGTGAGCACGCTTTGCGCTGTAGTCCCAGGTGTTGATGCCGTCGTGTCCATATCGTCCAACCTTGGTCGAAAGGATATACTTGTCACGAGGGATCTCCCTGAGTGCCTTGCCGAGCACAGTCTCTGCCTTGAGATGTCCATAGTAAGGAGAGACATCTATGAAATTGATTCCATTGTCCACTGCGGTATGGACAGCCTTGATTCCTTCCGATTCAGAAAGGGCATGGAAAACGCCTCCAAGACTAGAAGCGCCGAAACCCAGAGCGGACAGTTTCAGTCCAGTCTTTCCTAATTCTCTGTATTCCACTTTAGTATCTGCTTTATAGGGTTAGTAATATTCAGGTCAAAGTCCTATTCTGACATGTTCTTGACATATGGCAGTTCAGGCAGCGTACCGAATCCGTAGAACTTCTTCGCATTGCCACCCAGGAATGCCTCCTTCTCAGACTGAGTAAGCAAGTCTGACTTGAGAACAAAATCATAGGACATCTTATATGTGATCGCACAGATTGTACGAGGATAGTCGCTGCCCCACATAAGCTTGTCAATTCCGACCTCATCCGCAGCCTCGCGTATAGCTTTCACGCATGAAGGATACGGATAGAACTCGCTGTTGAAGAGCCAGGTCATTCCACCGGTCTCGATATAGACATTCCTGGCATGGGCAAGCTTGATCTGGTCCATCCAGTATCTGCCGGTGGCCATTCCGAAATGGCCGATTGCAATCTTCAGGTCAGGACATGCGTCAATCACCTTCTGCATCTGGGCAATCTGCTCGAGATTGTCGTCCAGACACATTGAAAGGATGATCCCACGCTTCTCAAGTTCCTTGAAGAAAGCCATTGACGCAGGATCTGTGAGGTCCTTGTGCATTCGGTGGCCCGGGATTGCGACGGCCCTGAAGCCCTCCGGAACCGTGAGCGGGGTATCATGGTCCAGGTCAATGAGCGCACATGTGATGAAACGGTCAGGCCACTGCCTCTGCACCTCGAGCAGATAGGCATCCTGGTTGCCGTCGATGATCTCCTGGACCACGACAGCCGCACCGACCTGGGCATAGTCCATATTCGCAAGGAACACTTCGGCCTTGTTCGTACCGTCAGTCATGAACGGTGGCAGCATCTGCCTTTCCTCCCCGAAGAACATGGAACGACCACGGCCTGTCGGGTAATTATGGAAGCCGTCGACGACGACGTCCTGGGTCAGCCAGAGATGGCTATGTGAGTCGATTATATCCATGGTATGTTCAATCCCTGTGCAATGTGTGCATTACAGGATATCCTTGAGCATCAGCACGTTCTCCTTCGACGTCGCCCAGCTTGAGGCGAAACGTACGACGCTGTTGTGCTCGTCGTATTTCTCCCAGAACTCAAAGCGGACCTTCGACCTGAGTTCATCCATCTTGGCATCAGGCATGATGATGAACTGCTGGTTGGTAGGAGAATCCTTGAAGAAGCGATATCCTTTTTCCGTGAACACTTCCTTGATGAGGTCAGCCATCTCTATGGCGTGGCCGGCGATCTTGAAATAAAGGTCGTCTGTGAACAAGGTGTCAAACTGTATACCCAGCATCCTTCCCTTTGCGAGCAGGGCACCATGGGCCTTGATTGAAGTGAAGAAATGCTTAGGAGCATTGCCCCCAGGGAATATCACAGCCTCTCCGAAAAGTGCACCGACCTTGGTTCCACCGATGTAGAACACCTCGCAGAGGTCAGCGAGGTCCTTGATCGTCAGGTCACATGAATGTGCCATGAGACCGTAACCCAGACGGGCACCGTCGATGAAAAGCGGAATGTCGTATTCCTGACATACATCGTGGATATCAGTGATTTCCTGCTTCGTATAGATCGTACCATACTCGGTCGGGAATGAGATGTAGGCCATTCCAGGGAAGACCATGTGCTCGTAGCTGCCTTCCTTGTAGAAGCCCTCGAGATAAGCCTTGAGGTCGGAAGCAAGCATCTTGCCCTCGTGCGAAGGGACAGTCAGCACCTTGTGTCCTGTATATTCGACGGCGCCTGCCTCATGGGCATTGATATGGCCGCTCACAACAGAGACGACACCCTCGTAGCCGTTGAGCATCGTGGCGATGACGGTGGAGTTAGTCTGCGTACCACCGACAAGGAAATACACATCTGCCTCAGGCTTTCCTATCGCCTGACGGATCTTGTCCTTGGCACTTGCAGTATAAGGATCGGAGCCATATCCAGGAGTCTGCTCCATATTTGTTTCCACGAGACGCCTGATTATCTGCTCATGCGCGCCTTCAGTATAGTCACATTCAAATGATATCATATTCAAGTCTGATTTAATCAAGATACGAATATACGAAATTTCAACGTATCTTTGTCCCGGACAACAAACTAATTATGAGCATGATTCTGAACAGCCTGCAGAAATGCAGCTCATTCCTTTCCAGACAGGCATCCTGGGTAGTTATCGCAGCTGCCTGCATAGCCTTGGCATTCCCTGGGATATTCGCCTGGGTGCAGCAGAACGGACGCAGCAGCGTCATCCTCGGACTTATCATGCTGACCATGGGATGCACTCTCTCAGGCCAGGACTTCAGGATTCTTCTGAGCAGACCTGTCGACATTCTGATCGGAAGTGTCGCCCAGTTCACGATCATGCCCCTTATCGCATGGTCACTCAGCCATATCTTCGGCCTCAGCCCATTTCTTACGGCAGGCATAGTCCTGGTCGGATGCTGTCCTGGCGGAGTGTCAAGCAACATAATGAGCTTCCTCTGCAAGGGAGACGTGGCCTACTCAGTAGGAATGACGACAGTATCGACCATTCTCTCCCCTGTCGTAACTCCGGCGCTGGTGTATTTCCTGGTCGGCACAAGCATTGACGTCGACGCGATAGGAATGTTCCGCAACATATTGGTAGTCACATTGATTCCCGTTACGGTCGGTTGTCTCTTCAACGTATTCCTGGGCAAGAAATCATACTTCCAGGACATTCAGAAGACCCTTCCGGGCGTAAGCGTGATATGCCTTGCGCTTATTGTCGGAGGCGTGATCTTCCAGGTCCATGACCAGCTGTTCGCCAACGGATTCTCCTTGATCATGACAACTCTCGCGGTCGTGTTCCTCCACAATGGTCTGGGATATCTCCTGGGATATACCGTCGGCACATTGTTCAAGTTCCCGACAGCCAAGAAAAGGACGATCAGCATCGAGGTCGGCATGCAGAACGCCGGAATGGCAACCGTGCTGGCCAACAATTTCTTTGCGACACCTGCAGCGATAGCAGCGAATCCTATGGCCGCCCTGAGCGTCATACCTTGCGCAATCTCCTGCGCATATCACTCGATCTCAGGAACCATAATCGCGAACATATTCGCCAGGTCTGACAGAAAAAGGGAGCGTCGTGACGCCCCCTGTGAATAAATCTATAAGCACTCCCTGAGGATCTGGAGAATCTCTATCGGAGTCAGCTTCCTTGCGCAGCCAGGACGGAGCATCGTCGACGCAGCCGTCTTCCTCAGGACGCTGTCCGGGATATCGACAAGTCCCATCTGGGCAAAGCTTGTCGGGAGGCCCATCTCTTTGATGAAATCCGCCAGAGCATCGATTCCGGCATTGGCAAGGGCAATCTCCGACAACGCAGCGTTGTTGATTCCCATCACAGCTTCAGCAAATCTTGCGAACTTCTGCGGATAGTCCCTCACAATGTGACGGTAATAGACGGGATGCAGGACCGCGAGTCCCTGTCCATGCGAACAGTCAGTATATGCACCAAGCTGATGCTCAATCATATGGCACTGGAAATCAGTTTCCTTGCCGAGTTTGAGGATTCCGTTCTCCGCTATCGACGAGCACCACATCAGTTCTCCCCTTGCATCGATGTCAGAAGGATTGTCATGGGCCTTGCGCATGTTCCTGATGATATTCCTCATCACAGCCTCATTCAGCTCGTCTGAGATGAAATTGTCTGCAGGACGTCCGAAATATGTCTCCATCGCATGGCTCAGGCTGTCGAAAGCGCCAGACATCACCTGAGACATAGGAACGCTCATCACCAGCTGCGGATCGAGGACCGAGAATTCAGGGAGAAGGCCGTAAAGGTCACGCTTGACGTGCTCATTCTCGTTAGTGATCACAGCGTCATTGTTCTGGTCCGAGCCTGTTCCGCTTGCCGTGACGACGACTCCTACCGGAATGCCCCTGTCAGGGAACTGGCCGTCGCGGACTTCCATGGTCCAGATGCCCATTTCTGACATGGCCTGGACAGCGACGATCTTCGCACAGTCGGACACCGAACCACCGCCGACCGCAAGAATGAAGTCCACTTTTTCCGCCCTCGCAAGGGCTGCGCCTTCCTTGACCTTGGCGTAGGTCGGGTTCGGCATGATTCCTCCGAAATCCACGATCTCCTTGCCGAGACCATGGAGTATTGCACATATCCTGTCATAGAGGCCTGAGCGTTTGACTGAGCCGCAGCCGTAGGCCAGCATGACCTTGCTGCCATAGTGCGGAAGTTCTTTGCCAAGTGCGTCTTCAAGAACACCTGCGCCGAAATGGGTACGTACCGTCGATGAGAATGTGAATGGATCCATAATTTCGTTTTGCTTAAGCAAAGATAATCTATTCAAGCTATTTTTTTGTAAATTTGTCGTACAGAAAAACAGATACCAACTAAACACTATCACAACTGACTTCTTATGAGTAATATAAGCAGAAAGGCTATTGCCGGCTTCGCCGCCGTCATCGCCTCCATTTTTCTGTCTTCCACAGCATCGGCAGGTGTGAGGACAATCGTAAAAGTTGAAGAGATCAAGGTCGAAGCGACCTTGGGCAATGCCCCAAGCCTTCCCTACCAGGTCTGGGTCACTTATTCTGACGGAACATCTGAATTCCGTCAGATCAGATGGACCAACTCAAGCACTGCAACTGAAGAGACTGAAGCATCCAAGGACGGTTCCATCAACAAGCCTGGAAGCGAGTATACTGTCAAAGGATTCATCACCGGAGACAACACCACTCCCAACGGATACCCTGTATCGGCAAAAGTGACTGTCACGGACAAACCGGCTTCAATCCCCTCTAACAGACCTGTAGCTGAGCCTCTTCCTCTCAACAAAGTCCACCTTACAGGCAACAACCGACTCACATCGAACAGAGACCTTGACATTGCGGAGATGCTCCAGTGGCCTGTAGCCCAGCAGCTCTACAACTACCGTGACACCTATGGCCTCAGCACAGAGGGATATCCTGAGTCTGACGGATGGGACTCGCCTACCACCAAGCTCAAAGGACATGGTTCAGGTCACTATATGTCCGCTCTGGCATTCGCATATGCAGGCTGCCAGGACCCTTCTGTGAAGGCACAGCTCCTTGCCAATATCCGCAGGATGGTCACAGAGCTCCGCGAAATGCAGGAGATGACCTTCGTATGGGATGACAAGCTCGGCAGATACTGGGAAGCACGCGACTACGCCCCCGAAGAGGAGCTCATGCAGATGAACGGCAAGTGGTCTGACTTCGACAACTACAAGAAGGATGTGAAGAAGTATGGCTACGGATACATCAACGCGATTCCTGCAGCACATTGCGTCCTCATCGAGAAATATGCACCATACAACAACGAAAGCTGGGTATGGGCTCCATATTATTCTGTCCACAAGCAGCTCGCCGGCCTCATCGACATCGCGAACTACGTAGAGGACAAGGAGATTGCCGCAAAGGCTCTCCTCATAGCCAAGGACATGGGTCTCTGGGTATGGAACCGCATGCACTACCGCACATATGTCAAGACAGACGGTGACCAGGCAGAGCGCAGAGCAAAGCCGGGCAACCGCTACGAGATGTGGAACATGTACATCGCAGGTGAGGTCGGCGGCATGTGCGAGTCTCTCTCCCGTCTTTCAGAGATGGTCAGCGACCCTGTTGAGAAAGCACGCCTTCTCGAGGCCGCAAACTGCTTCGACAGTCCTGCATTCTTCGATCCTCTTTCAAGAAATATCGATGAGATCCGTACACGACATGCGAACCAGCACATCCCGATGATCATCGGTGCTCTCAGAAGCTACCGCGGAAACAACGACCCATACTACTACAACGTGGCTTACAACTTCTGGAACTTCATCCAGGGACGTTACCGCTATGCGATGGGTGGCGTCGGCATCGGAGAGATGTTCCGCCAGCCATATTCTCAAATCACAGGCATGACCACCGCATCAAACATCAACAGAAGGACAGGACTTCCATTCCCTATGACAGAGATGAACGAGACCTGCTGCGCCTACAATCTCGCCAAGCTCAGCAAGGACCTCAACTGTCTTGACCCTGATGATGCCAGATACATGGACTATTACGAGAGAGTTCTCTATAACCAGATTGTAGGTTCTGTCGATGCTCATCACTATTCAGTGACATACCAGTACTCCGTAGGTCTCAACTCTTCAAAGCCTTTCGGAAGCGAGACCCCTCAGTCCACCTGCTGCGGAGGTACGGGTGCCGAGAACCATGTGAAGTACCAGGAAGCTGCATACTTCGTAAATGACAATACCATGTGGATCGCACTCTATATGCCGACAGAGGCTGAGTGGGATGCAAAGGGTGTGACCATCAGGCAGGACTGCGAATGGCCTGCAGACAAGTCCACAATCACAGTAAAGGGAAAGAAGTCGAAGTTCACCCTCAAGCTCCGCGTTCCATACTGGGCAACCTCAGGATTTGACATCAAGCTCAACGGCAAGTCTGTCGCAAGCAGCTACCAGCCATGTTCATACGTCGAGATTCCTGCACGCAAGTGGTCCAGCAAGGATGTACTTGAGGTCGTGATGCCTTTCAGCAAGCACATCGACTTCGGCCCTGACAAGATGGACACAGAGATCTCAGTTTCCGAAGGCAAGCACTCTGTCGAGCCAATGTGGGTAGGTGCATTCATGTACGGCCCGCTCGTAATGGCGACCACAGGCATCAATGAGTGGGACCAGGCTACCGTAAACCTCCAGTCAGACCTCAGTGAAGTAAGCCTCGGCGGAGTCAGCACAGGCAACGGTGTCGACGGTCACATCTGGTCTATGACCATGGGAGGACACAAGTTCATCCCTGACTATTTCGCAGAGGAGAACGCAACCCGCTACTTCAGGATCAACCTCCTCGGCGACCCGAGCGCAGAGAACAAGAATCTCATCCTCAACGAGCTTGCAAAGGTGAAGTCCCTCCCAGCCGAGCACTACAGTGCCTCTTCATACGCAGTTCTCACTTCCGCAGTTGCCAAGGCCGAGGCTCTCTACTCAGCACAGACTGTAAGCCACGCACAGGCAACATCCGAAGTAGCAGCCCTTCAGGCAGCCACAAAGTCTCTCGTCAGCGCCTCAGGTAGAGGAATTGACAATGGAGCACTGTCAAGCGCGCTGAATGTAGCCAGGAGCATGAACCCTGCGGTATTCACTTCCGAAAGCATCGCAGCCCTCAGGAGAGTCATCACAGACGCAGAGAAAGTCCTTGATTCAAGCAACAGCCAGGTAGAGGTAGATCTCCAGACCTATGCCTTAAGATACGCCATCGATGACCTGGTGGATGCAACAGCTGTCGAGAAGACCGGACTCCGCGACATGATGTCCCTTGCAAGGTCACGCCGTGACGCACAGATACAGTGGAATGAAATGAAGGTCAAGGTTCCCGAGTATGCTCCATGGGCACCATATGGATATGCCAGGCTCCTTGAAAAATATGACGAAGCCAATGAGGTCATGAACGGAAACAGCCGCAACTACAGCCAGGCCGAGGTCGACAAGATGACTTCAGAGCTCAGTCAGGTTATCAACAACATGCGTCCAGGCAACCTCCCTGAGATCGAGGATCTCGCCGAGCTCAACGCCCTCGTCACCTCAGTGAAGGAATCCGGCAAGGCCGACGCAGCCACCGTCAGCGCCCTCGACTACGCCCAGATGGTCATCAGTTATGTGACCGACGGTTCCGGAACCCGTGATATGATCGAGCGCGCCGTCAGCCAGCTCAAGGCGCTCATGTAACCCTCGGCCCTCGGCCTCGCGCGTCAGGGCTAGACAATCGGATTCCCAGGACGGACCTCCAGGACGGTTTCCAAAACCGGACAGAATAAAGGCTCTAGCCTCCAGACCCTCCCACTCCGTGGGCCCCTCCCGCTCCTTGCGCGGGCGCAAAGGTCGGCTAGAGCCTTTATTCTGTCCTCTCCGAGACGGTCGCCGCTACTTTTTCACCAACTTACGTCACATGACCAACTAACGTCACAGGAATGTGAGATCGCAGATAGACGGACTGCAAGTGATGGGAGACGGATGGGCAGCGGACAGACGACCGGCAGGTGACGGTCGGGCAACGGGCGGGCGCACGAAAGTCCCGCCTATCGCAAATCACCACCGAAACGACCTAGGCGGGCACGCGAGGGTCCCGCCTACCCCAAATCACCGCCGGAATGACCTAGGTGGGCACGCGAGGGTCCCGCCTATCGCAAATCACCGCCGAAATGACCTAGGTGGGCACGCGAAAGTCCCGCCTATCGCAAATCACCGCCGAAATGACCTAGGTGGGCACGCGAGGGTCCCGCCTATCGCAAATCACCGACGAAATGACCTAGGTGGGCACGCGAAAGTCCCGCCTACCCCAAATCACCGCCGAAATGACCTAGGTGGGCACGCGAGGGTCCCGCCTATCGCAAATCACCGCTGAAATGACCTAGGTGGGCACGCGAGGGTCCCGCCTATCGCAAACATGCCACCTGTCACCAACTATGGACAGCAGCAAAAAAGAGAAGACTGGCCGGATGGCCAGTCTTCTCTGCGTTATGGATTGTCTGTGAATTATTCAGCTGACTCGCGAGCCTTGAAATACTCGAGATCCTCTGGACGGAACGCAGCGATGTAAGATGCGTGTCCGTTGACCTCCTCCTCTGCCATGCGGACATAGACATTGGCGCTCTTCTCGAAGAGCTCCGGAGCCTTTGTTGCGTCAGAGAGGATGAGAAGTGACATGATGATGTCACCGGTCATGTTGTAGAGACGGCGACCGAGGAAGTCCTGGACATCCTGGTTTGCGTGTTCCTTGACGGTAGCGATGGCAGTCTCGAGCTTCTCGAGCATCTGAGCTGTGCGCTCCTTGAGACCCTGGAGGTTCTCTGAAACCTCGTTCTCAAGCATCTCCTTGATGATGTTCACATATGTTCCGTTGGTGATGTAGCGGATAGCAGCAACTACCTGGAGCTGTGTGGTACCCTCGTAGATAGAGAAGATACGTGCATCACGGAAAAGACGCTGGCTCTTGTACTCCATGATGAAACCTGAACCACCGTGTACTGAAATAGCATCGTAGGCGTTCTGGTTTGCATACTCAGAGTTCATACCCTTTGCCATTGGAGTGAAGGCGTCAGCAAGACGTGAGTACTTCTTGAGTTCGTCTCTCTCCTCAGCGGTGAGCTTGCGGTCTCTCTGGATATCCTCGAGTGCCTTGTAGATATCTACGTAGCGGGATGTCTGGTAGAGAAGGCTACGACCTGCGTCGAGCTTAGCCTTCATACGTGAGATCATGTCGTATACTGCAGGCATGTCCACGATCTTTGTACCGAACTGAGCACGCTCCTTGGCGTAGGCGAGAGCCTCGTTGTAAGCCTCCTGCTCAACACCTACAGACTGAGCTGCGATACCGAGACGTGCACCGTTCATGAGGGCCATCACATACTTGATGAGACCGAGACGTGTGCTTCCGCAGAGCTCTGCCTTTGCATTCTTGTATGTAAGCTCACAGGTAGGTGAACCATGGATACCGAGCTTGTGCTCGATGTGACGTACGTCAACACCGCCCTCTCTCTTGTCATAGATGAACATTGAAAGGCCACGGCCGTCCTTTGTTCCTTCCTCTGAACGTGCGAGCACGAGGTGGATGTCTGAGTCACCGTTGGTGATGAATCTCTTCACACCGTTGAGTCTCCAGCAGTTCTCCTTCTCGTCGAAGGTTGCCTTGAGCATTACTCTCTGGAGGTCTGAACCTGCATCAGGCTCTGTGAGGTCCATTGACATGGTCTCACCTGCGCAGACGCGAGGAATATACTTCTGTCTCTGCTCTTCGCTACCGAACTCGTAAAGAGTGTCGATACAGCTCTGGAGCGACCAGATGTTCTGGAAGCTGGCATCAGCTGCTGAGATTACCTCAGAGAGCATTGAGAAGGTTGTCATAGGGATGTTGAGTCCGCCGTAGCGGCGTGGCATGTCAAGGCCCCAGAGACCTGCCTTGGTGGCTGCCTCCATGTTCTCGACTGTCTTGCTTGCATAGATCATACGGCCGTTCTCGAGATGCGGGCCCTCGAGGTCTACGCTCTCAGCATTGGCTGCGATGATATTTGCTGCGACGTCTCCTGTGATCTGGAGGAGACGGTCATAGTTCTCAATGGCATCCTCATAGTCAACAGGAGCATCTTCGAACTTCTCGCTCTCGGTATAGTCGCGCTCCTTGAGCTCGACGATCCTCTTCATGAGCGGATTATCAAGATGGAACTTAAGTTCCGGGTGATCGCTGTAATAGTTTGCCATATCGATTACTTGTTATTCTGCTTATAGTACTTGATGAGCTTAGGTACGACCTCTTCCACTGAACCAACGATCACATAGTCGGCGATCTTGTTGATCGGAGCCTCAGGATCTGTGTTGATGGAGATGATGATACCTGAATCCTGCATACCTGCGATGTGCTGGATCTGACCTGAGATACCACATGCGATGTATACCTTTGGATGGACGGTGAGGCCTGTCTGGCCGATCTGACGGTCATGGTCAACCCAGCCTGCATCCACTGCTGCACGTGAAGCGCCGACCTCACCGTGGAGTTCCTTCGCAAGCTTGAAGAGAAGGTCGAAGTTCTCCTTTGAGCCTACACCGTAACCACCTGCGATCACGATAGGAGCGCCCTTGAGGTTGTGCTTTGCAACCTCGATGTGACGGTCGATGACCTTCACTACGAAGTCAGCCTCTGGTACATACTTGGCAACGTCCGGATAAACAGCCTCGCCCTTGTAGTTCACGTCGAGGACCTCGCGCTTCATGACACCCTCACGCACTGTAGCCATCTGAGGACGGTGCTCTGGGTTCACGATGGTTGCTACGATGTTACCACCGAAAGCAGGACGGATCTGATAGAGAAGGTTGTCATAGTGCTGACCTGTCTTCTTGTCGTCGAAACTTCCGATCTCGAGCTGTGTACAGTCTGCGGTAAGACCGCTGGTAAGAGACGATGACACTCTTGGACCGAGGTCACGGCCGATCACTGTAGCACCCATGAGGCAGATCTGAGGCTGCTCCTCCTTGAAGAGGTTCACCAGGATGTCTGTGTGAGGTGCTGATGTGTATGGGAAAAGACCCTCTGCGTCGAACACGAAGATCTTGTCTGTTCCGTATGGGAAGATCTGCTCCTCTACCTTTCCCTTGATGCCTGTGCCGGCAACGATGGCATGGAGCTGGACACCAAGTTCATCTGCGAGCTTGCGACCCTTGGTCAGGAGCTCCTGAGATACTTCGGCAACCTTTGTGCCTTCGATCTCGCAATATACAAATACGTTGTTCATAATGACTTGGATTATCCGATGATTTTGTCGTTCAACAATTCCTTCACGAGACCCTCGATGTCAGCGTCTGACGAGCTGAGAGTCTTGCTTTCCTTTGCCTGGAACACGATGTTCACAACTTCCTTCACCTTGGTAGGAGAACCAGCCATACCGCACTGTGACGGATCACCGTCCACGTCAGCTACGCTCCACTGGTTGAGGTTGAGGTAAGGACGCTGCTCATAGAGATAAGCGTACTTGTCGTCAGCTGGACGCTCGAGAGGGCATGTAGCTCTCTTGTACTTCATGGTAAGCTTCGCATTTGCAGGACGGCAAGGAGCTGCGCTTCCGTTCACGGTTACGACACATGGCATAGGAGCCACGACTGTCTCGACACCGCCGTCGATATGTCTGCGGATGGTAAGCTTTCCATCTTCGCACTTCTCGATCTCCTCAGCGTAGGTAACCTGGTTGAGGCCGAGCTTCTGTGCAACCTGAGGACCTACCTGGGCGGTATCTCCGTCGATAGCCTGACGGCCACCGATGACGATGTCCACGTCACCGATCTTCTTGATTGCGGTTGCGAGTGCATAGGATGTAGCGAGCGTATCTGCTCCAGCGAAAAGTCTGTCTGTGAGGAGCCAGCCTGTGTCAGCACCGCGATAAAGACCTTCGCGGATGATTTCTCCAGCGCGTGGAGGACCCATTGTGAGGACTCCTACGGTAGTGCCTGGGTACTGCTCCTTGAGACGGAGAGCCTGCTCCAGGGCATTCATATCTTCCGGATTGAAGATAGCAGGAAGGGCAGCACGGTTGACGGTGCCTTCAGCGGTCATCGCGTCCTTTCCCACGTTTCGTGTGTCCGGTACCTGCTTTGCAAGTACAACGATTTTCAAACTCATATTTTTTGGTTTTAGTCACGGCAGTACATAGTATTCTGCCATCATACAAAGATAACTAATTTTCGCCAAAACACATAATATGAGTAAAAATGGAACAGTTATATAGCGTTTATGAGCACATATTTCCTATTGGGCAGCCGACCATGCTCCGGGAGTTATGCATACGAGTGCATACCGCCGAGCAGCATATTGACGCCGAAATAGGTGATCAGTACGGACAGGAAAGCCAGGATGCTGAAGATGTGGAAGAACTTCGGATCACGGAAAGCCTTGATTGAGCCACTATGGACAGTGGCTGAATAGATGAGCAGCGTAATAAGTGCCCAGGTCTCCTTCGGATCCCATGCCCAGTAGCTGCCCCATGAGACGTTCGCCCACACAGCTCCGATGAAAGTACCGGCAGTCAGCAGGAAGATTGCTGGATAGAGGATCACCAGACTCACATCACGCAGTTTTTCACGGGACTCTCCCACCCCGACGCAAAGTCCCATTACGCCATTGAGAGCTACCAGTCCGAATAGCGTATAGGAAATCATCATGCTGAGCACGTGGATCGAAAGCAGAGGAGACTGGAGTACAGGCATAAGATGCGTGATCTGCGGATTGGCCGAAGCAAGCGATGCCATAAGCATGGTGAATCCCGCCAGTATGAATCCCAGCGGCTGTATCAGGTCGAACTTGCGGTATGTCAGCGTCATGGCAAGGGATGTCACCCAGGCCATAAGCATCATAACCGAATAGCTGCCGGCGAGAGGAGCATGCCCTGAGACATACCAGCGCAGGCCGAGGACAAGCGTCAGGTATAAGAACAAGGCACCTGACACGACAGCCAGCATATGCTGCCCGGATCTCAGAGTCTCCCGGTCATTTGAAAAAAGGAGACAGGAAATGATGAACAGAAGGATGCCAAGGGAGATGGATGCCATGAACGGAATCATCGGACGGGAGATGCGGTTGTAGAACCTTTCTGCCCTCACATGTCTGTCCGAAGGAATGACGGACGACGCCGTCTTCTCCTGATATTTCTTTATCTGGCGCACAATACGGACCACTTCATCCCAGTTCTCTGCCTTGACCTCTTCATGGATAAGGTCCAGCGACCTGCGGACAAACACCCAACGGTCGTAGTCAAGATCAGCTGGAAGATCGTCATTGCAGGAGAACCACGCGATCTCAGGGAGTGATGGATCCGCGACACGCACGCTGTCAGAAAATGCAATAGGATAAAGTTTGAAAGCATCTCCGGATGCAGCAGACATACGTATGTTCTCCTTCTCAGCTTCCTTGACAGTACCCCTGTCCTTAGCTTTCACCTTGAGAGGGACTGCTGTCCACCAATCGTAGTAGAACAGCCATCCTGTGACCACCTGCTCGGCCGAGAAGCCCTCATACGAGGCATCTCCATAAGCTTTGAGGCAATAGTCTCGCGCAAGGGTCTGGAAAGGGGCCACGCGGTCGTTATAATAGACATAGAGCTGGCTGAATTCGTCCGCTACTTCGCGAGGCAAAGCCGGCGGGAGCCCCTTCCCGTCATCGGCAGAAGCAATCTGAGGCAACAGAAGGACAGCAGCCGATACTGTAGAGAGTTTCTTCAATGTACGTCTGAAATTCGTATCCTTCTGGAAGAAGAAACCCATCAGAGACACAAGCAGGAGAAGGTAGCCGGTATAGGTAATGCCGACTCCCCATGGATCGTATGTCACAGCCAGGACAGAGCCCTTGCCGTCCCGGTCGTAATCCGACTGATAGAAACGGAAGCCACGATGCTTGCCGATCTTGTTCATGGAAATATCCATACGGGCCCCGTCGCTGGTCTCAACGGTACTGCGGTAGTCCGAAGCTGCCATGGAACCGGGATATTTCTCGATTTCAAAATCGGTGAGCGCAAGCTCAAACGGAAGGGCCCTGGTCGAGCCGTCCCTATGGTACATGGTTCCTTCGCTCTCGCCTACCCTCAGATGGATCATACCTGAATCACCGGAGACATGGGTCACCAATGCTCCGCAAAGAATCACGACGAATGAGATATGCAGAAGAAGAGTCAAGCGCTTCATCCCTCGGGAAAGGGCGTACACAATGCCACAGATTGCAACCACAGCCCATAAGGCGATGAACAGCGGACTGTGGTAGAAATATCTGAAAGCCACATCCGAGCCGGCCAGTCTCTCGACAACAGTGGCAGCTATCATCATGATGATGACAGCCGCCATTGCAATCAATATCGGTGATTTAAGTTTGTTCTTATCCATTAGATCGAGTCTATGAAGGCGCAGACAGCGTCTCTGTCAGCCTTGTCAAGATTATAAAATTTCTCCGTTGCAGAATATGCATCACTTTTGCTGCTATAACCATGCCACATGATTGATTCAAGGACATTTCTGGCGCGGTTGTCATGCAGGCGGTCCTCTGCTCCGGTATTGGTCTTTGAAAGGCCACGGCCCCAGAGCGGCGTTGTACGGCACCATGAACCATGGATTCCGTTCTTCATATACAGACGGTGCTGGACCATGTCGGAATATGGGTAGATGGTCTGGTCCGCATAGCGAGGAAGTGGCCTGCCATCTACACTTGCCGGTTCCCAGTAGTTGTCAGAACCTGTGTTCCATGAAGGCCTATGGCAGGTGGCACAACCGATTTCCTTGAACAGTTCCTTCCCCCTCTGCACGTCCTTGCGGTTGAGATTGCGGGCACGAGGGATAGCGAGTCCCCTCTGCCATACCAGGAAATTATAATACTTGTCATCGCTGAACTCAGCCTCGAAATTGTGATATGCATTGTCGAACTGGTTGGTCGCAGGATCAAGGAGCGCAAGGACAGCTTCAGCAATCTTCTCCTTGGTACCGTCCATATAATACGGTGATTTAGGATCAGCCTGAATTGCAGCTATCACCTCCGGGTCCTCTGACATAGCCTTGGCCCATGCCGAGGTCGTATAGAGATAAGGACGGTCGCTTCGGCTCACGTTGGTGATGTTCCAGATCGCGTTTGCGCCAGGTCCATCCTGAAGTGACGCGCGAGTACATGCATAGGTGAATCTCTTGAGAAGCTGGGTATCCGGACCTGCATCGGAGCCGTCGGCATAATTTCCGGCACCGAGCCTTGAATAGCCGTACCATGCTCCTGCGGCAAAGTCATCTGCAGCCTTGTCCCAGAACGCCGGGTTAAGCTCGACATATGGAGCCTCTGCGCGGTACTGTTCACGGATGTCCTCCATAGGGATGGCATCGAGAAGACCCGTTCCGATGACACCTATGGTAGATTCAAGACGGAAAGCCAGGTTTGTCGGTATGGGATCAGTATTGAAAGCCGCGTCAGGGATATATACATCAGGATAGATAAGTTCGTATGTCTCGCCATCCTTGAACTTCATCGGAAGTCCGCTCTCCATCTCAGAGACCTTGAGCCAGTTTATCTGGATAAGGCTTTCATCGATCGGAGCCTTGAATGGATAGGTTGCATTGGTCTGGGGCATACCTGTCACTTCTGCGATATATGGACCGTCATCACTGTTGTCGCCATCCTCCGGGTGATAGACAACAAGAAGATAGCCGTTGCCGTTAATCGAGCGGTAGCTGTCCTGACGTTTTCCATGGCCATATCCTGGATGGCAGTCAAGGCAGGAAGACCTGACGAATGCCGGCCCAAGACCCTTGAATGGATCTGTATTGAGTGTGAAGTTTCTCTCGAATGAAGCCTGGCCGTTATTGAACGCGCGCATGAGTCCCTGCTGCTCCGTAGCAGGAGTAGCGTCCTCATAGCAACCTGCCGTTACATTTTCAGTGGTTCCAAGCATACCGCCCGGATACCATTCCTCTGCAGAGAAGTTACCGACACTCTGGCCGATATACTTTGCATCAGCCTCGACTCTGCCCGGATCATCCATGCCGCCTCTTTCATTACAAGAGACGGCCAGGATTCCGAAACAACAAAAGAAAAATATTATGTTCTTACGCATAATCAACATATTGATTTTTTTACCATTTACTGTAGTACGACCCAGCTTGCAGCCTTGTTGAGTTCTGTATCCAGGTCATTCACTGCATCCATGGCCTTCTGGACGAGATCGTCCATATATATCTGCACAAATGAACCCTTCGCCTGACATGCCCTGAGTGCTGCCAGTGAGGAGGCAAGTGCCGACTCGAGTGCGGACACACCACTATAGCTGTTGTTTCTCATGAATGACACAAGAGAATTCTTCTCCGCTGATGTCGCCATGGACTTTCCATAAAGCGAATACTGTACGCTGAGGACATTGTCGATGAAGTCCTGGAATGATTTCTCGCTGTATGGAGACTCGATATAGTTCTCGTCTTCGCCGGAATGGGCATTGCCCATCTTTACATTAGCTACTTCATTTGCGATGCCTGAGCATCCACCTACGAGGATGTCGGCGCACACCTCCTGCCATGTCGCGTATGTACTTCCAGCCTTGGTTGCGGAAAGCATGTTCTCGCCATAGCTTTTGCTTCCTATGGTGGTAGAGACCTCAAGTTCCTCGCAACGGTCTGAATACCTGGCATCACAGTCAGCATCCCACGAAGCGTAGAGCCTGTAGCAGTTGTCACGCAGGTCACCTGCAACCGCAGTGGCATAGATGAGTTCCTGCTCTCCTGTCACAGATGTAGCACCGGCTGCAACAAATACAGGATTGGTTTCAACAGTGTTAAGAGAAGCGACAGTCCTGTTCTTTCCATTTCGGAAAAGGATGAACTCGATACCATGGAAGCCAAGGAGCTCTGCTCCGAGCTTGCCTGCAGCGTATGCGATACCTTCCTCCCCCTTGAGAGCATCTATCTGGTCCTTGTTCTTGAGCGCCACTGCAAGAGCATCAAGGTCAAGTGGCCATGTATCGATATGAGGATCTATGGCAAAGTCAGTGGCTGCACCTAGAAGGAATGCCTCTGACTCCTCCCATGACTGACGTGCCTGCAGGAACTTTGCACAGATAGCGTCGATCTCGCTCTGTGAGAGTGCCGAGATGCCTTTGCCGGATGCTGCCGCGAGAAGTTCGTAGAGATCATTGCTTTCGTCTGCAAGGTCTTTATAGATCGAGTAGATCACGCCTGGCACGTACTGTTCAACGACGGCCTGCATCTCTTTTTCCGTGGCAGTCTGGCCTCCGTCGCCCCCTTTTGCCTTGTCACAGGATGTAACATTTGCCATGGCCATGAAAACCATCGCAATAACTGAAAATGTCTTGACAACTTTATTCATAATTGTTTATCATTATTATTCTTAACAGGTAGTATTATCAGTGATTGAAGAATCCCATATAGGCGATGCCGACAGATACTGAGGGCTCGTCATTGTACATCGGGCCGAGGAACCTCTTCGAATATTCCGCCTTGACCGCAATCTGAGGCAACGGTAGCCAGTTGATGCCGACAGCCATGCGGTGCTTCTCAGTAAAGCCGTACTCCTGCTGGTCTTTTGCAGGAATGTATGAATCATAGTATTCGTAACGCCCGAACACATAGAGTTTCTCTGACTTGTCCATATGGCTGCTGAAAAGATGGAGTACATCATAACCGGCTTCCATGCCTGCTGCAAACGCTGCACTTCCGACTGGAAGTTTCTTGTACGGAGCGTTGTTGGCTGTCATGTTTCGCTTCACCGTGCTGATCGTGGACGCATCCGAGACATGACCATAGTCAGCATTGCCTCGTATTATAAGATTGTCAGACTTGTACTGGAAATCGAACGAACCTATGAGAGTCGTACCCTTGATGTCTGCATACCTGGTATTTGTCAGGTCATTGGGATATGTATTGTGCATGCTGTTCCCCGCATATCCGCTGAGGCTGAGCCTGAGATTGCTGATTGAAGTATTGTCAACCCTGGCAGCGAAGCCATAATTATTGGCGACCTTGAACTCAAATGGAGAGCCGGCCCCGTTCTTGATGAAATTATCGCGGTCGAACATGAAAGCGTCGAGGCCCGCAACCATCAGAGCCTCATATTTCCAGTTCCCTGCCTTGCCCCAGATACTTATTCCCGTATCATGCCAGGTTGAAGGAAGGATGGTGAACTCGCCTTCCGGACGATAGACAGTAAAGAAATTGAGTGGTTCGTGGGCATTGTTAAGACCTCCGACAGGGACAATGACATGTCCCATACGGAGATTCAGCTGAGGAAAGAACGACTTCTGGATCCAGAACTGCTCAAGTTCGACTTCCCCGCCCTTTTCAATCTCTGTCTCCCACTCTCCGGCCTCAGTAAATTCCTTCTCCACAGACGAACCGGTCCCAGTATGTTCAAACTCGATTTCAGTCTGCATGCTCCAGCCCTTTCCGAAATCGTAGCCAAGATAGATTACTGCATGCGGGATATCGAAACGACCATGTCCCTTCGCATCTGCATATTCCGATGCCTTGGAATAACGGTAGACATTGTCGCTGAAGAAATTCCTTGTCAGAGCAACCTCACCATAGCCACCGACCGTCAGTCTTCCGGTCGATGGACCTTGAGGTCTCTGCTGAGCCGCAGTGTTCATAGAGACAAACGCTGCAGCAATGATTATCATTTCCCTGAGATTCATATTCCCCATTTTTTAACGGTGCAAAGTTATGCCCGAGGGGGAATGTATTCAATCCCAAGAAATGATGATAATTATTCAAATCCCTCTACGTTCAGGGTATTCTTCGTCCTGTACGCCAGACCGGTCATAACGGCCACGAGCGTACCGTCCGAAGTACTGACCTTGATATCGCAGTATGGAAGGCGGTGATGGTCCTGGACTTCGGTGCACTCAGCAACATCGAGTTCAGCGCGGACATAACCTTCGCGGCTTCGGTCAGCTGAGCGCCGATCGAAGCCGCGAAATGGTCATTGCCGTCAAGAAAATCGTTAAGCGTCATATGGATGAGTTCCATCACACCTGCAGCTGCAGGATACTGGCTGCCAACTCCTTATGGAACAGCTGGACTTCAGATGGGCTCGACAAAGTCAGGTAATCATCCTCGAGGATGACATCATAGCTGCTTGCCCAGAGGGTTCCGTCCGAATACCTGCCCGAGATCATGGTACCATCAAGGGACCATGTACCTTCGAACTGACTGTAGGCAGTATTGGTACCGGATTTCTGATAAAGGACGAAACTGCCGTCCTGGAGGATCATCCAGATGTCCAGGCCTTCGGAATCCGAAAAAGACTTCGTCCCTACATGGTCGCCGTCGACGCTGACAAGGTGCCAGACGCCATAGAGGGAAGCAGGCTTGAGGACAGGATCTTTCCGGCAGGAAACCAGAGCAAGTGCCGATAAGAGAAGTATCGTAAATATTTTCTTCATATGCAATCTTGTCTTATAGCCAGCCACCATTGGTGCTGACATTGTTTCTAGCTACAATGGAAATGCTCCTTGTAAATGCCTTTCCACCCATTTCTGTCTCTGTTCCAAGTACAGATCCGCCAGCTATCGCCTTCACCTCGATGATGGCGCTTCCGGCCTTCTCGCACTTTACTTTCAGTACACCGCCTTCAATCCTAGGCTCGGAAGAGATACCGAGGCTGGACTTCGCGAGCGCATTGACTGTGACTCCGGTGAAAGCAAGCGACTCAGCATCATCACCGAAATACTTCATAAGATCGATGCCGACCTCACTTCCGACCTTGACAGTCGTATATGGAACGCCCTTGACATTCATAAGCACCTTCCATGCATCTATTACGCCTGTACCCATCTTTCCACCCTGGAAACGGGCAAGGTCCATGGTACCCGACGGAGTCTTCTTGCTTCCGATCAGGCCTGGCTCAAGTGAATTGACCGAAGACAGAAGAATGGCTTCGAACTCGTCACGGGTGAAGTGACGGCCAAGCTGCTTGGCATACGACATTCCAAGTGCAGCGATACCTGAGACGACTGGAGTCGCCATTGAGGTACCATGCATATAGCCATATGGCTGAGAATCGCTCGGAAGTGTCGAGAGCATGGTCTTTCCAAGAGTATTGTCTCCTCCTGGAGAAGCTATGTTCACACCTGAGCCATAGTTTGTGTACCACGCCGGCAGGTTGTCCTGTGAAATGGCGCTTACGCAGATATAGTCACGATACGCACCTGGATACTCAGCCTTTGCCTGATGGCTGTTTCCGGCAGAGATCACGACGATATTTCCGTCAACCGCACTGCAGTTGGCATTTGCTCTGTCGCGGAAATAGTCATAGGCCGCCTTTACAGCTGACAGGCCTTCAGCAAAAGCCTTGTCTGAATAATAGTTGCCCAGACCGAAGGAGCACTGAAGCACCGAGGCACCATTGTCCGCAGCATATTTGATCGCCCTGGCAACTGCAAGATTGTCGTTACGGTTGCTGCCGCTGAATATCTGGCATGACATGAGACGGACACCGTCACCATTGCCTGAACCTCCAGCCACGCTGCTGATTCCCACGCCATTGTTGTTGACTGCGGCGACAAGGCCGGCTACATGGGTACCGTGACCTTCATCACCGCCGAGTCCCCATGATACAGGGCCGTCTGCCGCGAAATTATATCCATGGACATCATCGACATAGCCGTTTCCGTCATCGTCGATTCCGTTCCCTGGAATCTCTCCGGAATTCACCCACATGTTGGCAGCAAGGTCAGGATGATCGTATCTCACGCCCTCATCGACGATAGCGACCACTACAGAAGGATCGCCGGCGCAAAGTGCCCATGCGTCGCGGATATCGACATCTGTTCCAGCTACTGTCGTTGCTCCGAACTCAGACTTGTCGCCGTCATTGTAGAGGAACCACTGGTTCTTGAAAAGCGGGTCATTCATGGTGGCAGGCTCGACAGCGGAGGTCTTCGTGAAGGAAAATCTTTCTGAGACCTGCATCTGAGTGTCACGTACATATGGTCTGTCGAATGTAGACAGATACTCGATGCTTATGACATTGTCATCCGCCTCGAGCGCTGCCGCAAAAGATTCTGCCTCCATACCCTGAGGTACAGCGACTACGAACCAACGGTCAAGTCCATATTTATGTTCAACCGCCTCCTTTCCCGGGACCGAAATGAAGAGAGGCTTAGCATCGACTCCCTCAGGTACGGCTCCGTCGCGGAACTGGACTATCACCTCATCATCCATATCGGCAGAAGGAACATTCACGATCTTTCCGCTTACAGGGGTGTATTCATAGGAAGATGCCCCTCCGGTGCATGCATAGAGCACCGGAAGGGTCATCATCGACAGTATAAGAATTTTCTTAAAATTCATGGTATGGATTATTCGTCATCACCACGGTAGCTTGAGAGGTTGATGCCGAGGAGGATCACCTTGGTACCTGCCTCACCCTCTACTGAGAATGTGATGGTCTCGCCTTCATCTGTAGCCTCTACAGAAGAATATGCCTTGCCGAGGTTGAAGAAGTGGTACTCGCCGTCACCACTTACGATGAAGCTTGACTGATTCTTGGTAGCTGACTCATTCTCCTTTACTGTGAATGGGTTCTCGTCGCTTGACTTGTAGCTAGCTCCGTAATATGAAGAGTCAGTGCTGTTTGTGTAGATCGGCTTATCAGAGCTTCTCTCAAGCTTCACTTCTACAGGTCCGTTGACGCCGAGTGCGAAGAATGAGACTACCTTGCGACCCTTAGAGCAGGTGATGGTTGCAGATGAGCCTGCGTCGATCACGAATCCGCTTGACTGGGTAGCATAGTTTACAGTGAAGTCACCGTATGTCGCGCCCTCACCAGGAGTGAAGGCTGTGATGTAGTTCCACTTATTGGTAGTGAGTTCCTTGGAAGGGCTCTCGAAGTTCTGGATTGTCACATTCTCTACACCCTCGATGATACCGTCAGCAAGAGTGTTGCCTGTGCCGACCTTCACAAGGTTGAGCGAGCTGCCTGCAGCGTATACCTTCTTGATAGTACCTGATGTCACCGCGCCTGAGATGTCAAGTGTAGTAACCTTGGTATTCTCGATGTTGAGAGTCTCAAGTGACTTGAGGGTGGCAAACTTAAGCTCTCCGGTGAACTTTGTAGAAGCAAGGTTGAGAGTCTTGAGCTTGCCAAGAGAAACAGTCGAGATAGAGTTGGCTGCTGTGTAGCTCATGTCAAGATTCTCGATTGCATCGAAGTTGTATGGTGAGAACGAGAGGCTCTCATTATGTGAGACATTGAGATCCTTGACCTTAGAGCTTGCAATCTGGCTGTAGCCAAGGCTGCCGCTGAGCTTGTTGTAGCTGAGATCTGCCTTCACGAGTGAAGTACACTTGTTGAGACTTACTGAAGTAAGAGCATTGTGGCTGAGGTCGATCTCCTGGAGTGAAGTGAACTCAGTACCGTCGAATGAAGTAATGTTGTTGTCAGAAAGGTTGAGCTTCACGAGTGGGAACACTGCGAGATCCTGTGCTGACTTGAGGTAGTAGCCTGTAAGGTCAAGTTCCTTCACATTTGCAGCCTCTGCCTCTGAAAGCTTACCGTCACCGTCTGCGTCGAAGCTTCTGAGGATGTACTTTCTCACATACTCGTCAGCAATGGCAGCTGCGTAGTCATCAATCTTCACTGTGCTTACAGGTACACGTGTGATGACAACGGTATAACGTGTTCCATCCTCAAGGAAGTAACCATCAGTATAGAACCAGCTGCTTGTGCTGACTCCCTCAGGGATACGGATCTCCTTGAGAACAGAATTGCTGTATGCATAGAAAGTAGAAAGCTTGGTTGCCTTGGAAAGGTCGATTACTTCAAGCTTAGGACAGCTGCTGGCATTGAATGAAGTGATCTTCTCACATGCAGAGAGGTCAATTGTCTGAAGCTGAGTATTGTCTGCATTGAAGCTCTTGAGCTCAGAGAGTTCTGGAAGTTCAATCTCGACGAGCTTAGATGAGCCGCTGAATGAGAGGCTTGTAAGCTTGTTGCAGCCAGCGAGATTAACGTTTGTAAGTGATGCGTTACCGATACTTACTGAAGTAAGCTCAGGATTGTGTGAAAGGTCGATTTCTGCAATTTTGCTTGAATATACGGCAATATTGTAGAGCTTAGGGCAGTCCTTCACATCGATGCTTGTGAGTGCTGTACCATAAGCAGTAAGAGTCTCGAGGTTTACAAGTCCTGTGACATCAAGTTCTGCAAGCAGAGGGCAGTTCGATGCAAAGAGTGTCTTGAGCTGGGTAAGACCTGCAACTTTAAGTGAAGTAAGATTTCTTGAGACGATATTGATAGAAGAAAGCTTAGAGTTCTTTGTGAAGTCAATAGTCTCGAATGTCGACTGGGTAGCAGAATATGAAGAAGCCTCGAAACGGAATGACTCAAGGTTGTAGAATGCCTCGATACCTGCGAAGCTCTCAATCTTGTCAGAACCATAGTATGAAGGGTCTGTAAGAGAGATGCTCTTCACATTGCCTGCCTCTTCAGCAGAGATGGTACCGTCGCCATCCTTGTCGAAATTCTTGAGGATATACTTCTGGAAGCCTTCCCCCTCGAATACAGGTGCTGTATATGTACCTGCCTCCTGAGCGATGCTGATAGTCTGGACGGTAGTGCCCTGCTCATCTACGATGAATACCTTACCCTCTCTCTGTGCAGGAGTTGTATTCGCGCTTACAGAGATGGTGAGTGTCTCATTGCGGACTGCACCAGCCTTGGTCACAGCGCATGAAATCCATGAAGCAGCTGCAGCTTCAACCTCGACTGCGTAGTCGATGTTGGTAGTTACTGGGACAGTGATATCTGCACCGCTTACAGATACCATGGTCGTAGGAGCTACGAGGGTAAGAGAACCCTTGGTGAAGCTGAGAGTCTTGATGTCGGTCTTGCCCTTGCCATTAGCAGCGAACACGAGGACCTTGCCCTTGTCAGATCCGTCCTCAGGGACAGAAACGACGATAACGCCTGAAGCAGCGTCTGTTGCCTTTGACTCTGCGAACCAGTTTCCAGAAGCAAATGCATCAACTACTGTATCATCATCGCCACCTGTGACTGTATAAGGAATCTCGGTAGATGCTCCGGCAACGACATCATAAGTCTTGCTGTTGTCGAAAGATACTGAGAATGCCTTCTCGCGTGGGATAAGGATCTTTGAGCCGTCAACGAGAACGAATACAACGCCCTCTGAGGTCTCTCTTACGTCTGAGAACACTGCATCTACAGCTACCGGAGCATCTGAAGATGTGTTTGCAGGTCCGAGGATCTCCCAGTTGGCACCATTGTCCACAGATACTTCCCAGTTGCCTTCATTGATACGGATGAGCGGGGTGACACCATCCTTACCGTTCTCACCATCCTTACCGTCAGTGCCGGTTGCAGGAATGTACTTGCCATCTGCATCCTTGAGGAGCTGACCGTCGATTGTCCAGTAATATGCATCACCTACGAGAACCACACCGATGACAGGTGTATCGCCCTTGTCACCCTTGTCGCCCTTGTCACCTTTGTCGCCCTTGGATCCCTTCTCACCATGGTAGATAGTAATCACCTTGTTGTCAGAGAAACGGATAGTGTAACCGATGACCGCACCGGTCTCTGAATCCTTCACATCGTCGACAGAAGTGATGAAATTCTTGTCCTGAAGTGCATTTACGATAGTCTGGAGACCAGACACATTAGAGTTGAGCTGGTTGACCAGGGTCTTGAGCTCATTGACATCCTTCTCAAGGGAGTCTACTCGGCCTACAAGGGCCGAATCATCATATGGATCAGAGCATGCACCTGCGCAGAGGAGCATGCCGACCATACAAAGGGAAGAAAGAATTTTTCTCATTGTACTGTATAATTATTTGTTAAATTCAACCTTTGGGGAAGCGATGACAAGTGTCTTCACATTAGTTGCCGAAGGTGATGACCAGAAGTCATATGCCTTGGTGTAACCCTTATGATACTTGGCTGTAACCTGGTCCTCAGGCTTCTTGTCCGGGATAAGGAGTTCATAGTGGAGAGGGCCATAGTTGTGGTTTTCGTCCTCTGCGTAGGCTGTGATACTCCATGGCATTGCATCAAGGATCTCACCTTCTTCTGTCTCAAAGACTCCCTTGCTTGCACCACCCCACCAAGGGATGAGTACGCCGTTCTTCTTATTGATGATATTGTCACCAGGGACATCCATCTGGCAGATAGTGACAAGATGGTCAATACCGCCGGTTGACTTGAAGTTCTCCTTAGGTGGCCAGAGACCGAAGTAATAGTTTGCAGGATCACCGGTAACGGTTATGCTGACTCTCATCACACAGTCACCTCTGTGGCTCTCCCAGATTTCAGGTGCCATGTCAGCAAGATCGTCGCCATTGAAGAGCTCGTATGTATAGTTGATGTCGCAGCTCGCCTTGTTGAAAGGAATCTCAGGAGACTTGAACTTGAACTCATACATCGGAGTGGTGTTTGTTCCAGAGTATCCGAAAAGGATGAGTGAGTACTGGTCATTCGATGTCCATGTCGTCTCGATGGTCCTTGTCCTTCTGTAGACATTCTGGCTGATCTCGTCCTCATAGACGTCACGGATCTTGTCCATGAGCTCACGTTCCATGAGAGAACCGTCATTGTAGCGATATGCATCAAGGTCAGATGTCCTGACGAGGTATGGCATATAATAGTCCTCCTCATTTGAAGGCTTGATGTCAAATATAGCGTAATGCCATGTAGCCTCTGGATTAAGAGTGACCTCAAAGGTCATATCTGAAGGCTGAGGTTCTGCTGTCATCACGTCCTTCCTATAGATCTCAGTCGTGCACTGACCGTCAGTTCCGACTCCGAACACATATACTCGATAAGAATGCTCCGGATCCATGGTCCAGCCAAGATCTCTACGAGCCCACTTCGTCTGAGTACCGGAGAACAGGTCAGGATGATCTGCCCATGTCACGCCATCGCCATAGTAGCCTCTCTCAAGATTTGAGGTCTCCATATTGAGGACGCGCTGAACCATCTGGTAGTCATTGTAATTCGTGCACCTCTTCTCATCGATTACCGCAATATAGTAACGTGTCGATGCATTCGTAGGATTTACCTGGAGCTTGATATCCATATCCTCTATCTGGAGGAACTCGACAGTGAACTTACAGTCATCTGTAACCTCGTTGGTCTTTGTCCTGAATGTGCTGAGCTGCTGAGGCTTGGTCGTAGGATTTCCTTCGGTGTCGAGACCCCATGCTACGATAGTATAGCTGGTACCCATGGAAAGATCTTTGATGTCAGATGTCTCAGTACCCTTGCTGAGGTATGAGCTGAGAGATACACCATAGATACTTGCAGCCTCGATGATATTCTTGGTCATATGATCCATGATCTCATCAAGAGAGAGTGTAGCCATATCAGTCTGGCTCGCATATGTCCAATAGTATGTATCGACATCGTTGGATGGTGTGATAGTGATACGGGCACTGGTCTGGGTGACATTTGAAATCATGTCATCGAATGTCAGGTCAGTATTTGTATTGCTGGCCGTGGTGAACTCAAACAGACAGATTTCTGTCTGACGGTTTCCCTCAAGGTCAAGGCCATATGCAATAGCGTAATATGTCTTGCCTGCCCTGAGGTCAGTATAGTCCATCTCGAGAGACTCTCCCTTGTCGGTAACCTTGTACATAGCCTTGTATTCTGAAAGGTATTCCGAAAGTGTAAGCTTCGCAGCAGCTGCTCTCTCCTTGATATACTCAAGGTCATCCTTGGCCAAGGCATTGCCGAATTCCCTGTCACCGACTGAATACAGATCAAGAGCATTGAGTTCATCCACCCTCGACTTGGAAAGAATCTCGAAGAAATAGTTGCCCTTGTAGTTCTTTGGCGAGATGATAAGCTTGGCAGCCCTTGCCCTGATGTCTTTGACTTCCATGTCAAATGAGCCGAACTCGAAGCGTTCCTGAGTAAGAGAGACTGTCTTCTTTATGTCTGCTCCATATGAGACGTTGATGTCAGCAGTACGGGTTGCACCTAAATTGTTAGATACCTTGAACATCAGCTTATCACTCTCCGCATGGAGAGCGAACACCCAGTCACAGACGGTAGAAGTCTTGACTGAAGTTCCTGAAACAGGATTTTCAAGCTGGAAAGGGATTGTGTAAGTTCCTGATTTTCCATCGATAGTCATCTGTGACTCAATCGAAAGAGAAGGATCTCCATCTTTTGTCGGTTCCTCCGGAGCAGGTTTGTTCCCTCCGCAGGCTACCACAACAAGGGCTGATGCCAGAAGAGCCATCAGCGAGAAATGTTTTGTCATAAATATATAACCTAAGTTTATAAAAGATAGACAGGACATCAATATCAGTTAAAGATTGAAACCTATCTGGGGCTCGCAAATTTACATCCAATAAATTGAATATAAAAGCGGCTACACATAAAAATCTTTTACATCAGGCTATCTGTCTCAAGCAGGTTCCTGGTCCTGTACGCCAGACCGGTCATGACGGCCACGAGCGTACCGTCCGAAGTACTGACCTTGATATCGCAGTATGGAAGGCGGTGATGGTCCTGGACTTCGGTGCACTCAGCGATGAGATGGTCGCCGAGCTTCGCCGACTTCAGGAATGTAATTGTATTGGAAATGCCGAGGGTAATGAGACCATGGCTGTTTGACACAGCCGCGAAAGTAAGGTCGGCAAGTGTGTAATAGACACCGCCCTGGCATACGCCGGCGCCATTGATATGATTCTCAGCCACATCGAGTTCAGCGCGGGCATAACCCTCGCGGACCTCGGTCAGCTGAGCGCCGATCGAAGCCGCGAAATGGTCGTTGCTGTTAAGAAAATCCTTAAGCGTCATATGGATGATCCTCCTTGAACTGCCTCATTCTGTCCTCGAGCACGGCATAGAGCTCATCACGCATGCGGCTTGTACAAGCCCTGACACCCTGCTGAAGGCTTCCTGTAGTATCGAGGTTGATGCTTGAGACGCCGTAATGGATAAGTTCCTTCACCAGCTCTGATCCTGAGAGACCAGGATATGAGAGCGAGAAGAAGAAACCGTCGCCGATGTTCTCCTCGATATCCCTAGGATAGGTTATCGTGAAGCCGTTGTCGCAGAAGATCTTCTTCATCTTCTGAGCCCTGATTGCGTATTCCTTGGTATCCTCCACGAAATTGATCTTGCCCTCGCAGCTGAGGCGGAGCATCTCGGCATAGCCATACTGGGTCGATGCCGTACAGCCGCTGGTGATCATATACTGGATGGACGCCGTAAAGGTAGGACCGAAGATTCCGGTATCATGGTACCTTGCCTCGAGGGCCGGGAAATGTCTGTCAAACAACTTGTCACTTATAGCCACAAGCGCCATTCTCTGACCGGCATAGCTGAAGATCTTCGAAGAAGAGAGCATCAGGATATAGTTGTCAGTGTATCTTGCCACGGTACGTACATACGGAGGCTGCCATGGATGAGAAAGGTCACGTCTGCTGTCCATTGCAAAATACGCAAGGTCCTCAAGGACTATGGCATCATGAGCGGTGGCAAGTTCTCCGATTATCTGGAGCTCTGACTCCTCAAGCGATATCCATGCAGGGTTGTTAGGGTTTGAGTAGATAATTGCAGCGATGTCGTCCGCAGCAAGTTCCTCCTCGAGCTTAGCCCTGAGAGCCTCACCTCTGTAAGGATAGATGTCGAACTCCTTCCACTCGATGCCAAGGACTCTGAGCTGGCTCTTCTGGATCGGGAAACCAGGATCGATGAAGAGCACCTTGTTGCGCTGAGGGTCCCTCTGGCAGCATGCGATGAAGGCACCGAAGCTGCCTGCTACGCTGCCCACTGTAGGGACACACGCGCGAGGTGTCACATCGATATTGATAAACGCCTTGATGAAGTCAGACGCTGCGACCTTGAGTTCCTTGACTCCTGCAGCTGCAGGATACTGGCTGCCAACTCCCCTGTCAAGGGCGGCCTTCTCAGCCTCTATTCCATAGCGGTTCGCAGGAAGGCCAGGGCTGCCCTGGTCCATACGGATGAAAGGGATACCTGTCTTTTCCTCGAGATACTGAGCGACGAGAAGGGTCTCGCCTATGGTTGCATGAGACAGGTCGGCGACGTGGTTTACCCTCGCCGCCTCACTGACCATTTCTTCTGAAAACAATTTCATCTTGATGCTTTCTGAAACTAGTTCTTGAAATTTCTCTTGTCGAGAACGTGCTTTGCCTTGCCCTCTGAACGAGCGATAGCACCCGGAGGCAGGATGTGGATGTTAGGTCTGATACCTACAAGGCTGACGATTCTGTCATAGAGAGGCTTCATGAAAGGCATCTGCTTAGCAGGATCGTTGCTGAAGTATTCCAGACGAAGCTCGACGTCGAGATCGAAGGTATCCTCGTTGCTTACGCGGTCAACTGTGATGAAGTAGTATGGCTGGAATGCAGGGAACTCTGTGAGCACGGTCTCGATCTGAGATGGGAACACATTGACACCACGGATGATGAGCATATCGTCTGAACGTCCCATGATCCTGTCCATCCTGACAGCTGTACGGCCGCACTTGCAAGGCTCGTAGATGAGACGGGTAAGGTCGCGGGTACGGTAGCGGATGATAGGCATGGCCTCCTTTGTGAGAGACGTGAACACAAGCTCACCGAACTCACCAGGTGCCACCGGCTCGAGTGTTTCTGGATTGATGATCTCAGGATAGAACATATCCTCCCAGAGGTGGGTTCCGTCATGGAGTTCGCACTCGCCGCCTACACCAGGACCGCTCATCTCGGTAAGGCCATAGATGTCAAATGCCTTGATGCGGAGCTTCTCCTCGAGTTCCTTGCGCATACCGTCTGTCCAAGGCTCTGCACCGAAGAAACCTACGCGGAGCTTCATGTTGTCAATTGAAACCTTGTCACTCTGATGGATTGCCTCAGCGAGACGAAGTGCATATGAAGGAGTACATGCAAGAACAGTAGAGCCGAAGTCCTGCATGAGCATGATCTGCTTCTCTGTGTTGCCGGCAGATGTAGGGAGCTGGCATGCACCGAGCTTTGCAGCTCCGTCGTGTGCACCGAGACCGCCAGTGAAGAGGCCGTAGCCATAAGAGACCTGAACGATGTCGCCAGGACCTACGTCACCTGCAGCCATCACGCGTGCAACGCCTTCTGCCCAGTTGTCAACGTCATTCTTTGTATATGTGTCCACCACTGGCTTGCCGGTGGTACCGCTTGATGCATGGATTCTTACGACTTCAGACTGAGGAACGACCTGAAGGCCGAAAGGATACTCGTCACGAAGGTCTGTCTTGGTAGTGAAAGGAAGCTTCACGATATCCTTGATATCCTTGATGTCTTCTGGCTTCACGCCCATCTCATCCATCTTGCGACGGTAGAAAGGGGACTTCTCATAACAGGTCTTCACCAGTTTGACAAGACGCTCGCTCTGGAGTTTGGTCATGTCCTCTCTGGACATGCACTCGATTTGGGGATTGTGGATCATTATGTTCGTGTTTATTATGGTTATTGACGTTTTCCGGCCTCGACGCCACGGTCGAATGCCTTGAGATTGGCCTCGACGACCGCCTCGCCCTTACGTGCGAAGATGACAGCGACCGCCTTGCGGAGCTGCTCGACGCTGAGGATCCCGACATATGGTGCAGCCATTCCGAGAAGGACCATGTTCGCACCTCTCGGATTACCGAGGTCCTTTGCGATCTCCTCGATGTCGAGCTGCACCTGAGGCAGCGCAGCAAGCTCTTCACGGAGAGCCTGCTCATCAGGGTAGTTCGGAATATTGACGAAAGTCTTGCTGCTGGTCACTATCACGCCCTCCGGACTGAGATAGGTCACATAGCGCAGTGCCTCCATAGGTTCCATGCTGATGATGACATCGACCTTTCCTGTAGGAATCTGGTCACTCCAGATAGGCTGATCTGAAAGCCGGAGATTCGACTGCACGTCTCCGCCACGCTGGCTCATGCCATGGACCTCGGCCTGCTTGAGATTGATTCCGGCCTCGGTAGCCGCTTCGCCTATGATTGTCGCGATCGAGAGGATTCCTTGTCCTCCCACACCGCAAAGAATGATATCCTTTTTCATTTTCTGTCTTCTTTTTACGGTTGAGGACTACTGCTGCTTGTCAGCTGCCGCCTTGCGTTCACGTGCATGGCGGGCCGCCACCTGTATGCACTCGCGGCGAGGAATGATGACGCTGACGCCATCGTATGCGATCTCGTCCCTGATTATCTGGGTTATCTCAGGCATGTTCTTAGGGAGAGGAACCACTACCCTGACATGGGCAGGATCGACTCCGAGACCTGTACAGATAGCCTCGTACTTGCTCGTACCGGCAGAATCCTGGCCTCCTGTCATACCTGTTGTGAGATTATCGGAAATGATGACCGTGATGTTGCTGCCGTCATTGACAGCATCCAGAAGACCTGTCATACCGCTATGTGTGAATGTGGAGTCGCCGATGACCGCAAGAGAAGGCCACAGACCTGCGTCGGCAGCGCCCTTTGCCATAGTGATGCTCGCGCCCATGTCCACACAGCTGGCAAGAGCCTTGAACGGAGGAAGAGCTCCGAGCGTGTAGCAGCCGATGTCGCCGAACACTCTAGGATTGTCGTATTCCTTGATGACCTCGCCGAGAGCGGCATAGACGTCGCGGTGACCGCAGCCCTGGCAGAGCTGAGGCGGACGTCCGGCAAGATTCTTCGCCTTGTCGTAGGCAGGGACGTTGCAGAAGCCGAATGCGGCTCCGACATTGTCCGGGTTAAGCTCGCCTGTCCTTGGGAGGTCGCCAGTGAGACGTCCCTTTACAGGATAAGCTGTATCGAGATACTTAAGCACATCCTCCTCGACTACCGGCTGACCGTCCTCGACTACGAGGATCTCGTCACATGTCGACGCGAGTTCACGCACCTTAGCCTCTGGAAGAGGATACTGCGAGACCTTCAATATCTTATAGCTGTCAGAAAGAGCATTGTTGTCAAGGGCCTCACGGACATAGTTGTAAGCGATGCCGCAGGCAATGACACCGACCTTCTTTCCACCCTCGCCTATCTCGGTGACATAGTTATATGAACTGTTCTCTGCAGCCTCGGCCATCGCTGTCTGCTTTGAGATGAGATCAAGATAGTTCCTTCGGGCATTACCTGGGAGAAGCACCCAGTGTGCATTCTCGGTTGCAGGATCAAGACTGTTCTGAGCGATGCCTGGAGCATCCTCGACTGCGGCACGGCTGTGCGCAAGCCTTGTCACGACCCTGAGGACTACAGGTTCCTTGAGCTCCTCGCTGAGCTCGAACGCTGATTTCACCATTTCGTATGCCTCCTGCTGGTTGCTAGGTTCGAAGGTCGGAACCATCGCGAACTTTGCATAGAAACGGCTGTCCTGCTCGTTCTGGCTTGAGTGCATTGAAGGATCGTCAGCTGCGAGGACGACAAGGCCTCCGTTCGCACCTGTGATGGCGCTGTTGACAAAAGCATCGGCACATACGTTCATGCCGACATGCTTCATGCAGACGAGCGCCCTCTTTCCGCAGTAGCTCATACCGAGGGCAGCCTCCATGGCTGTCTTCTCGTTTGTGCACCAACGGCTGCGGATTCCGGCTTCCTTCGCCTCTTTGCTGTTCTGGATATACTCTGTGATTTCGGTACTTGGTGTACCAGGATAGGCATAGACGCCACTGAGCCCGGCACGTATAGCGCCCAGGGCTATGGCCTCATCGCCCAGAAGAAGTTTCTTTGCCATATTTCAGGAATGAGTGGTTGTTCGTTTTTGTATATAACAAATATATACAATCAATAGAAGAAAACAAAAAAACCTCAGCCCAAATGAAAGATATGGTTCAGCAAAAGGTCTTATACTACCATTTCTGGACGAGATATTTTCCCGACCTGTCTTTCTTGAGCTCCTGAATGTTCCCTGTGCGCGGCTGATCGATGACCAGGCCGATCTTCATACCGTCGAAATCTGTAAGCATGTCGTAGTCACCGTTGCTGTCTCCCGCAACAAGTACTGGAGCTTTTCCACCATGGTCAGGCATAAGGAGACTGCGTATGAGATCGCTCTTGCCAGCATAGAAAGTATGCGGATACGACGCGGCGTATGAAGGATTCGTGCTCATCCTGTCGCCATTGCCGGTACGGAGTCCATAGACCTGGGTCGGGTCAAGATCGAGGTCCATGGTACCGTCACATGCGACCGCTTCTACCAATGCTTCCGCCGAAGCCGAACAGATATAGACATCAAATCCGTTCTTCTGAAGGCTCCTGTAAAGATTCACCATCTCCTTGCGTATGCCCAGTCCCCTAGGGACTTCGACGCTGACAACGCCAGCCTCGCCCATGTCTGGAGAGGTCCATTTCTCAACTACATGCTTCTTCCTCTTCATATCTGCTGCAGCCGCCTCGCGGGCGAGGTCCTGGAACTGAGCGACTGACATTCCTCCGAACGACTTGAGTATCCAGAGACATCCTGCCTCATATCCGAAAGTATTGTCGACCGATGCGGAAAGAGCCCACATCTTCGCCCTGAAATCGAGGAATTCCTCAGTCTTGTGGATCTCCTCAAGCGACATGGCACCATTGCGGATATAGTTGCGCCACAGCCAGACGTAGTCATTCTGAAGATCGGTCGCCAGCATCCTGACAGACACTGCCTCGAGTCCCTCGAGGGCACTGTCGATATTCGGAACACCCACAGTGAATATGTCGTAGATGGCCTCAGGATCAAGCTCATACCTGAGATTCTCGATCTGATAGGCAAAGACAGACATGGAGATGTCGCCCACGACAGTCGTATTGTCGAAATCGAACACGGCGTACGGCCTTTCCTTAGGGTCATAGGCCTTCGAACCGGTACCATGGTCCTTTATCAAAGAATTGAGAGCCTTGTAGTTCCTGCGTTTCCAGTCGCCTTTTTTCAGACCTGTCCCACCGCAGGACACTACCATCAAAGCGACAAGGATGATATAGATGAATGATCTTTTCATTGTAATATGACGTTGTTCAGGCAAATTTACGGAAATGACGCTCTTACTCCAACAATTTACATATATTTGCCATAAAGACAGACAACAGACATGAATAAAAAGATCACAGCACTTTGTGCAGCGCTTCTCATTGCAGTTTCCGCAATGGCACAGGACTACACCAGGACACTCCGCCTCGATTATATCTTCACAGGCACCAACAATGAGACCGAGATCTCATTGGCGAAGATGAAGAGCCTTGATGGATGGCACGGAAGGCATGTCAACATGGACAACGTCCTCCTCCAGGGCAACGGCCAGGTCAAGCTCTATGACTCCGAAAGCGGCAAGCTCCTGTATATCAATTCATTCTCTACCCTTTTCCGTGAGTGGCAGAACTCAGAGGAGGCAACACAGGTCCGCAAGTCATTCGAGGTCGTGCTCCTCGTCCCAATGCCTTCGTCAAAGGCACGCGTGACCGTAGATCTCTACAACGACCGCAAGGAAATCGTCGCCACCTACACCCATGAGATGGACCCTTCTGACATTCTCATCCAGCCCGTAAAATGCAACTTCCCAAGCAAGTACATCCTGAAGTCAGGTGACAGCAAGGACTGCATCGACATCGCATTTGTCGCAGAAGGCTACACTGCAGAAGAAGCGGATCTTTTCTACTCTGAGGCGCAGATGGCAATGGAGCAGATCATCGGCCATGAGCCTTTCAAGTCAATGAAGGACAGGCTCAATTTCGTCGCAGTCGCAGCTCCTTCACAGGAAAGCGGAGTCAGCATTCCGAACAAAGGCGACTGGAGGAACACTGCGCTCGGTTCACACTATGACACATTCTACTCAGACAGATATCTCACAACCCTGAATATCTTCAAGCTCCACGATGCTCTCGCGTCTGTTCCATACGAGCACATCATCATTCTCGCCAATACCGAGAACTACGGTGGCGGCGGTATCTATGGTCAGTACATGATGTCTTCGACAAGACATGCGCAGTCAAAGCCGGTGATCGTCCACGAGTTCGGACACAGCTTCGCCGGTCTTGCGGACGAGTATTTCTATGACGACCAGTACGAGCAGTTCTATTTCAGCGACATAGAACCATGGGAGCCAAACATCACTACTCTCGTGGACTTTGACTCGAAATGGAAGGACATGCTCGACACTGACAAGATCGTCACCAAGGCCGAGCAGCTTGCACAGCAGCCGGCCCAGAGGGCTGAAGCTCAGAAAGCCCGTGCAGAAGGCAGGCCGATCGCACGTCCAGACTACAGCAACATCAAGTTCGAGGTCGGTCTCTACGAAGGTGCCGGCTACCTCAGCGAGGGCGTCTACCGTCCTGTTCCCGAGTGCCGCATGAAAATCAACGAGTACCCTGAATTCTGCCCTGTCTGCAAGCGCGCCATCCAGCGCTACATCGACTGGAATACAGTTGAATAAAGGAAATTTTTCAGCATTCCCAAACGCCTGGTTTACAGCTATTTAGCAATTTACCCTTCGGTCATCAAGCCGAAGGGTTTTTCGTCTTTTACTTGTCTATCAAGCAGTTACGAGTGCAATCACAGAATCTTGTCGATGAAGATGCCGAGGTAGGTGCCGATGGCATAGCCGATGATACCGATAGTAAGGCCGGAAGTAAGGGCCTTGGGGTTCTTCATCGCAGAGGAGATGACGGGAACTGAAGGCGGTGCGTTGACGAATGCGTTGGATGCGATGACCGCGGTGTCGGCATCTATCTTCAGAATCCACGAGAACAACAGGTGCAGCAGCAGCGAACCGAAGACCACGCATGCGAAGAAGGCCAGAAGGCGTCCGTTCTCCCCGATAGACATGTTCCTGAAATCAGCCATGGAAGCCACCGTGAAGCTGAATGCATAGATAAGATACATTCCCATCCCGTCCGACCCCGGGCAGGTACTCACACGAGGAACGAACGACAGGCCGATCCCAAGGGCGGTGATTACCAGGATGAACACCATCATCATCACGTCAGGGCTGAAAAGCAGGGTAGCAGCATATCCGATACCGCAGCATACGGCGGAAACCGACAGCAGGAATGCCCTGTCTTTCATGGAAGGTAAAGTACCATGGTCATCAGGAATCGGGACGCCAGTCTCTGAAGGCATGGTCTTCCGGGGCAGGATTCTGCGCGAAAGGCGTATGCCGAATACCAGCAGGAACATCATATAGACGAACGATACGGCCATGTCGTAGGTATTCAGAATCACGAACAACGAATCGTCGACGCCGAGAGCCATCTTCACGGCTGCCATGTTCATGGTACCTCCGGTCGCGCAGCCGGCGACCATTCCGGCAATCTCCCCTGCGGGACGGAAGATCAGATATGAGACCACGACTGCGATGATTGCAGCCGAAAGACAGCTGAAGAAGGCCATGACCGTATCCCTGGCGCCTTTGAACTGGCCTCTGAGACTGTTGCCGAAAAGTATGAGAGGTATTGCAAGCGGCAGGGTTACCGTCGTCACAACTTCCTGAGCCTGAGCCTTGAGACCTAGGAAACCGGTCGCCAGACCAAGGGCATAGAGTATGATGATAGGGCCGATGGAGTCAAGCCATTTCCACCGTCTGCAGGCATAGTTCACCAGCACAGGGCTGCCGAAAGCCAGTATTACCGTCAGTATATCCGCGATTGTCATACTGCAAATATAGCACGCATATCACATTTTATTAGTAAATTTGTATGATTACTGAAACCACATCACAGCATATGAAAATCAGACACATAATTCCATCAATCGCGGCATTCCTTCTTGTCAGCACAGCTTCAGTCGCTGACGACGGAATGTGGCTTCCATCACTTATCAGCCAGAGAATCGCCGACATGCAGGCAAAGGGCTTCAAGCTCACCGCCGAGGACATCTACAGCGTCAACCAGGCATCACTCAAGGACGCAGTCGTGCTTTTCGGCAGTGGCTGCACAGGCGAAATCGTCTCAAAGGACGGTCTTCTCCTTACCAACCACCACTGCGGATATTCACAGATCCAGCAGCACTCGAGCGTCGAGCATGACTACCTCAAGGACGGTTTCTGGGCAATGCGCCGCGACGAGGAGCTCCCTAACCCGGGTCTCACCGTCAAGTTCCTTGACAGGATGGAAGACGTCACAGGCATAATCCTCAAGAGCTATAAGGAGTCTATGACCGAAGCCCAGAGAGACTCGCTCGTGCGCGCCAACAGCAGTGCACTCATGAAGCAGGCAACCGCTGAAGGCAAGGGCCTGAGAGCAAGCGTCGAGGCAATGTACTACGGCAACCAGTACTACCTCTTCGTATACCGTGAGTTCAGCGACGTGCGTCTCGTCGGAGCACCGCCATCGTCGATCGGAAAGTTCGGCGGTGACACAGACAACTGGATGTGGCCTCGTCACACCGGTGACTTCTCGATGTTCCGTGTCTATGCCGACAAGAACAACGGGCCGGCAGCATACAGCAAGGACAACGTCCCTTACCAGCCAAAACGCTTCCTCAAGATCTCGACAAAGGGAGTCAAGGAAGGCGACTTCACCTTCGTCTACGGCTTCCCTGGCAGCACCCAGGAGTACATCCACTCAAAGGCAGTGAAGTACACAGCCGAGATTTCCGACCCTGTCAAGATCGACCTCCGCACCCGCAGGCTTGACATCCAGAAGAAATACATGTCCGCTTCACAGGCTGTACGTATCCAGTACTCGTCGAAGAACGCCTCTGTATCAAATGCATGGAAGAAGTGGCAGGGCGAGGCAAAAGGTCTGGTACGCAACGACATAGTCGCAAAGAAGGCCGACTACGAGAAGCGTTTCGAGACCTGGGCCCATGGTACCAGATACGAAGGCATAACCTCCAAGCTCAGCAGTCTCTACGACGAGCTCGAGAAATACGCCCTCGCTGTGGACTACTACAGCGAGACCGCATATACGACAGAAATCGCCAGCTTCGCCAACAGATGGGTAAGCATGGCCAGCCGCGAAGTCTCCACCCTTGACGAGATAATGAAGCTCCTGGACGACATCAAGGCTCTCGAGAGCAGCTTCTTCAAGGACTATTATCTCCCTATCGACAAGGAGAGCTTCATCGCAGTGATGAACGTCTTCGAGAAGGACATGGCCCAGGATATGAAACCTGCATGGTATCTCCAGCAGCTCGAGTCATACGGATCGATCGAGGCGTGGGCTGAGGACATCTTCAGCAACTCCATTTTCCGCAGCCCAGCATCATGCGAAGCCGCTGTAAGGACAGTCGAGCCTATCGTGGCGGCAGGTCTGGGTACTACCCTGAAGGAAGGTACCATGGACAAGGCTCTTGAGTACTTCAAGGCCGATCCTGCATATCAGTTATATACAAAGATGTACAGCTGGTACGTGACCGACATCGCTCCTCGCAGGACAGAGATCCAGAGGGAAATCACCCTCCTCATGCGTGACTATATGAACGGCCAGATGGAGTTCGAGCCGCAGAAGGACTTCTTCCCTGACGCCAACCTCACCCTCCGCGTGGCCTATGGCAACGTCGGCGGTTACTCGCCTAAGGACGGTGTATGGTACAACCCTGTATCAACCCTCAAGGGCATCATCGAGAAGGACAATCCTGAGATCTTCGACTACAACATCCCTCAGACTCTCCGCGACATCTATGCCGATGGCATCGCCCAGGGCGGCGCCGCAGCCGAGAAAGTGAAGAACCAGCCTGTCTGCTTCCTCGCTACCAACCACACGACCGGCGGCAACTCAGGCAGCCCTGTGATCAACGCCGACGGCGAACTGATCGGTCTCAACTTCGACCGCGTCTGGGAAGGAACCATGTCTGACCTCGCCTTCGACCCGTCGTTCTGCCGCAACATCACCCTCGACATCCGCTACCTCCTCTTCCTCGTGAAGGAGATCGGCGGCGCCCAGTGGCTCATCGACGAGATGCTCGGGCAGTAGGGTCAGCGGCCGGGAGACGGGCGAACTGCCGGGTATGTCAAAGCTGGCTGACGGACCGCGCAACGTGACAACCAGGCTACGTGGACCGTGCGTATCTGGCGGGACCGTGCAACGTAAGTCACTGAAATAGAGCAATATACAAAAAGTCCCATACCTTTTCCGAGGGTATGGGACTTTTGCCATCTATCTATGTATCAAATAGTTAAGCTACACAGCCACAAAGTTCTGGAACCAGACTGGCACCATACATCCGAATCAACGACACCACGCAACCAAATCGGCCACACAGTCCAATCACCCCCCAGCCGGCTCTGGATCAAATCAGCAGAGCACAAACAAAAAAGCCCGGTCGATCAGACCAGGCTTTTCTTCGTGGTGGAGATAAAGAGATTCGAACTCTTGACCCCCTGCTTGCAAAGCAGGTGCTCTACCAACTGAGCTATACCCCCGAATTGCGATTGCAAATATATGGAGAAGTTTTCAATTCTCCAAATTCAAGCGTCAAGTTTATGAAAATCCAGACTGAACCTATCCTGACTTACAGGCGCAGGCACCCCTAGAGAACCTGCAGTTCAACATAGCTATCGCCAGGCAGAATGGTCACATCGCACGACGTATAGTCCTTAGCCTCAGCCAGATACGGATTCTTAAGGAACTTCTGAGGACTCATCGCGAAGAGCGGATACCAGCTGCTCTGCACCTGGACCATCAGCTTATGGCCAGGCTTGAGGACATGGTAGACATCGTTCATGGTGAACTGCACGAGCGTCGGCTCCCCTGGCTTGACTGCCTGAGGTTTCTCGAAGGACTTGCGGAAACGCATAGGCATCACATCGCCCCTGACCAGCATCTGATAGCCATCCGAACGGACATCAATCAGCTTGACGACCATATCCGCATCGGTCGAGCTGAGCTTGACGTTGAGGCTGACCTTGACAGGGCCGCATATGACCATGGTACCCTTGCTCTTAGGTCCGCGGAATGTAAGGACGTCCTTGCGTCTCGACGCGAATCTCTGGTCGGCGGCCATATAGTGCTTGCTGATATACGGCGACGGTTCGACAGCCGGCACCGGACGCAAAGGGTTCGAAGTGTAGGTCAGCGCCGCTGAAGCCGTGCCGGCAGAAGCACCGGCGGAACTGACGGCGGCCGTGCCGACAGAAGTACCGGCGGCCGTGCCGGCAGAAGCTTCGGCAGAACTGACGGCGGTCGTGCCGGCAGAAGCACCGGCGGTCGTGCCGACAGAAGCGCCAGAGTCTGGCGCCGCCGATTGGGCTGACGGGAGACGGGTGCTGAGCTTCCTGCCGTCTGTCAGGTATAATTTCACTGGATGGGTGGCGCTGAGCGGCCACACGTCCGATGAGATGCTGAGGGTCTCGGTGATAGGGTTCTTCCAGCGCGAACGCTTAGGTCTGTTCTCGTAAGAGACTGCTTCGGATGGGAAGATACGCACCTTGTCGAAAGGTGCGAGAAGCTGCTCTGCGCCCTCGGTCACACCCTCGAGATAGTACGCGAAGAACGGGTATTCTATGCTGTCCAGATAGTACTCCGAAAGACCGGAGCCAAGGGATGAATCTGCCAGATGGTCGAAGTCGAAGTGGTTCCAGGCACCATGAGCCCATGGTCCGAGGACCAGATAGGCGTTATCGCGGTTGCATATCCTGGCGAAGCACTGGAGCGGACCATATCCGTCCTCGGCGTCGAAGGTGCCTCCGACTATCAGCATCGCAGGATAACGTTCCATAGGCTGTTCCAGGGCTGGTGCCGCGTTGCGCTCCTGCCAGAAGTAATCGTAGTTCGGATGAGTGACAATATCCCTGAAGAATTCGCGGCGCGCCGCCAGCGGCCCCAGTATCCTTGAGATCGGGCCTTTCTTCAGGAAGAACTTGTAGACATCCTTATGGTTTTCCTGTATGGTTGGAAGGATTCGGGAGGTCGGGTGCGGACGCTTGCGGAAGAAGAAGCGGCCGAAGTGGTAGGTGTCACTGAGCATCAGCGCGCCGTTATGATGGAGGTCATCACCCATGAACCAGTCTGTCACAGGTGCCTGTGGCGAGACGGCTTTGATTGCAGGATGGCCGCAGATAGAGGCGCAGGTGGCGTAGAAGCCTGGATAGGACATTCCCTTGACGCCGACCTTGCCGTTGCTGTCCGTGTTCTCGAGGAGCCAGTCGACAGTGTCGTAGGTATCGGTCATCTCAGAGGTCTCGATCAGCATTCCGGTGCCTTCCTGACGGAGAGGCGGTACGTTGACGAAGTTGCCCTCGCTCAGATAGGTTCCCCTGACGTTCTGCTGGACTATTATATAACCCGCGCGTGCGTAGTTGGCGAGCGATTCGCGGAGGTTCGAGGCCATCCTCCCCTCTCCGTACGGTTTCAGCGGGAAAGGCGTCCTAAGCAGCAGGATCGGCGGTTTGAGAGCAGACGAAGAGCGGCCAGCACCATCGGTGGAGCGGCCGGCACCATCGGTGGAGCGGCCGGCACCGTCGGCGGAACGACCGGTCAGTCCGGCCGGAGCACCGCCGGTCGAGCAGGTACCATGGACCTTAGGCTCATATATGGCCGTATAGAGGCTGTTGCCGTCCCTCATCGGGATCATAACCTCGCGTTTCGTATAATTCTCTTCTACCCAGTTGATTGTCAGTGCTCCCATATCGTACAGTGTTTTTCCTGGTAACACAAAAATAATAAATTCCCAGGCTATCCGCCACCTATTATCTTTCTATTTTCGCACATTATTCCTAAATTAGTCCGTTCAGACACGACAAACTGATAAAATCTATTCAATATGTTACGTAAACTTCAACTTCTCCTGTGCGCACTCGCAGTGGCTGGTTGCGCAGCAAAACAGGCTGAGACTCCGATCCTTACCGTCGAAGGCGGACAGATCCAGGGTACCACAGCCGACATCCCAGGCGTATATGTATACAAGGGCATCCCATACGCAGCTCCACCTATCGGACAGAACAGATGGAAGGCTCCACAGCCAGTAGTTCCATGGGAAGGTGTATTCCAGGCAACCGAGTTCGGTCATCCTGCATTCCAGGGTGCTCACTACCCAGGCGGTTACACCGACGAGTGGGGTTACGGTGATGAGAAGGCTTACAGCGAGGACTGTCTCTACCTCAACGTATGGACAAAGGCTCCTGCACAGCCTGAGAAGAAGCTCCCTGTAGCCCTCTGGATTTTCGGCGGCGGTCTCCGCGAAGGCTGGGGATCAGAGCCTGAGTTCGACGGACAGGAGTGGGCAAACAAGGACGTTGTCCTCGTCTCATTCAACTACCGTGTAGGTCCGTTCGGTTTCTTCGCACATCCTGACATCTCTGCAGAGGATCCTGAGCACGCAACCGGTAACTGGGGCACCCTCGACCAGATCGCTGCTCTCAAGTGGGTCAAGGAGAACATTGCACAGTTCGGTGGCGACCCTGACAACGTAATGATCTTCGGTCAGTCAGCAGGTTCAAGAAGCGTCAAGTTCCTTTCTGCATCTCCTCTCACAAAGGGCCTCTTCAAGAAGGCAGTCATCATGTCCGGCAGCGGTTTCGTAGATCCTCGCAAGCCAGAGGCACCTGTAAACAGCGGCCACTACACCCTCGAGCAGGCTGAGCAGAGCATCAAGGAAGTCGCTGACTGGGCTAACCTCAAGGACATCAACGCTCTCCGTAGAGCAGGAACTGAGACAATCTACGCTCTCGGCACAATCTACACCCAGGTCACCGGTAAGCGCAGCGTCCTCAGTGCTTCCCCTATCGCACCTTACATCGACAACTATGTACTCCCTGAGACATTCGACCAGGCATGTATCGACGGCTCACTCGCTGACGTTCCTTACATGATCGGCTTCACACTCAACGACTCAGGTAACATGGCACCTATGATTGCAGACTTCGCACTCAACCGTGAGGAAATGGGCGGCAAGGCTTACACCTATCAGTTCGCACGTCCTCTTCCAGACGATGGCAAGCATCCAGCTGTCACCAACCGTCTCAAGGGTGCATTCCACTCTTCAGACCTCTGGTTCGTATTCAAGTCTCTCAAGAACTGCTGGAGACCTTGGACACAGGGTGACTGGGACCTCTCTGAGAAGATGCTCACCGCATGGTCAAACTTCGCAAAGTACGGCGACCCTAACGGACCTGACGGCGGTCAGTGGCAGCCATACACGAAGGCTAACCCTAACTTCCAGATCTTCTGCCTCGACGAGAACGATGCTGAAGCATCTTACATGGGCGAGCCTCGTAGACCATAAGGCCAGAATCAGCTGAATATCAGCATATTAAGCAAATCCCTGTAGTTCGATCTGACCTACAGGGATTTTATTATTCTATTATCTATCAACAACTTACTCACCACCGCTACGGCGTATCTTCAGGAGTATAGCTTCTGGATGCTCATCACAGAAGCTTGCGGCATCGGTGACAACACAGGCCAGATAACCGCCACCGCCGGCTCCTGGCATCTTCCAGGCAAGAACGCCTGGCATTGACGAATATTTGTCGATATAGCTTTGGACAGTGCCCTGAATCATGGCAGGGAACATAGCTGTCTGTGCTTCGAATGAAGCTCGGTAGGCAGAGGCGAAGGCGTCTATGTCCATGGCAAGTATCGCGTTCCAGCAGCGGTCTGCAGCGTCGGCGAGGTCACGGACCTTGACAGGAGTGATGTCCATGCCTTCAACGACAGAGCATCCAGGCCGTCGTGGATCGATCGGAACCATACAAAGATGGTTTTCAAGCCAGCTGAGGACTGTCTCGTCATTGCACCGTTCGATTCTGTCCGGCCAGAAATGGTTGTCATACCAGTGGCGGCAAAGGCCTGGTACACAGATACCGATAGCATCCTGTGCGCCGCTGACGATGCCGTCCTCTCTTTCAGGATTGTTCTCAAAGCAGAATACCAGACGTGCAAGAGTCTCAGGGTCCATCATAGGAAGCTGATATGGCCATATCCTCTTGATCACATTTCTTGTGCTGGTAGAAAGGCCGCAGCGCTCACGTATTTCAAAGCTAGGCTCAAGACTGATTGTCAACGCCCATCCAGGAGCATGGCAGCTCACATATGGCTGATCAATCCATGTTCCTGCTAGATCAAGACGCGTCGGAAGCTGGCAGGGTGATTTCTTGAGGTCGGTACTGCTTCGCGCCTGCAGGCCCTCATGCGGGTCCCTTTCAAGCACTATGTACTCAATTCCCCTCTCCTCGCAGACCTTTCTTTTGGATTCACTGCCTCCATCGCTGTTCACGATAAGGATATCAGGCTTCACTATGTCCAATGTAGGAAGGAAGTCAAGGATTCCGTGTCCCTGGTTGATATAGGCATCCTTGACATAGCGGATGCTCTTTACCATGAACAGACGTTCATGCTCAGGGTATACGGTCTTATGGTTCTTGTAGTGGAGGATCGTCTCGTCGGATCCGATTCCTACATAAAGGTCGCCATAAGAGGCAGCCTGACGGAAGAATTCGACGTGACCGCTGTGAAGCAGATCATAACATCCTGAAACAAATACTTTCTTTGGCATTGTCTGCTATACAGTTTAATCTCTCTTGAACACGTCCCTTGTATAGACTTTCTCATAGACATCGTCCAGGCACTCATCATAGCGGTTCGCAATGATGGCCTGGCTGCGTGCTTTGAACTGGTCAAGATCGTTCACCACCTCACTGCCGAAGAAGAGCGTACCATTTTCAAGCGTAGGTTCATAGACAATCACCTTTGCGCCCTTTGCCTTGATCCTTTTCATGACACCCTGGATCGCCGACTGTCGGAAATTGTCGGAATTCGACTTCATGGTCAGACGGAACACTCCGATGGTGACCTCGCGTTCAGCAGTCTGGTTCCACTGACCGTAACTGGTATAGTTATAATAACCGGCCTTCGAAAGAACCTGGTCAGCGATGAAATCCTTACGGGTCCTGTTAGATTCAACTATGGCCTGGATGAGATTCTCAGGGACATATTCATAATTGGCAAGGAGCTGCTTCGTGTCTTTTGGAAGACAATACCCTCCATAGCCGAAAGACGGGTTATTATAGTGAGAACCGATACGTGGGTCAAGACAGACGCCGTCAATGATAGACTTAGTGTCAAGGCCTTTGACCTCTGAGTACGTGTCAAGCTCATTGAAGTAACTTACACGAAGAGCGAGATAGGTATTGGCGAAGAGCTTCACAGCCTCTGCCTCCTTCATTCCCATGAACAGTACAGGCACGTCATCTCTTATGGCGCCCTCCTGAAGAAGACCTGCGAAAGTATGGGCAGCCTCCTCAAGATGGTTGCCGGCAATCTTACGTATAGCCTCATTCTCCTCCTTGAACGGATCTCCGACGCCACCGGTGATTATCTTAGGATAGCCGACGATGATACGGCTTGGGAAAAGATTGTCATAAAGAGCCTTGCTTTCTCTGAGGAACTCCGGCGAGAACAAAAGACGCAGACGCATCGATGAGTCATATCCACGCTCTGCGAACTTCTTCGCATACTTGACATAGAGACTTCTGGTGTAACCTACCGGGATGGTCGACTTGATGACCATGGTAGCCTTCGAGCCACTTTCAAGGACAAGATCTATCACCTCTTCGACATGGCTGGTATCGAAATAATTACGTACAGGATCATAATTGGTCGGTGCAGCAATTACGACGAAATCAGCATCCTTATAAGCCGCCGCACCATCGAGAGTTGCCGTAAGATCAAGTTCCTTCTCGGCAAGGTATCTCTCGATATACTCGTCCTGGATAGGAGATTTCCTCCTGTTGATGAGATCCACCTTCTCGGGAATGACATCAACCGCAACGACTTTATGGTGCTGCGCCAGCAAAGTTGCTATTGAAAGACCGACATAGCCGGTTCCTGCGACTGCAATTTTCATATTACCTTATAATTGAATTGGACAACTGCAGGACGGTCAGGTCCTGCAGCCGTAAGATATTACTCCTGGTTAGCTGCGCCAGGGGTAGCTGTTGTAGTGTTGCGGATCTCACAGAGGACGTCATTGTCGTTTCCATCAGGGATTCTCACAAGAGAATATGTTGGAGGAACAGGCATCTTCTGGCCAGGAGCCAGCATACGTGGCATTCTGAACTGAGGAACTTCAGCAAGACATCCGCCCTGGGTCTGCTCACCTTCGAGGACAGCGAGGTCAGGACGTGCGATAGTACCGTTTGCACTTGAGTTGCTCTGCTTTGAGCCATAGATGATGGCGTCCACAAGCACCTTGTCATGGTAAAGTGCGACTGCACCTGCCTTGGTCGAGAATGTGTAGCTGTAGCTGCCGTCCTTTGCAATAGGCGCTGCAGGAGCAGAGACTGCGTCACCGACCATATGGTCATACTTAAGTGCAGGGGTAAAGTCTACGCCCTCGCCTGGTGCCCAGACGTCTACAGAAGCGATCTGGTCCATGGTAAGTGGCTTGTCGATCTCGACAAGACCTGGCTCGTGAGGGACTACACTCTGGCCGAAACGCCTTGGAAGCGGAGCCTCAGACACCTTGATGACCTTGGTGATGGTCCTGACTTCCTTCCTCTGACCTGTACTGATGGTGATTTCCATGCCAGCGCGGAGGTCCTTTGTGACCTCAAGCTGGAGAGTAGTGTCACCTGCCTTCGCAGGACCTACGAGAATAGTCTGTGTAGCAGCAGTACCGACCTTTGTAAGGGTAACCTCCTCATACTTGCCACCAAGGTCGACACCTATCTTCTGGCCTGGTTCAAGACCAGCTGTCGAAACAAGAGACACATGGGTGCTGCCTGCAGGAACGACTGCCTTGGAATCGGTAGAAACTGGGATGAAGATCTTTGTAAGAGGCGCTGCATCAAATGCAAGAGCATCTGCATTCGGACGGAGTACGAGATAGTCCTTAGCACTGATGAAAGTTCCCTGAGGGAGCTTGGCAGCTACGACAGGAGCCCAGCCGCTGCGGGTGATCTCAACGCTCCAGCCTGAAAGGTCCACTGGATCGACCGAAGAGTTATAAAGCTCGATGAACTGCTCGTCGCCGAGATAGAGCTCATTGATGCTGACGTCAGGGACGCTGCGGACACGCTGAGCTGCGAACTCTGAGCCGCCCTTCCATGAAGCGACAGCCTTTGCGAAGCCTTCGCTGTCATAGCCAGGGCCTGAAATCCTGAAGATTGCCACTGCCTTCTCACCTGGCTTGACACCAGCCTCTGCGCCTACCATGGATGCAAGCTCTGAAGTCCATCCCTTAGGGAGCTCGAGTGAGACATTGAGACCTGAGACGGTCTTGTCAGTGTTGTTGAGGTATGAGACTGTAAGAGTCTGTGACTTGCCCTCGTGGAAAGAAGTGAGACGTGACATCCACATTGTCTGCTCCTTGTACTGAGCAGCTGCGATGTTTGCCTGGACAGCCTTGACAGCCTCCTCTGAAGGATAACCTACGGTCATCGCACCCTCGTAGAAAGTACCTGCCGAGCCGTTTCCGTTGTCACCACCGTTCGCGAGAAGAAGACCACCCTTCTTGCTCATAGGGAAATAGCCCTCGTTCGGATCCGGAGAGACAGGGCGCACACCGTCATAGAATGTGACGATGTCTGGAGTTGTAGCATCGCCGCCACGGAGGTCCCAATGGTTGCCGCCGCCACCGTTTACATAAGCGGACACGAAACGCCAGTCAGTGATAGCTGGCACGTCATTCTTCTTGGCATTGAAACCTGAGAAGAGGCCTGCCTCCATATCAGCCATGATCCATGGGCCTTCGTCGTTACCACTGCCCCATGCAGTCGAAATGCCGTAATATGTCGTTTCCATGGTACCACGACCTACCGCCTTGCCGTTGGTCGAAGAGTTGCCATAGTCGAAGCAGCATCCGCTGTCGAAATGGGTACCGTCGATCACATAGTAGATTCCCTCAGGCTCGTCATTGATAGCGAGATATGAAGCGTTGTTCTCCCTGAGGCCCATACCCGGCATGAAGTAGGCACCATAGACCTTATGTCCGTCGAGGACTGCAGGTGCCATGTCTGCGATAGGAAGAGTATTGAACTCACCCTTTGCAGGACCGAGGAAGGTACCAGGTGCCGCAGCTGTGAGGTCATTGCCATGGCCAGTCTGGTCGTAGATCTTGCAGATATAGCCGATCGTACCCTCAAGGAATCTGTCCTGAGCGGCTGCGTCGGCATAGCCACCCTTCACGGTTCCGATGTCAAGTGTTGCTCCATCAGACTCACGGAGCACCTGATAGAGCGGTCCGTTGTACTTTGAATACAGTATTCTGGTAGTACTGTGGGCAGCTACACACGGAGTGCCGTAAGCCTCGTAGATGTCGCAAGGTCCTTCAACCTTGCCTGTGCAACTTGCCAGCGCAAGGGCTGCAAGAGCGATTGTCAAATGCTGTAGTTTCATAATATATGATGTAGTTATTTTCTCTTTTTCTTCCTGTCCTTTCCCCAGCGGTCTTTCTTCGATGGACGGTCCTCCTTCTCAGGGAACGGTTTCTCAGGACGGGCGCCGCGTTCGCGTCTGCCGCCGCCCTTGCGCTCCTCCTCACGGTCCTTCGTTCCGCGGTTGATCTGCTCTTCGGTAGCCTCGTAGGCTTTTATATTGCGGCCACGGAGCCTCAGTGTATTAAGTTCACGGATGACGGTCATGGCCGAAGCGTCAGCGACATCGAAAAGCGAGTAGCGTGTAAAAAGGTCGATACGGCCTATCTCAGCCTTACCCTCCACGCAGTCATTGATGATGCCAAGGAGATTCTTAGGGGTCACTCCATCCATCTTTCCGATGTTGATGAACACCTTGGTGAATCCCTCTTCCTTGACTACCTCTACCCTCTTGCTGCCCTTTTCGCGTTCCTTGACAGCCTCGAAGTCTTCATTGATCTGGTAGTAGTCGATCAGTCTGTTGAACTCCATTGACACGATTCTCTTGATAAGGTCTTCCTTGTCAAGCCAGTCGAGTTTCCTGTAGACAGAAGGGAGAAGATCTGCGATCTCGTCTTCATTGACATCGACTTTCTCAATCCTGTCGATAAGACTGAAAATCTGCTTTGAACAGATTTCCTTTCCTGTAGGGATGACACCTTCCTCGAAGGTCTTTCCTATCACCTGCTCTATCTGACGGATCTTCTTCGTCTCCCTCATATTGACGATAGCGATCGAGATTCCTGTCTTGCCGGCACGTCCTGTACGTCCGCTTCGGTGGGTATATATCTCGGTCTCGTCAGGAAGAGTATAGTTGATGACATGTGTGAGATCCTCGACGTCAAGGCCTCGCGCAGCCACGTCCGTAGCGACAAGAAGCTGTATGTTGCAGAGGCGGAAACGCTGCATGACATAGTCACGCTGAGCCTGTGAGAGATCGCCATGGAGAGCATCCACATTGTATCCCTCACGGATAAGCTTATCCGATATCTCCTGGGTCTCTACCTTGGTGCGGCAGAAGATGATACCATAGATCCTAGGATAATAGTCAACTATTCTCTTGAGCGTATTATACTTGTCCTTCGCATTCACCATATAGCGGATATGGCGGACGGAAGCAGTGCTTTCATTCTTCCTTCCGATAACTATCTCCTTAGGATCATGCATATACTGCTTCGATATCTTCTCGATCTCAGAAGGCATGGTCGCAGAGAAAAGAAGGATATGCCTGTCCTCAGGGACTGAAGCAAGTATCAGATCTATATCCTCAGAAAAGCCCATGTTGAGCATCTCATCGGCCTCATCCATCACTACGTTCCTGACTGTAGACAGGTCGATGATACCTCTGTCCATGAGGTCGATCAGTCTTCCGGGAGTAGCGACGATGATCTGTACGCCCTTCCTCAGATTCTGTATCTGGTTACGTATGCTCGATCCACCATAGACTGGAAGTACGAAAAGGCCGTCCATCTTCTTGCCATAATCATTGAGATCGTCTGCGATCTGGAGACAGAGTTCACGAGTCGGGCAGAGGATCAGGGCCTGGGTACCATGGTCCTTCACATCGATGTTATGAAGCAGCGGAAGTCCGTAGGCAGCGGTCTTGCCGGTGCCGGTCTGGGCCAGGGCCACAACGTCGTCATTACCTTCCAGAAGCAGCGGAATGACCGCCTCCTGGACAGGCATAGGAGTTTCAAACCCCAGTTCCTTTATTGACTCAAGCAGACAGTCCTTCAGCCCGAGTTCCTCAAATGATTTCATCTGTTGTCTTCAATTTATTTCTTGTTCAGTCTGTCCATGACCTTCTGGAGTGCATCGGTCCAAGGCTGATAGGCATTGGCCTCAAGCATCGACCTGAGCGCCATCTCGTTCAGACCGCCAGGAGTCATCTCGTAGGCAAGGTCATAGATATCACCGTCTTCCCTAGCCCTTGCCTTCACATTGAGAGCCTCATAGAAAGCAGTCATATACTCGAGGGAAGTACGAGGAGAGAGACCCTGCTCCACACCGAACTTTGTCGTTTCATGGATGAGCATATAATAGGCACTCATCAGGCCGGTCAGACCTGATATTATGGAAAGTTCACTTTCTTTCTCAAGAGCAATCAGCGTCCCCAACGGAGCAAACATCGCCTCAATCTCGTCATCCTTCGGGAAATATGCTATCGGGCCGATATGCATAGCCGAAAAAGGAAGAGGTACCATCCTGAGACACTTTGCAGAAGGACCGACCATGGACAGGACCTTCTCTATTGAGTGGTCGGACATGATCGAGAGTATCTTCTGCCCGCTGCGGAATCTAAGTTCTGAAAGGATACTCTTCGCATGGCGAGGAATCAGACAAAGGAATACCCACTCGGCAGCGTCGACGACGTCCTGGTTGCTCTGGCAGACGGTTATCGAATCCGGATATGCAGCTCTCAGTCTCGCCGCTTTCTCAGCATTGCGAGGTGAAAGATAGAAGTGTAAATCAATTGCTGACTGCGGATCCTTGCAGAATCCATCAACCAGTGCCGAGGCGATCACGCCTGTACCTAATACTCCGATTTTCATCATAGAAAAAAACCCGGATAAACCGGGCTTGATTTTATTTTTTTCCAGAGACTAACTCTGCTTGCCGTACTCATACGAGCCATAGCCGTAGTTATAGCCATATCGATAGCCATAGCCACCATAGTGGCCCTGCGCCTCTGTTCCGTTAAGAATAAGCGACATATTCTTGAACCTGCCGCTCTGGTAGTCAGACTCGAGGTTCTTCAGCATGCTGCGCTCAAAGAGACCTGCGCGGATAACGAAGAGCGTACGATCAGCAACCTTCTCGATAATCATAGTATCAGCCACGATCTCTACAGGAGGACAGTCAAGAAGAATCAGGTCATACTCCTTTCTGAATCTGGCGATAAGTTCAGGGAACTTCTCATCAGAGATGAGTTCAGAAGGGTTTGGAGGTACTGCACCGACTGGGATGACAGTCAATGTCGGCTGAGCCTCTGGATGGATCATGATGTCTTCGACATTATCAACTGAACCAGCAAGATAGCTGCTGAGACCAAGTTTTGTCTTCGTATAGTACTTTGATGTCGTAGCCTTTCTAAGGTCACAGTCAATAAGAAGTATCTTCTTGTTCTTGAGAGCGAAACAAGCAGCAAGATTATTGATAATGAATGACTTACCTGAACCTGGATTGTAAGAAGTAATGATAGCTACATTCTGTTCGCCTCCAAGCACGAATCCGACATTGGTCCTCATCACACGGAACGCCTCATTGATATAATCCATGCTTCGGCTTGAGTTGACTACTATGCCATTATTCGGATTATTCCGTTTCTTCTTGTGACTGAGCTCAAGCATACGCTTCTTGTCACCATCAGCGAAATACTGAGGTATCTCACCGAGGAACGGCATCGTTACCTTATCCTCAAGGTCCTTGCGGCCGCGGATCTTGGTATTGAGCATCTGCTGTACATATATCCATCCAAAAGGAATAGCGAGACCAAGGATCAAAGCGACAAGAAGGATCTTGCTCTTAGATGGAGATGTAGGATAATCTGAACCGTAAGGAGGTGTGATGATACGGCTGTTATAGGCAGTGAACGCCTGGCCGAGCTCATTCTCCTCTCTCTTCTGAAGAAGGAAGAGGTACAAAGACTCCTTGACCTTCTGCTGACGCTCTACGCTGAGAAGGTACTTAGCCTGATCAGGGTTGTTCGCTATCTGGGAAGTAGCACGGTTACCATAGCTCTTCTGGCTGCTGATCTGTGCCTCGATAGTGACGAGCTCATTGTCAATTGAAGTCACAATGGCACTTCTGAGAGACCTGAGCTGGGCATCGATGTCTACGACGAGAGGGTTGGTCTCTGAAGAGTTTGCGACGAGACTGCTTCTGCGGAGAAGCTTCTCGTTGTACTCGCTGATCTGCTGATTGATAGCAGTATTGCTGATACCGGCATTTGATGGGAGAAGGCTGTTGACATTCTGCTCGCTGGTCAGGTAGTTCCTGATATAACGTGCCATGTAAGCTTCGTTTGAAAGCTCGACGACTGTAGCCTCAGCCTTTGACGCCTGGTTCATGTACATATTTGAAGCGGCGGCGATATCCGGGATAAGATGCTCTGACTTATATGAAGAGATATCACCATCCACGTTTCCGAGCTCCCTCTCGATCACAGCGAGACGATCGTCGATGAAGAGAGAAGTGCTGATAGCGATCTGGTTTCTGTCCTTCACCCAGTTCTCGTTGTAGACAGAGATAAGGGTGTTGATGAAATCGTCAGCTCTCTGTGTAGAGACATCCTGGTATGTGATGCCAAGGATAGTCGCAAGCTTGTCAGTCAAAGCTACAGTAAGCCTTGCATTGCATGAACGCACCGTATTGTTGAGAGACGAGCGGCTCACAAGAATTTCCTGAGATTCCTTCTCCGGATCAAAGGCTGGAGTCTCAACTACTGCGAATCTTCCTAAAGGAGTAGAGAGTGTATCTCCAAGATGGCCCTGCCAGGAACCGCTGACCTTCTCTCCCTTGGTAACGAGGTCTGAGACGCTGTAAGAGCGGTCTCCCTTGACATAAAGAGTGAAAGATGCGCTCTGACGGTCGTCAATGTCAAGAAGGCTGACATTGACAGGAAGACTGGTACCGTAGAGGGTATAGTCATGGAAAAAGCCCTTTGTGCTATAGTGCATATCGAGGTTGAGCCTCTTGACGACATCAAGGATATTTGCCGGCGAGCTGATGGAAAGGAGCTCGTTGTTGATGTTGGTACGTGCCGCGTTGAAGCCCATGTTGGCAAATGCATCGCCGATATCGCTCGCGATAGCGTTACCTTTCTTGTCATCTTTGACAAGAAGAGTAGCCGAACGGGTATACACAGGGGCAGTTCTGAGTATATAGAGCGAAGCAAGTCCAAGGCAGACTACAACGGAAAGAAGGAACCACTTCCATTTTGCAAGGCAGAGGAAGAGAAGTTCCATGATATCCGGTCCATCCTGCTGTGGGACCTGTGTCTGTGGTCTGTTATACTGCTGTTCCATTTAAGTTGTTTTTCGTTAAAGGAAAATCGATTAGTTGCCCCTGAATCGGATGACCATGCTTGCGACTGTTGCCGCAAGAGTAGCGATCGAGATCCAGAAGGAGGTAGAAAGGACGTTGTTACCATTTACGGTAGACTCTCTACGGCGCTTGTCGTTAGGGCTGACATAGACTACATCGTTCTGCTGAAGATGGAAGGCAGGAGACTTCGTGAGCTCCTCCATGTTGGTGATGTCAACTCTATAGTTACGGATCTTGTTGCCATCGATACGCTGGACAAGAATGTTCTCACGTACGCCATAGATAGTCATGTCGCCGGCAAGGCCGAGAGCCTGAAGAATAGTGACATCGTCTCTGTCAATGTTGTAACGGCCAGGGCTGCGCACCTCGCCGAGGACAGAGATAGACATGTTTGCGAATTCCACGATCACTACCGGATCCTTGATAAGATTCCGGTCAAGAAGCTCTGACTTGATCTTATCAGCTACTTCTTCGCGTGTAAGACCTGCAATGGCGACCTCGCCGAGGATAGGGAAATCCACATTACCTGCCGCATCGATAGTGTAGCACGAAACCTGCTGCGACTGAGAGAGAGACGAAGATACATTGGAATAGCCTACACGATGTGAGACGATAGGAAGATTGAAAAGGTCAGCAAGTTCAGGATCGCGGCTGTTGACAACGATAGAGATCTTGTCCTGAGGCTTCAGTTTAATCTTCTGTGTCTTGAGCATCTCCAGTACCTGACCGTCCTGTGAATCCTGGAAATACGCAAGATTCGGGGCAGCGCAGGAGCTCAGGAGGAGCATCACAGATGCAAGTGCGGTGGTAGCTATTCTAGATAAATTCATAGTCTTAATAAATGATAAGTAGACAAAGATACGAAAAAAGTCTTACTGAATGAATTGGAAATCGTAGATTTCGCAGACAGATTCCTTCCCATCGCCATTGACACTGAAGAAAAGCGGCTGCTTGCCTGAAATTCCGGAAAGGCCGGAACATGGTACCATGATCTCGACGATCTCCCCTTCCGAGCCTCCGGTCACTTCGATCACGGCAATCTCCTTTCCGCCACGGCGTGTCGACGGACCGCCAGCGAGAACGCTCAGGCTGCCGGCGTTTTCCTTGATCAGGTGGACCTTGAGGAAAGTCTGCTTTCCAGACTGGATCTCGCTGAAATTAAAGTACTTATAACCGAATACAGATCCGGGCACATTGTTGGTGACAGGACAGAAAGGCTGCTTCTGGTTGAACGGTCCCACATATGAGTCCGGATCGATTCTGGTAGCCTTGACATATGATCCTGAGAAGTGGAATTTCGGGTATGTCTGACCGATTCCGTCAGGGTTTGTATAATAACATGCGAGACCTGCAGGGGTCTTGAAAAGAGGATTCAGGCCTTCTGTGCGGAAACCCTCTGAATTATACTCAGCCTCGGTGATATAGACCTTTCCGCCTTTTCCAGGCTCCACGGTAACCTCAACCGGAGAGGCCATCGCCTGTCGCGAATACTCGTCGGTGCCTGTCTGACGGTGGTAGAAAAGCCACCACTGGTCGCCGATCTTCGCAAGGCTGCCATGTGTATTTCCATAAGGATTGGCGGTGCAGATGACATTTCCGCTCTCGTCAGTATCGCGTCCGCGGCAGTCTACAAGAGTTCCACCATAGGTCCACGGACCCAGCGGACTGTCGCTATAGGCATATGCAAGCGTGTAGTTTGTCTGAGGAAGGCCGAACTCGCCCTCTGCAGTCTTTCTTGAATATACGAAGACGTATTTGCCGTCGATCTTGCGCATTGATGACGCCTCGAAGAAGTTGAACACGCCTGGCTGCTTGTAGCTGGATACCATGTCCCTGACAATTTCAGTTCCCTCCTTGACACGGTCCATCCTGACAGGATCAAGCTCAGCACCATTGGACTCCTCGAAGCCCCAGTATCCATAGACACGGCCGTCGTCGTCGACGAAGACAGCAGGGTCAAAACCAAGGATACCGTCGTTGCGCTTAGGATTCTCCTCGTTCCAGTTGATCACCTCGAACGGTCCGTCAGGACGCTCGCTACGGCACACCTGTGCATTACGTCCGCGGGCCTGGTTGTTAGGATAGAGATAGTACCACTTCTTGCCACTGGCATCGGCCTTCACAGCAATGTCAGGAGCATATAGGATGTCTCCCCTGCCGTCAGGATTGAGAAGCCCGCCCCTGGCATCCTTGTCCGAGCGGAAGATGATACCGTCGTAACGCCAGTTGCTGAGGTCGTCCACAGGAGCTGACCATACCACCTGCTCACGGCCACAGTACTTGGTTATCTCGCTGTCATGAGAACCATAGATGTAGACTCTCTCCTTTCCAGGACAGTCAGGATCCTCGAACACATATGGTTCACCATCAGGAATGTATTCCCAAAGAGGAAGATATGGGTTCTGTGCAAAAAGAGACGAACCCGCTGCAAATGAGACGATGGCCATCGTGCAGATGGCAGCTACCTTATTCATAATCCGTGAAAGTTATTAGTTATCAAACTGCCTTGCCAAAAGACGGTACGACTTTAGTCAAGTACCTGATACTTACTGTGCTGGCTCTTGTACTCAGGAACAATCTCCTTCATCTTACGTACAGTCTCCATATCGTCGTATCTGTAAGATATATCGAGAAGTTCCTTCTCATTCTTCAGCGCAAGAGCATATTCGTACTCACGCACTGAAGCAACCATGATCTTAGGATGGACAGTAGGTTTTGTGTTCTCCTTGTCGGAAAGGACCTCTTCGAACAGCTTCTCTCCGTCACGAAGGCCTGTGAACTTGATTTCCACTCCCCTGGCACCAGAAAGATCGATCATTTTCTGGGCAAGGTCAGCAATACGCACCGGTTTGCCCATGTCAAAGACGAATATCTCTCCTCCGTGGCCCATGGTACCTGCCTCAAGCACAAGTCGGCACGCCTCAGGGATAAGCATGAAGAAACGGATTATATCCGGATGAGTCACTGTCACAGGACCGCCTGCAAGAATCTGCTTCCTGAAAATAGGAATGACGCTGCCATTGCTACCAAGAACATTGCCGAAACGGGTCGTAATGAACTGAGTGACAGCAGGACTGCCATCAGCCATCCTGACTTCGCCCTTCTCGACTGCACGGTTGAGGCTCTGGCAATAGATTTCACAGATACGCTTGCTGCAACCCATCACATTCGTAGGATTCACAGCCTTGTCAGTAGAAATCATCACGAACTTCTTAGCACCGTATGCAACAGCGAGATCAGCGATGACTCTCGTTCCATAGACATTGTTCTGGACCGCCTCGCTAGGATTGTCCTCCATCATAGGGACATGCTTATAAGCCGCTGCGTGGAATATATAGTCCGGACGATGCTCAGCGAAGAGTAACTCCATCTTGCTCTTGTTAGTGATGCTGGACACTATTGTCTCACACGGCAATCCTGGATAATGGTTCTTCATGTGGAGACGCACAGTGTGCATAGGGGTCTCCGCCTGATCTATGAGGATCAATGACTTCGGTGCGAACTTCGCGACCTGGCGGGACATCTCGTAACCGATGCTGCCGGCTGCTCCGGTAATCATAACCGTCTTGCCTTTGATCAGCTGGCCGATTGCATTCAGGTCAACCTCGATCTTATCTCTTGGGAGAAGGTCCTCGATATCGACTTCCCTGATCTGGCTCTGTTTGAAATCAGACTTGCCGTCCCATTCCTCAGAATCCTGGTTTACCATCAGAATCTTGACTCCCGACTTGACCAAGGCCTCCACCAGTTTCTCCCTGTTAGGGAAATTATCCTGCTGAAGAGGTGACACCAGCACTGCCTTGATTGCCTTTTCCTTGATGATGTCGATAAGTTTGTCATCATCCTGGAAGACCGGAACAGCCATAAGCGATTCAGGAGCGTTCTCTGTGCCGTTTGGCGCAACAAAGCCCTTGAGGTCGTACTTGACAGGATCTGCGCTACGGATATAGCGCGCAATTGCGGTACCTCCATCCATGATACCGTAGATCATGGCCCTTTCCGTGTTGGAACCGACACGGACTATGTCATACAGCGTCTTTACGATGATCCTGACAAACCACATCAACAGGACAGACACTATTACGATGATGAAATGTCCTGAAAGGTAAGGCATTGCGATCGTGCTCATAGGAACGCCTGCATGCTCCACACCCAGGCTGATCGCGCAAGAGAGCGCGGCACCGAGGGAACACGCCTTGGCGACATTCGCCAGATCCGCGAAAGAAGAATATCGGATGATTCCGCTGTAGGTATGGAAAAGCCTGAAACCTATACCGTAACAGAAGACAACCACAAGCAAGCCGAGACATATCTGCCAGAAGAAGCCGACGAACTGATTTCCCCCTTTGCGGAGATAAGCAGCGACAAGACCTGAGCAGAAGACAATAGCACAATCAATGGCAAGCACGCACCAGTATGGGAGCGCGGATTTAGAGAAATACCAGCGAAAAAGTCTATTGAGCATGGCTATCTTGTTGTTTCGGTCCTACAAATTTATAAAAACCTACTGTCAAGTGCAAGCAAAGACAGCCATATACTGCTCCTGAGGTTCTGGAACACTGTTATCTGTTTCTGTTCGAACGTATCGATTCAGTTATCTTTTCCTCTGCCACACCGGCAAGGCTGTCGGCCGCATGGAGGGTTCGACGCGCTTTCTGTTTTAAATCTTTCTCAGCAGACGGTTCACAGAAGAACTCATAGCCAGAGAATACGACCACCCTGTGCACTCCGTTCTCGTAGAACGAGAATCTTTTTCCTCCGTCAAGAGTGAATATAAGTTCACGGGCACCGTAGCGGGCGGAGATCGAGCCTTCCTTCATCGACTCAATATCATATTCATTGTCACCTATAGTGATGTCAGAAGCCGACTTCAGGATGACATCTGCCGGCCAGTTCTCCTTCTTGATTTCAGCACGGTTATAGCGTACTGACTTCACCACGAGAGTATCCACCTGTTCCGGACGAGGCATCTGTGCATTAGCGGAAAGGCCAGCGACGGCCATAGCGAGTATAAGTGCAAATCTTTTCATTTTCAATAAGTTTCCTAATGCTCTATCAAAAACTGTGCTAATCCAGAAATGGCACGTCATGGCAGATACAAAGTCTCCCGCTCGTTTCACAACGGGCGGGAGACGGCCTAAAAAACTATACTCTAATATATTGTATGAGAAATTAGAGCCAAGTGAAATATGATCTTTAGATTCTATCGACAAACACAGAGACGATCTGCTGTCACTCCCGCCGCGTCGGCGGCTATATCAGACACTATTATACCACGAATAGTCTTTCAGGTAAGTTGATAGATTCTTTCAGTCAGTTTTCAAATTTAGCACCTTTTACCCTTATAGGCAAATCAAAAATACCCAAACGGGATGAACAGGCAATTTTTGGTCATGAAAAAAGAAAAAACTCCTGCAGGCCGTGAGGCTTGCAGGAGAATTATGGGTTGTGGACGGCTAGAAACGCCACTCGAGAACTTCAATGGTGAAATTGTTCATGATCCAGTTACAGGTGCCGGAGTTGTTCGATCCATTGTACAAAGCATAGATATCTGCTACCGTCCAATCCTCAGGCACATCAAAGTCGAACCAGAACCAATCTCTATACCCTTCATAATAATTTCCTTTCTGAAGCGGTTCTCCTCCATCTGTGTCAAGCTTATGATTGTAACAGAAACCCATATTTGGATTAGAGAGAACCGGTTGGTTTGCCTGGATATAATCTTTTTCATTAGGCGTTACGCCTTCCTTTTCAAGTCCGATGTATGCGATAGTACCATTTCCAGCATTACCTCCTGGGACACCTTTCCATGAAAAACGCAGCTTGCTGATGTATCTCACATCTACCTGCTGGATAAGCATCTTATTCTTGAACTTATTGCCGGTGAAGCTTGCATCGATTCCACCTCCAGGAGGAACGACAACCTCAGGGAAGATAATTGATCCTGATATATTGTAACCATATTTGTTACCGACTTCCCAGTTCGAGTCTCCAAGAAGCTGTTTTGCGTTGAAAACATAAGGTCGTGTAAGCTGTCTCGGTTTATCCAGAACAGTAAACTGGAATACAATATTCTCAAGGTCCTGAGGAAGAAGGAAACGAGGATTTCCTGATGCAAAGTCTGCGTCATCTGCAGACTCAGACATTTCAGTCCAGTTGAAGGTCAAACCATCTGTAATTTCGCACTCACCTTTAGACATGATATTACGGACAGTGAAATTACTAAGTTCGCCTCTATCAGTTGTCACAACATCGCGGCCGCTGCCACTTGCGCCGGTAGGGCGGACCTTGAAAGTAACATTCAGATTCGAAGTGACTGAAGCAAGAGCATGATAGAAATCAAGTTTCAAATTGTTTGCCCTTGTTGACTCATCCTCATCGTCTCGTCCATAATACCTGTTAGTATTGGCAATGATAACGTCAGAATCAAAATCCGATGTGTACGAGAACTTAGCCTTGGTAAAGTCAGCCTCACTGGTCTCGATAGCGATATTCTCCGGAGAGTATGCCCAGAAATAATGGTGGATACCGGATCTCCACATCTGGTCCTCCTGGAACTTCCAGACGGAACCATCCTTGACGACAAGCTTATTGTCTATGAAATTGAGATTGTTCCTATCCTCCTGGGTAGCTCCACCCTTTTCCTTGATTTCAGGATCAAGAAATCCCTCGACACGGAAACGGTCAAGAGTAGAAGTCTTGATTTCTGCGCCCTTGGTCGAAGGAAGGTCCTGCAGAGGCTCTTCAGTGCGGGAAACCATGAACACAGCCTCGTCAGTCTTGAACTCATATTCGGGTTTAGCTGTCTCTGACTTTGTAAAAAGAGAGCCGACACCGACCTTTGCAAAGCCGATATTCCCCTTACGTGTAATATTTGAGCTGCCACTATTGTCGATTTCGCTACAAGACGACAAAACGACAACCATTAGTATCATTGAGAAAAAATACTTTGTCTTCATATGCCTCAGATTAAAACAACTGATCATCAAATGAAACATCCTTGAAGCCATGATCTGTATATTCGTGGACTTCGACTTCAATAGGAGCAATTACCTGCACTGCCTGTCCCGAAGAGGCTAGAATCGAAGATTCCGTTTCAACCAAGGTTCTGGAAGAAAAGGGAGAAACATAGAGTTTTTTCATTAGCACAAATAGTTTTCTAGACGATAGATTAAATTTAAAGTCAGACAAAATTAGCAATTTGAAAATTAGTATACAAGAAAACTGCTGGACAAACAGAATGAACAGGCGTTTTCCCACCATGAAACGCGTGTTTATCCACATCGTGACAACACTTGAAAAAATCCTCCCGTGAAAAAAAATCCTCCCGCTGATTTCACAACCGGCGGGAGGCATTACCTAATTTAACTATTATATCACTTTACGTGCGTATGGCAGCGCCTGAAAGGGCTACCAATGCAAATATAAAGCATATTTTATTCTCTGCAAACAAAAACCACTTTCTTTATTCCTTAGCGGTAGTGAAGTTATTCCTTAGCGGTAGTGAAGTACACCTTGTTTGAATAGAAACGCAAAGAAACATGGTACTTGGTAGGATTGTCAGGAAGTGTGGTCTGGCACCAGAGCTTTGTATAGTACATCTTGCCAGGTTCGAGATCGGTGTACTGGAAATCATATGTAAGTGGAGAATCCAATGTCACGGTCGTACCCTTGTTTTCATTGATTTCTTTCTCATCAGTTGAAATCAGATAGCCGATGCTGGATATCTTCTGTCCGTTAGGCATCCAGATAGCATGTACCTTTACGCTTGTAGACGTTATGTCCGAGAGGCCGGATGCACCGATATAAGGCTCTCCCGGATCAGGCATCTGGAACTGGGACAAAGGGCCGAGCCTTTCTACAGACTGGCCGCCAGCATTTGACACAAACCTGATCCTGACATAGTACTTCGCGCCTGGCACAAGATTCTTGGAATAGAAACCATTGTACCAGTTCCTGCCAGATTTAGGGATGTCAACTCGCGAATTCTCCTCAGCAGTCGAAGCTGTCCACAATCCCACGTCAGGCATATTGGCAGGATTTCCCGGGTCTCCGATTGTCGAAGACAATATCTCGAACCTCGCCCCATCACCTATTTCAGAGGCGTCCAACGTAGCTGTGAAGCCGACTGTAGCCACTTGTGCGTCAACCACGGCGACAGTACATCTCATATCAGTATCATCTTCCTTCCCACAGGAAGCGAGAGAAAAGGCTGCAAGTGCTGAAAGGCAGAATAGTGTCAATTTCTTCATCATAAAATATTTTAAGGTCAATTACCAGGCGCTACAGGTTACCTCTCTCCTTGTCGAGATAGTACTTGTAGGTTGCGACAGTAAGCTCGTCACATGCAGGCTCGTCGCAGACAACTATAGCCTTGCGGTGCATCTGGAGCATAGAGGCCGTCCACATATGAGAGACATTGCCGTCCACGATGTGCTGAAGAGCACGTGCCTTGTGGTGGCCGTTGCAGACGAGAAGGACCTCCTTCGCCGCCATCACGGTGCCGATACCTACTGTAAGAGCCTGCTTTGGAACAAGGCTGAGGTCTCCGTCGAAGAAACGGCTGTTCGCGATGATGGTATCTGTGGTAAGGGTCTTCACACGGGTCTTCGATGTAAGGCTTGAGCCTGGCTCGTTGAACGCAAGGTGGCCGTCAGGACCTACGCCACCCATGAACAGGTCGATTCCGCCTGCTGCCTCGATCGACGCCTCATAGGCCTCGCACTCAGCTGTGAGGTCAGGTGCGTTTCCATTGAGGATATGTACGTTCTCAGGCTTGATGTCGATATGGCTGAAGAAGTTGTTCCACATGAAGCTGTGGTATGACTCTGGATGGTCCTCAGGAAGATTGACGTACTCGTCCATGTTGAATGTGATGACATTCTGGAACGAAAGCTCGCCTGCCTCGTACTTCTTGATAAGTTCCTTGTAGAGACCAAGCGGAGATGAGCCCGTAGGGCATCCAAGCTTGAATGGCTTCTCAGGGGTAGGATTTGCCTCGATGATTCTGGCTGCCACATAGTCCGCAGCCCACTTCGACATCTTGTCGTAGTCCGGTTCAATGATTACTCTCATTTTTCTATAGTTATTAGTTAATTATCTGTTTCAGGAAGACTATGTCCTCGTAACCAGAAACTCCATCTCTCCCATAATAGAAAGATTCTCCTGACACGCCGGGACAAACACACTGTCTCCCTTATTTATTTCCAAAATATCTCCACCGACGGATGTAATGGAGCCATTACCTCGCAGACAGAGTATATTCCTCCAGCTCTCCTGCAGTGCAGGGAAAGTGACGCCTTCTTCGCTCTTGACTATCCATCTCTCAACACTGAAATACCGGCAGGAGCTAAGCAGTTCACGCGCACATCCTGGTGTATAACGGAGGATACGCATCGGCTGACGTGGATCCTGGTCCGCCTTAAGGTGGGACACTTCCAAGGCTTTATCCACATGGAGCGGACGCGGATTCCCGTCCTTATCTAAGCGGCAATAGTCATAAAGCCTATATGTCAGGTTGCTGCTTTCCTGTATCTCCGCGATCAATATGCCTCTGCCGATCGCATGGATAGTGCCCGCCGGGATATAGAAGACATCATTCTTCTTTACCGGGACACGGGCAAGATAGCGCTCAAGCTTCCCTTCTTCAATCCTTGTCCTCAGTCTTTCCCTGGTAACCTCACGGCTGAGGCCGAACACCAGGCTGGCACCAGGCTTAGCATCGACCACATACCACATCTCAGTCTTTCCTCGCTGCCCGCCTTCGTTCTCCGCCGCATAGGCATCATCAGGATGGACCTGAACCGAAAGGTCAGACTTCGCGTCAATGAACTTTATCAGGACAGGCAGTTCACTTGGATCATGGTACCCCGTTCCCGGGTAATCCGCATTTCCACCAAGGTACTCCGGATGGTCCTTGAGTACCTGTACGAGGCTCATGCCTCGATGCGGGCCGCTTGCCACCATGCTTGGTCCGTCCGGATGAGTAGAGCATTCCCATGTCTCCGCTATCCTGTCCGCATCGCTCACTTTGCCATACTCATCCCTGAGACGGGTTCCGCCCCATATATAATCCTTTGCAGATGGTATGAGTCTGAATGGCTTCAATATACGTCTGGCGTTAAAGCTCGTGCTTCGTCTTGTCTGACACTTCGATATTCTCTCCCAACTGGACCTCGAGTATGCTAAGGTCCGTATCTGCGTAGACAGTATGCTTGCAACCTGCCATGATCGTAATGACATCGCCCGGTCTTACCGTCTGCTGCATGCCGTCGACGACCGTATGGCCCGTACCGGCGATAACGGTCCAGACCTCGTTTCTACGGGCATGGCTGTGGTAGTTCATGCTGTGGCCTGCCTTTATTATCACCTTGATGGTCATGCTGCCTGGATCGACGTCGAGTACACGATAGTCTCCCCATGACTTCTCTGCGAACATGACCTGCTGGTCTATTCCATCGACGAAAGGCTTTATGTAGCTGCTCTGCTCCTTGTCGCTGACAAGGATTCCCTCTGCAGAAGCTGAGACGATGACGCTCTTCAGGCCCATGCAGAGGACAGGGACATTAAGTTCATTTATGACGTTGACATCCTCGCACTTGTCGTTGAGGATGACCTTGCCCATGGTTGGTTCCGTCATGGCTTCTGTAAGAGTGTTCCATGTACCGAGATCCTTCCACTGGCCAGCGAATCGCATCACCGCGATGCTGTCTTCATGCTCGACGACCGCATAGTCGAAACTAATCTTCTTGAGGGTCTCATACTTGCTGAAGAGATCCTGGTAGTCATCGAATTCGATGAGTTCATGGGCTCTGTCAAGTACATAGCCAAGCTTGTATGCGAATACACCTCCGTTCCAGAGCGCACCCTGAGAGATGTAATCCTTTGCGACGTCGACAGAAGGTTTTTCCTTGAAGGTCTTCACCTTGCTTACCTTCTCCTTGCCCTCCGGTATGATATAGCCATACTTCTCACTTGGATAAGTAGGTTCGATTCCCATCAAGGTAAGGTTTGCGGCACCTTGCTCCGCGAGATCGGAAAGATCCTTAAGCGCAGCGAAGTAGTCATCTTCCACATATGGGTCGACAGGACATACGACGACGGCCTCATCAAGTCCTACTCCCATCACATCATGGAGATAAGCTGTCGCGAGTGCAATTGCAGGGAAAGTGTCCCTCCTGCAAGGCTCCACACTGATACCGACGGCACCGTCTCCGAGCTGGTTATGGATAGCAGAGACCTGGCTCTTGCTGGTCGCGATCGTCACCTTTGCGTCCGCATCGATGGTGCGTATCTGACGATAGACGCGCTGTACCATTGATTCGTACTGGTTCTCTCCAGTCTTGAAAATCTTGATGAACTGTTTAGAGCGGACGTCGTTGCTCAGAGGCCAGAGGCGCTTGCCTGATCCGCCGGAAAGAAGTATTACCTGCATAATCTTGTTGACGCTTCAATATTATTTTTCGGACGAGCACGTGCCATAGTATCGTGCATACCACTGAGCAAATGCCCTGAGGCCTTCTCTCAATGGAGTTGCTGGTCGGAAACCGAAATCCTGCTCAAGCGGTGTAGTGTCCGCGAAAGTCACAGGCACGTCACCTGGCTGCATTGGGACAAGCTCCTTATGAGCTTCGAAATCATAGTCAGAAGGAAGCACATCTGCCGCTATGAGTTCCTCCTGAAGTATGGTCACGAAATCAAGAAGGTTCTCAGGACTGTTGTTACCGATGTTGTAGACCTTGTATGGCGGAATTGGAAGTCCGTCCTCGCCGTTCTGCTTCTGTGGAGCATGCTGCATGATCCTCACTACGCCCTCGACGATATCGTCGATATAGGTGAAGTCACGCTTACAGTTGCCATAGTTGAATATCTGGATGGTCTTGCCGGCGCGCAGCTTGTCGGTGAAGCCGAAATATGCCATGTCAGGGCGTCCCGCAGGGCCGTAGACCGTAAAGAAACGTAGGCCGGTCGAAGGGATGTTGTAGAGCTTGCTGTAGGCATGGGCCATCAGCTCGTTCGACTTCTTGGTAGCGGCATAGAGGCTGACAGGGTTGTCGACCTTGTCGTCGGTCGAATACGGCACCTTCTTGTTTGAGCCATAGACGGAACTTGAGCTCGCATAGACAAGGTGCTCGACCTCATTGTGGCGGCAAGCCTCGAGGAGGTTGTAGAAACCGATAAGGTTGCTCTCGATGTAGGCATCAGGGTTTGTGATGCTGTATCTCACTCCTGCCTGGGCTGCAAGATTGACGACCACAGAAATCCTGTTCTCCGCGAAGGTCCTGTCAATCAAGGATTTGTCCGCGATGCTGCCTTTGATGAAGGTCCATCGTGCCGGAGAAGAAGCCTCTGACTGCGGGGCTCCGGAAAGCTTGGGAAAAGTCGCCCCTCCGCCAGAGGCTTCTTCTCCGACGAGAGACTTTATCTCAGCAAGCCTCTCGTACTTGATGTTGACGTCGTAATAATCTGTGATCGAATCGATACCGATGATTCGGATATCTTTTATATCATTGAAAAGCCTCTTGACAAGATTGCTTCCGATGAAACCGGCGGCGCCTGTCACAAGGACTGTCTTTCCTTCGAGATTGAGGTTGTAATTGACCATGGTCCTGGTTATTGTTGTTTGACTTATCTGTCAGAGTCTATTTCTCGTATCCGTTGGGGTTGTTGCTCTGGAAACGCCAGCTGTCACGGCACATTTCCTCGATGCCGAACTTCGCCTCCCAACCCAGCTCAGCCTTCGCTTTTGCAGGATCGCAATAGCAGGTCGCAATGTCGCCTGGGCGACGTGGCTTGATCGAGTAAGGGACCTTGAGACCGTTGACTTTCTCAAAAGCCTTGACTACATCCAGAACGGAGTAGCCATGACCGGTGCCGAGATTATAGATAGACAGGCCTTTCTTCTCCGAAATTGCCTTGAGCGCGCAGACATGGCCGCATGCGAGGTCGACTACATGGATATAGTCGCGTACGCCGGTGCCGTCATGGGTAGGATAGTCGTTGCCGAACACGCCCAGTTCCTTTCTCAGACCGATCGCAGTCTGGGTGATGTATGGCATGAGATTGTTAGGAATTCCGTTAGGATTCTCGCCTATCATACCGGATTCATGGGCACCGATAGGGTTGAAATACCTGAGAAGTACGACATTCCACTGGGGGTCTGCCTTCTGTACGTCCATCAGCACCTGCTCAAGCATGGACTTTGTCCATCCGTAAGGATTGGTGCACTGACCCTTAGGACATTCCTCGGTGATAGGGATCATGGCTGGGTCTCCATAGACCGTAGCGCTGGAACTGAAGATGATGTTCTTACAGCCATGGGTACGCATCACGTCCACGAGGACGAATACGCCGTTCATGTTGTTCTCATAGTACTCCAAAGGCTTGGCGACAGACTCTCCTACTGCCTTGAGACCGGCGAAATTGATGACAGCATCAATCTTGGCATCTGGGGTGCTGCACTCCACCTCGAAGACCTTCGAGAGCGCTTCGCGGTCGCGTACATCAGCCTCGTAGAACTTCACCTTCTTGCCGATGATCTTTTCCACACGGCGCAATGCCTCTGGCTGAGAATTCACGAAATTGTCGACCACTACGACCTCATGGCCGGCACGGTCAAGTTCAATGATTGTATGGCTGCCGATATATCCGGCACCTCCTGTAAGCAATATCTTCATGGTAAAAAAGCCTGATCCTTACGCGCGTGCGTACGCATACGTATAATAGCGAAGACGGCGAAAAATAATAATCGCCGTCATAAATCGTTGATTTCTAGATTAATACTCGTCTTCGTTGAAGAAGAAATCCTCCTTGGTCGGATAGTCCGGCCAGATGTCCTCGATGCTTTCGTACTGTTCGCCGTCGTCTTCGAGTTCCTGAAGGTTCTCAATCACCTCCTCAGGTGCACCTGAGCGGTTTGCATAGTCGATGAGTTCGTCCTTGGTTGCTGGCCATGGTGCATCGTCCAGGCTACCAGCGAGTTCTAGTGTCCAATACATTTTCTATCTAAGTTTAGACGTTAATAATCAATATTTTGCCATTTAACAAGAGTTGGCTGTACGTGTGTCAGGTCCAGCAACTATTATGCCACTGGCCGTCCCTGTCATACGGGCCGGCAAATATATACAAAATTTCCGCAGTATATCCAATTTTTTGTATTTTTGCAATCCTAACAAATCAGAAGATGGCATATATCAGAGAAGACAGATATGACGAGCAGACAACCGCAGAGATTGCGGTGCACGTCAAGGAGATACTTCGCCTGCTTGGCGAAGATGTTGAGCGTGAAGGACTTTTGAAGACACCCGAGCGCGTTGCCAAGGCAATGCAGTATCTGACGCAGGGTTATGGTCAGGACGGCGAGATGATCATCAAGTCAGCGCTTTTTGACGAGGAGTATCAGCAGATGGTCCTTGTCAAGGACATCGAGCTCTATTCTGTCTGCGAGCATCATATGCTTCCTTTCCTCGGAAAGGCCCATATCGCCTATATCCCTAACGGAAAGATCACCGGTCTTTCGAAGGTTGCACGCATCGTCAACACCTTTGCCAGGCGCCTTCAGGTACAGGAGCGCCTGACAGTCCAGATCCGCGACTGCCTGCAGGAGTCCCTCAACCCTCTCGGAGTAGCCGTAGTGATCGAAGCCATGCATACCTGCATGAAGATCCGTGGTGTCGAGAAGTCCAACTCAATAACTACCACCTCAGCCTTCTCCGGCATCTTCCTGAAGGACCCAAGGACCAGGAACGAGTTCCTGAATCTGATAAAGTAGCCGCGGCTCGCAGCGCAAGCTGACAGCCCCTTTTGCGGCGGCCGTGCAAGCTGAGGGCCCCCTTTCGCGGCGGTCGTGTAAGCTAACTTACTTATACTCAATTAGATACATCAAGTTCCATCATTCGCACGAACGATGGAACTTGCTGTATTCCCCTATCCCACAACGAGTTAAGCTGCACAGCAAAAAAACGACATCCGCAGTGCCTTCCGACTCACGCTTCCCGCCTTCCCCATCCTCCGGCAACAACTGACCGGCGAGGGAGCCCCTGGCTCGAGTTCCCCTCGCCGGTTGTGTTGTAGCCGCCGCGCCTGCCTATCGCGTGGCGGCGGTGCCTGAATGAGAAAGCCTGAAACAGACAAATCATCGTCCCTTTTTAGACAGATGGAAGTATTTACGGATCTGGAACTTTACCGCTATTTCTGAACGGACGAAACAAGAAGCGTACAAGTTCCTGGACGCAGGGGACATGGTCAGGATCCGGTCAGTCCCGACGATGCCATACTTTTTCAGCAGGTCCGTCATCTTGAAGTACGCGGAATCAGAATAGCAGTTGAACTCCTCGACAATGTCGTACTCACCGCCAGTATTGGATGCCATGGCAAGGAGCATCGCATCGAAGGATTTGTAGTATTTCAGCAACTCGCCATAGTCGATGAAGTTGTACGAGGTGACGATGCGGTCGACCAGCTGCTTTGACTGCACCTCATCAAGCCCTTCGAAGATGGCCGACAGACGTCTGTGCGAGATGCGACGACCTAGGTCGGCCTCGTGTTTCACATACCGCACCGCCTTTCTAAGCTTGCTTGGTGCGCGGTTGAGAGTCAGTTTTGGCGAAAACGGATGGTCACTTCTGCCGTATGAGAGGAAATTCCACTTCCATTGCTCCGCTGTGCCGCACAGTTTCTTCTCTACAGGGTTGTTATAGACATAATTGATACTCGTTCTCACCGCCTTTTCGCTGGTCTTGTTGGCCAGACCGAACTCGTCGCTGAACACCGGCCCAGTCTCCTGCGCAGTCTCGTTCAGTGACTTGGCGTACTGCGAAGTGATGTCCCTGACGAAGTCGGACACTGACTTCTGCGATTGTGCGCGGATCAGCAGGTGCAGATGGTCAACCATCGGGCAGAAGCCCAGTACGACTATGCTGTACTTGCGAGCAGCGACTGATACGATGATGAACATCACCAAATAGTCGATCGGCGTGTAAAACAGAATGATTCCATCGGCAGAACGCCGATAGATATGAGCGACCTCCCCCACTTTGTAGTTCCTATGCCCCATCTGCTCTGGTATGTTTTGACAGCCGCAAGATAAGGATTGCTTATGCAAAAGGGGTTAAGATTCCTGAGAAAAAAGTAAAGATTCCTGCCCACCCGGTAAGGAATCTTGATTATCTGACATACCGAAGCCAGCAGCATACGCCAGACTGTCTGAAATGCCAGACATTAGAGGCAGCGCCGCAGCGTAGGTTTCAATCTGTCAGGCTGCGGAGTGGATGTTCCGTTTTGAACCGTGCAAGCTAACTCCCAATCAGACAGGCACATACAAAAAGTCCCATCGATTCCGCGATCGATGGGACTTTTGATATCTAATTGTATATCAGTCTTTTGGCTTGCACGGGCGAAACCCGAATCCAGCACAGGCGCCAAACCCGCCGACATCAAGCTAAAGACTGCTTCTCCAGACTACTTCTCACAAGGAGCGATAGCCTTCCAAGCGCAAGCAGCGAGAGCGCCACCAGCGAGAGGGCCTACGATGAACACCCAGAGGCATGCAAGAGCGTCACCACCAACGAAGAGAGCTGGTCCGATAGAACGAGCTGGGTTCACTGAAGTACCGGTAAGGTTGATGCATACGAGGTGGATGAGAACGAGTGAGAGACCGATAGCAAGACCTGCGAGGTTGCCAGCGCCTACCTTTGAGTCAGTCGTGCCGAGAACTACGAGCACGAAGAGGAAGGTAGCGATGATCTCGACGAGGAGGCCACCGCAAGCACCACCAGCGTTAGCTACGCCATTGGTACCGAGACCTGCTGGGTTGCCCATTGCACCTGGAGCGCCGGTAGCCTTTACGATGAGGAAGAGGATAGCTGCACCAAGGATACCGCCGAGGATCTGGCCGCACCAGTAACCGCAAGCGTCCTTCCATGTCATACGGCCTGCACAAGCGACGCCGAGAGTGATGGCTGTATTGATGTGGCAACCAGAGATACCTCCGATAGTATAAGCCATTGCAATGACTGAGAGACCGAATGCGAGAGCTGTTGCTGCAACACCTGCAGGCTCACCGCAACCTACGAATACAGCTGTACCGCATCCGAGGAGTGTCAGAACCATAGTTCCGACCATTTCTGCAACATACTTTTTCATAAGTGATAGTATTTTGTTAATAAATTAAGTCCGGTTTCATGGTACCTTGTAGCAAGGTCCATACCACAATCCAGGGCCTTCAGACGCCTAAATCGTTGTAAAGTTAGGGATTTTTCCGGAAGCAGAAAGGAAAACAGGAAAAATTAAAAAAATGTTAAAAAAATCACAAAAAGATTTGGAGGTAATAAAAAGTCGTCCTATATTTGCACTCCCGATTAGGAAATACCAATATCGGTGGCAACAACGGAGGACTCGTTAGCTCAGTAGGTAGAGCATCACACTTTTAATGTGGGGGTCTCGGGTTCGAGCCCCGAACGGGTCACAAAATCGGAAATATGCTTCCTTAGCTCAGTTGGTAGAGCACGACACTCTTAATGTTGGGGTCCAGGGTTCGAGCCCCTGAGGGAGCACAAGAAACGAAGTTCAGAAATGAGCTTCGTTTTTTCGTTTAACAGCATTCCTACATCAGGGGCTAGCAACAGCCCCCCTGTGCAGGGACAGGCAGAAGAAAGGGCACCATGGACATAAAACACAGCGACAGAATCGAGGCGATCAGGCAGAAGGTCCTGGAAAGCCGGGAGATCACCGAATTCCAGAGAAAAGTCTATCTGGAGTTGCTGAACGTGCCCTGCGGCGAGACGATCTCCTATAAGGAGCTGGCCCGCAGGATCGGCTGCCGCAGCGCGCAGGCCGTCGGCCAGGCCCTCAGGCGCAACCCTTTTGCTCCGGACGTCCCCTGCCACCGCGTCATTGCATCCGATGGATCCATCGGAGGATTCCATGGGCAGCGCGAAGGCGAGATGATCGCGAAGAAGAAGATGCTGCTGGAGGAGGAAAGATAACCTGTAGCCTTCCCTATAAGGGGAAGTTCACAGGAAGTTCACAAACCCACCCCACAACAGAATGATAAACCGCCCGCCGCTCACGCGGCAGGCGGGACTGAAAGATTAAAAAAAAGTTGTTTACCTTAGGGTAGAATGCGTTTTTTTAATCGGGGCCGCCCCGTGGCTTTTCCCTGGGCAGACGAGGCAGCAATTTAAAATGTATGTATGAATGTATTGTTCGAGCATTGTCTCCCGCCGAGGATAGCGGCATACTCGTATAGATACTACGGCTGCCCCAAAGGCAAGCCAGTTACTGAAATCATAAACAAAAAATATTAGAGTTAGTTAATTAGGCACTTAGCTTCTGCTCTCTGTAACACAAATAACCACGTTCCGCATCTACTGCAGAACGTGGTACTGGATTGCTATTTTCTAAATCCGATCATTATTTGTAAACAAGAGTAAGCTATAAATTCTATTGAATAGCTTTTCTTAGATCAAATAATGTTTAGGATTGCGTTTTCTGTTACAAAATTAGAAATTAATTCTAACAATAACAACTAATTGAATAAAAAACTGTCAAATTACTTTTTATCAGTCTTTTTATGGTGGTGATGCTTTCCATTACGTTTGAGAAGCTTTTCATACCACTTCTTCTCCTTATGCTCACCATAGTAGCTGCTGCCCGAGCCATAACCATAGCCATACCTGCGGCCGTAACCGTAACCATAACCATAGCCGTAGCCATAACCGTAGCCATAGTTGTAACCGAGGCTGTTGGTCTCTGTTCCGTTCAGCACAAGGAGCATATTGGTGAGTTCCTTATTCTGATAGAGGTCCTCGAGATCCTGGAGCTGACGACGGTCTATGCGGCCTGAACGTGCGACGAAGATAGTAGCGTCGGAGACTCTGTTGGAGATCTTTGCATCAGCGACGATTCCTACAGGGACGTTGTCGACGATCACTACGTCGTACCTTGACTTAAGCACCCCTACAAGTTCATCAAGCCTTGAGTCTGCGAGGAGTTCCGCAGGGTTAGGAGCTACCGGGCCTGCTGCGACGATGTCGATCTCTCCGTACAGATTTTCTGTCTGGATAATGTCTTCAACGTTCACAGAAGGGTCTGAGAGATAATTGGTCACACCGAACTTCTTGCAGTTGAAGAGCTTACTCAAAGTAGCCTTACGGATATCAAGGTCGAGCATCGCCACCTTCTTTCCTGTCTTCTTTATGCTCATCGCAAGGTTGGCAGCGATAAAGGTCTTACCCGAGCTCTCGTTGAATGAAGTGAGTGTAAGGACCTGAACTGGCTGACCATTGTTTCGCACAAAGTGAAGATTCGTTCGCAGGATACTGAATGACTCAGCAGTGATGCCTTCCGGTTTCTCCTTGACCATGATTTTCTTCTCGCCCTTCTTCTGCATCTTCTGATACTCAAAGTCAAGCGGAATCTCTCCGAGGAACGGAATGGTCACGGCCTCTGTAAGTTCGCGGCGGGTGCGCACTCTAGTGTCAGCGAAGAGTTTGATAAGGAGCCACATGGCAGGAATTGCCATACCCATGAGGAAACCGAGCACAAGGAACTTGTTTCTTCCCGGAGCGATAGGTGCATTTGATCCATCAGGATCGTCGATGATCATAGCATTGTCATCAACCATCGCACGTGTGATGGCATTCTCCTCGCGTCTGTTGAGAAGGAAGTTATAAAGGGTTTCCTTGATGCTGACCTGACGCGCGATAGACTGATACTGTCTCTCTTTCGAAGGAATTGTATTAAGTCTTCCACGGGCGCCAGTCTCTCTCTTCCTGAAATCATCCTTCTTGACCTGAAGATCCCTCATATAATTGTCGATGGACCTTACGATGCTCATCTTGGTCTGCTGCATTGTAGAGGCCATCTCCGCAATCACAGGGTTTGAATCACCGCCCTCGCCTACCAGGCGGTTCCTGCGGAGCCTGAGTGAATTATACTGAGCAATCTGGGTCTCGATCTGAGCATTTGAGATGCCCGTGTTCGCTGGAATGAGCTCTGTCTCGTGCGACGGATCAAGAAGATAGTCCCTGATGAACTGAGCCATCTGGATCTGATTCTCAAGATTCAGCGCCTCGTAGTTATACTCACGCCTTTCGCTTGCATATTCACCTGCGGTAGAGCCTACTCCAAGGACCATATCATTTGAGATCTTGAACTTCTCCATATCGGCCTCGACCTCTCCGAGCTCGCCCTCGATGATCTTTATTCGTTCATCAATGAAGCGTTCAGTGTTCAGGGCGACCTGGATCTTGTCATTGATAGATTCATCGTTATATGAATTGATCAAAGCTGTGAGCAGTATCTGAGCTTTCAGAGGAGAGCTGTCCTTCATCGAAAGCTGAAGGATAGGTGCATCCTCCTCGAGCTGACGGATTCCCAGGCTTCCACCGATACGGCTTGCTACTGAGGCCACAGATGATTTTGTAACATGAACCGTCTGTCCCATAGACTGGGCGTTGAAATAATCCGTGGCATTGAAGACCATCTGAACGCCATAGACATTTACAGTATCTCCGATTGCCACCCTCTGCTTGCCATTCTGACCTGCGAAATTGGCGATCTCAACTGTATTATCGTTGACCGGCGTCATCTCGAAAGAATACCACGCCGACTGAGGAGCACCTATGAATGACACAAGAACAGGAGACTCGATATAAAGTTCCTTCATGTGAAGGCCCTCTGGAATCTTATAGCTGACATCTGCATTGGTGCTTGTCACAACTTTGGCAAGAAGGCTCTTCGCTCTGAATCGATATATCTCACTGGTAACATTGACCTTGTTGATAAAAGTATCATACCTGTCAAGACTGGCTGAGTATGCCTTTTCCGAAGGGTCCTTTATAAGGACTGTCGCACTCTTGAAATAGGTCTTGTCAGTCTTCTCGAACTTGTAGTAAGCAAGTCCTACGAAAATCAGCACGGACAGGACGAACCATGGCCAATAGCCAAGGAGATAGAAGAAAATGTCTATGAGATTAACTTCTCCGTTGTTCTTTTTATTCTGAGTAGCCATTGTTATCTGTTTCTATATCCAAGGTTCCACATAAGAAGTACGAATCCTGTCACAGTAGACATAGTGCTGAGCACTGTGAGGAATGTCTGGCGTGTATTCTCTCCGACCTTAAACTTAGGTTCTACATATACGATATCATTCTGCTGAAGATAGAATCCAGGATTGTTGAATAGATCCTTTGTCTTAAGGTCCATCTTATAGACTTCTCTATGTCCATCTATCTCCCTGAGGACCATAATATTGTCATTGCGGGCATTGAAATTTACACCTCCCGACATAGCCAATGCCTCGATGATGGTGATCTTGTCACCTTCCACTGTATGGACTCCATTGCCGATTGCACCCCATGTCACAAACTTGAAGTTAAGGAATTCGATAGTGACTGTAGGGTCGTTGATATAATGACCGTCGGCAATCATCGCCTTGATCATATCCTCTGCCTGTTTGAGAGTAAGACCCTCAAGGTGCAACCTTCCAAGCACAGGGAAAAGGATGAATCCGTCTGAGTCAACCTTGTAGCCCTTAGGAAGTGCCTGACCGCCAGCAACAATCTGATTGTTGTCGACTGAAACCACACCTGTCTGAGTATTGAACGGAATAGCAAGTTCAGGATTCTTGCAGGTCACGACAATGTCGAGTCTGTCGCCAGTATGGACAACAGCCTGGTTGAACTGCTCGATGGCATACTTCTCACCTACCTCCATATCCTGGAGGTAAACATACTTCTTTGACATACTGCATGATGCGCTGATCAGCACTGCAGCAAGAAGCAAAAGATATTTATTCATAGACTTCATTATTTTTCTTCAGTCAAATTCTTATGGCACAGTCTGGCGGCGTCAAGGTCCGGCAGACAGTCCAGGTGTCCAACAATCACACTGTCAACGACAGCGGTAAGGTTATCGCAGAGCAGGTCGTGCAGACTGACGTCCGCACGAAGTACTGAGCAGCCTTTATAGATCTCGACGAACGCCTTTATGTCTTCCAGACGTTCGAAACGGTTTTCAGGAGCCTGCGAGAGCCTCACGATTCCTCCTACAGGGACGGATAAGTTGCGGTAGCAAGGAGTCTTTCCGCTCCATGGCGTGCCGAAGACTATCACATTTCCATCGATCACCCTTACCACAGGGTTGTCATCGTTGAGAAGTTCCGCTCCAGGGAACGCCTCCATCCAGAGTCTCGAATGAGTGCTCTTTCCGGTGCCGCTCTTCCCCATGAACATATAGCCCTTCCCGTCAAGCATGACGGTCGACGAATGCATCGAGATACCGTCGTGCAATATCACGACCAGCGCGAACATCACCCTCAGCATCGAGGTGAGGATCAGTCCAGCTTCAGCATCATCCCATTCAATGCATGCCTTCGCATAGCTATGCGCCCTGTCGAAGTACATCAGATGCTTATCCTGTTCAAGGCAGAAGTTCAGATAATAGCCGTCCTCGGCGTAATACATATCCGTCCTGCCCATGTCATTTTCCTCCGAGAGAAGTTTCTTTGCTTCTGCAGGGAGTGCGAACGATGCTGTCGAATCGAACTCAAGCACCGGGTCCTCGACTGGAGGACAGACGAACGGCAAGAACGAAGGCAACAACGCTTCCGGCTGCGCAAAGTCCGGAAGCACGACCTTGACGGTCAGCTGTGCTATTTCGTAGTATCTTGTCTTCATTTTTTCTTCAACCTGCCTTTTGCCAGTCCGACGACATTCCAGAAAGCTTCTCCGGGGGCCACCCTGAGCGAGAATCCAATGTTCGAGAAGAACGAAAGGAAGGTATTCCATGCGCCTTCTCCCCTTCCCGAAGCCTGTCCGAAATTACCACTGTCCAGCACCATTTCAAGCAACCTGTCTGCAAGAGCCGGCTCTTCGTCTTTCATATCTGCACCGAGATACCGGGCGCAGAAAGAATCAAGGACGGAAATCCATCGTGAGATGCCAAGGTCGCGGAAAGTCTGGACCATGGTACCATGATCATAGGCCAGAACCTTCGACGCGACTGCGTAGTCGCATATCTGCCTCAGACCGACTCCACGTCCAAGGACATGCTTGAGGATGTGGGTCGCAAGCAGGAGTATCGTCAGTTCAGGAGATGTCGTATCGTCCACAAATCCGTATCGATCTATAAGTCTGTCAATGAGCTCCTGTCTTGAGGGGTTGGCGATGTCGATGAGCTGTCTGTGGTGCTCGACGATGACGTCGTCCCTCATGTATTCTGCGCTGCCGTCCGCTGCTATCTGGGCACCTTCAGGCACTGCTTTGTCAAATTCATCAGCAGAGAAATAGACATCTATGTCTCCGCTCTGGCGAAGTTCCGGATCCGGGTACAGCCTTGCGACGCTCTGGCCCTTCAGCTGTATCGGATGGAGTCCGGCTGCTTTGAATTCCTCAAATAGGAGATTCTGGACCCTTGCCATCTTCCTGTTCCTCGCCTCGCATTTCTCAACGTCAACCGCCAACTTCAGATACTCCTGGTCGGAAGGTTCCGTCGAAGCGGAAGGAAGATGTTCCAGTCCTTTATAGACCAGGCCAAGTACTGTCTGGTTCTTTGCAGAGAGGAGAACTTCGCGCCACTCGCTCCCGTCAAGAGAGAAAACCTGCTCGATGTCCTGTCCCCAAAGGCCTGCCCTCACCAGTGCAAGCAGAGCCTTGTCTGCAGAAGATATATCCATCATCGGACAATTCCGTATTCCTTCCACTGAGCGATCGTCTCATGGACGTCGGCAACCGCAGTCTCTCTGTCGACCTCGTACTCTTCGAGCAACCAGTCAACAGCTTGATTCTCATCGAATTCGGAGACTTCCGAAGCCTTCTTCCAGACGAATGCTGCTGTCTCATTAAGCACAATAACCTCAGCGAGGTCGACAGATTCCTCTGCGCCCCTCACTATCATGAAACGTCGTCCCATCTTGCGAAGAATGAGACCTGGAGTTAGCTTAATAGACATTGCGATGTAAAGTTAGATAAAACTTAGGAAAAAATCACCCTAATTCATTATAAATCTTAAGGCAACCGTCAATCATCCTGCTGTCAAGGAAGTTTTCGTTGAAACGGCGGAGAGCACCTTCAGAATATCGTCTATAGTTTCCAGTATCTGTGACATGGACGATAGCCTCTGCCAGAGCCTGGGGATTCTCAATCTCGACATTGATACCGGACTCTCCGTCGGCATTTACCCATGACACTCCAGACTCCGGAATCTTAGTCGCTACGACTGGCTTGCCACATGACATCGCCTCAATCTGGACGATTGCGAACGCCTCTGTCTTCTGCACAGAACTGAGGCAGAAAAGATCACATGCACCGTAGAGCGTCGCCATCATCTCGTCAGGCACGAAGCCAAGGAGCTTGACCTTGTCCTGAAGACCAAGACTCTCGATAAGAGCCTGATGCTCTCCCTTGAGAGGGCCACCGCCACCGATAAGAATGACGTAGTCATCCGGAAGATACTGAGCCGACTGGATTAGATACCTGTAACCCTTGTATGGCACCTGGCGTCCAATAGAAAGTACAATCTTCTTCCCAGGATACTGAGCCTTGAATTCCGCTACCCTTTCAGGATCCGGAGCCATCGGTGTAATACCTATAGGAAGGAATGTGACCTTGTCCTGTACATCCTTGAGATACGGCGACTGTGCCACATATACAGGAGTAGTTCCGACTATCCTGTCAGCACGCTTTATCAGCCACTTCTGTATAGGCATATAGAACTTCAGAAGGGTCTTCTGCTTCAGAATGTCACTGTGCCAGTGGAGCACTACCTTACCCTTGTAGTCCGAAAGCATGAGAGCCAGTGCGACCATCGGATCCGGATGATGGACATGGATGATGTCGTAGCTGTTGCATATCTTTCTGAGCCTGCAGACAATCTCCATCGAGAGAGTCGTCGCAGCTGCCTTCACAAGGGTACGACATGCGAGGACGCGGGCATGGTCATTCAGGACAACTGTATGTCCCTTACCTGCTTCCGCTACAGTGCAGAGCATGTCACAGTCTATTCCACGGCCGGAAAGACCGGTCATGAGATCGTACATTACTTTCTCGACGCCACCCAGGATCGGGTAGAACTTACCTAATTGAAGAATTCTCATTTAACAGATTATTGAATAGCTGTTCCCAGTCAGCTACAATTGTTCCTTCTGGTTCGACAGACGCAGCCGATGCATAGTTCTTTCCGTCAAGGAGCCCCAGCATTGCATTCTTCAGATCCGCTGCATCATCATGTCTGAAGTAGCCTACGCTCGGTTTTCCTGCTGCTGTCTCATGGGCATATGGAAGGTCTGCCAGCAGCAGTGTCCTTCCGGTTTCGGCAAACTCGCTTATCGGCAGTCCCCAGGTCTCTACTCGAGACGGGAATACCAGTGCAGACGCCTCAGAATATAGTCTGAAGAGTTCGTCTCTCTTGACAAGTCCGTGGAAGTCGATCGACTCGACATCGCCCCAGTTCTGCTTAAGCCAGGCTGAGTACTTGTTCTCGCTGCCGTCGACGGTAATCAGAACCTTGAACCTTCCCTTCCCTATCTCGTTCTCGAGCAGTCTGGTTGCCTCACACAGGGTCTCGAAATTCTTGTGGCAATCCGGTGTGGCCGGATATATGAAGACAGGCGGCTGGATCATGGTACCATGATCATAAGCCGGCACGTTGACTTTCGGCGGTGCGACTATGAATCTGTCTTTGTCGACCTTCAGCATCTTCGACAGGCCTTCGCGCAGCCACTGTGTCTGGACGACAAGGAAGTCGTTACGACGTACGTTGACTTTGTACGCGAACTTGGTGAAGAGGGTGAAGAGGACGATCTTGGGGTCGAAGCGGAGGTCCTGGAACTTCGGCTTCATGAACGGGAACGAGGTCTGGCAGTAGACTGCCTGATGCTCGGCATGGACTCGCGGTGTCGTGTCATGGAGCGAGAACCAGAGATATACCGGCGCGAGCTGCTTCGATATCTTGTTGAAAGTGACATACTCAGCTTTCAGTCGTTTTCCCCAGCCATTGATAGTGTCCGGCATCTCGATGTATTCGATGCCTGGATAGTCGCAGAGCTCCCTGCGATGGACTATCGCCACGATACGGTACTGGTCCGCGATAGTCGAAAGATACGATAGACAGTCCCTGAGGATTGTCAATGTACCGCCCTTGCGGATGTTGACTGCGGATATGACGATTGTCTTTCGTTTCATATGTTATACACCCAACAGATCACTTACGTTGCAATGCAGAACTTTAGACAGATTCAGGACAGTCATGCTCTCTGCTTTTGAAAGATCCTGAGAATTCTGTTCGTAGGCGCGGATCATCCTGAGGCTTACACCTGACAGCGAAGACAGTTCTGCCTGAGTCAGGCCTTTCAGCTTTCGCATCGTTGCCAGAAACCCTGCCTGTTCCGACCTGGATTTTTCTATTCTTTTCAGAACTACGTCGATCAACTTGCTATCGTCAGCTTCGTGAAGAGTGGAATAGAGTCCGGAGAGACTTGGTGCGTCGACCCCAAATCGAGCAAGTGTTCTGAAAGACATACCAGTATACCACTGGATATATGCCATCGCCCAGCCTGTCCAATACTCCTTTGTACAAAAGTCCATCTCATACGGGTCATGTCCAGGAAGCAACTGACCTGTCTTGCTGACAACAATGTCTGCGAGTTCGACACCTGACAAGCCGGCAAGATATCTTGGGCGTCCTTCTGCAATCAAGTCGGAGACCCCTGTCATCATGAACCAGGAATAGAAGTCCGACATGTCATAGAGGCATGTATTGACTGCAAAGTCAAGCATTGTCCCAAGGTTATCCCTGACATCGTCAAGGTATGAACTATCGTAGGCGCGGATCAACATCCGCCTGAATGACGTTATAACGTTACTTGCCATCTCTAATTGACCTGAAAAGCTTGTCCCATTTTGCCATCATCGCATCCTCGTCGAAGCGGTCTGAGGCAGCATATGCAGCTGCGCCCATCCTCTTGCGGAGAGCCTCATCGCGCATAAGCGTGTCAAGACGAGAGGCGAAGGCAAGTTTGTCGTTCATTGGAACGAGGAATCCGTCCACGCCTTCGGTGATTACGTCCTTAGGGCCGCACTTGCAGGTATAGGACACTATCGGAAGGCCCATCGCCTGAGCCTCGAGAAGTACCATTGGAAGGCCTTCGTAGCGGGATGTCATTGCATATATCGACGCCTTGCGGTAGACTGCCTGCATATCGTCCTCCGGACTGCCGAGTATCACGCGGTCCCGGATACCAAGAGTCTGGATCCTGTTCTCCAGATTCTGACGTTCTTCGCCGTCGCCGACGATCCATAGCTTCCAGTCGTCAAGAGCAGGTACCATGGACCAGGCATCAATTAGTCCCTCGAAGTTCTTCTGATGATTGAAGCGACCTGCCGCGATTACGAGATGGCCGTCGAGGGTTGATGGATTGTCGGTCACGAAGGTGCGCGGGTTAGGGATGACTTCGATGTTGCGGAGTCTGCCCCAGTAGCCGGCATCCTCGTTGGTCAGCACGACAAACTTGTCGAAGCGTCTTATGCTGAGTGCATCTTTGATCGTGCGGAGCTTGTCAGCAAGTGCCCAGATACCTTTACGTCCGTACTGGATGCGCTTGAATTTCGAGAAATGGATCTCAAGCACCTTGCGGCTGCCGTCCTTGATCTTTGGAAGGAATCCCTCATCGTTGCAGAACATCGAGACGGTGACGTCAGGATGGACTTCGCCCAGGAGTTCAGTCAAGGCCTTGCGATGCTTGCGCTGCTTGAACGGGTAGTTGATCAGCTTGTTCAGGAAAGATCCACCGTTGTTCTCTTCGTAGTTGATGCCAAGGTCTCTGACCTTGATGCGCTCGTCAAGATCGAAGGCGTTCGACCTGCCCTTCTGGTCGGTCGTCACAATCATCACCTCGTAGCCGTGGGCCACGAGCCAGTTTGCCTTCTTTGTCAGCACTCTCTCCATACCGGCCGGGCGGTAGAGAGCTGGGATAAGGTAGAGGAGGGTCATGGGATCAGATTCTTTCTTTTCAGCCAAAGAGTAAAAAATTGGTCATATACAGAGAATACGCCCCTGTCCTGTGTTATGAAATCCTTATCAAGCAAACCTTCAGCAGCAGATGCAACGCTACTTGCTGAAAGCAATCCATACTTTTTGATAAATGGTCCTCCCTTTATAGTATCAGCCTTTCCTTCACTTGCAATTGCAAGAAACAAAGAACGTTGTTTAGCTGGCATCTGGTAATATAGTGACTCATATGAATCTGATGCCATCCATATAATGAAATCAATTGCTTCTTCCACCATCGGATCCGAACATATCTGCCCCTTCTCTGTCCTAGAGAACAGAACATTCAAGACTCTATGAATATAGCTTGTAATTCCTCCAAACCTTTCATATAACAAGCCAACAACTCCTGGATCAAGATATTTACCCGCCTCGTCGAACTTCCCTACGGCAAATTCAGTATACTTATCCAGAGCGATAGGCTGTAGATTGATAATCGTCACCGACTGATAGAAAGGTCTGGCAGGAGATGTGAAGATTCCTGTCATGAGATGCCGGTGACTGCCAGAGAAAATAAAGTGAGCATTGGTAGTCCGCTGTACATATGTCCTCAGGACAGCCTCCACGGACGAATCATTATATTTCGTCACCTGCTGAAATTCATCAACCGCAATCAAACATGGCTTGTCAGCCTCGTCGAGGTACCTGAAAATCTCGTCCAGCGTAACCGATGGATTATCTATGGTCCCTACGCCAACACTCCAGGACGGCAGACCGTTGATATCAAAGCGGACTTCGTGTCTGATAGAAGAGACAACCTGAAGAAAATGTTCCCAGACTTTCCTTCCTTTGGGTTTCAGCCCATCAAGGACTGCCTTCCCCAGCACCTCCACGAACTCAGACAGACTTTTAGTCGCATAGACATCTACTATGAAACAGTGATAGTCATTCCTGAACTTGTTGCAGTCAAATACATGGTGAATAAGTTCAGTCTTACCAAGTCTTCTTGGAGAAATCAACGCAACATTGTTCTCATTCTCGAGAAGGTCGCGTATCACAGCCGTTTCCTGGACTCTATCACAGAAGTATTCCGACCCGGCATATCCGCTTGTAATGAATGGATTCTTCATCGTTTCAGAATTTTTCTGCTAATATACCAATAATTACCATAAAATGATAATCATAAAATAATAATAGAAGTAACTCTATTCTTCAGCAACCTCCAGCTGCTCTGCAGGAGTTTCTTCTTCGTCTGGCATCATGTTGACGGTGCAGATGAAAAGTGCGAAGACAAGGAAAAGGTCGGTTGCCACCTTGAACCAGATGACGAAGTTCGCCAACAGAATAAAGAAGAACATCGCTGCGTATTTACTGCACTTGTCTGCACAGGTCTGAGCGGCCTTGCACATGAATATTGAGAAAGCAGTAAGTCCAATGATTCCGAAATAGAAGATGAAGCGTAGATAACCTACATCTGTTCCCATATAAAAACCACGTTTGTTCTGGTGGATATATGTATAAGTCCAGTCTGACCAGTATGGATTTGAGAAATATCCGTCACCGATTATCCATGTCTTAGGATTATCCGGGAACACATACATGTCCTTCAATGTTTCAGTAGATGCAGAAGAAAAATCTCCACGTTCGAACAAATTGAAGAAAGACTCAAAAGCAAACCTGATCCAATAATGGAAATTTGCATCGCTATTATAGAAATAGACACATACGGAAGCTGCCACAAAAATGGACACTAGTACTATTGTAAACTTCCTCAAAGATGAAAGAGAAACTGTGGAATGGTAGTCTGTAACTACGAAAATGCATGCAACTGATAGACCAACACCTACATATGTAGTTCTCGAAATCATACTCCCGACTACTGTGATAAGTGCAAATGCTGCGACATAGTATAGGAGTTTCAAATCTGACATTTTGTCTTTCTGCCCCATAACCATCGAAGCTAACATAATAAGACAAGCCGAGAACTTTGTTCCAGCCACATCTAGATTTGCGCCAAAACCATAGAGTCGATCAATTTCGTGAAGAGTACGTTGATCAATATTGACATAGGCGTCAAACACTCTTTGCACTTCAGGGATATTATCAATCATCAAGCAACTTATACACTGCATAACACATACAGCAATAACGTACTCACAAAGTAGTTCTATATTGATTCTCCCATGGCTGAACTTTATGCAACTGCAAACAACATATGCAGCACTAAGCCATACAGCCATTGACGTAAGATAACCTGAGTAGGCATCATCAATAGTATTGTTTAATGTCATTGACAGGACTCCTATCAGAGAAACTACTGCCGCTATCATAAACAGTGGGAGTAGATTCTTAGGTACCGCCGTACTTCGCTTTGACACAATCGCATAACCACAAAATACTAACCCAATAGCCGCCATGAATGTCTTGGTATTCATTAAAGGGAAAGCATTGAACACCACGGGGAACAAGAAAAAACTTGTCACCCAGAAAGCTATAAATATTTTTATCGCCTTTATCATTATTATCTGTAAATAACGCCATACACCAGCTTGAACACAAGCCAGTAATGTAGTTTAACTATCCAGAACTGACCCTTTGCAGCAGCCCACTGGATTACTCTCAGCCTTAAAGAAGAATCATCCCTCTTGAAAGCATATTTATTTGTTTCAGGATACCACTCCTGCCATCTTCTGTATTCCATTACATTATCTGAAATGAGAAATGGAAGCTTGTTACTTAGCTTAAAGTTGATGATATCACGTTCCAAGGAGTTGCCGAAGCGCTTCTCCAAGAAAGCAATCGTTCTGTCCATATTGAAACGAATATCTGTCAGATGTTTTTCAGAAGTCGTATTCGAATAGGCTCCTGTATTAAGCTTCACGTAATGATAGAGAGCCTCCGGAACATAAACGACCTTATCTGAACACGCAGCTGCCATTATCATCGTCATATCCTCTCCCATATTATGTCCTTCTGGGAACACAATTCCATTATCAACATATATTGAACGACGTACAAGTTTATTCCAGACATTGTATTTGGTATGCCCACCAAGGAATCCTTTGCACAAAAGGTCATAGGCGGTACTATAGTCTGGATTTCCCATATATCGTTCGTTTCTTTCAAATGATATGTAGAAGTCACTGTAAACAACATCTGCATCGGCAATCTTTGCTGCATTGTACATTTTTTCGAGCATGGTCACTTCTACGAAGTCGTCACTGTCGCAGTGGAAGACATATTCTCCCCTTGCCTGGGCAAGTCCTGTGTTTCGTGCGCCAGCAAGTCCCTTGTTCTGTTCGTGTTCGAGAATCGTGACCTCAGATGCACGCTCAGGATACTTTCCTAGGACTTCTTTCAGTACACCCATACTGTCATCCTTTGTGCAGTCGTTGACGAAAATGTATTCCACCTCCTTCAGAGTCTGCATAAAAAGTGACTCTGCGCAGCGACGAATAAACTTTTCGACGCCGTAGACCGGGATTATGACAGATACTTTTATTTCCATTTGAAATTCTTGGACTCGAAGTGATTGATTTTCACAAGCATCTTCTTAACCAGGGACAACCAGATCAGCTCAGTTCTTCTTAAGACTGACAGATTGTTTTTCTTCAGACCACCATACTGCTGAGCGATGACAGTGTCCAGGTCGGCTCTGTTCTGATCGGCGACATGTGGGTATATGGCCTTGAGGACCACGCCCTGCTTCTTTATTGCCCACCAGTCATCAGCGACGTGCCAGTTCCCCAGATCAAGGAGCTTCTGCGCACCCGCTCTGTTTATCATATATGACTGAGTACATACGGCATCCCTCACAGATGCTACACTGTACTTGTCGGACTGCTTCTTCATGCAAGTATACCAGTAGTCTCCTGAAAGCAGTAGTATAGTCGGAGTATCTGTATCCAGAACCTTCTCAGAAACCGCAACCACTGAATCAAGGTTATCAGGATCCTGCCAGATAAGGTCGTCCTCCAAAAACAACGCATACGGTTCGCTGGAATCCAAAAGCATATGCGCACACTTCTTATGTGACATAGTACAACCTATCTCGCCGCGACGCAGTTCCCTACCATACATTTTCATAGCCCTTGTTTGGTCAAATACACGAGCAACTTCCTCGTCTGACATTTCCTTTCCGTTAACTGCATCGATGAAGCTGTAATCAAACACGCTAGAGACCGGAGCCATCACCTGCTCCATGTACTCTTTTCTGTCAGTCGAGGACTTGAGGTTGATTATATATGCCTTCATTACTTCAGGTCGTTAATTGATACATCAGGAATATGTTTCTCTATATTTCTCCATACAAATAATCTAATCTGGTCAAAAATAATAGACGCAACAAACACTGCCAGAATAAACCCTAGAAGAATGACAAGGGATATCGCAAAAGACCAGTTCGTAAATATATCGTTGGCTGTACTCCTGTAATACCACTGGATGTTGATGTTTTCGTGGATAAGATATACAGACAGACATGACACTGCAGCCATGTTCACGACTTTGCTACTAAAGTTGAATCTATTGAACATCAGCAGAATAGCTACGCTCTGAATCACAACTAATGGATCACAATATGAGTATAGAGAACGCTTCATAAAACCCGAAGAGTCTATTCTGAACGAGACAAATACAAGGAATGTCAAAAGAATCGTTACAAGCAGATAGACAGTCAGATATGTACCGGCACGGTATTCCTTTATCTTTGTTCCATAAAGGTTCAGATAACGTCCCAACAGATACAAGCCGCAGAAGGTGATTATTGAGTAGCCAAGATAGAAATCGGGAGATGAATCACTGCAACCATATACTGTCTGCAACGTATAGAACAATACAAGTACAACAAAGAACTGCTTTCTAGAAGCGTGTTCTACAAATGAGTTAAGTATCGGAGACAGTATATAAAGTCCAATGTATGCTTTGACATACCAATAATATTTGGTGAAAAGGAAAACACCCGCAAGACTCTTCGGATGAAGAGGCGACCCGATTCCTGCCAACAGACAGAATACAAGGAATATTATAGAATAATATACCGGCTGAAAAAGGATATTCATTCCGCCACGCAGCCTTGCCTTTATCCCGAACCAACCCGAGATAAGCACGAATACATCCACGCCGACATTTGCAAGGCTTTCAATGCCAAGAAATGGAAGGGCATACCCTGGACTTCCCAAAACAGTTTCCGGTGTCAGGTAGTTGAACACCGTATTGTTGGCATGGAGCAGGAGGATGAGGAACATCGCCACCAACCTCAACAATTCCATATTAGACTGGCGAATCTTTTCCCCCATTACTTTCTTACTTTCTTATAGATGGACGAGAAGAAACTGAATAATTTCGGCCCGAGAATCTTCCTGAGCTTCGCCTTCATGGTGTCCTCACCAGAGTACCAGCTTGCCGCGAAATGATGGATTGAATAGGTGTTCGAAGTCACATTGATCTCTTTCTTGTTCCATGTCTTCGGACTGAAGAAATCAACAGGGAAAAGGTTAATCACTCCTTTCTCATCTTTGAAGTCAGCGATTCCCGAAACATTATGGACCTTATAGTTATTCTTTATACAGTCGCGGAACACCAAAGGCATGGTCTCGACATCATATGAGCCATCCGGTTTAATGAAGGCTCTGTCCTTATATCTTTCAAGCATCTTGCCCATCAATAGCATTCCCTTCTCGCAGCCCATTGTGGCAGCCTCGATTCCCTCAGGGGTATTCTCCCTGCCTATGAAATACGGAAGCTGAAGAAGGTCATCAAACGGCTTCAGGACCTCAACGTCAGAGTCAAGATAGATTCCACCGTAGTTATACAACGCGTGAAGTCTAATATAGTCAGCAGCGAAAGCATATTTCTTCGCCTCAAAAGCCTGCTTCACCCAAAGGGAGTCCTCAAGATGGAACCTATTGAGATCCCAAAGGATGAATTCATAATCCGGGATTACCCTCTGCCATGAATCGATACACTTCTGGATTGACTCCGGGAACGGATCGCCGCTTAGCCAACAATAATGGATTACTTTTGGGATCATAACTTACTTCTTACCGTAAATGAAATATCTCGCCAATATCTTTACCCTCTTCATCAGAGGCAACTTATCAAGCTCATTGGACTTCGCATCATAGAAATCCATATACTTCTTCTCGTCAAAGACTGGTGACTTGCGGTAGTACTCCCACCAGATATCATAGTGGTGGCACCAGGTCTTCCAAGGCTTGTCACCGTTATAATGGACTATACCCTTAGTCAATGCGTAATTGATTTCTTCTTCTCCGAAATCCTTCACCATATCTTCCCTCTGGTTCACCATCAACCCGTACAGGAAGTTGGTCATGCAATATGCAGGTGAAAGGCGAAGGAAACGACCGTTGCAGGCAATATTGATGATGTCCATATCCTGCTGGAACCAATCCTTCTTTGCCAGTTCCTTGAACTCCGCAATCTTGTTGTCTTTGAGGATCTGCTTTGAATTGATCACCAGGTTCCCGGAGTAGTGATAGCCCTTGTGCCAGTCTATCTTCAAGGTTTCGGTGCAGTAGTTCTGAATCCATGGCCTAAGTCGCGAGCCTGTATCTACACCTCCGAAATAGTTGTCTCCAAGGTCCATCTCGTAATACTTCGAGAGGTCATCACGGATAATGACATCAACGTCTGAATACAGAAGCTTGTCATATTCAGGAATCAGTTCTGGAGAAAGCAATCTGTAGTAACAGGTCTCAGGAATACCCCTGATCTCGTATGCTCCCACGAACTGTCCACTCACGCCCCTGTACGTAATCCTGCAATTAGGATAGGTCTGAGGAATCTTCTTCAGGTCGGTATCGGTAAAGTCAAACTTGTCCGAGTGAAGGATGAATATATCATAGAACGTATCCGGCTTGGCGTTCTCCATCAGCGATGTGAGGCAGACGCATGCCGGCTCGATCAGTTTGTCGTCAAATGTAAAAAGAATAGGAACGGTATGCATATCAATCACGTTATCAGAACAATGACTTCTCTAATATTTCTGCGCCATCTATAGTACAGACGCCCATCAAACGAGCAATAGTATACATAAGATTCTTTGTATTGTACTCTACATCCAACGCTGACTTGACGCATTCTACGAGGCAAGGATAGTATGTCTGCACTCTACTTGGGATATACACCAAGAATGGTATTTTCACACCGGCTTTTCTGGACTCTTCTGTCTCTCTTGAATGGCCACAGAAATATGGATCCGTTTCATATACATCAAGGCCATGGTCTGAAAGATACAGGCACACCGCATCATCATCCGAAAACATCCTCATCAGAGAAAACACGACATTGTCGTTATAAAGAATCGAGTTGTCATATGCCATACGCTTTCTTCTCTGATGCTCCGGAAAGGCACTATAATCCGACTCAGAGAAGCATCCCCACTGCTGTGGATATCTCGACTCAAAATCCTCATGAGAGCCCATTAGATGAACGAATAACAGTTCTTTTCCTCTATGGCATACAGATGAAATCGAGTCAACCACTGGGAGCACCAGTTCATCATATCCTTCATAAAACAATCCATATGCTGATCCGACCCATAATGTAGTATCCGACAATTCCGCATATCTCGTCACGACATTATCATAGACACCTTTTCTACTTTGATTTGACACCCATGTACAATGATAGTCTGCTGCTCTAGCAACGTCAAAGATAGTCAAGCATTCTTCCCAACGGAACAAATTATCATCACCTCCATAAGATGACATCATCTGTTTGAAAGAAGGTATCGTATGATTTGCAGGCGAGCACACCGTTTCAAAGGTAAATAGTTCCCCATCCTTTTCAAGGCTCGCCAGAGAAGGATTGGTTACTCGGTCGTATCCATACAAAGACGAGAATTCCCTTGAAAAGGACTCGCCTATGATAACTACTATCCTATTGATACCACCCCATTCGTCACTCATTGTCAGAGTCGGTGTTGTACGATAAAGCGACAGGTCGGGTGGTGACTGATACTTAAAGAAAAAAGACAGTTTGTTCACAGAAAGGGATTGAATATATCCTGAGTGAAAAGGATCAGATATAAAAGTCCCAGCACAGAGAAGTACCACCCCAGAAACCGATAGTACATGGTTCCTACCGAAACCCTTGATCTTGTCTGCCATAATCCAGACAAAAACACCCAAAGCCAGATACGAAAGGGAACTGCAGACCAATTTGGCATCTACATATGACCTTACGAAATCCTGGCCTTCACTTATGTTTGTTCCCAGTATCAATCCTGCGTGGTCAAAATTGAATGGACTATCTGTCGTCGCTATCACCGTTGCATCAACCAACAAGTTGATCACCGAGAAAAGAATCAATACCACAAGAACAACTTTACGGAACTTTCCTTTCAATGCGGCGTATAACAGAATTATAGGATATGAGATAATGGCTGCAAACAAAAGTTGCAGCAAGGACACGACCGGCCATCCTCTACTCAAAAAGTGGCATATATAAACACATGAAGTACAATATACTACAAAAGCATATACAGGCAAAGCCCCCTCAAATGGTGCCAATAATAAGCCCGACAGTTTTTTTAAATATTTCATATAATAGTTACCTCCTTTACCAGATTTTTATTTCTTCTGCATGCACAGGCTGAATCTTCTTCGGCAACTCCATATAGTTTCCGAAGTGCTTGGTCAGATATGCATCAGGATCGCAAGGAGCGCTTAGTTCGACATCCTCGAACTTCACTTTGCTGAGCGGGAAAATCATCTTTGTAGTTTTCTCCTGCAGGAAGTTCACTCCGAATGTGTGGTGGACCTTATCCTTAGGACCGAAAAGTTTGGATACAAGCCTGAAGAACGGGAAGAGTATCTTCACAAGGACGAATCTGTTCATCTTGTACAACGCGCAGTCTGTTCCTTTATTGAGCGCAACATTGAAGCACATCCTGTTGAACAGCGGTGCAGAGATCTTGCACAGACCAAAGATCGAAGTCTCCATCGGGAAGATATCGATAAAGAGGCCTTGCTGTTTGAAACGTTTATTCACGTCACAGGTCTCTACTATCAATGAATTCTTGTCCCTCACTTTTGCATAGAGATACACATACCCCGGTTCTGTCACATCATTCTGAAGTTCAAGATTCTCAGGTAGTTCTTTCGGGAGTATTTCCATCAGTTTAAGATAATCCTCCCTCATCATTGCGATGTCAAGGTCGTCATCCCAAGGTACGAAGCCTCCGTGTCTGATGGCGCCAAGAAGCGTTGCGCATGTAAGCCAATACTTAAGGCCGTGCTTCTGGCAGATACTATCAACGACCTTGAGGATATCCAACATCCTCATCTGTGCCTTACGAAGGTCTGAACCTTCCGGATTGTATTGTGCGCGGAGCGCTGCGTTGTCGATCATAACACTATGAGAGTTTAGTAGGATAATTTCTGGCGAACTTTGCTCCTTTTCTGAAAAGTGAAACGAATTTCATTATCACTACATTCAAAGAATAAAGATACTTACCATAGGTATAATCTCTCATTTTTATGTAGAAATTATCATATGTAGTATCTTGGTATCCTTCTCCTTTAAGATTCCGAAAATAATCCAGTACGATTCTTTCAGGAAACATCTCTTTCAATACACTCGCTCGTTCTCGGTCACAAAGATCACGGTTGACACCACTGATACCATCACAATCGAAATCAGATACTATTCTGTCGATTATCTTATATGAACAGTTATTCAGAATCACAGTCTGAAGGAAGAATTTCCAATCCGATACAATTCGCAATGACTCGTCATATGGATATTTTCGAAGGAGATCTGTCTTAATGAAAGTTGCCGGATGTGGAAGGCTGCCAACATACAACCTTTTGAAAGTTATTGGTGACTCAACAACACTAGTTGACATGTTGTTAAGGAATACTATTTTCCCTATGATAAGGTCCTCGTTTTCGAGACAACCAAGTATGTCTGAGATTACATTCTGATCATGCAAGACATCACCTGAATTCAGAAATAGACAATAGTCACCTGTTGCCATAGACACACCTTTGTTCATGGCATTGTAGATACCACTGTCTGGCTCACTTACCCACTTGTCGATTTCCTTTGTATTCAATTCAAGAAAAGAGTCTGCCCCATCGTTAGAAGCACCATCAATAATAATATACTCAAATTCAGCACGTTTTGACTGCCCAAAAACAGACATAGCCGTCCTAGACAACCCTAGTAGATTATTATAATTAATCGTAATAATTGACAACCTCATCTCACTTGTGTTTTATATATGTATGATACAAACGAAAATATATCAACAGATAGAGCAAACGTTCCCTAAGAGGCACCGTCCTACAAAAAAGAACTTTATGATTAATTTCCGTAAATGTATTTTTCCAAATCTTATACACAGTCTGGTCGTGAGTATAGTATCTCAAGCCGTTTTTTACAAACAGGCACTGCCTTATAATGTCTGATTCATAAATACCTCCTTTATTTGCTCTTATCAATCCAATAGAGGCTCCCACATTATTCACGATCTGAGCATGGCGAGCAAGCATAGAAGGCTTCGACATCTCATGCGTCAGCGAGCTTGGATTATATGAGAAATGATACAAGAAATCTGATAAGAATAAAATGCTTCTAGACCTTAGAAAGTACTGGGTTGAATAAAGAAAATCTTCACAGATGTCATCTTCAGGAAAAACAAACGACTTGTCAATAATATCGCGACGAACCAATTTATTCCACAATGCAGAAGACAATTCATTATTTAGTAAAGCAGATATTGGATCAGTTTTCTCATCTCCTTGTGTCCAATCGAAACTCTTACCATTAATTTCAAAAATGTAACTAGATACCACGACATCATGACCACCTCTGACTGCAGATTTATACATTCTTTCATACATGTCAGATTCAGGCCAATCATCACTATCACAATGAATAATAAAGTCTCCCTTCGCGAGGGACATACCCTTATTACGAACTTTTGCTACGCCAGAATTGACAGGCATATGCACAATCTGCGATTGTTTGATACGTTCTGGGTACCTCGACATAACAATGTCAAGTATCTGCATCGATTTATCAGGGCTACAATCATCGATAAAAATATACTCGATATCCTCAAGTGTTTGCTCAAACAATTTGACAGCACACCTCTCAATTGTCGTTTCCGCCTTATAGACAGGAATAATAACACTGACCTTTGGCATCTAACTAACGATTTGAGATATACTGATATTTTGCTCTTTCACCACCAAATTTCCTTTCTACAATCAGCAAAATGCGCTCAATGGTAGGTACACACGAAAGGAAAACAACTTTGTCCTTTATGAGCCCCAAAACATATTTCAACCACTTGAATCTATATGATAAATTAGACATTTTTGCTACTGCAACACATTTATCTGCAAATAGATTCTCCCAAGCACAAATCACAGAATCTATACTAAATTTATCAAGAAAATATGCCATCGCTTTGTCATGATTATTCTCTTGACTCTTCAGCATATCGACAATTTTCCCTGCTAATTGTCGTTTATGAGAAATCACACAGCCGTCAACAACAGTTTCAAGGGCTCCAGGACATTTACCCATCACAACTCTAGCCCCTTGGCTCTGCATTTCAACAGCAGTTATACAAAATGTTTCTGTATTTCCTGTTGGATTCGGAACTCCTACTTTAGTTAATTTTAAGATATCATTTTTTTCTTCTCCAAGGACGCCCATAATGTGAATCTCAGGAGACAACTGACCGTCTTTTTCTAGAAAATGCATGAAGGATTCCTCATATTCAGAAGAGGCCAGTCCATATCTTCCTAATTCTGTATCCCATCCATATAACTTTGAAGACCCGATGATGTACAGCTCAGCATCTTGAACTTCCGACTTCACCTCGGGCCATGCCTCCGCAAGCCAATGAAATCCTTTCCTTGGCCATACACACCCCATATAAGTGACAATGTTTTTTCTCTCACTATTTGGCACTAACTGTGCTTCTTTATCTAATGCAATGCAATTATAGATATACTCTGACTTTTTAATAATAGGGTGGTCGATGTACAAGTCGTTTTGTTCCTTACCAACATTTACTATCTTCCATATACTTTTGAGACTATTGTAGTAATCAAGTTCTGCCCAATTCACGAAATTATGGCACCATGGAATCAGTTTTGTTGTATCCGAAGTTATGTCAAGACTCCCATCAGCTATCAATTGCGAGTCATGGCAAAAAACCAAATAATCTATTGATTCTTCATTTGCACGCTTAATAGTACTCCTAAAATCACGTACTTGCTCAACATTCAAAATCCCAGGAATCTCTGAAGATAAAGTCGAGAACATTGTCACATCGATACCGTTATCCCTATTTTGTAAAAGATAAGAAATCAAAAGAACCATGTACTCAGTCCCTCCCAATCCTGGATTGCCTTTCACCAAAGACGAACAATGGAATTTCGGGCTAGGAACATACCCATTTATGTAAAATGCTAATTTCACCATCTAAATAACTTCTTTCAAAGAACAATCTGACATCACGCCTCTTTTAGATGTAATTGTTCTTTTGCAATGATTAAAAGATCCTCCAACTCATCGAACCTCAAAATCATCGAAACTAATAGATAATATGTCGCACCTGCGAAAGATCCTGCTATAAGTCTCACCCAGTTATTATCGAAGCTCTGAACAACGATAAAAGCTATAGTCCCCATTATCAACGAATTGACCAATATATGGAACATACCTTTCAATTGCGCCGAAAAACCATAACCGATTAACTTTTTTGTATAATATGTATTAATCAACAAACCAATCAATGATCCAACAACCTTACCATAGCACATCGCAACGATTCCAAGAGGCACTGTGACAGCAAGAATAATTAAACTGATGACCTTCTTTATGATTTCAATCTTTAGGAAATAATCTGAGCGGCCAAGAACTTGAAGAAGATTCAGATTTACTGCATGTACTGGTGACCACATAGCATCAAAACATGTAATCTGCAGAAGAAAAATAATACCTGCCCACTTATCCGTTAATAAGATTCTCACCAAAGGATCAGCTACCGCAGCAATCCCAATCATAACTGGAAAAACAACATACGCAGACAAATTAATAATCTTTCGATAATACCTCTCTAGCCTTTCTGGTTGATCTTGTATTGTTGTAAGAACAGGGAAAGTGACGCTCATCAATACTCCTGTAATATTATTAGCAGGGAAGCCAGCCAAAGATCCAGATTTTGAATATTCACCTAAATCAGTCGGTGTATATACCTTACCGACAACAATATCAGATAAGTTCCCGAAAATTGAACCCAGGAAACCAGACATCAAAATCTTTGATCCATATGAGAATAACTCACGGAATGAAGCCCAGGAAAATTCCAGTTTAGGGGACCAACGGACATAAACACAATTCATTATACAACCGACTATTGAACTGAATAATTGCTGAAGCACGAGGGCCCAGACTCCAAGACCTAAATAAACTAAGAAAATACCAACTAAACCAGTTGATATTGAACTTATCAACGCAATCTTTGTCTTAGTTTTAAAATCAATGCGAATTGTAAGCAGCGTACTCTGCATTGTACCTATTGCGTTAAAAATGAGAGTAATACCGATTACTTTCGTCACTTTTTCCAACAATGGCATATTGTAGAATCTCGCTATCGCAGGCGAGGCAAGGAAAAGAACCAAGTAACAAATAACTGAAACTATCATATTAAAATGATATACAGTATTGATATCTGTTTCGGTTCGATCTTTTTTTCTCATCAAAGCATTTCCAAATCCACTGTCAATGAAAGTCCCCGACAGAGATATGAAAATATTCAACATAGCAATAACACCATATGCCTCAGGCATAAGTTGTCTTGCTATTATCATATTAAAGATAAAAGCAAGACCCTGAACTGAGAATCGACTGATTGCGCTCCAGATTACTCCATTTACTGCTTTATTTTTTAATGAGTCTCCCATATTCAAGTCTAGCTCTTAAGAAATAACAATTTCTGCAATAGTCCTCTTACTATACCAATCAATTTTTGATACTGGCACCCGAGGATACAAGATATAGTGATGGTTGCTGGTAACAATAAATAATAAAATACTTCAGACGAAGATTCTCTGACAATACAAGGTACAAGATAAGCTAGAACTTGAACTCCGCCAATCATAACCCAAAAATGACTTAGATATATGCCATAACTATTCGTGCCCAGCTGCTCAATTATTCGGGCAAATCGTTTTGTAGAGAAATTCGAATAATAAAATGACAAAAAAAAGTACATCGCAGATGCGAACACTGCCATTGCAAAAGGGCTTAATATATACCCTATTCTGAAAGGATACCAGAATGGCAAGTAGAAAGAAAGAAGTGTAGCCATTAACGAGACAATCAGAACGACAGTAGCCCAATATTTTCTTCTCACGCGTCTACGACCTTGGGACAACTCATATAATGGGATTCCCATAACGAACGCAGGAAGTTGATTGAAAAAACTGAAATACCTACTACTTGAGTTAATGACATAAATGTCCCCGTTTGGGTCTGATGTTAGAATAAGTATAGTCAAACATAGAAGGAATGTAATAACAGGGAACGCTACAACCCTGATACGTTTCCACAATGTATTAGCATTAAAGTATACAGAATACAACAAAGGGAATAACACGTAAAACAAAACTAGGACACCTACAAACCACCCTCCATACACAACGAAATTTTTTATCTGAAGAGAAGACATTGTGCCCTGTAACAAAAACGTATTGATAGCAATGTCACCAAGTCTAGTATTGATAGGCATCAGTTCTTCAGATGTGATCAGACCAACTATAAAGTATGCACAAATGTTTAATACCATTGTCAGCCAATAGCCAGGTGCAATTGATAAAAAACGTTTCTTATAAAAAAGGACTCTATCAGTTATCCCACTTTGTCTGTATGATATACAAAGGCAATAGGAAGATAAAACGAAGAATATCTGACAACCCATCTGTCCAAACTTGAGAAACAACGATGGGATTGTTGACAATTCGAAATGCCACCTTGAATGGACCATTAGGACCATTAAGATCGCACATCCTCTTAAAAAAGAAACTAGCGGATCTTTCATATACTTGGGTTCTCGATCAATTGAGCTATGGATCTAATGCTTAACTGATTCCTTTTTACGACAGAGATGCACGATTGATAATCAATTTCAGAGATAACTCTATCTTCTATTATCTGTACTATCGCATTATCAATCATAGAAATATCCCGAATAAGTCCATCCTTTCCATCTTCGATGGACTCCTTCGCAGCCCCCCAGTCTGTACTTACAGCCGGTACGCCTAGCACTTTAGCCTCGTTGATAGTATATCCCCAGCTCTCGGAGAGAGAAGTGCTGACTAATAGGTCTGCCTTAGCGATATATGGGTACGGATTATCCCTACCTCCAAGAAGAATTACATGCTCCCTCATACCATACTTATCGAGATTTGCCTGAAGAGTGTCATACTCTGCGCCAGGGTACGTTGGCCCTACGATATACCACTTGAAGCTGCAACCTGCATCATAAACCTTCTTAGCAATCTCTGGTATCCGGCAGAACTGCTTCACCGGAGACACTCGTCCAACTGACACTATCGTGAAGTCGCCTTTGACCATGTCCTCTGCATTGCCGGCCTCGGCTTTGGCTTTTATTCCGTCGACATCAAGGATGTTATATATAGCTTTAACTTTCGATTCCATTTCAGGGAAAATCGACAGGAATGTGCCTCTGCAATACTTAGAAACGCAGACAACCGTATTGATCTTCTCATAAATCCATCTTTCACGAGGCGTGCTGTCATAGTTAGCGTAGTCACAATGAATCCAAGCGATCTTGTTCCTATGCTTGATATGAGAGACGAAAGTCGTCGGGACACCCTCGTGCCATCCAATCACCGCATCATAGTCTTTAGCCTTAGCAAGTCTGTTTCCGACCATCTTGAACAACCAGTGTTGGAAACGATCCTTTGTCAGTCGGTTCATGACTTTCATCGCTCCGCTGACCATCTTGGTGACGCCTGACTTCAACCTAGCGTGGTCGATCAGCGCGTCTACAAAGTAATTCTTCGGCAAGATAGCACAGTTCTCAAACTGGTTCTCGTAGTTACCTGAATGCACCATCACGAACACATCGACCTTGATCTCGTTAGGATCGATATGTTTCAGCAAACTCTGAAGAGCGACGTTTATGCCACCCCAACGAAAGGATGATATAATGACAAGAATTGGCCTAGGCATTCTTATGAATCAATTTATAATAAACAGGGTACAGTCCAAAATATGTAAGGGTAAAATTCAACTTTTCCCGTAATGTAAACATTTTGGAAAGTAAAACTTTTGAATTGGCACATTTATAAGTGTTCTTCCACAGGTGATATGATTTTGTATATGGTAAGGCAGGAAGGATGTAATTCTTCACATAAACATATACATGAAGAATTTGATCCTCGTATTTTTCATAAGCACCTGATTCAGATATAGCATCAATCGCTATATTAACATTATCTACGAGTTGCGATTGCCTATCAAGTAAGGCTTCTGGAGTACGATTCCCCAGTATAGAGGATGAATGCCTATCATAGTAATACAATGGGATATCTATATAGTCATATCTATCCGCATTGACTGCATACTGCACCATAAGTGCAAGATCCTCCCCCATATTTTTTTTAGGAGACACCACAGCACTTCTTTTAGCGAGAGTTCGTCTAATCATCTTATTCCAAACAGAGCACCTTAGTTCCAATAAATTAGTAACCATATCCATGCTCCGTCCATGAGCCATATGCACATGCCAATCACCACCAGATCCTTCATAATAACCAGAAGCAACTATATCAAGATCGTCAGCCACTGCCTTCTCGTACATAACCCCATACATATTGGGATCAACATAGTCATCGCTGTCACAATGAATTATGTAATCCCCCTTCGCCATGGCAAGCCCAGTCATCCTCGCTGTAGGTAATCCTTTATTACCGTCATGTTCTAACACAAGAACGTCAGGCAATCTTTTAGGATAATCAGACAACGTGTTCTGTAATACAGACATGCTGGCGTCAGGCGTAGCATCATTGACAAAAATATACTGCACTTCGTCAAGGGTCTGTTCCATCAAGCTCCTTACACAACGCTCAATATACTTCTCAACATTATATATAGGGATAATTACACTGACTTTATACATCTTATTAAATACGAATCTCTTTTATATAAACACATTATACCGAGTTCTCATACTATTAGCAAATCGCCATATACATCTAGATATGAAATCAGTATGAGTATCATACTCCCATATACTTTCTACCTGCTTTCTAATTTCATCATTATTAAAAGAAGTCCATTCTATTCTCTTACAATGATGAGCGAAAATTAGTTTCCTACGGAATTGTGATATCCTTACATATTCCGATATTATTGACAATATTTTTTCTTCTGCCAGAAAATTCGAGCCATCTGCATCTCTCTTATCTGTAACCACTCCAGAATGACGACGAAAATAGCTCATATTTTTATTTACAATTGCAACTCTACCCTTTGTCACCAATCGAGCCCAAAAAAGATAATCGCCTGCACCTGCAAAATCCACATAATCATCTTTAATACTTAGAGCTGCCTCTTTATTGAATATCGCACAACTCGCATTTCTCACATAATTTCCAAGTGTCAGATAATGTTTCAAGTATTGCTTCCCGGACATATACTTATTCCTGAATGTTTTATACCATGACATTTGAATTCCATTCTCATCAACTAACGTAGGTGTTGTATAAGCCAGAACCGTTCCTGCGCAATGCTGATACGCTTTAACTAACTCTTCAAGCATCTTCGGTTGGCAAAAATCGTCACTTTCTGCAATCCATACGACCTCGCCTTTTGCCATAGATAAGCCTCGTTTCCACTGTTGGAAGGTATTCGCTGTATTTTTGTCATTAACTACAAGACTAACAATCCTTTCATCTTTTAAATAGGGTTCTATGACTTCAAGGCTATTATCATTACTATGATCGTCTAGAATTATCACCTCAATATTAGTGTATGTTTGATTCAATATACTGGTAAGCCTCTGATCAAGATACTTTGCATGATTAAAATTTGGAACAATGACGCTAATCAACACCCTATTATCAACACTTATCATAATCTAATGCTTTGTTATTGCGGACTTTAAATTAAATAACCAGTCTTTAAACCTCGCTAATGAATGTCTATAGTAACTATCCTTCCATACATTTGCCCAATATAACTGATTCCTCATAGGTATTAGATTGTCAATGTATTCCTCATAGTAATCCATATGATTTCTGACAATCTGCCTATAAATCAACTTATGAGCTTTAGCAGCATCAGTAGAGCGTGAAACGAGTCTGACTCGATAATGAAATAACACTTCCCCAATTCTATAAACAACATCATTTGGTCCTAAAAGTGACAACCAAAAGTCCCAATCCTCACAACCCATCTCCATATTTGGGTTATACCCGATTGTTTTATCAAAATCTGACCTTCTAAACATTGATGCACATATCAATGTGTTATTCCAAAGTAATTCATTGAAAGAATACTCCGGCAGAAACCAGGAACCGCAATGTTCACCGAACTGATCTGCTAAACAATTAACAACTTTAACATCAGTTTTATTTTCGAAAACATTCACTGCCATCTCAAGGTAATCCGGTTCTATTATATCATCCGCATCTAAGGGAAGGATATACTTACCACGAGAATGTTTAATCGCATTATTTCTCGTAATACAAACTCCCGAATTATTCTGTTTAAAATAGACGAATCTGGAATCCTTATCGCAGAAGGATTGTATTATCTCTGCTGAGTTGTCAGTAGATCCATCATCCATAATAACACACTCCCAATCCAGAAAGCACTGCTGCAAAACAGAATTGAGTGTTTCTGCTATATAAAGACCTTGATTATAGCAAGGTACGATAATTGAAACGAGAGGAGTTCCCATATAAACAATTTGAAAAGGTCAATTATGTCAAGCAATAACTTAATCTTTTACAATATTGATATAAAACCCAATAATAATAGGACAGAGGTTTAGGCAGATAAATATACATATGCGATATTAGAAAAAAAACAGAAACTATTTTATTTCGGATTCCAAATAACGGATCACAGTGATTGTCTTTCAAAATTTGATAGAAAAGAGACTTTTTAATTACCGGGTCTGCTTCTGAAATGATATTCAAAAGCAAATTATTTCTCTTCAAAAAAAAACGCCAGACGTTTACACTATTCTCTATATGATTTACAACACAATAGTCATAAATAGCATTGTGACCAAATATTGAATTAACTACACGCTTTTCAATAGATGTCCCAGTCATTATTGAATTGCTCCTTATTCTATAATAAAGGACGGGGGTAGATATAGCAAATACGCTATTACACTCAAACAATGAAATAAAATTCCACGGTACATCTTCATATAGCAGACCCTCTATAAATTTCAATCTTTTCTGTCTTATAAAGGCACTACGATACAACTTATTCCAAGCGACACAATACCAACCATCATTATATACTTCAGATATTATTGCATCACAGAAATTACTTAAGATTTCTTGCCCACTAAAAAACTCCCCATTTTTAGTCTCATCCACAAGATAAGGTCTAGAGTCATTAAAAGGAGCCATTACAACATCATAATACCTATTTTTTATAGGTAATGTATATGATTCCAAGGCATCTGGATAGAAAAAGTCATCACTATCGATAAAAGTCAAGTAATCACCTGTGGCAATATCCATCCCCGAATTCCTTGCAGCCGAGATTCCCCTGTTCATCTCATGTCTAACGACTTTAAAGTCGATTCGTCCAGAATATGAAGAGAGAAACTCCTCAACAAGTGCCATGCTACGATCTGTTCCGCAGTCATCAACAACTATGCACTCAATTTCGCCATCCTTCCATGTCTGGTCAGTGACTGACTGCAGGCACTGAACGACATACTGCTCTACGTTGTATACGGGAATAATGATACTTATCTTCATATACCCAGGAAACAGATATGGATTTCCCTACTTCTCCTCCAACTTCTCCCTCAACATCGTCGAGCTTATCCCCTCAGTCCTAGGGAGATAGACCACCTCGCAGTACTCCTTGAGGTAGTCGCACTTGCCCTCCCAGTCGGAGCCGAGTACGAAAATATCGACATTGTACTTTACAATGTCGTCTATCTTCTGGCCAGCGTAGTCTTCGGTTATGATCTCGTCGGCATATCCGGTTGCCTGAACGGCAGAGATGCGTTCCTCAAGGGAATCATGGACGTTCAGCTTGCCTCTCTCGTGGTCCCACTTGGGGGTTGTGACTCCGACGATAAGATAGTCCCCCAGGGCCTTTGCGCGACGAAGGATATTGAGATGACCTTCGTGCAGGAGGTCGAACGTTCCGTACGTTATTACTTTCTTCATTTGGCTGAATGACAAGAGTTTAGCTCCTGGCCAAATACATAAAACTATGACTTCCAATCAGTTACGACTTGAAATCATAGGATATCTGGCTAGTTGACGAGGTCTATTTTCCTCCTGTAAGCCTTGCCCAGAAACCTTTCTTCTCTGGTTCCTGGTTCAGAAGGCTCTGATAGTATTCTGCGAATGTAATCCTGTTATGGATCACTTCGTAGATGGCACCCCAATCCGGTATTCCTCCGACATTGCGGTCGTCGATAAACATATCGACTCTGAGCTTGCGGCCACCATCAGTAGGTTCCGACGAAGCGTCAGGATAGTCTCTGTTTATTGCAAAGAATTCGAGGCCACGCTCCCTGCACCACTCCACCGCTTCATCAAGAAGCTCGCCTTCACGTACTGTCCAAAGCACAAGTTTATGGCCCTCTTTAGCCAAAGTCTTGAGTGTCACTACTGCAAAAGGAATCTCCTTGCCGATATGTGGGTATCTGTGCTCGACGATGGTTCCGTCGAAATCAACTGCAATATGCATAATATTAATTAAAAAAACAAGTGCCGGCTTAAAAACCGGCACTTGTAAGTGAATAATCTACTAGTGCTCGATGATTGTTGAACGGTCGAATCTAGGATCGCTGTTCTCATCGGTGATCTTACCCTCCTTGAGGATGATGTTAGACTCCTTGACGTTGTACTTCTCCATCATGATCTTCTTGACACCCTCTGAACGGCCCTTTACGAGTCTCTGGTTGATCTCGAGTGTACCGGTACCGCTATCGGCTGAACCTGTGAGGTAGAAGATACGATCTGCATCCTTGCTGAGGATATCGTTCATGTAGTCGTCGAGGTGACGGAGCTCAGTTGCGTTAAGAACTGTAGAGTTGATGTCGTAGTAGAGTGTGATTGGAGTTACACCGAGGTTTGTCTTGATGTAAACTACATCCTCCTCTGGCTCTGGGATTGAGTTCTGGCACTCCTCGAGAGCCTTAGCAAGAGCGTCCTTGTCTGCGTTAGCCTTGTCGAGAGCCTGCTGAGCTGCTGCGAGAGCTGCGAGAGCGTCTGCGAGAGCACCTGAGTTGTCAACACACTTCTCAGCGTACTTCCATGTTGTAGCGCCGATACCCCACTGGAGACCGAGACCTGCGGTAAGGTTGTTTACGATACCTGCGTTCCTATAATCGTGGAAACGACCTGAGAGGATGACATCCTTTACGTCGAGGACTACTGAAAGTCTCTTGGTTGCTCTATATGTGAACATGATACCAGGGCCTGCTGCGAACTCGTCGTCATGGTAACCCTTCTCATTGCCATTGAAGAAAGCGCCCTTCTGATCTGGGTCGTAGAGACGCATCCAACCAACGTGGCCGTAAGGGATTACATCAAACTTGCGGTCCTCATTGTATCCCCAGATACCGTTGATGAGGCTCCACATGATATCACCATGCATATATGCGCCACCGAAATGGTAGTTGCCATCGTTGTCCTTAGCTGGCATGAAAGTATGGCTGAAGAAGTCTGATGGGAATGTCTCGTTCACATTGAGCTTCTGGAAGCCGATTCTGGTTGCGATAGATGGGGTGAACCACTTTCCAGCGTATACATCAAGAAGGAAAGAGGCCTTGTTCTGCTGATTTGGAATATCCTTCTCGCGAGCGAAAAGAGTGTTGACACCGGCGTTCACGCCAACGAATGTGTGGTCAATGAACTTTTCGCCTGTAAGTACAGGGGTGTTGCTCTCCTGAGCAGATGCCATGCCTGCGAAAACAAGAGCAGCAAGCACTGAAAAGAATACTTTTTTCATAATAATTAAATTAGAGTTAAAATTGTTTATAGTTTTTTAAGTTTTATTACTTTCTGTTTTGGTTAGGCTTCGACCTGGGTTCCTGCTGAAACAGGCTTTACAGGAGTAGTAGATTTTTCACTGGTTACGTTTCCTGCGATCTTGTCAAACTCGCCGTCTGCAAGCATCTTGCAGTTTCCGTTGAACTGAGCGCCGAGCTCAACGACAAGTCTCTTGATGTGAAGATCACCGTTGACCTTGCAACCTTCCTTGAGGGAAAGTGTATCCTTTACGTAAAGGCTGCCAGTCATTCTTCCCCAGAAATCTACGTTGTCGCAGATGATGTCACCGCTGATGACAGCTCTCTCACCCACTACGACTCTGCCCTTTGAGGTAATCTTGCCCTCGAAGGATCCGTCGATCCTGATATCGTTTGGAGAATTGATCTCTCCCTTTATCACTGTTCCTGAAGAAATCCTGCTGACCTCGTTTACATTCACAGCAGGTTCAAGTCCTTTTGCCATATCTATTCTTTGTAATTATCAGTTAAATTAAGCGTTCTTACCGTGACAGTTCTTGTACTTGAGGCCGCTGCCGCAAGGGCATGGGTCATTGCGACCGATTCTCTTGTCCACATGGATAGGAGCCTTTGCCTGCTGCTCGCCGTTCGTAGAGAGGTCACGTCTTGTCTGCAGCCTGCTCATGTCGGTCTGTGTAGGCTGCGAAGGCCTTACCGGCGCACTCTCCCTGATGTTGAGCACAGCTCTGAGGAGGAATGAAAGGACATCCTTGTTGAGTGCCTCGAGCATCGTAGAGAAGAGGTTGTAGCTCTCAAGCTTGTACACTACGAGAGGATCCTTCTGCTCGTAAGAAGCGTTCTGGACACTCTGCTTGAGGTCGTCCATGTCACGGAGGTGCTGCTTCCAATGCTCATCGATCTGCCAGAGAATGATAGTCTTGCTGAGCATCTTTGCAAGTTCCTTTCCTTCGCTCTCATATGCCTTCTTGAGGTTGATAGGGAGATTGAGTGCCTTGCGGCCGTCTGAGATAGGGACTGCGATGTTCTCGAACATTGAGCCTCTTGTCTCGTAGACTTCCTTGATGACAGGATAAGTCTTGGCTACGAGGTTCTCCATACGACGGTTGTATACCGCCTCCATCTGCTCGAATATCTTCTTTGTAAGATCTTTCTGGTTAAGCTTGCTGTAAGTTGCCTCGTCCATGCCTGGATCGATAGAGAGCTGAGCCATCAGATACTCCGAGAACTCATCGAACTGCATTCCTTCTGCTCTTTCAGCATAGATCGCAGCTGTATCGACCATCATGTTCATCACGTCGATCTCGATTCTCTCACCTGAGATGGCGTTGTGGCGTCTTGCGTACACGGCCTCTCTCTGGTAGTTCATCACGTCGTCGTACTCAAGGAGTCTCTTACGGATACCGAAGTTGTTCTCCTCCACCTTGCGCTGAGCCTTCTCGATGCTGCTTGAAAGCATTGAGCTCTCGAGAGCGTCATCCTCGGTCATACCGAGCTTGTCGACTACCGCAGCGATCTTCTCTGAACCGAAGAGTCGCATGAGCTTGTCCTCGAGAGAGATATAGAAGGTTGAAGAGCCTGGGTCACCCTGACGTCCGGCACGACCTCTGAGCTGACGGTCAACTCGACGGGAATCATGTCTCTCCGTTCCGATGATGGCAAGACCTCCTGCTGCCTTCACCTCTGGTGAAAGCTTGATATCGGTACCACGGCCGGCCATGTTGGTGGCGATGGTGACTGTGCTTGACTGACCTGCTCTTGCAACGATCTCGGCCTCACGGGCGTGCTGCTTTGCGTTGAGGAGCTGTGCATCACGGATACCTGCTCTCTCCATCATACGGAGAAGGAGCTCTGATGTCTCGACATCAGTTGTACCGACGAGGACTGGACGGCCCTGCGCACGGAGTTCAGACACACGCTTGATGACAGCGTTGTACTTTGCTCTCTTTGTCTTATATATAAGGTCCTGCTCGTCCTTTCTGATGACAGGTCTGTTTGTCGGGATGACTACCACGTCGAGCTTGTAGATTGACCAGAACTCGCCCGCCTCTGTCTCAGCGGTACCGGTCATACCTGAAAGCTTGTGGTACATACGGAAATAGTTCTGGAGAGTAATCGTCGCGAAGGTCTGGGTAGGATCCTCGACCTTTACGTTCTCCTTGGCCTCGACAGCCTGGTGGAGACCGTCGCTCCAACGTCTTCCCTCCATAACACGGCCGGTCTGCTCGTCCACGATCTTGACCTTGCCTTCCACGATGATGTAGTCGATGTCCTTCTGGAACATCGCATATGCCTTGAGGAGCTGGATCATGGTATGGACTCTCTCGCTCTTCACTGAGAATTCCTCCATGAGTGCATCCTTCTTTGCCTGCTTTTCCTCGAGAGTCTCGCCTGAGTTCTCGATAGTTGCGATCTGGGAACCTACGTCAGGGAGCACGAAGAAGTTATCGTCGTTCACGCTCTTCGCGAGGAGCTCATGACCCTTGTCGGTCATGTCCACAGAATGCTGCTGCTCGTTGATTACGAAGTAGAGCGGATCGGTGACTACAGGCATCTCACGCTCGTTGTCCTGGAGATAGTAGTTCTCTGTCTTCTGGAGAAGCTGCTTGATGCCAGGCTCTGAGAGATACTTGATAAGCGGCTGATACTTAGGGAGTCCCTTGTGGCAACGGAGGAGGAGCTTTCCACCCTCTGCCTCATCACCTGCAGCGATTGCCTTCTTGGCATCGTTGAGTGTAGATGTCACGAATGACCTCTGGAGGTTGTAGAGACGCTCCACATATGGACGGAACTCCATGAACTGCTCGTCTGCGCTTGACTTTGCGACAGGACCTGAGATGATGAGAGGAGTTCTAGCGTCATCGATGAGCACTGAGTCGACCTCATCGACGATTGCGAAATGGTGCTTCCTCTGCACGAGGTCCGCCATGTTCATCGCCATGTTGTCGCGAAGGTAGTCGAAACCGAACTCGTTGTTGGTACCGAATGTGATATCGCAGTTGTACGCTCTTCTACGTGCGTCGCTGTTTGGCTGATGCTTGTCGATGCAGTCCACAGAAAGACCGTGGAACATGTAGAGAGGACCCATCCACTCGCTGTCTCGCTTAGAGAGGTAGTCGTTCACTGTGACTACATGGACACCCTTGCCTGCGAGTGCGTTGAGGAAGACCGGAAGGGTAGCTACGAGAGTCTTACCCTCACCTGTTGCCATCTCGGCGATCTTGCCCTGGTGGAGAATAGTACCACCTATGAGCTGGACGTCGTAGTGGACCATATCCCAGGTAACCTCGTTGCCACCGGCGATCCAGTGGTTCTGCCAGATGGCGATGTCCTTGCCATCACGGTTCTCAATACGTACGAAATCACGGTTTGTGCTGAGGTCACGGTCGAAATCTGAAGCTTCCACCTCGATCTCAGAGTTCTGAGAGAACCTGCGGGCGGTAGACTTCATGATTGCAAATGCCTCCGGGAGTATCTCATTGAGGACTTCCTCGATAGCGTCGTCCTCGTCCTTTACAAGTTTGTCGGCCTCTGTAGCAAGCTTTTCCTTCTCGCTTACAGGGATATCCTTCTCAAGCTCAGCCTTGATCTCCTCGCTTCTCTTCTCAAACGGTGCGATCTTCTCGCGGATCTTCGCTTTCAGCGCCTCAGAATGGGCACGAAGCTCGTCGTTCGAGAGTCTGTCTATCTCTCCATAGGACGCAAGGATCTTCTGAAGGACGGGCTTTACCTCCTTCATGTCCCTGTCGGCCTTTGAACCGAAGACTTTCTTGATTATATCTGTCAATGCCATTTTTTACTTTCTGTTAGCGGGCTCGATCTGCCCTTTCACCTAATAAGCTACAAATTTAGCAATTATCTCGCAATAGGCAAACTATTGTCCAATTTATCACCCATTATAAAGGTGAAAAGGGGATTTTCGGGCATGAAAAAGGGCTGACCTCCTGGCCAGCCCTTTATAAAACCTTTTTAAGACTTCAGACTAGAACATCCAGCCAAGGCCGAGGTGAACCTCACTTCTGTGCATCTTGACTGCATCAGATGCATTGCGGTCAAGCATACCTGCATTGTAGCCGACCTTCACCTGGAAGCTGTTGATGTTGAAGCCCACACCACCGCCGAGCATTACGTCGAAGCGACCGTAATTATCGTTGTCATAGTTGTTTACCTTAGCGCCTACAGAGACCTTGTCTCCACCGACCTTTGCCTGGGTAGTAGAAGCCACGCCACATGAAAGTGTAGGACCTGCATAGAAGAAAAGTGTGCAGTCCGGCATGAGCTCGAGACCGTAGTTCACCATCACAGGAACATTCACATAGTGTTCAGTTGTCGATCCAGACCAATAGCTGCCCTTACCTGAATTGCCAAGGAACTCATAGTAGAGACCTGGTGCGAGACCGAGACCGCCTGAAATGCCGATGTTGTATGATGCTCCAAGATAGAAGCCGTTTGAGTCACCGCTTGACTTGCTGTCACCGACCTTGTTTGTCGAAGTAGAATTCACGTAACCAGCGCCTACGCTGATCTGAGCGAATGCATTTGCACCTACGAGCATCATTGATGCTGCGAGGATGGTTGCAAAGATCTTTTTCATTTTCTTAATCTTATTTGTTAAACATTAGGTTCTTGACCGAATTGCGTTCTGAAGCGTACATCCCGACAAAGAAAGTCAGGACTGATACGACAGCAAAAGTAATGAATATTCCCAACAAATGTCCTGCCATAGACATATCGTGTGGGACAAAAGTATTGTAAAAAAGTAGAAAAACTGCCATTATCGCCACAATGGCCAACGGTCTTATGTATGATTTGGAGAAATAATCCCACACATCGAAACCGATCAGACGGCGAAGCAGCCAGAATTCCACAAGTCTATACAGGATCGCATACGCGATATAGAGCTGGATGACAGTAACTACCGGAGCGCCAAGCTTATATGCCACGAAACCGAGCGGCAGGCAGGCCAGGGACATGGCACTGTTCCATATCTGGAACCACTTGATCTTTCCTGTCGCCTGTTCCAATGTCTGGGTGCCTCCCATGAAGGAACGCACAAGCGCGCTCAGAAGCGTCCACCTGGTGAAAGTAACCGCGCCTTCCGGGACATCCTTGAGCCAGAGCCCCAGGAGGAAATCTATCTCCACATAGGCACAGAAGACTATCACGGTCATCAGCAACGCCATGAATCGGGATGTCTTATAGACAAGGTCAAGTGACCTGTCAGTATTGCCGCCGCTGTAGTTCCTGGTAATCTGAGGCGCAGCCGCGTTGGTGATCCTGTTGACGGATGTGACCGAGAACTGTTCCAGCTGGTATGCCACCGCCAGCGCAGAATTGACGATTGTTCCGAAAAAGTAATTCACCAGCAAGGTACTTCCCTGTGTGCGGGCGATATACGCCGCAGCCGAAAGTGCAGTATAGTTGTTGAAACTGATGACTTCACGATAGGTCTGTCTCCCTTTCTGCGGGCTCCAGCGGATTATCGATGGCCAATGGCGGGAGCAGTACAGGTGGTAAAGTACCATGGACAGGAATGTCATCGCTACCATGATCACCGCATACAGGCGCAGCCCGTTGCCCCTGTAGCCGAGCAGGAAGATGACCATCACCAGACGGAAGACGTTGGAGACGATGTCGATCAACGAAGTCTGGAAGAACTTCTCGAACGATTCCATCAGGCTCTGGTAAGGAAGGTTGATGATGCTCAGGCAGGCAGAGATTGTCGATATCTGGAAGACAAAGACCGCATCCCCCAGCTTGTCAGGGTCGACGTTCAGCCAATGGTGGATATAGAACATGCCTATGGTCTCTGCGAACAGGAGTATGACCGCCGCGAGTCCGATGTGGACGGAAAGGCATATGTTGAAGATTCTGTTCGGGTTGCCGTCCGGCTTGCCCATCTCGACGTTGATGAAGCGACGGGTAGTGGTGCTCATCGCGGTGCTGAGGAATCCCAGCATGGCGATAAGACCGCCGACGACATTGTAGAGTCCGTAGTCCGATTTGCCAAGAGCCGCCAGGACATACCTTGTACACAGAATTCCGATAAGGATGATGAAGACCATCCTTATGTAGATTATCAAAGTATTCCTGACGATTCGGGTATTATCGGTTTTCATCGATTATCTGCTTGTAGCATCTGATAAGGTCGGCAGTGATCGCATCTCTGTCATGACGCACCAGCGACATCGCCCTCGCCTGGTGTCCGACCTTGCGGAGGAGGGCCTTGTTCCTGTACATCGCGACGATTCGCTCAGCTATCTCGTCGGCATTTCCCTTTCTCACGAGGAAACCGGTCTCGCCGTCTTCGATAAGGCTTGACACACCTCCGACATTAGTCGCTACGACCGCTGCACCGAGAAGCTGGGCCTCGCATACGCTGTTAGGGCTGTTGTCGATATATGACGGGTGTACGTACATGGAAGCACGGCTGATGGCCAGTACCAGTTCGTCCGCATCCGCCACGCCCGACATGGTGATGCCGGCCTGTTCGACGGTGATGCCGGTGATCTTCTCGAAGAAGGTCGGATCGACGTTGCCATAGACACGCCATTCGAAATCAAGTCCATATTCTTTCTTGAGGATGAGACCTGCACGGAGCACAAGGTCGAAGCCTTTATAGGTCGGTTCCGAGATGGTCGTCACCAGCTTGAGGGTCGACGGGATGCTGCTGATCTGGTCTATCTCAGCATCGTAGAACGGCTGCCTTAGGATCTCTCCGCCATAGAAGAAACGCGCCTCAGGGTTCACTGCGCTGATTTCCTTGTGGTCCCATTCTGTACGTCCGAGGTAATATGTGATTGCCTTGAGTATCCTTCTTTCTCTCACGCAGGCCCTTTCCCACTTCTTCTTGATATACACCTTATGAAGCATGCGGGAAGGCTTGAAAGGAGTCATTATGTAGTCTCTCCAGCTGACTCCAGGAGGGAGGAACGCCTTGAAATACGGGTTCATGATGCCCTGGACATGGAGCACGACAGGTATCCTCGTCCTTTCTGCGACCAGTCCATACGAATGCTCCGATCCGAAGATCTGGATCACATCGGGCCTGAAGTCCTCGACGATCTCAGAATATGCGTCGACAAGGTCTCTTTCCTGCTCGGCATCGCCTTTGAAAAGAGTCGATATCCTGTCTGAGCGAGACTTGTCATGTCCATTATAGATAGGATAATACCTGACACCATGCTGGACGTCACTGGTCCATGCTACCCTGTGCGAAGGCCCGAGCTCGACTTTCGGCTTCGGCTCACCGCGGCGGGGAATCCTTGCCACGAAGGCTACGGCCAGCTCTATCTTGCCCGAGATCTCCGTCTCGAGCGCCGAAACCCAGCCGGTTCCGTTATATTCGCTGCCCCTCACCGAGTAGTTCGAGGGGGTGTTTGCAAACCATAAGACTCTCATATACAACCCTTTGCATTAAGGAAGGATCTCCATCACCTGGTCAATCGACAGAGCCCTCTCAAGATCCACGAAATAGTGGAAATGATTGCTCACCTGCTGCTCTCTGCCAGGCAGTTCCATATAATTTCCGTAAAAAGTACGGAGCATCTCATCATAGCCCGAAGGCATCTTCGCAGTCGTGTCCTCGAAAGGCATCTCGACCGTATCTTCAAACCACTCAGCAGGCAAGGTCACTCCCTTGTAGTCGCTGATCGTACTGTACATCACATATTTTCCGCTTCCCGTCGGGGAAGCCGCCGCCAGCTGTTCCTCCATGTCAAGGTAACGGCGGTAGTATCTCTCTCCTCTTGAGGCATACCATGTCTGGTCAAGGAACACTTTCATCGCACCTGCGAAGTCACGGTCCACAAGCCTCCTGCGCATCTCGCCAGGCTGATAGGTCCTCAGCGAACGGCGGTAATTGCGATAGTTGATGTGATATGCCTTGCGCAACGCCTCTGTCTTGTCTGGATCCGGATCTGCCTCGTCAAGAGGGAACACATCCACGAACACACCCATCACGGATGGATATAACTGCCTCTCCCATATTGTCGACCCTGCGTCGCAGAACTTCGCGAAGGGGAAGGTCCATCCTTCGCCGAGGCGAGGACCGATGATCATGGCACCATGGACCTGAAGTTTCAGGAAACGTTCATAGTCCTCGCGCGGCATCAGGACGTCTATGTCGTCGTCCCAAGGGATGAAGCCTTTGTGACGCACTGTTCCTATCGCCGAGCCGAAGGCCATGTACCAGCGCAGACCGTTCTGCTCACACAGATTGCAGAAGGCCTTGTAGGTCTCCAGCAGTTTCTCACGGTAGCGTTCGATGTCTATCCTGGACAGTTCCATAGGAGCAAATATACCAATTCTTTCAGATATTGAGTGTTTTTGATTATATTTGCTTGTTAACTAAGTATCAGAGAACGGCTATGGAATCCACATCCCAGCGTCCCCCTATCTATCTTTTCACCGATGGTGCAGCGAGCGGCAATCCGGGCCCAGGCGGCTACGGAGTCGTCCTCAAATGTGCCGGTGCGGTCAAAGAGATGAGCGGAGGTTTCGCCAGGACGACCAACAACAGGATGGAGCTGCTGGCAGTCATCAGAGGGCTGGAGGCTATCAGATGGGAAAATGCTGTGGTTGAGGTATGGAGCGATTCCACCTATGTCGTAAAGGCGATCACCGAAGGCTGGTTGCCTAACTGGGAAAGGAAAGGCTTCAAGAAGGTCAAGAATGTGGACCTATGGCAGGAGTTCCTGCCGCTTTACCGCAGCCACAGGGTGACTTTCCATTGGATCAAGGGCCACGCAGGACATCCAGAGAACGAGAGATGTGACGCCCTTGCCGTAGCTGCCTACAAGCAGCCGGGACTGCCTGAAGACGAAGGATACATATCGTCTGTCGCAGAAAGCGAAGAGACCTTATTTTAATATAGAATCAAGTAATGGCAAACAACAGAATAATAGTCGGCATCTCTCAGGGAGATACCAACGGAATCGGATACGAAGTAATCATCAAGGCGCTTGCCGACCCGAGGATCCTGGATTCTTTCACTCCGGTGATCTATGGTTCATCCAAAGCTTTCGGTTTCTATAAGAAGCTGATCCACAACATCGGCCAGATAGAGACATATGTCATCAACTCTGCCAAGGATGCGAAGCCGAAGATGATCAACATCGTGAACTGCCTCCCGGACAACATCGTGATCGAGCCAGGAAAGGCGACACCGGATTCAGCCAAGGCTGCGATCAAGTCTCTCGAATATGCGGTCAACGACCTCAAGAGAGGCGACATCGACGTCGTCGTGACAGCTCCTATCAACAAGAGAGCGATGGGTAACGAAGGTTTCGGATTCACCGGACATACCGAATATCTCCAGAAGCAGTTCAATGCCGAGGAAGTCACCATGTTCATGGTAAGTGACCAGATCAAGGTCGGCGTAGTCACCGGACATATTCCTCTGAGGGACGTCTCTGCAGCCATCACCGAGGAGAAGATCCTTCGCAAGCTCCGCAATATGAGGAAGTCTCTCCAGAGAGATTTCGGTGTGGACGAGCCTAAGATCGCCGTCCTCGGACTCAATCCTCACTGCGGTGACGGAGGTCTTATCGGAGACGAGGAGCAGAAAGTCATCCTTCCTGCAATCGAGGCAGCCCAGAGCGAGGGCATCGCAGCCTACGGCCCATATTCTGCTGACGGATTCTTCGGACTTGGCAACTACAGCCGTTTCGACGCCACTCTCGCCATGTACCATGACCAGGGCCTCGTTCCTTTCAAGGCCATCGCCTTTGCAGACGGAGTGAACTTCACCGCAGGACTTCCTGTCGTCAGGACTTCTCCGGACCACGGCACAGCCTACGAGATGGCAGGCCGCGACGAGGCTGATCCTCAGTCAATGATGAGCGCGATCTATATGGCTGTCGACATATTCAGGAACAGACTCGCATACGACCGTCTTCTCGAGGACAAGATGCCTGAGCGCCCACGTCCTGACAGGGACCGCGACAGACGCCCAGGGAAGCCACAGATCGCTTAATCCGACGTACATAAAAATAAAGAGGAGCTGCTAAAGCTCCTCTTCTTCATACAGCATCCATGCTCTCCTGTGAGCATCGGCGACCTTGTCCCTGATGTCCTCGGGTTCAAGGACCTCGATGCGGTCACCATGGTGGCATAGCTCGATCAGAAGATTGTCGTCGGGGACGACTCTTATCTCGAAAAGCCCAGGCTCAGTCTCCTTCTGCGATGAGTGGATCGGGAGGTCGCGAAGGTATTTCGCTTCACGTTCCCCGGCCTTGAACACGATGCGGACAGTCTTCCGGTCGCCAGGCAGGTAGATACCGAAACTTCCCGCGAAGAGCATGTCGATGTCGAAGCCACGAGGCATCTGGAAACGGGATTCCATGGACACGAGCGACTCGATTCGATCCAGGCCATAGACGCGCAGGGCGTTTCTTTCCTGGCACCATGCTACCAGATACCAACGCTTCTCGTGTTCCTTGACTCCGTATGGATGGACATGGAGGGTCTCGGGCTCGTCGGCCGTATATTTCTTATAGGTAATCTCCAGGACGTTGGAAGCCTCCATCGCGCCCATGATCGAAGTCAGCCAGCGCTGGCCGGAAGGGATGGTCTCGACAGAGACACGGCCGCTAAGGCGTTCCTTTCCAAGAGCGAGGAGGTTGTTGACAGTAAAGGAATTGATCAGCCATGCAGCATTGGAACTGCTGTCTGTAACCTCATCGCTGTTGGCGATATAGTAATTGTTTGTCGAACGGTCACATTCTATATCGATTCCGAAGACCTCCGAAATCGCGTCTCTGTGGTTACAGAATGAGCGTCGGCTGTACAGACCGCCCCATCGGCGCTCCCACTGACGCTGCACCTCCGTCAGGCTGAGTCCCCTGTCCCCTGCCTTGATGAAGATTCCTATCAGCCATATGAATTTATTCAAAATGTCCTGTACCATCTCTAACTTATCTTACTGTAGTCTTTCCTCTGATATTTATCTTTTCTCAATTCCTTGAGTATCAACTCATTTTGTGGCGAACTCAAGCTCGGATCCTGTTCAAGTACCTTCTCCGCATACTTTCTTGCCTCGGTCAGGATCTGACCGTCGCGCGCAAGAGAGGCTATGTTGAGCTCGACAGGAAGACCGCTCTGCTGAGTTCCTTCAAGATCGCCCGGACCACGCATCTTCATATCTTCCTCCGCAAGCACGAATCCGTCTTCCGTAGAGCAGAGAAGTTCAAGGCGTTTCATCGATTCCTTGCTGACCTTGTCGCCCCTGACAAGCACGCAGTAGGACTTGTCGCTGCCTCGGCCTACCCTTCCTCGCAGCTGATGAAGCTGGCTGAGACCGAAGCGCTCGGCGCTTTCAATCACCATCACCGACGCGTTAGGAACATCTACTCCGACCTCTATGACGGTCGTTGACACAAGGATATCCGCACGATGGGCAGCGAACGCGCTCATATTGAAGTTCTTTTCATCATTCGTCTGCTTGCCATGGACCATGGCTACCCTGTACGGAGGGAACGGGAAGTCCGTACAGGTCCTTTCATATCCCACCTCGAGGTTCTTCAGGTCAAGTTTCTCGCTTTCAAAGATCAGCGGATAGACGACAAACACCTGACGTCCAAGAGCGATCTGTTCCTTCATGAACTTGTTCAGAGCCCCACGTCGGCCTTCTGTAATCATCATCGTCTGCACCGGCTTTCGACCTGGCGGCATCTCGTCGATGACAGAGATGTCAAGGTCGCCGTACAGGGTCATGGCAAGTGTGCGCGGGATAGGTGTCGCAGTCATGACAAGCACGTGCGGAGGAACTCCACAGGATGTCTTGGCCCAAAGCTTCGCCCTCTGGTCTACTCCGAAACGATGCTGCTCATCGACTATAGCGAGTCCAAGCTTATGGAAGAGCACATTGTCTTCGATAAGAGCATGGGTTCCGACTATTATGCCTATGGTACCGTTCTCCAGCCCCTCATGGATCTCCTTGCGCTCGGATTTCTTTGTGCTGCCGGTGAGAAGACTTACCTGGACTCCAGTAGGCTTGAGATACTTGCTGATATTTGCATAGTGCTGCTGGGCAAGGACTTCCGTAGGTGCCATGATGCATGCCTGATAGCCGTTTCCTATCGCTATGAGTGCCGAGAGGACAGCGACCATGGTCTTGCCCGAGCCAACGTCTCCCTGAAGAAGGCGATTCATCTGACGGCCGCTCATCATGTCTCCCCTGATTTCCTTGATGACGCGTTTCTGGGCGCCGGTCAGGTCGTAAGGGAGGGATTCGTAGCACTTGTTGAACGCTTCCCCGACCTTTGGCATAGGGAAGCCCTGGGCTGAGCGGCTACGTATATATTTCTGTTTGAGAAGCGAGGTCTGGAGATAGAAAAGTTCCTCGAACTTGAGCCTGTTGGTCGCCTTCTTGAGAGAGTATGCATCCTGCGGGAAATGGATGTTCCTCAGAGCGAAATGGATGGATACCAGACCCATGTCTTTCATGACATAGTCCGGGAGGGATTCCTGGACCTCCGGAAGTGCCAGCTGGAGGGCACTTGCCATGAGCTTGTTCATCACCTTGCCGGTGATGCCCGCATTCTTGAGCTTCTCTGTCGAAGGATAGACGCCTGTCATCACTCCGGCAGAATAACGGGCCTGACCGTCATTCTCGCTGACAGGGTTGTCGATTTCCGGATGGACAAGATTGACCGTTCCGTTGAAGTCTGTAGGCTTTCCGAAGAACAGGAAGGTCCTGCCGACCTCCAGTCTTTGCTGGGTATACTTGATGCCTTTGAAGAAAACAAGTTCCATCCTTCCGCTCGAGTCCTCGACTATGACGCTGAGCTTCTTTCCGTTCTTGCCACCAAGGCTCTGGCTTATGACTTTTGCCTGGATCTGTATGAAGGCAGCATCAGGGAGCACATCTGCAATCAGATTGATCGAACTACGGTCGATATAGCGGAACGGATACACACGGATGAAGTCCCCGACCGTTTCGATCTGGTACTCGGACTTCAGTATAGCAGCCCTCTTAGGCCCCACCCCTGGCAGGAACTGTATGTCGGAATCAAGTTCGCTCTTCTTCATGCTTTGTCCTCATTATGGCACAAGCAAATGTAACAAAAAAGAAGGAGGCCACCAACAGTCCGGCACCCTCCTTCAGAAAGTCGTTTGAAAATGATTCGGGAAGTTCATACGACGGCGCTAAAATAGGAACATGAGTTCAACCTTGCAACATGTCCATGGTACCCTGCTCCAACTTTTCATGATTCTTTACCTTTTACGCAGGAATCTTTACTTTATTGTTCCTATATTTGTGAATATGGAGAAAATGGTAATCAGCAACGACATCCTTTTCGAAGAGGTCCTGAGAGTTCTTGCCACAGGCCGCAACGTCCAGATCCCAGTAAAAGGCGTCAGCATGCTCCCCCTCATCAAGGGTGAGCGCGACACAGTCGTGCTTGAGCCGCTTTCTCCGGGCAGCCGGAACGAAGGCAGGCAGCCGGAAGCAGGCGACATAGTCCTGTTCCGTGTCGGCGGAAGGTTCATCCTCCACAGGATATTGTCGCTCAAGGACGGAATCGCGACCATCCAGGGTGACGGCGTTCCTAAGAACCAGGAAAGGTGCCGCATAGAGCATATCTACGGCAGGGTCGTGACGATTATCAAGCCTGGCGGCAGAAAGGTAGATCCAAACACTCCTTTCAGGCTCAGGCTCGCCCGCATCTGGCATCTGATGCCTCTGAAAAGGTACATCCTGGCCATCTACAGAAGGCTGCCATGGAACTATTGGATCCAGAAAGGTCTGAAGTAAGATTCTACCATATATAACTAGGAAAATATACTGATATGAAGATAAAGAATGGTTTCGTCCTTCGCGATATCTGCGGAGTCAAGGTTGTCTCAGGTGAAGGTCTGGACAAGGTCAACTATAGCAAGCTCATCACTTTGAATGACACTGCCTGCTATCTCTGGGAGGCCATCGAAGGCAAGGATTTCAGCAATGAAAGCCTCGTAGGCCTTCTTCTCGAGAAGTATGACGTCAGCGAGGATGTCGCAAAGACAGACGTCGAGGCTCTGGTTGCAAAGTGGAAGGAGCTTGACATGATCGAGGAATAACATGATATCAGGACCTGCGAGGGAAAGATGTACAAGGCGATAAGGAAATATGGGTTGTGGCTGTGGCACGCTTCAAAGGGAGTGCGCCGCAAGCTGGTGGTGAACATCGCCGTCGGCTGCCTGAGCATATGCCTTAACCTTGCCTTCATATGGACCAGCAAGCAGCTGGTCGACATTGCGACCCATGTCGTCCACGGCAGCATACTGCCTTTCAGCATCATTCTGGTCGTCCTGATGTTGCTGAGGATCGCCGCAAATGCGTACAACACCCGTCTGGAGAATCTGACGACAGCAAAGATGAGCTTTGTGATCCGCCAGAAGCAGTACTCGAAACTTCTCCACGCTCAGTGGCAGGGTAAAGAGAAGATGCACTCGGGAGATACGCTCAACAGACTTTTCACCGATGTGGACAAGGTGACGAATGTCATCTGCGCAGAATCAACCAGCGTCGTGATGACCTTGTTCCAGCTGGCGACGGCTTTCGTGTTCCTCGGCGTGATGAACATCCGACTCGCTCTCTTCATCCTTCTCATCACACCTGCGATGTTCGTCTTCAGCAAGGTGTTCTTCAAGAAGATGAGGAACCTTACCAAGGCGATACGCGAGACTGAGAGCCAGGTGCAGAGCCACATCCAGGAATCGATCCAGCATAAGACGATAGTACAGTCGCTCGAACAGAGCGGATACATGGAGGAGCAGCTCAGCAATCTTCAGAATGAAGAACTCAGCCAGATCCTCAAGAGAACCAGGTTCAGCATATTCTCAAAGACCGTGGTATCTCTCGCGTTCAACATCGGGTATATCGCTGCTCTCCTCTGGGGAGTCATCGGCATCTCGAAAGGAACCATGACATTCGGTACTCTTACCGCATTCCTCCAGCTTGTAGGTCAGGTCCAGGGTCCGTCATTGAGACTTCTCAGGCAGATTCCTGAGTTTGCCTACGTCACAGCATCGATCGACCGTCTCTCAGAACTCGAAGACGCACCTAAGGAGGAAATGGGTGACCCGATCAAGGTCAACGGCAGGCTGGGAATACGTCTTTCCGACGTCAGTTTCATGTATCCAGACGGCACTGAGAATGTGCTTGAGGACTTCAACTTCGACTTCAGACCTGGTTCAAGGACCGCCATCGTTGGCGAGACAGGTGTAGGCAAGAGTACTACCATCAAGCTCATGCTGTCACTCCTCCGCCCTACCTCCGGCTCGATCCAGATCTATTCGGACAATGGCGAGTGCGTCGAGGCTTCTCCTCTCACCCGCTCCAACCTCGTCTACGTACCGCAGGGCAACACACTTTTCAGCGGCACTATCCGTCAGAATCTTCTGATGGGTAATCCTATGGCTTCAGACGAGGATCTCTATAGAGTCCTCGACGTCGCTGCAGCCGAATTCGTACGTGAGCTCCCTGACGGTCTCAATACTCGCTGCGGCGAGCAGGGCACCGGACTCAGCGAAGGCCAGGCCCAGCGCATCGCCATCGCCCGCGGTCTTCTCCGTCCCGGCAGCATCATGCTGCTCGATGAGTTCAGCTCATCTCTTGACGCCCAGACCGAAGAGCGCCTCATCACCAATCTCACCCGCGGCAATGAAGACAAGACGATGATCTTCATCACCCATCGCGAAAAGATCGCTGACTTCTGCGACTCCATCCTTCGTCTGAGCTGATTTTCCCACAGGAAAGCGCCCAATCCCCTGATCTTCAGACTTTTATCCATTTTCCTGTAGGCGAATTTGCCCCACAGAACAACAGCTAATTCACTGAAAGCCAGTGAATTAGCTGCGGGTATAAGCCCTCCGGCCTCCGAGCCTTCCCAGCTTTCGCTGGGCCCCTCTTTTAGATTTGCACCATGATTTCAATATGGAGTCATGGTGTTCTTTTATTGTATCTTTGAATAAACTGATAGGTGAACTATGGGCCCCTCTAGATCCTTGTATTTGCAGTGGGTATTAGACCTGTTCAGTAAAGGTATAACAGAAAGGTTAACCAGAAAGAGAGAGTTACCGCTCTCT
>JAZRWK010000043.1:0-75645 GCA_045599665.1 Candidatus Cryptobacteroides sp.
ACCTCGGGTTTTGTAATACATTGATTATAAGTATTGGGACTACTTATTAAGTTACAAAATTTTGAGGTCTTTTGCAAGTTTAATTAATTGATAATCAATAATATACTGAGACAATTTTCAAAAATTGTCATGTACTAAAAAATTAATAGAAGGACCAGGATGGACGATCCCTCCGATGGTCATCTCATTGACAAGAATTGGTGATAGCCTGTATGTCTATCAGAAGCCTGCTAAATATAAAAATGTAATGATTGATGACCCTGATTCAATCTATAGTCGTGGGCGAGACACTGAATATATATGGAAGATATCTCTCTCTGATAAGAGATTGCTCGGTCCATATGTTAATCAATAGTATGCCGCAGGCTTCGACAAGGAACGCTTCAAGTCCGGTGTGCTCAACCTTTTCAAGGAGCATGACCTGCTCTGATGTATGTATAGTTTCCTGCCGGAATCACCGGCAGGAAATCGCGAACATGGAGTATGTGAACGGAGTGCTGGAGCGAGTGAACTTCGAAGGAGGCTACATCGACATGACAGGAGAGAGTCCGAGATACATGTACTACGTGACCGTATTTGCCAATAAGACGAAAGGCGTTCCTCCCTTCAGGGCACATTCCCGCATCAGGTTTTGGATAAAACTGAATTTAGTTATAACTTTGCAGCATGGACGATGTTGAGAAAATCAAGGCGGCGAGGCGCGCAAGAACCTCGCAGGAGATAGCTGATGCGCTGAGAGAGACAGGCATGAGCCGTAAGGAGTTTGCCCAGAAGATGGGACGTATGCCAAGTGAGGTGACAAAGTGGCTTGGGGGTGACCACAATTTCACTACAAACCTGTTGGCAGAAATTTCAGTTGTCCTAGGGAAACCAATTTCAGGTGCAGAGGAGATTCTGTCTGGTGCTGAGGTATCTTCTTTAGTCAGTGGTTACAGAACGGCAGCCCCCGCTGAATTCTGTGAACCATCTGCTTGCAGCCTTTTCGACGTGGAGATTCCGTTTGATGTCGCGGATCTGTTGCGTCACAAGGCTGAAATGCAGGGAATGACTTTCCGACAGTTCGTAAAGGAACTGCTGTGTGCGAAAGCTCATGAGAAATCAGTGGCACTTTCTGATTATGCTGGCACTGTCGATGGGAATTTCCCTTCAGTAGAAGAGATCAGAGGTATGCGGACGAAAAACAGCAGGGTAGAATGCGATATCTTCTAGACACAAATATATGCATCCATTTTCTGCGAGGCAGATATGGGGTGCCTGCGGCTGTGGTACGAGCAGGAGAGCAGAACTGCTTTATCTCTGAAATTACGAAAGCAGAGATTCTTGTCGGTGCGGAGATTTCTGAGTCGAACGGCTATGTCAGGAATGCCCGGATGGTCCGAGCTTTCATAGGTGCAATAGAGTCAGTACCTGTCAGCGGTGCTTTGGAGATGTATGCCAGAGAAAAGGCTCGTCTGCGAATGGATGGACAATCAGTTGAAGACTTCGACCTTCTTATTGGGTGCACCGCTGTCTCTTCTGGCTTTATAATGGTGTCAGAGAATGTCGAGCATCTCAGCCGCATCTCCGGAATCCGCATGGAAAACTGGGCGGAGAGGGATGCTTGATATCGCGGGACCACTCCGTTGTGTCTATAAAATGATTATCTTTGGTCAAAATGTATGTTTATGAGAATCTTACGCTTTTTTGCGGTGGCGGCGGCAACCATGCTTGCAATGTCAACAGGTCGGGCATATGCTCAGGAAATAAGTAAAAGCGACTCTCTTTCCGCAGCGATTTCTTCCGTCAAGGGAGAGGAACTGTGGAATCTTTCCTATAACGATCCGGTCAGGGCTCTGACTGGAAAGATGGCGGGCGTTCTTGTCCTCAACACTTCAGGCGAACCAGGTGCGATGCCAGGTCTGAAGATACGAGGATTCTCATCTTTCATTCGTGATACTGAGCCGTTGTTCATAGTGGACGGCCTGAGGGTCAAGGATGTACAGTATCTTGCACCGGAAATGATAGAGTCCATCGAGGTCCTCAAGGGAGCAGCGGTTGCGCTGTATGGTGCTGAAGCAGGAGAGGGTGCCGTCATCATCCATACCAGAAAGGGCGAAGGAGGGAAAGGACATGTATTCTACCGGAATGAGTTTTCTCTCGCAAGCCTCGCTCATAAGAGCCGTATGATGGATGCTTCTCAGTATATCGACTTTGCCAGAGAGTACGGACTGGGTCAATATGTCAAAGACGTCAATTCCGGCGTGGATACTGACTGGCTTGGGGCGGTGACTGAACCGAGCTGGAACTTCCGCCACACCTTCGGAGTCCAGGGGGGAAATGACAGGGGCGCGTATTTTGTCAGTGCAAATATTATCGGAGATGATGGAATCTTCGCTGGAGACAAGGACAGATACAATCGTATGTCTGCCCAGGTCAACGGCTCATATCAGCTGACTCCATGGCTGCGCCTTTCCACGTCGAATTCCCTTGAGAAGCACAAGGGCAGCACCATAATGACCGGTACTTATGATACACAGTCACCATTCATATCGGCTATGGTAGCCCCTCCTATCAGACCGGTTACCGTTGATAAGGATGGACTGACATCAAATCAGATCCAGTACTTGGGAGGGGACGGACGCGAACTGGCGAAAGATTCTGGCTCAGGCCTGTATCTGGCTGACCTTTTTGTGTCCAAGACCGGACATCCTTTCCTGCGAAGGGACTACTGGTCAAGATCGTATGACGGATACTCATTGCGAGGGATGTCTTCAGCCGTATTTACTCCATTGTCAGGTCTTGAGATAAGTGCAAAACTCGGATATTTCCGTAACAGATCCACTTCGCTGATGGAGGTCACTCCGTTTTACTATGATATCTTCAATTATGCAGATTACCGTGATACAGAGAATACTGACGATGAGTACAGCGGATATCAGGGTGATCTGACTGTATCGTACAACCGGGATTTGGGGAAACATAGGATTGAAGCCATGGCGGGCGGGGAGTATATAAGCGCTGTCATCAATTCTTTGGAGCGGGGGAACCAGTCGGACAGAAAATACAGGTACTTCGGGCATCTTGGTTATGTGTTCTCCGGCAGATACGCTGTCAGCGCTGGCTTCAGCCGGGGCACTCAGATGATTGAGGTGCCTAATATGTCATATTCTGTCTCAGCCAGCGCAGGGCCCTTTGAATTCCTTTCTCTTCGTGCTTCATATGGCAGGAGTCAGAATGAGTTTTCAGACTTCTCCAAGGCTTTTCCAGAGACTTCCCCTTCTCAATCTATGTTGACTGACAGGAACTTTATGGATGCCGGGATTGATGTTCGCCTGCTGGACGAGAAGGTTTCAGTTTCGCTGGATTTCTTCCATAACAATAGCCAGCAAGCTTTCCGTACAAAGAATATTGGGCTTCAAGGAGACCCATGGATCGATATGGCGTTCACAAATTCAGGGGCGGAACTCTCCTTGTCGGCCTCTGACAGGATAGGAGAGGTTTCATGGTCTGTCTCAGGTAATGTCTCATATCTGCGTAACAGGACTTCATTTCTCGACCCTGTTATGACAAGGCTCACAGGATCCTATAATACTGGTATAACTGACTTTAATGTAAGAACGGTCATCGAACAGGGTTATCCGATGTGGAGCTTCCGTGGATACAAGGCTGTTGGAGTCGATCCGCAGACTGGAAAAGGAATCTATGCTGAGGTCGTTGAAGATGGCGAATACAATTACGATGATGAACAGGAGATAGGCTCAGGAATTCCATCTCTGTCCTATGGCATCAGTATCAGTCTTGCGTACAGAGGCTTTGATCTTGCTGTGACAGGTTCCGGCGTAGCGGGAAATCAGATATACTCATGTCTTTGGTCCACGGCGATTCCGATGCAGAATACCTATGCCAAGTTGTGGGAATCTACCTGGCAGGCCCCTGGCGATAATGCCGCTTACCCGTCAGTCAATAATTGGAGCACCTTTGTGAACAAGTCTTCCTTCAATCTATGGAATGGTTCTTTCTTCAAGCTAAGGCAGATACAGTTGGGTTACTCTCTGCCTGAGAGTCTCCTTAGGAAAGTATGGACCAAGCAGATCCGTATCTATGCTTCCTTGGATAATTTCGTATGTCTCACGAATTATCCGGGTCTTGATCCGGAAACAGTCATCACGTCAGATCCTTCCATCGGAGTCGAAATGGGAGCATTCCCTGATCCTAAGCAGATTTCCTTCGGAATCAATCTTGCTTTCTGAAGAACTTAGCTTTATCTTTGCCCCATGCAGATCTGTATAATGGACATACTTGAGCAGACCATGGCAGATGGCCCTGGCTTCCGCACTTCGATCTACTGTGCGGGATGCGAGCACCATTGCCCGGGCTGCCATAATCCTCAGTCATGGGACAGGAAGAACGGTCACTGGGTCGACGTGCAGGAGATCCTGGATGTCGTCAAGGCAGACGATATGAGCAATGTATCCTTCTCCGGCGGCGATCCACTCTACCAGGTGGAGGCTTTCACCGAACTGGCACGACGTATCAAGGAAGAGACCTCCAAGACAATCTGGTGCTGGACTGGCTTCACCTACGAGGAGATTCTTGCTGACGAGCGACTCTCCATGATCCTGCCTTATATCGACGTCCTCGTCGACGGCCCGTTCAAGATGGAACTCCGTGACACCCAGCTTCTTTTCCGAGGCAGCTCGAACCAGAGGATAATCTATCTCCATGGTGAGCAGCCCCATGACGACATCCCCGGCACCGTCCCTATCGTCGGAATCAGATGATCATGGTACCCTGATCCGAGGCTTTGTCAATTTTTCCCGGTCAGGTACTTGCTTTTTCAGAATAATCGCTATATTTGGCAAACAAAACAAAGATAAATGGCAAACAATTCTTTCTTCTGGTGGCGCTGGCACTCAAGACATACACAGTCGTGAGGCTTTTTCTGCGTACAAGGAAGAATGGAAATGAAATAGGAAGTACGAAGGAATCTGCGGGCACGACTCACAGATTCCTTCTTTTTTTGAGCAATAACGAAACAACATAATAGACATGAAATCTTTTCTGGTAGATGAAAACGGCTTCTACGGCGAGTTCGGCGGAGCATATGTGCCTGAGATCCTCTACAAGTGCGTGGAGGACCTGAAGAAGGCATATCTCCCTATCATCGAGAGCGAGGAGTTCCAGAAGGAGTACAACGACCTCCTCAGGGACTATGTCGGAAGACCGTCACCTCTTTACTTCTCCAAGCGCATGAGCGAAAAGTACGGCTGCAAGCTGTACCTCAAGCGCGAGGACCTCAACCACACCGGTGCGCACAAGATCAACAATGCGATCGGTCAGATACTCCTTGCCAAGAAGATGGGCAAGACCCGCATCATCGCGGAGACCGGCGCAGGCCAGCACGGTGTTGCGACTGCGACCGTATGTGCCCTTATGAACATGCCATGCCGAGTCTACATGGGCGCGACCGACGTGAAGCGCCAGCATGTGAACGTAGAGCGCATGAAGATGCTCGGAGCGGAGGTATTTCCGGTTGAGAGCGGCAACATGACCCTTAAGGATGCGACCAACGAGGCTATCCGCGACTGGTGCTGCCATCCTGCCGATACTTTCTACATCATCGGTTCGACAGTGGGCCCTCACCCATATCCGGACATGGTGGCACGCCTTCAGAGCGTCATCTCCAAGGAGATCAAGTGGCAGCTTATGGAGAAGGAGGGAAGGGACTATCCTGACTATCTCATAGCCTGTGTGGGCGGCGGCTCGAACGCCGGTGGTACGGTCTACCATTATGTCGATGACCTTCGTGTGAAGATCGTCCTCGCAGAGGCTGGTGGAAAGGGAGTGGACTCTGGTCTCACCGCAGCCACAATCGCTGCGGGAACCCTCGGAATCCTCCACGGAAGCCGCTCGCTGGTCATGCAGACTGAAGACGGCCAGATCATCGAGCCGTACTCTATCTCGGCCGGTCTCGACTATCCAGGCGTAGGTCCTCTCCATGCGAACATGGCTCAGCAGCACCGCGCTACAGTCCTTCCTATCAATGACGATGAGGCCCTGCGTGCCGCATTCGAGCTCACCCGCCTCGAGGGAATCATCCCCGCTCTCGAGTCGGCCCACGCTCTCGGCTCGCTCCCTCACCTCAAGGGCCAGCTTAAGAAGGAAGATGTAGTCGTGCTGACTGTCTCAGGCCGCGGCGACAAGGACCTTGACACCTACCTCTCACATAAGGATGATCCAGGAATCCTAGACTAAGAAAGATGAAATATACATACTTGACAAATTCCAAGAAGATTCTCGGTGACCTCTATACACCGGTCAGCGCGTACCTGAAGATCAGAGATCTTTTCCCCCAGAGCGCGCTGATGGAATCTTCCGACTACCACGGCGGCGAGAACGGACGCTCCTTCATCGGAGTCGAGCCTATCGCCCAGGTCAGCGTGGGTCATGGTACCGCGACTCTGCAGTATCCCGACGGCGCAGTCGTCGAGCACCCGGTCGGCCGTGACTACACTGTCGACATGGCAGTGAACGAATTCCTCCGCAGCTTTGACGTACAGGGTGAGAATTCGCAGTACTGCGGCCTCTACGGCTACACTACCTTCAACGCCGTACGCTACTTCGAGAACATCGCCGTCAAGGACGAGACCCAGGAGAAGAACGATGCACCGGACCTGCTTTACATACTCTACAGGTATGTCATAATGTTCGACCATTTCAACAACTCCCTTACTTTGATTGAGATGGTCGGCACTGGAGAGCAGCCTTCGCTCGAGCGTATCGAAAGGCAGATCGCCCGTCCTGTCTCAGCGACATACGACTTCAGGCCTGTCGGCACATACACCAGTCCTCTCACCGATGAGGAGCACAAGGCCAACATCCGCAGGGGCATAGCCCACTGCAAGAGGGGCGACGTGTTCCAGATCGTGCTCAGCCGTCGCTTCGTGCAGAAGTATGAAGGCGATGACTTCAAGCTCTACAGAGCCCTCAGGAGCATCAATCCTTCGCCATATCTTTTCTATTTCGACTTCGGTGGCTTCCGCATCTTCGGATCATCCCCTGAGACCCACTGCCGCATCGAGGGCAGGAGAGCCTACATCGATCCTATCGCGGGAACAACCAAGCGTACCGGAAACGCCGAGCAGGATGCCCGCAACGCCGAGTATCTCCGCAACGACCCGAAGGAGAACGCAGAGCATGTGATGCTCGTGGATCTCGCACGCAACGACCTCAGCCGCAACTGCCACGATGTCAAGGTCGAGTTCTACAAGGAGCTCCAGTATTACAGCCACGTCATCCATCTGGTCAGCCGCGTCAGCGGTGAGCTTGACGAGGGTGCCGATCCTGTGAAGTCATTCATCGACACCTTCCCTGCAGGAACGCTCTCAGGTGCTCCTAAGGTCAGGGCTATGCAGCTGATCAGCGAATACGAGCCTCACAACAGAGGAGCCTACGGCGGATGCATAGGTTTCATCGGTTTCAACGGATCCCTCAACCAGGCGATCACCATCCGAACCTTCGTGAGCCGTAACAACGAACTCTGGTTCCAGGCCGGTGGCGGTATAGTCGCCAAGAGCGACGAGGAGTATGAACTTCAGGAAGTGAACAACAAGCTCGGCGCACTCCGCAGAGCAATCGAAACAGCTGCATCGTTATGAAAAAGATTGTAATCATCGACAACTACGACTCCTTCACATACAACCTCGTGCATCTGGTGAAGGAACTCGGCGCACAGATAACGGTCTATCGTAACGACCAGTTCGATCTCTCTGACCTCGAGCCATTCGACAAGATCATCCTCAGCCCGGGTCCGGGAATCCCTTCAGAGGCAGGATTGCTGATGGATGTCATAAAGGAATATGCCGGCAGGAAGCCTATACTCGGAGTATGTCTCGGAGAACAGGCGATAGGCGAGGCCTTCGGAGGCACTCTCACCAACATCGGCGAGGTCTTCCACGGGGTCCAGACCCCTGCGACCATCCAGAAGGACGACTACATCTTCGAGGGCCTTCCCCAGACTGTCGAGGTTGGAAGATACCATTCATGGGTAGTCGACACGAAGGATTTCCCGGACTGTCTCGAGATCCTGGCGACAAGCGACGAAGGCCAGGTGATGGCGCTGAGACACCGTACCATGGACATACGCGGCGTGCAGTTCCATCCCGAATCTGTCCTCACCCCGGAGGGCAAGGCAATGGTAGCCAACTGGCTGAACAATTAATTGAAAAACAGAACAAATAGATATGAAAGCTTATCTCAACAGACTTATCGCAGGAGAAATCCTGAGCCGTGAGGATACCCACACTATCTTGCTCGGCATCACTCAGGAGAAATACAATGAGTGCCAGATCGCTGCGCTCCTTATGGCGCTCCAGACACGTGGCGTCACCGTCGACGAACTTCTCGGCTTCAGGGACGGACTTCTCGAGACCGGCAAGTACATGGATTTCAGCGAATACAACACCCTCGACATAGTCGGAACCGGAGGTGACGGCAAGAACACCTTCAACATCTCGACCTGCTCGGCATTCGTCATCGCCGGAGCCGGATACAAGGTCACCAAGCACGGAAACGGCGGCAGCACTTCTGTGAGCGGCGCTTCGAATGTGCTCCAGAACCATGGCGCCAAGTTCACCGACGATGCCGATATCCTCCGCCGCAGCCTTGACGAGGCCGGCATCTGCTACTTCCATGCTCCGCTCTTTGCCCATGGAATGAAGTACGTAGGACCTACCAGAAGGGCGCTCGGCGTTCCGACCTGCTTCAATCTTCTCGGACCGCTCGTCAATCCTTGCCATCCGAAGAATTCCCTCCACGGTACAGCCAACCAGGCACAGCTCCGTCTCTATGTCAGCGCCCACCAGAAGATAGGGGACAACTTCGGAGTGATCACCAGCTACGACGGCTACGACGAGATCTCGCTCACCAGCGGTTTCAAGCTCGTGACCAACGACTTCGAGAAGGTCTTCACTCCTAAGGACATGGGCTTCAATTATGTCGACCCTAAGGATATCTATGGAGGCGAGACTTCCATGGAGGCGATGAAGATCTTCGACTCAGTCCTTGAAGGAACCTCTACCGAGGCACAGAAGAACGTCATCCTTGCCAATGCTGCCTGCGGTATTGCAGTGCTCGACCGCAACAAGTCTATCGAGGAATCGATTGCCATTGCACGTGAGTCGATCGACAGCGGAAAGGCTCTTGCTGCATTTAAGAAATATCTTGAGATCAACGCTTGATGAAAGACATCCTTGAAGAAATAGTCGCTGCCAAGCGCATCGAGGTCGCCAGACAGAAGGAGGAAGTTTCTCCGTCAGTGCTTTACCGCCAGGTGGAGGCCTTGATGGAGGAGCGCGAGGCTCCGCTGAAGATCCGTTCGATGAAGCAGTCCCTTGCCAGCTCAGATTCGGGAATCATCGCCGAATTCAAGCGCAAGTCCCCTTCGAAGGGCTGGATACATGCCGATGCTCTTCCAGAGGATGTCGTTCCGTTCTATGCGGCAAACGGCGCTTCGGCTCTCTCCATCCTTACCGACGAGCCTTACTTCGGAGGCTGCCAGGAATTCATCACCAGGATGCGTCCTCTGGTCGACACACCTATTCTCCGCAAGGACTTCATTGTCGATGAGTACCAGCTCTTCCAGGCCCGTCTGATAGGCGCGGACGCAGTTCTCCTGATTGCCGCCGACCTTCGCAAGGACGAGTGCAGGGACCTTCTGCGCAAGGCTCATGACCTGAGGCTCCAGGTCCTCCTCGAGGTCCACAGCGAACAGGAACTTGACTGGTACAGCGATGAGGTAGACATGGTCGGGGTCAACAACCGCAACCTCGGAACCTTCCATACCGACGTCCAGCGCTCATTCGACATAGCTGAGAAGCTCCCTAAGGGCACCCTGCTGGTATCAGAGAGCGGAATATCTTCTCCAGATACCGTCAGGAGCCTGCGCGAGGTCGGCTACAGAGGCTTCCTCATAGGTGAGACATTCATGAAGGAACAGAATCCTGGCGAGGCTCTCGCAAGGTTCATAGAAGCATTGAAGAAATGACGTTCAAAGTCTGTGGAATGCGCGATCCCGAGAACATCCGCGCCCTGGAGGCGACCGGCCTTGTCGACTGGATGGGCTTCATCTTCTACGAGAAGTCCCCGAGATTCGTCGGCACTGAGCCGCCTGCATACCTGCCTTCCTGCCCGAAAGTCGGCGTCTTCGTCAACCCGACGCTCGAATATGTCAGGACTATGGTATCCCGTTTCGGCCTCCGTCTGGTACAGCTGCACGGCAGCGAAAGTCCTGAATTCTGCAGGGAAGTGTCAGAGAACATCCCCGGTGTGTGCGTCATAAAGGCATTCAGCATTTCGTCTGCCGCCGATCTGGAGAAAACCCTAGGATATGAGAGCGTCGTGGACGGTTTCCTTTTCGACACTCCGACCCCGGGCTACGGAGGAAGCGGAGTGAATTTCGACTGGACGCTGATCGAAGGGTACCATGGTCATATCCCATTCCTGCTCAGTGGCGGGATCGGTCCTGACAGCCTGGAGGCCTTGTCGAAGTTCTCACACCCGCAGTGGTACGGAGTCGATATGAATTCGCGTTTCGAGACGGCTCCAGCGATGAAGGACGTCGAAGCCCTGAAGGATTTTCTGATGGCTTTGAGAGAAAAATTGGGCCTTGTGGCCGATGTAAGATAAAGAACAACAGATATGAACAGAATCAACAATCTTTTCGCGACAAAAGGAAGCAATATCCTTTCGATCTATTTCTGTGCGGGAGCTCCGACACTTGAGAGCACTGCAGAGGTGATCCGTACCCTTGAGGCAAAGGGTATCGACATGATCGAGATCGGAATCCCGTTCAGCGACCCTATGGCCGACGGCCCTGTCATCCAGGCAGCCGCTACCAAGGCTCTCCGCAACGGAATGAGCCTGAAGGTCCTTTTCGAACAGCTCAAGGATATACGCAAGGACGTCAGCATCCCGCTGATCATGATGGGCTATCTCAACCCTGTCATCCACTACGGGTTCGAGGCTTTCTGCCAGAAGTGCGCTGAGTGCGGAATCGACGGTGTGATCATCCCTGATCTTCCGTTCAAGGACTATATCGAGGAGTTCAAGCCGGTCGCTGACAAGTATGACCTCCGTGTCATCATGCTGATCACTCCTGAGACCAGCGAGGACAGGATACATTTCATCGACGAGCACACCGACGGCTTCATCTACATGGTGTCTTCGGCCTCGACTACCGGAGCGCAGAAGTCATTCGACGAAGCTAAGCAGGCCTATTTCAACAAGGTCAACTCGATGTCGCTGCGCAATCCGCGCATGATAGGATTCGGAATCAGCAACCGCCAGACCCTCGAGTCTGCGCAGGCCAACGCTGCCGGCGCTATCGTCGGATCGAAGTTCGTGAGCCTCCTCGAGAGCTCGGCGACTCCGGCCGAGGCTGTCGACAAGCTTCTCGAGGCTCTCAGCAACGACTAGTCTTCCGCCAGTTCCTTGAGACTGAGCCAGATTCCGGCGAGATAGCCGTGCAGAGTAAGTGCCAGGCTCTTGCCGTTCTTCCACAATACAGGACTCAGGTCCTTCCTGACAGGCGTCGCTGCAATCAGCAGGACGCCTTCGTCGTATCTTACACACTGATGTGACATCAGCATCAGCTGGTCTTTGAACCACCAGTATCCTTCGCTTGAACGCACAGTCCCAAGGTATCTGTCGTCATGTTTGCTGATATAAGCGTACCGTCCGTCACTTACCCAGAATCCTGCGTAGCCGGTGCCGTAGGTGACGACAGACCCTCCACCGTCTTTCCAGAAGCTGCTCTCGCTTGTCCCATTGAGCCTGATATGCCCCTCGTATAGATAGAGATTGCCTGCAGAAGGGACTATATGGCAGAAACTTGTAGCCTTGACCGGGTCTTTCCAAAGTGTGTATACCTTGCCCTCGCATACATGGACGGCCCGCCCTCCGTAGGCTTCTGAAGAACCGCTGACATGGAGCTTGCCATCGACATATCTGAGATCGAATATCTCGCTGAGCTTCACCCCGCAGTCGGCAGCCTCCGCCTTGCCGTCTCTGACTGTGTACCATCTTGCCTCACCCCCTTCCTCGGTCCTGTATCCGAAGCAGACCATGCCTTGGTCCAGGTACATGGTGCCTGTCTCCACCGGCGTGCTGTAAGGGTCGCCGACAATCGAGCCTCTGCTGTCCGAAAAGATGAGTTCCCCGTCTATCCTGTACGAAAAGCCTTTGCCCGAGCGGTTCTGCCCCAGGGTATGGACGGCGCCGTCATGTACCATGAACCCTTGGATCATCTCGCTCCCATCGTAGCGGAAGATTTCCTTACCGTCCATGCTGAAGATGGTCTGCCGGCCGTCGGAGAAGTCTGAGTACAGGTGCCCGTCCCATATCCTGTGCATGTCAGGGTCGGCGCTGAACAAGGTCCCTGGGCCGGCATTGACCTCGAGTATCCTGAGCTGGTCGGCAAAAACGACGATCCTGCAGGAGACGTTCCCGTAGGCGGTGTCTCTCTGCCAGTCGTAGTCGTCGGGGTACTCGATACCCAGCGTGTAGACTGTCGTGTCCCGCTTTGTCGAGGGGGATTCTTCGTCCTGGCTGATGTGGTCGGGGTTACCGGGTCTTCTGTGGTTTGGGTTGTCGGGAATCCTGTCGCAGGAAACCCAGATCAGTGCAGTGGCGAGGACCGCTGCCGAAAGAGTCGTGCTTCTCATGTTTTCTGTTTTTTCGGACAAAGGAAGCATATATGGGAAAAGCCCCGAAATCCTTTACGTCAGGCTCGGGGCTTTCACCACAATTTCAAAAAAGTTTTCTTTTCACAGGATTCTTTACCGGGGAAGAAGTTTTCTTTACCTGGTAAAGAGCAGACTTGACTGCTCTAGAGATTGAATCTGAATCCAAGCTCAAGGTTCATCATGAGCCTCTGCTGGGTCCTGATGCTTACAGGCTGCTTGCAGTCGAAGTAGTACTTCATGCTCGGGTCGATGTAGAATCCGAGATGGTCGGTGATAAGGAAGTTTACGCCTATGCCGGCGTTCGCTGAAGCCTGGATTCCAGTGACGTTCTCCTTGTAGAAGACAGGGTCTGCACTGGTAGGAATGCGGAACTTGTTGACAAGGGCCTTCTCGAGGGCTCCGCCTGCGAATGCGTAGAACTGGGTCTTCCTGCTGCTGACGATGTCGTATGTGAAGTTGACAGGTATTCCGACATAGTGGAGAGAACTGCGGATGTCAGTGTTGATGACAGTGTCAGGCGCTCCCTCGACTGCTTCTCTGTAGACGCCGGTGAACGTCCTCTCAAGGAAAGAGTAGGTGAGTCCGGTCTCGACGGACCACTTTCCTGTCACAGGGACTCTGATGCCGAGTCCGAACGATACGGGTACTGAATAGGATGATTCCTTGCTGATCTGGGTGATGCTGTGCTTTGTGTCTCCTGGCCTGCTCATGCGCGAGTGGCTTACGCCTTTCGCGTCTGAGTTGGTGGCGACATTACCTCCTGCTTTAATTGAGATTCCGCGACGCTCCGGCCTCTGAGAGTCCTCAAAGGCCATCTGCGCGAACGGGTCTGTTGCTGAAACCGGACCCTCTGCCGAAGTCTCTTCGTTTCCACGGGTGCGGTCAGCTGCCATCTGTGCCTCCTGCTTTGCAGGGGTGCTTGTCTGCTGTTCGGCGATGACGGTCTGTGCGTCATATGCAGGGAGAATCGCTGATTGTGCAGCTGCTCCGCGCTGAAGCGGAGCAGACTGCGCGATCAGGTTCTCGCTGCCTTCGCCCGAAGGGATGGCATCGAAGACAGGAACAACCTCGACGGCTTTCCTGTCTACTGACAGGTCAGCGACCATGTCAGTCTCAGTATTAGTTTGGCTAATGGTTGGTTTGCCGAAGATGAAGACACCTGCGACGACAGCCGCAGCTGCAGCGACGCCAGCCGCGATGCGCTTCCAGTTGAGCGCGACGACCTTGGCGGTGCCTGCCTTTCCGATCTGCGAAGATACAGACGACCAGACGCGCGAAGGAACCTGCTCCTCCGCGTCAATCATCATCGATCTTACTATCTGATCGAATTCTTTGTCGTTCATCTGCATCTTAACTGTCCTTTATCTTTTCCTGCAGCATCGTGCGGGCTCTCATCAGCTGCGATCGCGATGTGGCCTCACTGATACCCAGCTCTTCTGAAATCTCCTTGTGCGAATAGCCTTCGATCACATACATGTTGAAGACCGTCCTGTAGCCCGAAGGCAGGGATGAGATCATCCGAGTCAGCTCCTTGTACCCGATGTTCTGGATCTGCGTGGTGCCCTCGCTGCGGACATTCCACGCTGTCTCCAGGTCGTCGCTCATCTTAAGAGCGTCGTTTTTCCTCAGGGACATGAGTGCAGTGTTTACAAAGATCTTGCGTGCCCAGCCCTCGAAAGAGCCTTCTCCGCTGTAGGTGTCCAAGCGGGTAAAGAGAGTCACGAAGCCGTCCTGGAGTATGTCCTCCGCGTCGTCCCTGCTGCCCATGTACCTCAGGCACACTGCGTACATCTTGGGCGCGAGCATCTCGTAAAGTTCTTTCTGTGAGGACTCTTTGCCTTTGCGGCATCCTTCCAGGATCTTTCCGAGCCTGTCGTCGACGGCTGTAGCTGAGCTCTTTTCCTTTTCCCGATTGGTTAGATGCAGTTTCTTTCCGAAACGTTGCATTAGCCTGTCATTATTTTCAAAAAGGAAGACCGAAATCAGTCTCTCTTTTCAAAATTAGCGAAATTTTGTACTATTTTTGTATAGTATCGTCATCAGTTATGAAAATGAGAGTCTTTATATTGTCGTTGATGGTCCTTGTCATGGCCCATCTTTCCGTCTCCGCGCAGGAGAGGGTCGACAATTCTTATATCGATGGCGTACAGGAATTTTCTTCAGGCAACTGGCAGAAGGCTGCCGATCTTCTTGACAAAGCGATTTCGGTCCAGCCGGACAATGATGCGGCCCATTACTACAAGGGCCTGAGTCTCATGCGTCTGCGCAGGAACGACGAAGCTCTTGCGAGTTTCCGCAGGGCTGTCTCTCTCGATACTTCCAACTACTGGTACAGGGACCGTCTGGCCTTCGTCTATTCCGTGTTGGGAGAGATAGAGGTCGCTGAGAAGGAGTATGAGGACCTTGTAAGGATGTTCCCGCGCAAACTTGAGCCTTACTATACGCTGGTCAACCTCTATATCGGAAGGAACGAACTGGACAAGGCGGTCGATGCCATAACCTCGATAGAGAATCTGCAGGGCAAGAACGACGGAACGGTGATGACCAAGTACCAGATACTTCTCCACCAGCAGAAGCAGGAGGAGGCTCTCGAGACCCTCAAGGACTACAGCCGCGACTATGCTTCACCTCAGGTACTCTCGATGCTGGGTGACCATGAGACCGGAATGTACAACGACTCCCTTGCGGTCGCATATTATGACCAGGCCCTCGAACTTGACAGCAGCTATGCGCCGGCCCGTCTTGGAAAGGCGGAGGTGTTCAGGATGACCAGGAAGTATCCGGAGTATTTCTCGATAGTCAAAGGTCTCATCGCGGACGACGACATCGTAGCAGATGCCAAGGCCGACTATCTCGGCCAGCTCATGCAGCACGTCGATCCTAAGTTCATCAGCGCGCACCGGGCGCAGGTCGACTCGACTTTCAATCTGATGCTGGAGCACCATCCTGCAGACACGTCGGCTCTCAGGACAGCGGGCATATACTATTTCTCGACAGGCCGTCAGGACAAGGCGAAGGAAATCTTCAGGACAAACAAGGAAAACAATCCAGGAAATCTCCAGGCTCAGCAATATTATGTCCAGGTCCTTTCTTCGATGAATGATTTCAAGGAACTCGCGAAAGAGTGCGAAGAGGCCTCGAAGAGGTTCCCTGGCTACACTGATTTCGACAGGGTGTATATCTATGCAGAGATCAGTCAGGACCACTATGATGCTGTAATCGCCAAGTGCGAATCGATGATAGCCAGGAATCCTTCCGACAGCCTCACATGTCTTGAGGCCTATGCTTCCATCGGTGACTGTTATAATCTCAAGAAGGACCTGCCTAAGGCGTACAAGGCCTATGAGAAGGCGCTCAAGATCAATCCGGACTACGCTCCTGTGCTTAACAACTATGCCTACTATCTTTCACTCGAGGGCAAGAGCCTGAAGAAGGCGTACAAGATGAGCCGCAGGACAGTCGAACAGGAGCCGGACAACGCTACTTTCCTCGATACCTTCGGATGGATACTCCATCTGATGGGCAAGGACGTGGAGGCCAAGCCTCTGTTCAAGCACGCCATGCTCTATGGCGGAAAGGACAGTGCGACCATCCTCGCCCACTATGCGATAGTCCTCGAGGCTCTCGGGGAGAACGACCTCGCCGAGGTCTACAGGAAACAGGCCAAGGCCAAAGCTGCGGAGGGTGCTGAATGATGGGTGGACGGAGACTGTTATCTTTGGTTTTCGCAGTGGTTCTTGCCATTGCTTCCATCTCTGCCTCTGCCCAGAACACACGTACTCAGGAAAACAAGAAGGCTAAGCTCGAGAAGGAGATCGAGCAGATCAACAAGCAGCTCAAGGAGAATACCTCCAGGAGCAACACCGCCCTCAATGAGCTGACTCTTGTCCGCAAGAAGATTTCCAACAGGAATGAACTTATAGCCGAGAGCGACAAGGAGATCGCGGAGATCTCGGCGCGCATCGCGCAGAAGCAGCACGAGATCGAAGTCCTCGAGGGACGTCTCGACACACTTTCCATGTACTATACCAAGCTCGTGAGGAATGCCTACAAGAACAGGGATTCCAAGGTCTGGTACATGTATATCCTCGCAAGCGACAATGTCGGTCAGGCTTTCCGTCGCGTGGGCTATCTGAGGGATCTTTCCCGTCAGATGAACGTGCAGGCCGAGAAGATCAAGGCCACGAGGAACGAGATCGAGGAGGAGAACGCGAGGCTGATGGCGATGAGGACCGAGGCCCAGGCGGTGCGTAACCGCCGCCAGATCGAGGTCGATGCCCTCCAGAAGGAAGAGACCCAGTCCAAGAGTCTCGTGGACCGTCTCAAGCGTGACCGAAGGAGGTACGAGAATGACCTTGCATCGAAGAAGAAGCAGGTCGAGGCTCTTCGCAAGGAGATAGAAAGAATCATCCGCGAGGCCACCCAGGGCAGTGCCAAGAAGGGTTCTACCTCAAAGGCAAAGCCTATAGACTACACGCTTGATGCCGAGTTCTCAAAGAACAAGGGCAAGCTCCCATGGCCTGCAGACGGCCCTGTGGTCGAGAAATACGGCCAGCACAACCATCCTGTCTACACCAACGTCAAGCTTCCGTTCAACAACGGAGTGACGATCTCGGTGGACAAGGGGACCGTGGCAAAGGCTGTCTTCGACGGAGAAGTGTCGAGGATCGTGGTGATGCCTGGATACAACAAGTGTGTGCTCGTCCAGCATGGCAACTACTTCTCGTTCTACTGCAAGCTTGGCAATGTTAACGTCAAGGTCGGCGACAAGGTCAAGACCGGCGATGCGATAGGTACCGTCGATACTCTGGACGGTGCGACCCAGCTCCACTTCGAGATATGGAAGGGAACTACACCTCAGAACCCTGAGACCTGGCTCAGATAATCACTGCAATATGCTGCGTATCAGACTGATGACAATCCTGGCGGCAATTCCGCTCCTGCTGGGCCATGCCTTCTCCGCATCGGCGCAGAAGGGCTCTCTGAGCTTTGAGTCCACACTCTGGGATTTCGGTACCATCAGCGAAAGCGAAGGCTCGGTCATGCATACCTTCTCTTTCCGGAACCATGGCAGCTCGACCATACGCCTGGAGCGTGTCTCCGTCAGCTGCAGCTGCGTGAAGGTCTATCTGGGCGAGACTTCGTTCGACCCGGGTGAGAGCGGGGAACTGTCCGTCTCCTTTGCTCCTGACGGCCTTTCCGGCGACCAGCACAAGACCATCACGATCTTCACCGACGGTCCAAAGTATACCCTCGACATCAGGGGAAAGATCGTCAACCAGCGGGTGAATGACGGATATGCGGTCAATCTGGGCAACGGCCTGCGCGCACGTACCATGGACATAAGCTTCGGCGTCATATATCCTGGAGAACGATTCCTCAGAGTCCTGTCGCTCTGGAACACGTCGGACAAAGCGGTCGAGGTGTCGGCCATGGGCATGTCTCCATCAGTCAGCGTCCTGGGCGCAAGCACCATTCCGGCAGGGGAGATGGTGGACCTTAATCTTGTCTACGAACTGCCGTCTTCCTCAACTGCCTATGGCAGCCTTTCGGAGAAATTCTGGCTCAATGTCAATGGTACCCCGCTCACGAAGTCTGTCAATATCTCTGCCAGGTGCATAGAAAAGACGCAGCGTTCAGCGACTGTCAAACCTAGGATGGAACTTTCGTCCAAGGAGCTGGTTCTCAGGAAGTTCTTCTGGCAGTCGGTATCGTCTGCAAGTATTGAGATAAGCAATTCCGGAACCGGTCCGCTGAAGATCCTGAAGGTGGAGACCGAAGGGGTGTCGGAGTGCTCTCTCAGTGGCGGCTCGTCCGTGCCTGCAGGAAAGTCGGTGAAGCTGAGTGTCTCTGCAGCGGGGGAGACGGGAGTGGTCCGTCTGTTTACCAACGATCCGGTCAGACCGTACATGGAGATCCCGTGTAAGGCAAGGTAGTAATCTGTCTGATAAATCCTAGTAGTTGTCCAGGTTAAGACTGGTCAGGATGTCCATGTGCATGAAGTTGTCCTTGTGCTCGGGATGCTTGTAGAGTACCAGGTATTCGGTCATCATCCTGACGGCGTTCATCGACATCGTTCCGGCTTTCTCTGTTATCAGTACGTCGGCCTGTCCGTTCCTCAGCATGTCGAGGTTCCTGGCGAGGGCGTCGAATCCGACGACCATACGTCCCTCGACCTTGTAGCTGTCAAGGAAGCCGGAGATGAGGTGGATCCTGGAATTGAAGACTACGATGTGGCGTACGCCGCTTCCCTCCAGTGCCTTGCTGAGGGTCATGGTGATTTCTTCCTGGCTTGACGAAGGATCGATCATGACGTTGACGATATCGCATCCAGGGTAGTTCTCAGCCATGAAATCCAGGAATCCTTCCCTTCGGCTGACGGTAGGATCCGACAGACCGGCCTTGTCTCTTTTTGCTCTGATGATGGCTGCTTTCCTGACATCTTCCTGCCTGGCCTTGAGGGTCAGTACGGACGCACAGAGGTAGCCGCTCTGGTATTTCGGCATACCGATGTAGGCAAGGCTGTTCTCGTCTTCGAGCTTCGTGTCTATGAAAAGATAGGGGATGTTCTTCTCGTGGAACTTGCCGGTGAGGGAAACCGCCTCGTTCATGAAGAGTGGGGCTAGGATGACTCCGTCCGGTTTCCTGCCGAGGACCTTGTCGCCTGTGCTTCTGAAGGAATTGAGGTCGTCCATGTCGTAGAAGAACATCTCGAGATGGACGCCAAGGGCACCGGCGTGCTCCTGCTGGGACATCAGCCCGTCACTGACGTTTCCCCAGTATGTGCCGCTGTCTCCTCCCGGTATCATACATGCGATGACCTTCTCGTTCTTGGTGGCGAGAAGCGCTGCATGGAGGTTTGGCTGATAGTTGAGCTCCTCGATTGCTTTCCTTACCTTCGCGGCGCTCTTTTCAGATACTTCACCCCTGTTATGTACGACTCTGTCGACAGTGCCCTTGGATACTCCGGCACGCCTTGCGACATCGTTGATTGTAGCTGTTTTCTTCATCAGGTCAGGGTTGTACATAGGCAAATATATGAAAAATGTGCGAAACTGCGTAAATTGTTTTAACCTATTTCCGTGAACGGTAACGAAATTGACGGAAAATTGCTATATTCGCAAGTATTCTGATAAGGTCAGTAAAATACTAAAAATCACATATAAGGCTTTATGAAAAGAACACTAATCAATCTTGCAGCCTGTGCACTGCTCGTAGCAGCTGCCGGTTGCAGCAAACCTGTGCCTCAGGCTCAGGACGGAAGCGATCTCTGGTTCGCGAATTCGCGTCCATATGAGGAGATCCTCGCATCTGTCGAGACCAAGGTCTCCGACAATCTTGCCAAGGAAGAGTACCATGTCTATGATTCAGACGGAAAGAGAATTGTAGAGGGTGGCTCTGACATCGCTGTCATGTATGGTGTATATGCCATCCAGAGGGCAGAGGTCCTCGGCCAGGCAGGCGCTGGCATGAATATCCAGGAGAAGCCGGCTTACGACTACCGTCTCCTCAACCACTGGGACAACATGAACGACTCAGTCGAGAGAGGCTATGCAGGTCTTTCAATGTGGGAGTGGACCGCTGAGGACATCCCTGTCGAGAGAATCCACAAGTACGGTCAGCTCTGTGCTTCGGTCGGCATCAACGGTTCAGTTCTCAACAATGTGAACTCAAATCCTGTTGTCCTCGACGCTGAGCACATCGCAAGAATCGCGAAGATCGCTGACATCCTCCGTCAGTACGGTATCAAGACATACGTTTCGATCAAGTGGACCAGCCCGATCGCTCTCAGCGGAGTGAAGACAGGAGACCCTCTTGATCCATCAGTACGCCAGTGGTGGAAGGATAAGGCTGCTGAGATCTATGCAGCTATCCCTGACTTCGGCGGTTTCCTCGTGAAGGCCAACTCGGAGGGTCAGGAAGGTCCTCAGGACCATGGCCGTACCCATGCTGACGGTGCCAACATGCTCGCAGAGGCAGTCGCTCCGTTCGGCGGTATCGTAATGTGGAGAGCATTCGTATACCAGGCAACCAACCCTGACCGTGCCAACACTGCAGTCGAGGAGTTCGAGTCACTCGACGGTCAGTTCCTTGACAACGTCATCATCCAGATCAAGAACGGTCCTATCGACTTCCAGCCTAGAGAGCCATTCAACCCTCTCTTCGGCCGCATGCCTAAGACCAATCTCATGATGGAGTTCCAGGTTACCCAGGAGTACCTCGGTTTCTCTAACCACCTTGCATATCTCGGAACAATGTACGAGGAGTGCCTTGACAGCGATACATACGCAAGAGGCGAGGGCTCTACAGTCGCTAAGATGATCACCGGTATCGCTGGTGTTGCAAACACCGGCCAGGACAAGAACTTCTGCGGCTATATCTTCGCACAGGCCAACTGGTACATGTACGGCCGTCTTGCATGGAACCCTGAGCTCAGCGCAGGCGACATCGCAGACGAGTGGATCCGCCAGACATTCAAGACTCCTGACGGAATGTCACAGAAGGCATTCGAGAAGAAGTTCATGGCTCCTGTAAAGGACATCATGATGAACTCACGTGAGGCTGTCGTCAACTACGAGATGCCTCTCGGTTTCCACCACCTCTTCACAGGCTCGCACTACGGTCCTGGTCCATGGGATATCTCATCACGTCCAGACTGGTCTCCTGTATACTACCACAAGGCTGACGAGAACGGTATCGGTTTCGACCGTACAAAGGCCGGCTCAGCTAACACACAGCAGTATCACGAGCCTCTCGCATCTATGTACGAGAACATCGAGACCTGCCCTGAGAACCTTCTCCTCTGGTTCCACCATGTTCCATGGGACTACAAGATGAAGTCAGGCAGGACAGTATGGGATGAGATCTGTCTCCACTATGACACAGGTATCTCACAGGTTGAAGGCTTCCAGAAGACATGGGAGACTCTCAAGCCATACGTAAGCGAGTCTATCTTCAACGAGGTTACCGACAAGCTCCAGAAGCAGCACAACGACGCCGAGTGGTGGAGAGATGCATGCGTAGGATACTTCCAGCAGTTCTCTAAGAGAGATCTTCCTGCAGGTGTACGTCCTCTCATGGTTCCAGCCGACTCTATCCGTGCGAAGACTCTTGTCTCAGACAGAAACGGCATGCCAGTCTACGGCGAGGACAACAGAGTAGTGCTTGAGAAGCGCCGTCCTCGTTTCCGTCCTGGTCAGATGCCTCCTATGCCTCAGGGTCAGCAGGCTCCTAGACGCTAAGGTATGAACTGGAAATACATAAAGCTTTCGATGGCCTTGGTGGTGCTTTTCATGGCACCATCGGCCATTGATGCTAAAATACGGCTCCCTAAGGTCATCTCCGACTGCATGGTGCTCCAGCGCGACACCGAGGCAAATGTCTGGGGATGGGCCGATCCGGGCGAGAAGGTCACCGTAAGGTTCGACGGCCAGCACTATTTCACTCAGGCAGATGCCAAGGGCAACTGGATGGTGAAGCTCGCTGCCCACAAGGCCGGCGGTCCCTATGTCCTCGAAGTGAACGAGATCATCCTCAGGGATGTGCTCGTGGGAGATGTGTGGCTCCTTTCGGGCCAGTCAAACCAGGAGACTCCGATCGAGAGACTTGTCGACAGGTTCCCTGAGATCCCGGTTTCCAACAACCACATGGTACGTATGTACAAAGTGCCTACCCAGAACACCCCGGGCGTCCTCGACGAGGACATCCTTGCAGGGGACAGGTGGCACTCAGCCATTGCGTCAGATGTAATGAACTGGAAGGCTCTCGCATATTTCTATGCGATGGAGGCATACGAGAAGACGGGCATCCCACAGGGCATGCTCGTATCAAGTCTAGGTGGCTCTGCGATCGAGAGCTGGGTTCCTGAGGAATATCTCCTTCAGATCCCTGCCATCGCTAAGCAGAAGGCCGATGCAGATGCGCAGTTCGCTGCTCAGCAGGAGGCCCAGCAGGACAAGGGCCAGGTCGGCGGATGGCAGAAGGAGAACCTCGACGATTCGGACTGGGCTACCGTTCAGCAGCCTGGCTATCTTGAGCGTCAGGGCATCAGCAAGGGCGTCATATGGTTCAGGAAGACCATCGACGTGCCTGAGTCAATGTCAGGCCGCCATGCGAAGATCTATCTTGGCCGTGTCGTAGACGGAGATGAGGTCTATGTGAACGGCGTGCTCGTCGGATCGACATCTTATTTCGGTCCTCCGCGCAAGTATGACATTCCTGCAGGTGTGCTCCATGCCGGAAAGAACGTCGTGGCTGTAAGGCTTACCGCCAATGCAGGCGATGCAGGTTTCGTCCCTGACAAGCCATACAAGATCGTAGGCGACGAGGCTGAGATCGACCTTACAGGTACATGGAAATATAAAGTCGGACGCGCTCCTATGCAGAGGAACGCAGGCGGTTTCGGCGGCCCTCAGAGAGGTGGCGCAGCCAGAAGCAGCTTCACAGGTGCTGGCCTCTACAACGGTATGATCTATCCGGTGAGAAACTACACCATCGCCGGTGCTCAGTGGTACCAGGGTGAGACCAATGCGTCACGTGCATCAGAATACGAAGAGCTTCTCACCAAGCTCATCGCTTCATGGAGAGATGTCTTCAAGATGCCTGACATGCCTTTCCTCATCTGCCAGCTTCCTAACTACATGGACAAGTACGACCATCCTACCGACAGCGACTGGGCAAGGCTCCGCGAGGCGCAGTTCAAGGTTTCGCAGAAGGTTCCGAACACAGCTCTTGCAGTATCCTACAACCTCGGTGAGTACAACGACATCCATCCTCTCAACAAGAAGGATCTCGCAAAGATTCTCTTCACCGACGCCCGTAAGCTCTACTACAAGGAAAAGGTCGTCGCAGCTGGTCCTGCCTATGAAAGCATGAGGATCGAGGGAGACAAGATCATCATCACCTTCAAGAGCGAGAGTGCTCTCAAGGTAGCAGGTGGTGGCGCTCTGAGGCACTTTGCGATCGCAGGTGCGGACAGGAAGTTCGTATGGGCAGACGCTGTCATCAAGGGCAACACCGTCATCGTCTCAAGCCCTCAGGTCAAGAATCCTGTAGCTGTGCGCTACGCGTGGGCTGACAATCCTGACGATGCGAACCTTGTCAACAAGGAAGGTCTCCTTGCTTCTCCATTCAGAACGGATGACTGGGAGTACGAGACTAATACAGAAAGAATGAATTTTACAACATAATCGGATTATGGAAAAAACCTGGAGATGGTTTGGAAAGAAGGATAAGATCACCCTTTCCATGCTCCGTCAGATTGGAGTCGAGGGTATCGTGACCGCACTCCATGACGTTCCAAACGGAGAAATTTGGACAGAAGAGGCCATCATGGACCTCAAGAACTACATCGAGTCATTCGGTCTCAGATGGTCAGTAGTGGAGAGCCTCCCTGTATGTGAGGCTATCAAGTACGCAGGACCAGAGCGCGAGAAGCTCATCGAGAACTATATAATCAGCCTTGAGAACCTCGGAAAGTGTGGTATCAAGACTATCTGCTACAATTTCATGCCTGTGCTCGACTGGGCCCGTACAGACCTCAAGCACAAGTGGGACGACGGCAGTACTTCTCTCTACTTCGACTATGCGCGCTTTGCATACTTCGATATCAAGATCCTCGAGAGAGAGGGCGCAGAGAAGGATTTCCCTGCAGAGATCGTAGCAAAGGTCGAGGAACTCGACAAGACTATGACCGCAGAGGAGAAGCACGATCTCGTATACACCATCATCGTGAAGACACAGGGCTTCGTCAACGGTAACATCAACGAGGGCGACAAGGAGCCTATCAAGAAGTTCAAGGGTCTCCTCGACCTCTACAAGGGCATCGACAAGGCTCAGCTCCGCGAGAACATGAAGTATTTCCTCAATGCTATCATGCCTGTCTGCGAGAAGTGGGACATCAACATGTGCGTACATCCTGACGACCCGCCTATGGAGGTTCTCGGTCTTCCAAGAATCGTACGTACTGCTGAGGACATCCGCTGGATGCTCAATGCTGTCGACAATCCTCACAACGGCCTCACATTCTGTGCAGGTTCGCTCAGTGCAGGCGAGCAGAACGATGTCGTCGCAATGGCAAACGAGTTCGCTTCGAGAACACACTTCGTGCACATGCGCTCATGCAACGTCCTCGGTGGCGGTAACTTCATCGAGGCACCTCATACAGCCGGTCGCGGTCACCTAGTGGAACTTGCTAGGATCTTCACCAAGGAGGAGAGGCGCCGCAACGCCAACAATGGCATCGGACTTCCTATGAGAGTCGACCATGGCAAGGACATCCTTGACGACGCAGTCAACGACTACAATCCTGGCTATGGTTTCTACGGCCGTATGCTTGCACTCGGACTTGTCGGCGGTATGATGGCTGCAGTGGAAGATGAATTGAAATAATATTAATCAGATAAGTAACATGAAGAAATTTGTAATTGCGCTGGCATCGGCTCTTCTTCTCATGCCAGCTGCATCGAAGGCTCAGAACAACCTTCCTTACATGAACGCCCAGCTTCCAAGGCAGGAGCGTATCGAGGATCTCCTCTCACGTCTTACCGTTGAAGAGAAGATCGGAATGATGATGAACGGCGCGAAGGGTGTCGAGCGTCTTGGAATTCCTGATTACAACTGGTGGAACGAGGCTCTCCACGGTGTAGGTCGTGCAGGTCTTGCAACAGTGTTCCCTCAGGCTATCGGTCTTGCTGCTACATGGGACGTAGAGGGCGAGCTCGAGACTTTCACAGTAGTTTCTGACGAGGCAAGAGCAAAGTACAACGATGCCATCAGCCGTGGTGAGCACAAGCAGTACTATGGTCTTACTTTCTGGACACCTAACATCAACATCTTCCGTGACCCAAGATGGGGACGCGGCCAGGAGACCTACGGCGAGGACCCATTCCTTACATCAATGATGGGTGCTGCCTGCGTAAACGGTCTTCAGGGCAATGACAAGAAGTACTACAAGCTCCACGCATGTGCAAAGCACTATGCTGTGCACTCTGGTCCAGAGCCACTCCGTCACAAGTTTGACATCGAGGTTACTCCAGTTGACATGTGGGAGACTTATCTTCCTGCATTCAAGAAGCTCGTCGTTGACGCGGACGTAAGAGAGGTCATGGGTGCATACAACAGTTATGCAGGTGACCCTTGCTGCGGCAGTGAGCTCCTTCTCGAGGACATCCTCCGCGGCAGATGGCAGTATTCAGGTCTCGTAGTTTCAGACTGCGGTGCTATCGACGACTTCTACAGAGCTAACGCTCACGCTGTATATCCAGATGCTGCAAGCGCTTCTGCAAAGGCAGTCCTCACAGGTACCGACATCGAGTGTGGCCGTTCATACAACGCCCTCAAGGATGCGCTTGACAAGGACCTTCTCAAGGAGGCTGACATCGACGTCTGCATCCGCCGTATCCTCAATGGTATGTTCGAGCTCGGTATGTTCGATCCTGAGGCTCTCGTTCCATGGTCAAACCTTCCTATCGACATCGTTGACAGCCAGGCTCACAAGGACCAGGCTCTCAAGATGGCCCGCGAGTCAATCGTTCTTCTCAAGAACAACGGTGTCCTTCCTATCATGGCTTCTTCAGTGAACAAGATCGCTGTCGTAGGTCCTAACGCTGACAACGCAAAGATGCTTCTCGGTAACTACAACGGTACTCCTTCATCATCAGTAACCATCCTTCAGGGTATCAAGAACGCATATCCAAATGCTGAGGTTACCTTCGAGCGCGGCTGCGACCTCGTAGAGGGTTTCGTTTCTCTTACCAACATCGAGAGAATGATCGTCCAGATGCTTGAGAACGGTGAGGATCCTAACGATCCAGCTCCAGCTGACTATGAGGGTGTTTCTGTAGAGCAGAGACGTCAGATGCAGGCTCAGAGAGAGAGAATGATGGCTCAGATCAAGAACATCGACATCAACTCTATCCCTAGGGCTATTCCTTCAGAGAACTATACAGACGAGGCTCTCGCAGCTCTTGCAGCACGTGCAGCTGAGTCAGACGTGATCTTCTTCGTCGGTGGTATCTCTCCTGAGATCGAGGGTGAGGAGATGCGCGTGCAGCTCGACGGTTTCGCAGGTGGTGACCGTACAAAGATCGAGCTCCCTGAGGTTCAGGGCAAGGTCCTCAAGGCTCTCCACGCTACTGGCAAGCCAGTCGTATTCGTACTCTGTACAGGTGCTGCTGTCGCTCTTGCTGCAAACGAGGCTGACTACGACGCTCTCGTATGTGCATGGTACGGCGGTCAGGCTGCAGGTACTGCAGTAGGTGATGTAGTGAGCGGTGTCGTTTCTCCTTCAGGACGTCTTCCTATCACATTCTACAAGTCTACAGATCAGCTTCCTGATTTCGAGAACTACGACATGGCAGGCAGAACCTACCGTTACATGACAGAGGCTCCTCTCTATCAGTTCGGTTTCGGCCTCAGCTATGCAAACTTCAAGTACGGCAAGGCTAAGCTCTCTTCAAAGAAGATCAAGGCTGGTGAGTCTGTTACCGTCAAGGTGAAGGTTACCAACGAGAGCAAGGTTGACTCTGACGAGGTAGTTCAGGTATACGTGAAGCGTCTCGGTGATGCTGCAGCTCCTATCAAGGACCTCAAGGGCTTCAAGAGAATCTCTCTCAAGGCTGGTGAGACCAAGGTTGTGGAAATCGAGCTCCCTGCTTCTTCATTTGAGTACTACAGCGAGGCTGACGGCGAGCTCGCAGTCAAGACCGGCAAGTACAAGATCCTCTGCGGCAAGTCATCTGCAGACAAGGATCTCAAGGCTCTCAAGCTCAGACTCATCTAATCTTAGATTCATCTGAAAATGAAGCTTACAGATATACTTTCTGAAAATTTCAACGCTTCCGAGTGGGAGGCAAAGGGATACGAACTTCCTAAGTTCGATATCGCTGAGGTTGCGAAGAAGACCCATGACAATCCTACATGGCTTCACTTCGGTGCCGGAAACATCTTCCGTGCATTCCCTGCCGCAATCCTCAACGATGCACTGAACAGCGGTAAGTATGACCGTGGCGTCATCGTAGCCGAGAGCTTCGACTATGAGATCATCGACAAGGCATACCGCCCTTACAGCAACCTTGCCCTCCTCGTAAGCCTTCAGTCAAGCGGTACCATCGAGAAGAAGGTCATCGCTTCTGTAACAGAAAGCCTCAAGGCCGATTTCCAGTTCGCAGAGGACTGGAATCGCCTTGTCGAGATATTCCAGGCGCCTAGCCTCCAGATGATCACCTTCACCATCACAGAGAAGGGTTACAGCGTCGCACCTGCAGACCTCGAGAGAGGCCTCACACCTGTCCTTGCGATGGGTAAGGTAGCCGCACTCCTCTATGAGCGTTTCAAGGCTGGTCAGTATCCTCTCACAGTCCAGAGCACAGACAACTGCTCTCACAACGGTGACAAGGTGAAGGCTGGAATCATGGCATATGCCCAGAAGTGGGTGGAGACCGGTCTCGTTCCTGCAGAGTTCCTTGAGTACCTCCAGGACGAGAAGAAGGTCACATATCCATGGTCAATGATCGACAAGATCACTCCTCGCCCTCATGAGAAGGTACAGGAGATGCTCGCTGCCGACGGATTCGAGGACAATGAGACCATCATCACCGACAAGAAGACCTTCACTGCTCCGTTCGTGAACGCAGAGGAGGTTCAGTATCTCGTAGTCGAGGACAACTATACAAACGGCCGTCCTCCGCTCGAGCTAGGCGGTGCGCTCTACACTACCCGCAAGACTGTCGATGAGGTAGAGACCATGAAGGTTACAACCTGTCTCAACCCTCTCCATACCGCGATGTCTATCTATGGTGTGATGCTGGGTTACGACCTCATCTCAGCAGAGATGGCTGACGAGGATCTCCGCGCATTCATCCAGAAGATCGGCTATATCGAGGCAATGCCTGTAGTGACCGACCCAGGTGTGCTCAATCCTTATGAGTTCATCGGTACCGTCATCAATAAGCGTCTGCCTAACCCGTTCATGCCAGATGCTCCTCAGCGTATCTCTACCGATACCAGCCAGAAGCTTCCTATCCGCTTCGGTGAGACAATCAAGAAGTATGTGGCCAGAGGCCTCGATATGAGCAACCTCGTCCTCATCCCTCTCACCCTCGCTGGCTATGCCCGCTTCCTCAAGGCGCTTGATGACAACGGCAATCCTTTCACTCCATCTACCGATCCATTGCTCGACGAGCTCCAGGCTATCGTCGCTCCTCTCGAGCTCGGTAAGACCAATCAGGATTACAGCTGCCTCAAGCAGCTCTACAGCCGCAAGGACGTCTTCGGCCTTGACCTCTATGAGGCAGGTCTCGGAGAGCAGATAGAAGGTATGGTCAAGGAGCTTTACGCCGGCCCTGGTGCCGTCCGCGCAACCCTCCACAAATACGTTTCCGCAAGATAGTCTTTCTGACTGCTGATATACAGTTTTTAGCCCTACCACCCCTCGATTTTTGGGGTAGTAGGGCTAAAAAATGTATTGACGTATGTCAGGGACAGCAGGGACAGGCGGGATAGGCGCCCATCCCTGTCCGGACTATTTCTTCTTCTTGCTGGCAGCGGCCTTCTCAGCTGCTTCAGCCTCTTCGCGTGCCTTGCGCATCTGCTCGAGCTGCTCCTGGGTGAAGCGAGGTCTCTCTGGACGGAGTGAAGGGATCACACCAGCCTCGGATGGACGAGCCACAGGGCTCTCAGTTCCGAAGAGATAAGACTCCTCGTAGCCACCGCAGTCGATGACGATCTTCTCGAATACAGTTGCAGGCTCGACAGGTCTGATGGTGAGAGTATGCTCGCCAGCGCCCTTGATGTCAATCTTTGCCACGCAGTCAACCACTCTCTTTGCAACAGTAGGGTAGTAGATGGTGTGGATATTCTCAGGCTGCTCGTTGAGACGGCTGTTGAAGTTGATCTCCTGCTCAGCTCCACCGTCGACACTTACCATGAACCTATGTCCCTCAAGACGTACGAACGGAAGGGTAGAATGGAGGATGAAGTGGACGTCTGCGCTCTTGACGTCAGATGTGAGAGTGAACTTGTAGCTGATCTCGGCACCTTCTGTAGCCTTGTTGTAAGGCTGGAGCGAGATTCCGCTGAGTGTACGTCCCATGTAAGGGATGACTGTCCACTGTGCGTCTGCAGAGTTCTTTGCACTGAAGTAGTGCTCTGCCTCCATCGCTACGACGCCGTTCTTCTCCTTGAACTCGAAGAGACCGCTCTTGATGTCACCCTCGAAGCGGCATACCTGTGGCTGGGTGTCAGCACGGAAGTTGTCGTTCCACTGAGTGTAGCCGATGTGCTTCTGGGTCATCATTCCGTCCCACTTGCCACCTGCGATGTCCTTGTTGTATGAAAGGCAGAGAAGTGAGTCGCGCTTGAAGTCCTTCTCGCAGCGGTCTGCCCACTCGTTAGCAGCAGGGTTGCCCTCCACGAAGAGCTTGTTGTTCATGGCCTGTGCATAGTACATGTCATATACGTTTGCAAGAGCCTGGGTAGGGAAGAGAATGATCTGCTGGTATACGTCGCGGTACTTAGGATCGAGGGTCATATACTGGCGGAGAGCCTCGGCCTCGAGTCTTGCCCATTCGTCAGCCACCATCTTCCACTCACCGTTCTCTATATTATAGGTGTTCTTGTCAAGCATCTCGGCTGTGATACGGCCGCTGTACTTGCAGAGGAGGTTGAGGATGCGTGCTGCCTCAGCTGCCTGGTCTGCACCGAACTGCTGCTCGCAGAATTCGCGGACATGGTCCTGAAGAGTTGCTGCAGAGTACTTGTGAGGAGTCCATGCCATGTCGAGGAAGAGGGAGATAGGATACTCCATAGGCTTGAGGTCACCTACGTTGAGGACCCAGATCTTGTCGACACCGTAGTCATATGTGAGCTGCATCTGCTCCCAGAGGTGCTGTACAGGGGTTACGTTGAGCCACTTGGTGTTACGAGGCGCACCTACATAGTCTACGTGGTAGTACATACCCCATCCGCCAGGGTGCTTTCTTTCCTCTTCGTTTGGAAGCTTGCGGACATCGCCCCAGTTGTCGTCTGAGATGAGGATGATGACGTCGTCCGGTACGCGGAGACCCTGCTCATAGTAAAGCTGGACTTCCTTGTAGAGGGCCCATACCTGCTGGCGCTGCTCAGCTGGCTTGCCTGTCACCTTCTTGATGATGTTTCTCTGGTCTCTGAAGAGGCCTTCCATCATCTGGATGTTGTCTGCATCAGATCCCTTGAGGGCAGCGTCGCCGTCGCCTCTCATACCGATGGTGATGAGGTCCTCGTTGTTCTTCGAACGCTCGATACCCTCGCGGAAAAAGCGCTGGAGTTCCTTCTTGTTCTGGGTGTAGTCCCAGATTCCGCCGTAAGCCTTAGGGTTGCGGGCCCATTCCTGATGGTTGCGGGCCATAGGCTCATGGTGAGATGTACCCATGACAACACCCATCTCGTCAGCGGTCTTGCTGTTCTCGGGGTCGTCAGCATAGAATGCCCAGCCCCACATCGCAGGCCACATGAAGTTTCCTCTGAGGCGGAGGAGGAGCTCGAAGGCGTCAGCATAGAAATCATGTCCACCGCGCTCGGTACCATAGTAATTCTTCACCCAGCTGGTGAGGCAAGGTGCCTCGTCGTTGAAGAAGATACCACGGTACTTCACTGCAGGCTCACCTGCTGTGTATGTGCCCTTGTCGATGGCTACGTCTGATTTGTGCTCGATAGGGGTGTCTGCCCAGAAATACCATGGAGACACGCCTATCTGCTCACTGAGCTCGTAGATTCCATATACGGTACCGCGTCTGTCGCTGCCGGCGATAACGAGAGCCTCGTCCACACCCTCTACAGGGCTATTGACGACGGTCATGATATATTTCTCATTCTTGCCTCGGAGGGCGCTGCCGTCGATCTTGCCGCTGGCGATGATCTGCGATATATACTTGCTGTCGATAGATCCCACGATGATCATCTTGGATGCATCAGGGGTGTTGGAAATCCTTGGTGTCGCTCCGCTGACAGCGGTGAAGTCCTTCTGGAGGGATCTGAGAGCGATCTGGATCGCTGAATTGTCATTCTCGTCTGCAAGGATTGCAGTCGGTCTGTTGTTCCTGATGACTGAGAAGCGGCTTGAGGAATGCTCCTGGTGAGCGATGCCTTTGTTGTCTATAGCCATTGCCTGGAATGAGCAGAGAACTGCGGCAAGAGCTACGGCTGACATGAATCTTGTGATTTTCATGATGTTGGTATTGTTGTTTGTTTTTTCTGTGATTATCGTGAAAAAGTGGGTCGTCCCATGTCAAATATAGGTACATTATTTATAAAAATCATTCATTTTATGTGTGTTATGACGAAAATTATTTCTAACTTAGCAATTGCCAAAAGTCCCAGATGCAGGGCATTTTAAGCTAAAACACTGATAACCAGTCTAATAGGTTCAAGTGCGGCCTCTATCTAACTTTTATTTTTTTTGAGAAGATTCCGTGACCGTTCACGAAATCACATCAGAAAAGCTTTTTGTAATTGATAGTAATGGCTTAAGCATTAGATCTACCTGGTTGATGATTAATAAACATTTGATCTTTTTACTGACAATATTTTTATTTGTTTAACTAATACTAATCTTTATGAACAGATCACTAGTAAGGTCACTCGGCCTGATGGTTTGTGCACTCCTCATGCCAGTCATGGCTTTTGCACAAAACATTACTGTGAATGGTTCCGTAGTAGGCTCTGACAATGAGCCTATTCCTGGAGCTTATGTAGCAGTCGCTAATTCATCGAACGGTACAGTTACCGACCTCGATGGTAAGTTCTCGCTTTCAGTTGCTTCAAACGCAACACTGGAAGTATCTTTCATGGGTTATGTTACCGAGACAGTCGCTGTCAACGGCCGCACAACCCTCGCTATCGTGCTTCACGAAGACTCTGAGGCTCTCGAGGCAACAGTCGTCATCGGTTACGGTACCGCTAAGAAATCAGACATCACAGGTTCTATTTCTTCAGTAGGTGGAAATGACCTCCGTGAAATCCCTGCAAACGACATCTCACGCGCCCTCGAAGGACGTGTTGCCGGTGTCCAGATGACCCAGACAAACACAAAGCCTGGTTCTTCAATGCAGATCCGCATCCGTGGTCAGAGATCACTCTCTGCATCAAATGACCCTCTCATCGTCCTCGACGGTATTCCATTCATGGGTAACCTCTCAGATATCTCTCCTAACGATATCAAGAGCATGGATATCCTCAAGGATGCTGCATCAACCGCTATCTACGGTTCAAGAGGTGCGAACGGTGTCATCATGATTACCACTTACAAGGGTGTTGAAGGCTCAGACGCAAGAATCTCATTCAATTCTTACGTTACCATGAAGAAGGCTATCAAGTATCCTATGATGCAGGGCGAGAAGTACATCAAGCTTCGTAAGATGGCTGGTTCATTCTCTAACTCAATCTTCGAGTCTGATGATGTTGACACAGACTGGCAGGATCTCTTCTACCGTACTGGTCTCACTCAGAACTATGAGCTTTCTGTATCAGGTGGTACAAAGAGCGGTAGCTACCGTTTCGGTACAACTTACTACAAGGATCAGGCTGTCATCCCTACACAGGCTTACGACCGTATCTCACTCAACGGTAGCGTTGACCAGAAGATCGGCAAGTGGTTCAAGATCGGTTTCTCAACCAATACCAACTACAACACAAACCAGGGTAACCAGGTTGACCTTTATGCAGTCCTCTCAAAGTCTCCGCTCGTAAATCCTTACGATGCGAATGGTGACCTCCTCTGGCGTGTCGACATGCCTCAGGATGCAAACCAGTACATCTTCACAAGAGAAAGAGTCGAGGAACTTACCGCTAAGGGTGTGTACAACAATGAGTCTCGTTCACTCGGTACATACAACACCGGTTACCTCCAGTTCAACTTCCCTTGGATCGAGGGCCTTAACTATAAGGTAAGCGTTGGTCTCAACTATCGTAACTCAAGAGGCGGCAGCTTCACCGGTTCAGGTGTCAATGCTCAGGAAGGATCTCAGAACGGCGCAAGCTGGTCATTCAGCGAGACCCAGAACTGGACAGTCGAGAACCTCCTCACTTACGACCGCACATTCGGCAAGCACCATATCAATGCCGTTGCTCTCTACTCAGCTGAGCAGACAACCTCACAGGGTCAGTCACTCAACGGTAAGAATATCCCTAACGAGCTCTTCCAGTGGTACACAATCGGTGAGTGTCTCGCATCTGACATCACTGTAGGCAAGGGTTCATACTCACAGTCAGGCCTTCTTTCATACATGGGCCGTGCTATGTACACATACGCTGACAAGTACATGCTTTCAGCAGCCGTACGTTCTGACGCATCTTCACGCCTCGCTCCTGGTCACCAGTGGCATACATACCCTGCAGTCTCTGCTGGTTGGAACATCCACAAGGAGAGCTTCATGGCCGGTACAAAGGGTTGGCTCGATGAGCTCAAGGTCCGCGTCGGCTTCGGTGAGACTTCTAACCAGTCAATCTCTCCATACGCTACCCTCGGTGGACTCGGTACCTCAGTTTACAACTTCGCAGATGAGCTGTACTCAACAGGTTACCGTGTGACCACTCTTCCTAACGATGACCTTGGCTGGGAGTATTCAATGACATGGAACTACGGTCTCGACTACTCATTCTTCCAGGGCAGACTCCGTGGATCAGTTGAGTACTACCGCGTTTCTACAAAGGACATCCTCCTTTCTCTCGGTCTTCCTTCAACTGCAGGTGTGGGCTCAACAACAGCTAACATCGGAGCAACACAGAACAGAGGTCTTGAGTTCACAGTGAACGGAACCATCATCGACAACGATGACTGGAACTGGACAGCAGGTCTTAACTTCTACGCAAACCGCAACAAGCTCGTTGCTCTTGCTGACGGTACCAAGGAGAACACTGGAGCAGGTTGGTTCGTAGGCATGCCTCTCAACTGTATCTATGACTATGTATATGATGGTCTCTGGCAGGTCCCTGCAAATGAACTTGAGGAGAAGATCATGGACAAGCTCGAGCCTTCTAAGTTCAATGACAAGACTGGCTTCAAGGACGCTATCGGTACAGTAAAGGTCAAGTACTTTGGTGAGTATGATGAGAATGGTGTTCCTACAAGAGCTATCGGTGAGGCTGACAAGCAGGCTCGCTCTTCAGAGCCTATCTTCGCAGGTGGTTTCAATACTACACTCCGTTGGAAGAACCTCGACTTCTCAGTGATCGGTGCATTCCAGGCAGGTGGTATCCTCCTTTCTTCACTCCACACAAGTGAGTCTTACCTCAACATGAACAGTGGCCGTCGTGGTCAGCTCGACGTTGATTACTGGACTCCTGAGAATACAAACGCACGCTATCCAAGACCTGGTTCAGTGAACAGCAGCGATAACCCTAAGTACGCTTCACTCCTCGGCCAGTTCAACGGTTCATACTTCAAGATCCGCACAATCACCCTCGGTTACAACCTTGGTAGAGTATCTGCTCTCAAGCAGGCTGGTATCAGCAACTGCCGTGTCTACGCTACTCTCCAGAACCCTGGTCTCGTGCTCTTCTCTGACTTCCATAAGGAGACAGGTCTCGATCCTGAGACAAACTCATCAAGCGGAAATACCGCTACTGGTGGACGTCCAGGACCTGGTGGTCTTTCATACGTGGGCTTCAACACCCCTCAGACCCGCAATTTCCTCTTTGGTGTCAACTTAACATTCTAATGATTCCAGAATATGAAAAATCTTAATAAAATAGTTCTTGGCGCTTGTGGTGCTCTCTTGCTCCTCAGCTCATGTACCTCAATCCTTGAGGAACATCCAAAGACCAAGTTTACTCCGGAGTTCTTCACCACTCCTGCTGGTATCGAGGGAGGTCTTACCGCTCTTTATTCACACTACCGTATGTTCGGTCAGCATGGCCCATTCAACAGTGGTGCCGGCGGAACAGACGAGGCAACCTACGCAGAGTCTGCTGATGGTGGATTCAAGCTTTGTGACTACTCAGGAGCCGCTGCTGCACCAACTGGTTCAAATTCCATCGGCGGTGAGTTCTGGTCATTCAGCTACATCAATACAGCAAACGGTATCGTTGAGAATGCAGAGGCTGTGAACCTCGCACCTTCACTTATCGCTGAGGCTCGCTTCTTCCGCGCATTCGACTACTTCAATATGGTACGTTCATTCGGTGGTTGTCCGCTCGACCTCGGTTCAGGCGAACTCAAGTTCAACCGTTCTGTAGTACGTACATCAGTCCGCAATACCGTTCCTGAGGTCTATGGCAAGTGTATCTTCCCTGACCTTGAGTACGCTGTTGCAAACCTTCCTGACAAGGGTCGTGTTGCAGGTGCTGTTACCAAGACAGCTGCACGTATCCTTCTTTCAAAGGCATACCTTACCTTCGGTTGGTGGCTTGAGAATCCAAAGGGTATCGCTACATATCCTGAGTGCGATCGTAAGGCTCTCGATGGCAAGTCTGCTCAGCAGTACTTCCAGCTCGCTTACGATATGGCAAAGGAGGGTATCGACAACCCTGGCCCATTCAAGCTCATGCCTTACTTCTATCAGGTGAATGACGGTGCATACGATCGTCAGAATACTGAGAACGTATTCTATGCTGACCATACTGAGAACTCTCAGCAGTACAACGGATCAGATATCACCGGTATGAATACCAATGGTAATTCAAACATGGTAAGCTGGGCAATGTGCTGGAACTATCCTACAATGCAGGCTGTTGCAACACTTGACGATGGCACAACCAAGACCATCGCTCCTGTCCTCCGTACAGACGCTCAGGTTGACGGTCGTCCTTGGACCCGTATGGCTCCAACACAGGAGGCTCTTGCAATCATGTCAAAGGATTCTCAGTGGGATTCACGTGCTGATGGTACTTTCTGCTGGTCATACAACACCAACTGGACAAAGGATAGCAACTACAAGAACGTTGTTTCTGTAGAAGGTCCTAATGGTGCAGCTATCAAGCCAGGTGAGCCATTCCTCGTATTCCTCAAGGAAGAAGACCCTACTGTTGAGTATACCTTTAATTCAAAGAACGGTATGCTTGGCGTATCTCCTAACTACGACTATTATGTAATCAACCCTTCTGGTGTTAACCGTCGTAACTATCCTTCACTCTGGAAGTATGGTCCATATCGTACCAATACTACAGGTATCGGTGAGCCTAACTGCGGTAGCACACGTCCTTTCCCAATCCTTCGCTTCTCTGAGCTTTATCTCACAGCAGCTGAGGCAGCTGTAAAGCTTGGTAATAACGATAATGCTCGCGCTATGCTCAATGAGCTTCGTGGTCGTGCCGGTAAGTGGCTCATGAAGGATCAGGGTCGTGTAGAGTATGAGGCTGACTTCAGCGAGGAGCTTAAGGCTGCAACACCTGAGACAATCACCATCGACTACGTTCTCGACGAGTCAATGCGTGAGAACTACGGTTCTTGCTTCCGTTGGTTCGAACTCGTACGTACCCAGACCTGGAAGGAACGTGCTGGTGTTTACCACATCGGTTCTGCTGCAACTGACGTGAACGCTCGCGTTCCTCAGGAGACAACGCGAATCATTGAGGATTTCCACTACCTCCGTCCAATTCCAAAGGGCCAGATGAACAGCATGCTTTCTACCAGCAAGGAGAAGAATGACTACCAGAACCCTGGTTACCCAAGAGAGTTCGATGAGACTGAGGACTAATCCAAGTTCTTAATATGAAAAAGCCGTTGGAATTCCAACGGCTTTTTTGTGTGTATACATAAAAAAAGGAGGCTGCCTGGCAGCCTCCTTCAGTGAATCCTATATCTTAGTCAAGGAAGAAATTCCAGTTGTGGGTGTCCTCTTCGAGACCGTCCTGGATGCCACGGATACGGTCGTACATCTTGCGGCTTACCTTTCCGCAGTCGTCTCCTGAAGGAATTCTGTAGGTCTTTGTGACCTCTGTGCTCTCGAGGGTCGGCTTGTCATCCACTGAGCAGATAGGGGTGATCACTACAGCTGTACCGCATGCGTTGATCTCGTCGAACTCAGCGATCTCCTCGACAGGGACGATTCTCTTCTCGACTGTCATTCCGAAATCCTGCGCAACGGCCTGGAGGGTCTTGTTGGTGATTGAAGGAAGGACTGAGTCAGAAAGTGGAGTCACGTAGGTGTTGCCCTTGATTGCGAGGAAGTTCGATGAACCGAACTCGTCGACTTTTGTCTTTGTGGCAGGATCAAGGAAGAGAAGCTCCCTATAGCCCTGCTTGTGGGCAAGGTTGTATGGGTGGAGCGATGTGGCGTAGTTAGCTGCGATCTTGTATGAACCGGTTCCGTTAGGAGCTGCGCGGTCGTAGTTCCTTGCGAGTACTGCTGTGCCAGGAGAGAGGCTCTTCGCACCTGAATATGTGCCTACTGGGGCGCACATCACAGCGAAGATCACATCCTGTGACGATGCGATACCGAGCTGAGGGTTGATGCCGATGATCACTGGGCGGAGGTACATCGATGCACCATATCCGTAAGGAGGAAGGAACTCGATGTTCTCCTTGACTGCCATCATGCAGGCCTCGATGAACATTTCCTCGCTAGGATATGCCATGTCAAGGTGTCCGGCACTTCTCTGGATTCTCTTTGCATTCTCATCCGGGCGGAAAAGACGTACCTTGCCGTCCACGCCTCTGAAGGCCTTGAGACCCTCGAAGCATGCGTTTGCATAGTGGAACACACCAGCGAATGCGCTGAAGTGGAAATCAAAATCCTTTGTAGCTGTCAAAGGTGACCATTCGCCGTCCTTGTAGTAGCTGACGATGATAGCATTAGTCTTTCTATACTGGAAAGAAAGATTAGACCAATCCATTTCTGCCATAGTATTATTGTGTTTTTTAGTTCTTTGAGATATAGTCAGCAACCCAGTCACCTACCTCTGAGGTAGAGTACTTCTTCTCTCCAGGAGCTGCGAGGTCCTCGGTGACGATGCTCGCGTCGATCGAAGCCGCTACAGCTGCGCGGATAGCCTTGCCTTCCTCCATGAGACCGAATGCATATTCGAACATCATGGCTGCTGAAAGGATGGTTGCGAGAGGGTTTGCGATGTTCTTACCTGCTGCCTGTGGGTATGAACCGTGAATAGGCTCGAACACTGAGGTGTGCTCGCCGACAGATGCAGATGCGAGAAGACCCATTGAACCTGATACGCAGCTTGCCTCGTCGGTAAGGATGTCGCCGAAGGTGTTCTCGGTAACGAGGACGTCGAAGAACTTAGGACCAGTGATGAGCTTCATCGCAGCGTTGTCGACATACATGTAGTCTGTCTCTACGTCTGGATACTGAGGAGCCATCTCCTGTGCCACCTGTCTCCAAAGACGTGATGACTCGAGGACGTTTGCCTTGTCGACTACTGTGAGGTGCTTGCGGCGGTTGCGTGCGTACTCGTATGAGAGCTTGAGGATACGCTCAACCTCATATCTGTGGTAGAGGTTTGTGTCGTATGCGGTGTCACCGTTGTCCTCGCGGCCCTTTGCGCCGAAATACATACCGCCGGTGAGCCCACGCATGCAGAGGAAGTCTGCGCCGTCTACGAGCTCTTCCTTGAGAGGGCTCTTGTGCACGAGGCTCTTGAAAGTCTCGACAGGACGGAGGTTGGCGAAGAGACCGAGCTGCTTTCTCATTGCGAGAAGGCCCTGCTCAGGGCGTACCTTCGCAGTAGGGTTGTTGTCGTATTTAGGGTCACCTACAGCACCGAAGAGCACTGCGTCTGCGTTGAGGCAGGTCTCGTGTGTCTCCTGTGGATATGCGTCACCATACTTGTCGATGGCACATGCTCCGACGTATCCGAATGAATACTCGACCTCGTGGCCGAATTTCGCACAGATGGCGTCAACGGCCTTCACGGCCTGTTCAACGACTTCCGGACCGATACCGTCTCCTGGAAGCTTGGCAATCTTGAATTTCATCTTATTAAAGTTTAATGTCTGAGTTTTCTATAATGTTCAACATCTTCGAGGTAGCCTTGATGGCTGCTTCTGTCTGGTCGGAATCGATGCCGCGTGTCCTGAAGTTGCGGCCGTTCCATCTCCAGGTGATGGTAGTCTGCACGAGCGCATCGGTCTTTCCTCCCGGAGGGATGCTGACCTGGTAGTCCGCGAGCATAGGGTGGTTCTTGCCAAGCTTGCTGTAGATCTTCCAGAGTGCGTTCATAAAGGCATTGTACTGACCGTCGCCGACAGCGCTTTCCTCGTACTCGGTACCGTCGATGCTGATCCTGAGGTTCGCCAGAGGACGGAGGTTCCTGGTAAGGTTAAGGCTGTAGTTGACGATCTGTATGTTTTCTTCGAGTTCATGGTGCCCGCCTTTGAGGACATCCGCTATGATGAACGGCAGGTCTTCCGCGGTCATGGTCTCTTTCTTGTCACCGAGCTCGACGACTCTCTTTGTCACGAGCTTCATCTGCTCGGGATCAAGGCTGATTCCGAGAGCCTCGAGGTTCTTGACGATGTTGGCCTTTCCGCTGGTCTTGCCGAGGGCGTACTCGCGCACTCGGTTGAACCTTTCCGGAAGAAGGTCGTTCTGGTAGAGTCCGTCCTTCCTGTCGCCGTCGGCATGGACACCGCTGGTCTGGGTGAACACGAGTTCGCCGACGATAGGCTTGTTGCCTGCGATGCGTATGCCGGAGATCGACTCCACGACCTTGCAGACGTGGGTCAGCTTGGACTCGTTGAGGGAGTTCTCGATGTGGAGGTGGTCGTTGAGGATTCCCACCACGCTGGCAACCGGTACGTTCCCGGCTCTCTCACCAAGGCCGTTGACTGTGACATGGAGTCCATGTGCACCTGCCTTGAGAGCTGCGAAGACGTTTCCGGCAGCGAGGTCATAGTCGTTGTGGGCATGGTAGTCGAAATGGAGCTCGGGATATGTCCTGACCATCTCCGACACCAGCTCGCGGGTCTCGTCCGGGTCGAGGATGCCGAGGGTGTCAGGCAGCATGAACCTCTTGATTCCTGCGTCCTTGAGGCCTTCCATCATGAACATGACATAGTCCTTGGAATGGAGCATTCCGTTGGACCAGTCCTCAAGATAGAGGTTGACCTCGAGCCCTTTTGCCTTGGCAAGAGCGATGTTCGCCAGGACGTCGTCAAGATGCTGCTGAGGAGTCTTCTTGAGCTGTCCGGTGACATGCTTGAGCGAACCCTTTGAGAGGAGGTTGATGACTTTTCCTCCCGCTGTGGCGATCCAGTCGACTGAGATGCCGCCGTCGATGAAACCGAGGGCCTCGATCTTGCCGATATGGCCGGCCTTTGCCGCCCATGCACAGATCTTTGCGAAGGCTTCCTGCTCACCGCGCGATACGCGTGCGGAGCCTACCTCGATCCTGTTGACTTTCAGCTCGTCGAGGAGAAGACGTGCAATGGCAAGCTTCTCGTCCGCGCTGAACGAGACGCCGGCTGTCTGCTCGCCGTCACGGAGGGTTGTGTCAAGAATCTCTATCATTATGCTTTCTGTTCGTATTCTTCGATCTTGTCCTTCTGGGTGAGGAGGTAGTCGATGTCATCGAGCGCGTTCATGAGGCAGTGCTTCTTGTATGCGTTGATGCTGAACGACTCGCTCTTTCCTGTAGCCTCGTTGGTGACGGTCTGGTTAGGGACGTCGACAGTCACGACTGTCTGAGGGTCAGCTGCGATCGATGCGAAGAGCTCCTGCTGGAACTCCTTGCTTACGATGACAGGGAGGACGAAGCAGTTGAGAAGGTTGTTGCGGTGGATGTCAGCGAAGCTTGAAGAGATCACTACGCGTACGCCGTAGCCTGAGATAGCCCATGCTGCGTGCTCACGGCTTGATCCTGAGCCCCAGTTCTGTCCGCCTACCACGATCTCGTGCACACCCTCGTGTGGAGCCTCTGAGTACTCAGGAAGGTTCATCACGAAGTCTGAAACGGGTGCACCCTGTGCATCATAGCGAAGGTCGTGCATGAAAGCGTCACCGAAGAACTTCGGATCACGCGTGGTCGATGCAAGGTAACGTGCAGGGATGATGAGGTCTGTATTGCAGTTGTCGATGGCAATCGGAATACAGGTTGACTTGATGATATTGAATTTCTGCTTTGCCATGGTCCTAGAGTTTGCGAGGGTCTGTGATTACGCCTGTGACTGCGCTTGCAGCTACCACGAGCGGTGATGCGAGGACAGTACGTGCACCTGGGCCCTGACGGCCTACGAAATTTCTGTTGCTTGTAGAGATGGCGAGCTTGCCTGCAGGCACCTTGTCAGGATTCATCGCAAGACATGCTGAGCAAGATGGGAGACGGAGCTCGAAACCAGCTTCCTCAAGAATCTTGTCGATGCCTTCCTCGATGATCTGCTTGCGCACCAGCCATGAGCCTGGAACGAGCCATGCGACTACGTTCTCGGCCTTCTTCTTTCCCTTGACTACGCTTGCGAACGCGCGGAAATCCTCGATGCGGCCGTTGGTACATGCTCCGAGGAAGCAGTAGTCTACCGGATGGCCCTCGAGCTTCTCGCCTGGCTCGAACTGCATGTACTGAAGCTGTGAGAGGAACTGGCCCTGCTCTGCCTCAGGAATGCTTTCGAGTGCAGGGATGCACTCGTCGATAGCGATGCCGGCACCTGGGTTCGTACCGTAGGTGATGCGAGGCTTGATGTCCTCTGCCTGGTAGGTGACTTCCTTGTCGAAGACTGCGTCGTCGTCGCTGCGGAGCTTCTTCCACTCTTCCACAGCCTTGTCCCAGGCCTCTCCCTTAGGAGCGTACTCGCGACCCTTGAGATACTCGAAGGTGATCTCGTCAGGGGCGATGAGGCCTGCGCGGCTACCCATTTCGATAGAGAGGTTGGAAAGGGTGAGGCGGCCTTCCATGGACATGTTGCGTATGGTCGAACCGGCGTACTCCACTGCGAAGCCTGTAGCTCCTGCGGTAGTCATCTTTGACATGATGTAGAGAGCTACGTCCTTGGCAACGACACCTGGCTGAAGCTCACCCTCGATGTTGATGCGCATGGTCTTAGGCTTTGACTGGAGGATGCACTGAGATGCGAGCACCTGTGCAACCTCAGATGTGCCGATACCCATTGCGATGGCACCGACTGCACCGTGGGTCGATGTGTGCGAGTCACCACAGACGATGGTCATTCCAGGGAGCGAGAGAGCCTTCTCAGGACCTACGACATGGATGATGCCATTGTCCTTTGTGCCCATGGCGAAATGCTTGATGCCGAACTGCTCGCAGTTAGCTGCGAGGGTCTCGACCTGCTTGCGTCCGACAGGGTCGTCGATCTTCTCCTGCTGGTCAGAAGGGGTGTTGTGGTCAGGCATCGCGATGATATGGTCAGCGCGGAAAGGCTTGATGCCCTTGTCGCGGAGAGTATCGAACGCCTGAGGGCTTGTCACCTCGTGGCAGTAGAGCCTGTCGATATAGAGCTGGGTAGGACCGTCTTCGATCATATTGACTACGTGAGCGTCCCAGATCTTGTCAAAAAGAGTATTCATTGTTATTTGCTGAACTTGTTAATACAGTCGATGTAAGCCTCGACTGCAGCTGTGATGATGTCGGTGTTCACGCCGAAACCGTAGTATACACGGCCTTCGCTCTCGACCTGCATATGCACCTTGCCGACGTCGTCGGAACCCTTGGTGATGTTCTGGATCGTGAACTCCTTGATGGTCATGTTGCGCTTGATGATGTTCTTGAGAGCCTTGATGGCAGCGTCCACAGGACCGTTTCCGCTGGCTGCTGACTCGAACTTCTCTCCTGCGATGTCAAGGCCGATGCTTGCTACAGGACGTACGCCCATACCGCTGGTCACCTGGAGATAGTCAAGCTTGATGTGCTGGTTCTCTGACCTCTCCACGCCTGCGAGTACGAGAAGATCGTCGTCGTTGACTTCCTTCTTCTTGTCCGCGAGCTTCAGGAACTCCTGATAGAGGACATCGAGCTTCTCCTTCGAAGGCTTGATGCCGAGCACCTCGAGACGGAACTTGAGGGCGGCATGTCCGCTTCTTGCTGTAAGAGCGATGTTGTTGTCATCGAGACCGATGTCCTTAGGGTCGATGATCTCGTAGGTCGTGACATTCTTGAGCACGCCGTCCTGGTGGATGCCCGAAGAGTGTGCGAATGCATTTCTTCCGACGATCGCCTTGTTTGCCTGGACAGGCATGTTCATGAGGCTCGAAACGGTGCGGCTGAGCGGGTAGATCTTCCTCGTGTTGATGTTGGTATGGAGGTCGATGTCGTTATGGCACTTCATGATCATGGCAACCTCCTCGAGGGATGTGTTGCCGGCTCTCTCACCGATGCCGTTGATCGTGACCTCGCACTGGCGTGCTCCGTTGAGGAGACCTGCCATGGTATTGGCCGTAGCCATTCCGAGGTCGTTGTGGCAGTGGGTGGAAAGGATTGCGTTGTCGATGCCGTCGACATGCTCCATGAGGTACTTGATCTTCTCACCGTACTCGGCAGGAAGGCAGTAACCGGTGGTGTCAGGGATGTTGACCACTGTAGCACCGGCCTTGATGACAGCCTCCACGACCCTTGCAAGATACTCGTTGTCTGTCCTTCCCGCATCCTCTGCGTAGAACTCGACATCCTCGACGTACTTCTTGGCATACTTCACAGCCTTGACAGCACGCTCGATGATCTCCTCGCGTGTTGAGTTGAACTTGTATCTGATGTGTGAGTCCGATGTACCGATACCGGTATGGATTCTCTTGTGCTTAGCGTACTGGAGAGCCTCTGCGGCTACGTCGATGTCCTTCTCAACGGCTCTTGTGAGAGCACAGATGGTAGGCCATGTGACTGCCTTGGAGATCTCTACGACTGAATTGAAGTCGCCAGGGCTTGAGATAGGGAATCCTGCCTCGATCACATCGACGCCCAGCTCCTCGAGGGCCTTGGCAACCTGGATCTTCTCAATGGTATTGAGCTGACATCCAGGGACCTGCTCGCCGTCGCGGAGCGTGGTGTCGAATATGTAAACCTTATTCTTGTCCATTAAAGGATGGTTTCTCTATTATTACTTGTTGTCGTTCTCAGGACGGAGTGAACGTACTGTGACAGCTGTCTGCCACATCTCGCTCTCACGGAGAGCCTTGAGCCCAGCCTCGAGACCTACACGGTAGTCTGGCTTTGAGTTTGCGTCGATAGAGATCTGAGCCTCGTTACCGCACTTTACAGAAGCGTAGAGCTTCTCTACGACTGGCTTGCAGGCGTCGTGGAATGGACCCATCCAGTCAAGAGCACCGCGCTGAGCTGTTGTAGAGCAGTTTGCGTACATCCAGTCCATACCCTTCTGAGCGAAGAGAGGCATGAGTGACTGTGTAAGCTCCTCGACTGTCTCGTTGAATGCCTCACTTGGTGAGTGGCCGTTCTCGCGGAGAACCTCGTACTGTGCGAGGAGGAGACCCTGGATAGCACCCATGAGTGAACCACGCTCACCTGTAAGGTCTGATGTAGCCTCACGCTGGAATGTTGTCTCGAACATGTAACCTGAACCGATACCGATACCGAGAGCGAGTGTGCGCTCCATTGCACGGCCTGTAGCGTCCTGATATACTGCGTATGAAGAGTTGAGGCCGCGGCCCTCGAGGAACATGGTACGGAGTGAGGTGCCTGAACCCTTAGGGGCAACCATGATCACGTCGTAGTCTGATCCTGGAACAACGCCTGTGCGGTCGTTCCATGTGATAGCGAAGCCGTGTGAGAAGTAGAGAGCCTTACCTGGGGTGAGGTACTGCTTGAGTGTTGGCCATACTGACATTACAGCTGCGTCAGAGAGGAGGCACATGATGATAGATGCCTGCTCAGCAGCCTCCTCGATAGAGAAGAGTGTCTCACCTGGAACCCAACCGTCAGCGATTGCCTTCTCGAAGGTCTTTCCCTGACGCTGTCCAACGATTACGTTGAAACCGTTGTCGCGGAGGTTGCAAGCCTGACCAGGACCCTGTACACCGTAGCCGATGACTGCGATCTTCTCGTCCTTGAGTACCTCTCTTGCGTGATCGAGTGTAAATTCATCGCGGGTAACGACTGTCTCGTTGACACCGCCAAAGTTCAAAACTGCCATAATTGTTAACTTTTTATATTTTTGATTTTTATCTGTTTTCTTCCATTCTGCTGTCGATGAGAGCCTGTACGGCTTCGATCTCACGGACATGCCTTTCATCATCGACGTAGTAGAAAGCCTTGTGTACGTCGACCTTCTTTTCGATCTGCTTCACCACCTGGAGGATCTGCTCTTCAGTCGTGCGGCTCTTGATGGTGAACTTGTGCACTCCTGGGATCTCCGAAGGGAATACCCTGAGGGATTCGATGTTGATGCTTCTTCTTGTGAAAGTGTTTGCAATGAAGCTGAGCAAACCGACCTGGTTTTCCGAGTAAACGGTTATTTCGTATAATTTATTCGCCATATTCAAGCCAATCTTTCTTGTTCAACATGATTTCGCTCACGCTCTTTCCCGGAGGTACCATAGGGAATACCATTCCCTTCTCCTCCACCTCCACGTTGAGGAGGTATGGCTTGTCGTCAGCGAACATCTCTTCGACGGCAGCTCTGAGGTCTTCCCTCCTGTTCACTACCTTGTAGCTGATTCCGTAGGCGTCGGCGATGAGCTTGTATTCAGGATTGAGCATCCTTGTGAAAGAGTATCTTTCGTTGAAGAAGAGTTCCTGCCAGAGACGTACGTTACCGAGCCAGTTGTTGTTGAGAAGCACGATCTTCACACCTGTATGCTCCTGCATGATGGTGCCGAGTTCCTGGATCGTCATCTGAAGGCCACCGTCTCCTACGAAGAGGCAGACTGGTCTCTCTGGTGCACCGATCTTTGCGCCGATCGCTGCTGGAAGGCCGAAGCCCATGGTGCCGAGACCACCGGAAGTGATCATGCTTCGTGTCTGGTTGTAGCGTGAGTATCTTGCGCCGATCATCTGGTTCTCACCGACGTCGGTGATGATGATGGCTGAGTCTTTGGTGACTTCTGCCACGGTCTCTACGACCTCACCCATATTGATGTAACCCTTGCCAGGACGGCATTCAGGACCAATGACCTTTTCCTCCTCGATTTCGCGGCACTTGGCTGCGACTTTCTTCCACTCGCTGTGGTCCTTCTTCTCGAGAAGAGCCTCTATGCGTGGAAGGACGGTCTTGGCATCGCCTATGATTCCGAGGTCGACCTTGACGTTCTTGTTGATCTCTGCTGCGTCGATGTCGATGTGTATGATCTTCGCCTGCTTTGCATATTCGTCAGTCTTACCTGTGACACGGTCGTCGAATCTCATTCCGACTGCAATGAGCAGGTCGCATTTCTGGGTCATCACGTTAGGTGCGATGTTTCCGTGCATTCCCACCATTCCTAGATAGTTAGGGCAGTCGGAAGGAATGCCGCTGAGTCCGAGGAGTGTGGATCCTGCAGGGATGTCTGCCTTCTCGATGACGGAAAGAAGTTCTTTCTCCGCATTGCCCAGGATGATGCCCTGGCCGTATACGATGAGAGGCCTCTTCGATGCGTTGATCATGTCCGCTGCCTTGGCGATGTCCGCGAGCTTCACCTCCGGATATGGATCGTAGCTTCTGATGAAGCTGCACTGCTCTTTCTTGTATTCAGCCATGCCTGTCTGTGCGTTCTTGGCGAAGTCAAGGACGACAGGGCCCGGACGGCCGCTCTTTGCGATGTAGAATGCCCTTGCAACGGCCCATGCTACATCTTCCGGTCTGCGTATCTGATAGTTCCATTTTGTGATAGGACCGGTGAGGCCGATCACGTCAGTCTCCTGGAAAGCGTCTGTTCCGAGGAGGTTGGCGCCTACCTGTCCTGTGATGACTACAAGCGGTGTCGAGTCGATCATCGCGTCTGCGATGCCGGTGATGACATTTGTCGCACCTGGACCTGAAGTGACGATCACGGCACCAGGGAAGTGCTTTGCCCTGGCATAGCCCTGAGCCGCATGGATGGCACCCTGCTCATGTCTCACGAGAATGTGCCTGAGACGGTCTCCATAGTCATAGAGCCTGTCGTAGACCGGCATGATTGATCCGCCAGGGTAACCGAAGATGGTATCTATTCCCTGGTCGATGAGGGATTGGAGCAGGATGTCCGCTCCAGACATTATCTTATTTTCCATAAAAACTTTTGTTCTGTTGGTGTGGTGCTAGTCTTCGATGATTCTTACCGCACCCTTGTCAGCAGAGCTTACCATGGCAGCGTATGCCTTGAGGCTCTTGGATACGACTCTGTTCCTGATAGGAGGTGTGAAGGCCTTCTTTCCTCTTGCGAGTTCCTCGTCGCGTCTTGCCTGGAGCTCCTCGTCAGATACCTTGACGTCGATGCTTCTTGAAGGGATGTCGATGACGATGATGTCTCCGTCCCTCACGAGACCGATGTTTCCGCCGGCAGCTGCCTCAGGAGAGATGTGTCCGATGCTCAGACCTGATGTGCCGCCGCTGAAACGGCCGTCGGTGATGAGCGCACATTCCTTGCCCATGTGCATTGACTTGATGTATGAGGTAGGGTAGAGCATCTCCTGCATTCCAGGGCCACCCTTAGGTCCTTCGTATGTGATGACGACGCAGTCGCCTTTCTTTACCTTGCCGCCGAGGATGCCGTCGCATGCTGCCTCCTGGCTGTCGAACACCACTGCCGGTCCTTCGAAGTGCCAGAGTTCCTGTGCGACGCCTGCGGTCTTGACTACGCAGCCGTCCTGTGCGATGTTGCCGAAGAGGACTGCCATACCGCCGTCCTTGGTATAGGCATGCTCGAGGTCGCGGATACAGCCGTTCTCACGGTCTGTGTCGAGGGTCTCCCAGCGTGCGTCCTGGCTGCCCATCCTGATGCTGAACTTGCCTGCAGGGGCACTGCGGTAGATGCGCTCTGCCTCAGGGTCGATCTGCTCGCCTGTGATGCTGTACTTCTGGATGTCTTCTCCGAGGGTAGCACCGTTGACTCTCTTGCAGCTGAGGTCGAGGAGGTCGCCCTTCGCGAGTTCTCCCATGATACCGAGGATTCCACCGGCACGGTTCTCTTCCTGGATGCTGTACTTCTGCCAGTTAGGAGAAAGCTTGCAGATGAACGGAACCTTGCGGCTGAGCTGGTCGATGTCGGTCATCTTGAAGTCCACTCCTGCCTCGTTGGCTACTGCGAGAAGATGGAGGACTGTGTTTGTCGAAGCACCCATCGCGATGTCGAGGGTCATGGCGTTGAGGAAAGCCTGACGTGTCGCGATGCTCTTAGGAAGCACGCTCTCGTCGCCGTCCTGGTAGTATGCGTAGGCGTTCTTCACGATGAGCTTCGCTGCATCCTTGAAGAGCTGGATACGGTTCACGTGTGTGGCGAGGATGGATCCGTTGCCAGGGAGCGAAAGTCCGATGGCCTCGGTCAGCGAGTTCATTGAGTTCGCGGTGAACATGCCTGAGCAGGCTCCGCAGCCTGGGCAGGCTGTACGCTCTACCACATCGAGTTCCTCGTCGCTGACGGTGTTGTCACCACCCTTGATCATGGCAGTGATGAGGTCGGCGTTCTCTCCGTTCACCTTTCCTGCCTCCATAGGGCCGCCTGACACGAATACTGCAGGGATGTTGAGTCTCATCGCTGCGAGGAGCATTCCCGGAGTCACCTTGTCACAGTTGCTGATGCATACCATTGCGTCTGCCTTGTGGGCGTTGACCATGTATTCCACGCTGTCTGCGATGATGTCTCGTGAAGGGAGGGAATAGAGCATTCCGTCGTGACCCATCGCGATACCGTCATCGACTGCGATAGTGTTGAACTCTGCAGCGTAGCAGCCGAGCTTCTCGATCTCAGCCTTTACGATCTGGCCGATCTCGTGGAGGTGGGTATGTCCCGGTACGAACTGGGTGAAGGAATTCACCACTGCGATGATAGGCTTGCCCATCTGTTCCTTCTTCATTCCGGTCGCAACCCAGAGGGCTCTGGCTCCGGCCATTCTTCTGCCCTCGGTAGTGGCTGCGCTGCGCAACTGATGTTTCATTTCCATATTGTCTTCCGTAAGAATTAAAAAAGCCTTTTTCAGTTTGACTGAGAAAGGCTCTTTAAATTATCATTGTTCAAATCTTAGGCGCGCTTTCCCAGTCCTTCTACCTTTAGGGTAAGGACGACGACGAGAATGACGACGATAAGATTTGACATTTTATTCCTGTTGTTAAAGTTTCGGGTGCAAATCTATTAAATGATAAGATAAATTCAAAGAAAAAACCAGTCAAAAACGATTTAGCGGAGGATAACTGGCTCACAATGTCCTAGATGGCAAGTTACAAATTTTTTCTTACTTGGTAAATAATAATCTTTACCGGGTAAGAAATCATTAAATAGTTAAGGATTTTTAATAATGTGGCGAACAGATTGTAAGTGTGGTGTATTGTTTTGCTTAAATATTGATATTATTTTTCTTTGATTCTGAAACAGGTTGCGCAGCTCGTGCAATCAGCAATTCAGACACTTATGCTTATCAACATCAATGCTGCAAGATGCATCGGAATAGATGCAGAATCCGTTACTGTGGAGATAGATATCAGCAACGGAATAGGTATCCACCTCGTCGGACTGGCGGATGCCGCCGTGAAGGAAAGCCTTCTCAGGACCATCACCGCACTCAACGCTTCAGGCTTCCGCGTCCCGGGCCGCAAGATCGTCATCAATCTCGCTCCGGCTGACGTCCACAAGAAAGGAGGCGGTTACGACCTTCCCATAGCCCTGGGAATCATCGCCGCGTCCGACCAGGTCTCCCTCCCTGGCCTGGGGAAATATATGATCATGGGGGAACTCGGCCTTGACGGCTCCGTAAGGGACGTCCCGGGTGCTCTGCCGATCGCCGAGCTGGCCGCCCGCAAGGGCCTTTCCGGCTGCATCCTCCCCCTCGGCTCCGCTCTTCAGGTCGCCGAGGTCGAAGGCCTTGACATCTTCGCCGTCAAGGACATACAGGAAGCCTTGCTTGTACTTAAGGAAGAAGAGGACCCTAGCGAGCTCCTGATCTTCAACCGTGCCCGCGAGATACTTATCTTCAACCGTGCCCGCGGGATACTGGCCGGGCACCATGGCCCTGAGAGTACTGCATGGCCGGCATCCCGCTCCGGCAGGAACGACGTCCTGGATTTCGCTGACATCGTCGGCCAGGACGGAGCGAAGCGAGGGCTCGAAATTGCGGCCGCAGGCGGGCACAACATCATCATGGTCGGTGCTCCGGGGAGTGGCAAGAGCTCCCTCGCCAAGGCCCTTCCAGGGATACTTCCTCCCATGACCAAGAAGGAGTCGATAGTCGTCAGCAAAATCTATTCTGTGGCCGGGAAGGCTGCGGAAGAGTACGGACTGATGAAGCTAAGGCCTTTCAGGTCACCTCATTACAGCACTTCGTTGCCGGCGATGCTTGGAGGGGGCAGCGGAGACAACATCATGCCAGGGGAAGTGTCGCTTGCCCAGTCGGGAGTGCTTTTCATCGACGAGTATATGCAGATGCCCAAATCAGTGGCGGAGGCGCTCAGAGGACCTCTTGAGGACAGGGTCGTGACCGTCTCGCGGCTTCGTTCCAAGGTGCAGTACCCAGCCTCTTTCATGCTTGTTGCGGCGGCAAATCCTTGCCCTTGCGGTTATTATGGAGAGGGGGACAGATGTACCTGCTCCGTGGGTGCCAGGATGAACTACATGAGCCGTCTCTCAGGCCCGGTCCTCGACAGAATCGACCTGCAGCTCTGGCTCCACAGCGTCGACCCGTCAAAGCTTGTCCGCCGCACCCAGAGGGAAGAATCCAGCGCCGAGGTCTCGCTAAGGGTGAAGAAGGCAAGGGACATCCAGCTGCAGCGCTTCAGCGCTCTTCCCATAACGACCAACTCCGAGATGAACACAGAGCAACTTAAAGAATTCTGCCCTTTGGATAAGGCTTGTATGGACCTTCTGGAGAAAGCGATGAAGAGAATGGGGCTTTCCGCACGTGCGTACGCGCGTATTTTAAAGATCGCGCGTACCATCGCTGACCTCGAGGGAAAACCCCAGATCGAAGTCTCCCATATCTCAGAAGCAATCAGCTACCGCTTCCTTGACAAGGTGATGTAGGGTGGTTGGTAAGGAGAAGTAGGGTGGCGGCTGGTAAGGTGATGTAGGTCGGTGGCTGGCAATGAGAAGTAGGGTGGCGGCTGGCAAGGTGATGTAGATCGGTTGGGAAGGTGATGTAGGGTGGAATGTCAAGGTGATGTAGATCGTTTAGCAAGGTGATGTAGGGTGGAATGTCAAGGTGATGCCGGTTCAGGCCTAAACTCTGTCGGCAAATAGTGAGGAACTGTCGGCAATTAGTGCGAAACTGACGGCAATTGGCACCATCCCGAGAAACCCGAAAATCACCTTCCACAGTGGTATGCACTGTGAGCTATGGAACCATGGCAAGTGTGGAAGGTGAGCCAATTTCGCCTCACCTTCCACGGAAAATGGGGATTAAAGCACCACGATGGTGTTTCATGTGGAAGGTAATTTTCGGGTTTAATACCAGTTGCCATTGCGGGTCACTAAACCTTCGCGCCAGTCACCCAAGCCGGCAATTACCTTTGGTCACCCAATCCGGCAATTACCTTTGGTCACCCAATCCGGCAATTACCTTTGGTCACCCAAACCGGCAATTACCTTTGGTCACCCAAACCGGCAAGTACCTTTGGTCACCCAAGCCGGCAAGTACCTCGGGCCTCACTCCCGAATCCGAGCTCAAATATGTAATGATATAATAAATGACATTCAATAACTATGATAGAACTCAAGGATAAATCTATGTCCACGATTGAAATAGATCTGGGTATAAGTGTTCCATACGTGAATGGGACAAAAGTGAAGGTCAGGAATTGCTGGCATTTCACGACTGATGGCAATGCGGTGGATGCTATCTTCTTGGATGACAAGGATTTTGTGGCTGGTATGAACCGTATTTTTGTGCTTGCAGCAAGGTTTCAGATACTGATCCTGGCGTTTTGCCTGATGGATACGCATATACATTTCATCCTGTATGGCGAGTTTGATGAGTGCAATCGCTTCATACATGAGTATGTCAAGCTGACCTCGATGGCAATCGCCCATGACCATGGGGACATGAAAAAGCTGTCCAACGTCCCTGTCCATTACCAACCTATTACAGATGATGTCTATCTCAAGACCGCAATCTGCTATGTCCTCAGGAACCCTACGGTAGGAGGACTTTCATACAATACGTATGACTATCCATGGTCAAGTGCTGCCTTATATTTCAGGAAAAAGGGGCTATGGACCAGTCCCGCATGGGACGGCACGAGAGGTTCCGGCCAAGCAATTAAGCCTGGCACGCTAAGCACTGGTCTGTCAATTGTCAGTCTGACAGGTTCAAGTCTTCCGTATGACTGGTTGCATGCAGGGACAAGGTCGCAGCGCGAGGTCCTGAGGACCCGAAGGACAGGCTATGAGGGTCTGGAAATATTTGGGAATATGGTGCTGCCATCAGAGTATGTCGCCTATGAGCTGGTGGAAGCCATTTTCAAGACATGCAGAAGTTTTCACTTTTTCATGGGGAGGACTCGAGAAGATGACTTCGAGCAGCGGGGTGGAGCAATCTCTAGGTTGACCGTCCCGATGCAGGAGATGAGACAGAATAAGAACGAGATGTGCCAGAAGATGTTCGGGGTGCAGACGGTCAGGAGCCTGTCTTCTGCCCAGCGGCTGAGACTTGCTAAATCCCTTAAGGCAAAGTACAACAGCTCGGTAAAGCAGATCGCCCGCCTTTGCGGACTTGTCTATGATGAGGTCAAGAACATCTTATGACCATGGCAACTGCGCGCGACATCGCCAGCTGGCAGCCTTGGTTGCGGCAGGGGATAGGTTGTGACTGTCAGCCGGGAGCCTGGTTTTGCGGCAGGGGATAGGTTGTGGCTGTCAGCCGGGAGCCTGGTTTTACGGTAGGGGATAGGTTGTGACTGTCAGCCGGGAGCCTTGGTTTTACGGTAGTGATTGGCATGTAGGCAAAAACATGAAATTCACCTTCCACGGGGCAATGCTTTTTGAAGGGACAGGGCCTAGGGTCTCGTGGAAGGTGAGGCAAAATCGGCTCACCTTCCACATCAATAGCCATTTTGCTCCATACATGGCTAATCTCGGTGGAAGGTGAATTTCAGGTTTTGCCGGCAGAAGGTGTAGTTAGAAGAGACTGCTAAGGAGGGCATCGCCAGTAGGAACCGCCAAGGTGACTGCCTTCAGCAGTTCCGGCCCCAGCAAATCCTTTGTTGCTTCCGGCCCCAGCAAATTCTCTGTAGCTTCCGACCCCGGCAAATCCTTTGTTGCTTCCGGCCTCAGCTAATCTTCCCAACTGACGGTGCGGGAGAGGTCAGGGTTGGCTGTGATGCTGACACGCAAGGTTTCCTCGGGGAGTATCTCCTCGATGTTCTCCGGCCACTCCATGATACAGAGGCAGTCGCTGTCGATATAGTCGTAGAAACCGATGTCGAGAGCTTCCTCAGGACGGTTGAGACGATAAAAATCAAAGTGGTACATCATCTCGCCGCTGGCAGTGCGATACTCGTTCACGATTGCGAAAGTAGGGGAGCTTACAGCATCCTCCTCGACACCGAGCCGGTGGCAGATCGCTGTTGTGAAAGTTGTCTTGCCAGAACCCATTGGTGCGAAGAATGCGATCAGCTTGTTGTCGCCGATCTCCTCGAGGAACTGCTTGGCGGCTCTGTCAAGGTCGCTGAGGTCTTTTATGGTGATGGTGTGCTTCATTTTTCACTGGTAGAATGCTTCAATTTTATCTGCTGTAGATGCCGAAAAGGGCTGAGCCGCTGCCGGACATCGATGCGTAGACTGCACCGCAGTCATATAGGGACTTCTTGATCGCCGCGAGTTCGGGGTGGGCCTTGAAGACTGTGGCCTCGAAGTCGTTGGCGAGAGTGCCTTTCCAGGACTCGACTTCGCCTTGAAGCAGGGTGCGAAGGCCCTGTTCAGGGACGGCAGGGACTATTCCCTTGTATGCTTCGGCTGTCGAAACGGTAATTCCTTCCGGGACTACGACTTTAAGGATGAAACGGCATTCCTCCGCAGGAATGTGATTCCCGCTGCGCTCCTTCGTCTGTCCATAGTCAATTCCCTTGAGGGGGTAGGGCGTAAGGATTTCGCCTCGTCCTTCACCGATCATCGGGCGGTTGTAGACGAAGAACGCACAGTCGCTTCCTAGCTGGGCTGCAAAACCAGCCAGGGCCTCCTCTGAAAGATTGAGGTCGAACAGGTCGCTGAGCATCTTCAGCGCGAACGCAGCGTCTGCTGAGCCTCCGCCGAGTCCTGCTCCGACAGGGGAGGTCTTCTCAAGGTAGATCTTGACCGGACCGAGCCCGAACTCTTTGTCCAGCAGGTAATAGGCCTTCGCCGTGAGGTCCTTGAGCGGGTCCCAGTCGACGCCTTCCTTGCGGGCGATGGTGATCATCAGTTTGCCGTCCTCAGAGATCGCCTGGGCAATTACTGGAATGGCCTCCGCACTTAGGTCGCCATGGTCGGAATGCTCTTCTCCATTGTCATAACGTTCAACCTCCTGCATGCCATGACCATAACGTTCAACCTCCTGCATACCATGGCCATAACGCTTCGCGAGCGAAGCGCTGGTCTTGCTGAAATCGTCGCCCTTGATGATTTCGAGGACGTCGTGGATTCCGAAATATGGCACGAAGAGGGTCTCAAGATCATGGTACCCGTCCTCACGTTTTCTCAGGACTTTGAGCCCGAGGTTGACTTTGACGTTCGGTTCTGTTATCATATTTGATGTCTGTCGTCTGTCTGTCGTCTGTCTGTCGGCTTTTTGTCGACTTTTTGTCGTCTGTTTGTCGTCTGTCTGTCGACTTTTTGTCGTCTGTCTGTCGGCTGTTTGTCTGCCACTGGCCGGCATCCTGCCCGCTAGGCGATGCTGCGGATGTTCTTCTCGACCTCAGCGGCGACTTCGTCCCTGAGGGACTCGTCGGCGATGTGGGCGAGGACTGGGGCGACGAACGATATCATCTGGAGGACCTTGGCCTCCTTCTCGCTGATTCCTCTCGAGCGCATGTAGAACTGCTCGTCAGGATTGAGGCTGCCGATAGTCGCTCCGTGTGAGCACTTAACGTCGTCGGCGTAGATTTCAAGCTGGGGCTTGGTGTCTACCTTGGCACTCTGGGATACGAGTATGTTGTGGTTCGACTGGTATGCTTCTGTCTTCTGCGCGTCGGGTGCGACGGCGATCCTGCCGTAGAATGCTGCGCGTGAATTTCCTCCTGCGATGCCGTTGAAGAGCTGGTCTGAGACGCAGTTGCCGACTCTGTGCCTTACTTCCGTGCGGAAGGTGACTTTCTCATTGCTGCCGCAGAGGTAGATTCCGCTGAGGCTGACATGGGCTCCTTCTCCAGCGAAGTCGACATAGACAGGAACCTCGATGTCGACGCCGGGCATGACGATGATGCAGATATCGGCACGGGAGTCCTTCAGCGCGACTATCTTGCTGAAAGGAAGTGTCTCCGAACCGGGACGCACGATGAAGACCTTCTCGAGGACTGATCCTTCTTCGACGGTCAGCACGCCTTCTCCCGACGGAATCGGAGCGTCGATGTAGTGTCCGTAATCTACCATGGTCCTAGAAACTGTCAAATCCTACGGTCTCGATCGTGTCGATTATCTCCCTGCCGCCAGTTGCGACTATGCGGCCGTCCTTGAGAACATGGACGACGTCAGGGACGACATACTCGAGGAGCTTCTGGTAGTGGGTGATGATTATGGCGGACTTCTCAGGGGTATGAAGGGAGTTCACTCCCTCTGCTACGATCTTGAGGGCGTCGACGTCAAGGCCGCTGTCGGTCTCGTCGAGTATCGAGAGGGTCGGGTCGAGCATGGCCATCTGGAAGATCTCGTTGCGCTTTTTCTCTCCTCCGGAGAATCCCACGTTGACCTCTCTCTTGGCGAACTCAGGCTTCATCTTGACGAAAGCCATCTTCTCCCGGAGGAGCTTGAGGAACTCGGCGCCCTTCATAGGTTCCAGTCCCTGTGACTCACGCTTTGCGTTGATCGCGGTCTTCATGAAGTTGGTGATCGAGACGCCCGGGATCTCGATAGGGTACTGGAAGGACATGAAAAGTCCTGCCCATGACCTTTCCTCCGGACTCATCGCGAGAAGGTCCTTTCCAAGGAAGGTCACTTCGCCTTCGGTCACCTCGTAGAGAGGCTTTCCTGTGAGCACTGACGAAAGCGTACTCTTTCCCGCTCCGTTAGGTCCCATCACCGCATGGATCTCGCCCTTGCGTATGGTAAGGTCCACGCCCTTCAATATCTCCTTTTCTCCTACCTTCGCATGAAGGTTCTTTATCTCGAGTAGAATATCTCCCATATAAAAATCAGTCTTCGACTACAAAGGTAGCCTTTTTATGTATTAAACTGCCATCTTCAGCGACACCTTCGACAACCACGTTGAATCTTCCGAAATAATCAGGTGCCTGGCATTCCAGGCTGACGATCTGCTGTGGAGCGATCTCAAGTTCCGGTTTCCAGAAAATTGTCTGTCGTATGTCTTCTTTGCCGTCCTTGGCATATTTTTTAGTGAACTCCATAGGGTAGCATACACCCTGGAAATCCACGATCCTCACGTTGCTTCCGAAATCCATGAAGGCCATGTTTCCCTTCTTCGAGATGAAGTTCACTACTCCGTAGAAAGTCCTGTTTCCGAATATGTACCTTTCTCTCCAGACGTGTATCTCCTTAAGGAGCATGGCATCATAGTCCATCATCTCGAAGTGCTTGAACACAGGGACTCCGTCGAGGAGTACGAGAGAAGTCTCCCATGACATGTTGATATTTCCGTCTCCGTCAAGATCCTTGGTGAGGACCTGGATCCTCTGCTTCTCGTTTCTGCCTCGCACGCGAACAATATTCGTAATCTCCACAAGGACTTCCCTCACAGTAGGGAATCTGGTATAGTCGTCGAGGTTGTAGACGATAGCCTCGTCATCGGTGTATGGGAACTCTTCACGTCTTGGCTTGAACTGGGCGAGTGAGTCGCTGTAGTCCATATGGAACATCTGTGCCTGGCGTCCTCTTTCAAGCACTGACTTCTGGATGCCTTCAGAGAGCGCAAGCATAGGGACGTCCGCATCGACTTTCACAAACGGGCTCTGGATGTCGACGAGACCTACAAGGCTGGTGTTCTCAAGGTCTGCGATCTCGGTCACGACCTCCTTGTTTCCATAGATGTTGTTTGTGGCGAAGGTGATATGTCCGTCTTCATGGATTGCTGCGGTGTAGGTGTCTCCATTGCTTCCAGGGGTCGAAATGTAGGCTGTAGGCCTCGATTCCTTCTGTATGATTTCGTCTCTGTCCTTGCCGCTGAGCATTGCGTAGATGTATTCGCCTTCAGTCTCGATCCTGTATTTCGGCTCATATCTGATTACGCTGACGGAAGGGATTACGAATGAGGTGATGGCCTTGTCCTCAGGGGCGGCGATAGCGTCGTCATGGAAGACAGAGACGCTGAGCGATGCGATCTTCGCTCCGTTGTTCTTTATGCCGATTGAGAAAGGCTGGCCTCCTTTGTTGAATCTTGGTACGTCGATGGTGATGTCGCCACCCTCAGGGTCAGTAACTACCTTCTCTTTCCTCTGAGCGTAGATCTCGTCCGAGACAACCTCAACCTTGTCCTTGATCTTGGTCGGGAACTTGGCGTTGAGCACTGATACTACCTTTGAATTCTGGAGGAAGTCATAGTCCACCTCGTTCTTGTTGGCTGCAGTGAAGGCGAACATCCTGTAGTTTCCGGTAGGCATGGTCTCAGGAAGGTCCATATACCCTGAGCCTCGGCCGCCGTCAAGATAGATCTTCGCAGTCTGGAATATGTCACCTGTAGGCGAGACAAGTTCGACATACGCTACTGAACTCTTCCTTGTAAGGCCGGTGCTGTCGGCTCTGAAACAGAAGGCGGAGCACCATATCCTGTCACCTGCCACGTAGGCATCCTTATCTGTCGCTATATAGGTGCGCTCAAACACAGGCGCTGCCTCAATGGCATCCTGTGCGTGCATGGCCGTGATCGAAAGGATGGCTGCTGCTATGATAGTCGCAAATCTTCTCATGGCTCTATTCGTGATATGTAGGCCAGTCGGCAGGACGCTTCTTGGTGCCTCCAAAAGACTGGCAATATATACAGTTTGAAGGACCCCATCCGACCAATGTCCTTGACGTGCTGTTCGTCTCATCCGTGATTGTGATGTCCATGACAGGCCTGTATCCATTATTATAGTGGTCTACGAGAGTCGTGAACTCGTCAAGCGGGGGATCGAAGAGAGTGGTAGGCAGAGCGGCCTTGAAGAAGGTGTTCTCTCCGGTTCCGATGTACATCCTGTGCTTTTCGACCTGTACCGCACTGATGTAGCCGATCACGAATTCGGTGGAGTCCTGCTGGCAGATGATGTTGCCTCTCATGTCGTCAGGGCTTGGAGCGAAGAGGCTTCCTGTGATGTTGGAGATCTCCTTCATGTTGTGGAGATAGTCGTAGGCATCCTTCTCGAGACTACGTACCGTAACGTCCATCCTGTAGTATGACTGGTACTTGAGGCTCCTTCTGTCGTTGGTGATGATGATCTGCTTCTCCAGCTTGTTCATGCTCTGCTTCTCTGTGGATGCAAGGCCGAACTCCTTTGAAGCGGCACTGTTCCAGCACCAGTAGTTCGAATAGTCAGGAAGACCTTCGTTGAAGTACCTCGGCCTTTGCCTGTCAAGGTCGAAGATGTATGTAGGAGCGTAGTCGGCATGGTATTCCCACTCCTCGATGAAATCCCATCTGTAGTAATTGGAATCGTTGCCCTCGACGTCCATCCTGATGTACACCTTCTCAAGATCATAGTCGAAGCTCATGTCGGTGACGGTCGGAGCCTTCACTACATTCTGCCAGCGGCTGATGTACTCGTTGCCGGTACCATAGTCCTGGAAATGGAGGCGGTAGCTGCAGTCTGCTGAAGCCTCCCTTGTGTCGAATGTGAATGATGACTTCAGCAATGGTGCGGACTGGTCCTCGTAGGTGCGGCCCTTGTTGTCTTCTATCCATGCTCTTCCGACAGGTGTGCTCATGTCGAACTCCTCGTCGTAGGTGATCGGCATGGTGCTGCGTACATCGACCTCGGTCATTCCGCCGATGAGGATGTCGCCTTCAATGACGATTCTTCTCTGTGACACGATTCCTTCCGGCTCGAACTTATAAACGCACGAAGCCGCCAGAATCGCTGTCAGGATGATATATATTGCTCTTTTCATTAGAATCTCATGTTTATGTTAAGATACGGAATCTGGCATGCGAACACTGAAACCATGTAGCCGGAAAGGTTCGTGCCTCCCTTGGTTGTATAATAGACAGAGTATGCGTTCTTCCTGCCTGTCACATTATATACGCCGAGAGTGACTGAGAAATATGTCAGTTTCCTGAGATAGTGGCTTGGCTCGAAATTGAGCGCAAGATCAAGCCTGAAGTAGTCCGGAATCCTGTATCCGTTCCTGTCCGAGTAGGCGAGACGGTATCCACCTCCATAGTAGTATCTTCCCACAGGGATGGTCACAGGGCGTCCAGTCGAGTAGTCTAGGTTGAAAGAGAGGCTGTAGCGGTGGGTGAACTTATAGTTGCCCACTACCTTCACGTCGTGCGGCTTGTCGAATGCTGCAGGATACCACTTGCCGCCGTTGATGGTCGAAACTCCTCTGTCATGCATTTCCTTGAGCATGGTTCTCGAATATGTGTATGAAACCCATCCGTTGAGCTTTCCAAGAGGTTTCTTGAACATGAACTCTGCTCCGTAGGCGCGTCCTGTGGTCTCTACGAGGGCGTCGACGAGGTTCTCGTTCATCACGAGTGTCGCACCAGACTTGTAGTCGAGGTAGTTGTACATCCTCTTGTAATAGGTCTCGAGCGAGAGGTCTATCTTTCCTCCGTCTATGCTCCAGTATGCTCCAGCCGCGCCCTGGAATCCTCTCTGAGGACGTATGTCCTTGTCGGAGAGCTTCCATGTGTCCATAGGGGACACGGTCGTGGTGTTGGATACCATATGGATGTACTGGTTCATGGTGTTGAAGCCACCCTTGACAGAAAGGTTAGGGTTGAAGCTGTACTTTCCGGAAAGCCTGAGCTCAGGGAGCGCGTAGAACTTCATCGGCTTGGTTGCAAGGAAGCTCGAGAGTCTGGTACCATAGTCAAAGGACAGCTTGTCGTCTATCTGCCATGTGTCCGACATCCAGAGCGAAGGCTCGACGGCAAATTCAGTTCCGAGGCTGACAGGAACGATGAGTGACGTCACGCCGAACTCTTCGAGCTCATCCGTGTTGAACGGGTCCATGTTACCTCGGTCCAGGGCATATCCGATGACCTGACCGCCGTACGATAGGGTATGGTCCTCATTCAGCTTATGGGTGAAGCCTGCTTTTGCGAACGCCTGGCGTATCACTCCCTGGATGGAATATGCGTCATATATGTTCGCAAGGTCATTGACCTGGGTCTCATACCAGTCGTAGCCGCCTGATAGCGCGAAGCTGGTCTCGTCGGAGATCTTCTTCTTCCAGCGTGCGGTCACGTTGATGTTGTTGTAGTGGAAGCTCGTGTCCTTGGCAAACGAGAAATTGTCGTGTGACCAATAGGCATTCACGTTGAGGGTGTTGTCCTCCGCGAACTTGTGGGTGAAGCCTGCGTTGATGTCGTTGAACTGGGCCTTTCCACCTGAGTATCCGTTGCCTTCAGGAAGCAGGTCGAGCAGCCAGTTGGAATAGGTCGTACGTCCTCCGAGAGTGAAGCTGGTCTTCTCTTTCTTCAGAGGTCCCTCTATGAAGGCATGGCTGGTAAGGAGGCCTATGCCGACCGAACCCTTGAACTTCTGCATGTTTCCTTCCTTGCTCCTTACATCCATGACAGACGAGATTCGTCCTCCGTACTCCGCAGGGATGGAACTCTTGTAGAGCTCGACATTGTCGACTACGTCCGGGTTGAAAGAGGAGAAGATTCCGAACATATGGCTCGGATTGTAGATGGTGCTCTCATTGAAGAGGATGAGGTTCTGGTCAGTCGATCCGCCTCTGACGTTGATACCGCCGGAAGCCTCACCGACAGACTGGACGCCTGGGAAGGTCTGCACGGCCTTGAGTACGTCGCCCTCGCCGAAAGCAGTAGGGAATTTCTTGATAGACGAGATGTTGATCTTCTCGATACCCATCTTTGCTGTACGATGGTTGGCGCGGCTCTCGGCCGAGATCATCGCGCTCTCGAGAAGTTCGCTCTTAGGCTTCATTTCGACATCCATCAGGGCATTGTCATAGATTATGACCTTGACGTGGAAGTCCTCGACTGAGTATTCGCTGAAGTTGATGACATTCTCTCCGACAGGGAGATTGAGGCTGAAATGTCCGTTTCTGTCCGATGTGATGTACTGTCCGGTGACATTGTCGTAGATTGTGACGCCTGGCATAGGCTCGTCGTCGGACATGTTGTAGACTGTTCCGCTGACTGTCGCTCTGGAGATACCGGTCTTCGTCTTGTCTCCCAACTCGTAAGTCTTGTTGGTATGGATAGCCTTGGTGATTGAACCGGCCACATAGTTGACGAGGTCTCCGTCATCGGAAAGTGCAAGCCATCCTTCAGGAAGAGAAGTGATCAGTTCTTCCGGCATGTTTCCCTTAGGCGCCTCAAGATAGCCTGAGTTCCGGGTGACGTCCCTTTCCTTGTGGAATGGATAGTGAGGGATGATGGAGGTCTGGACGGAACTGTCCTCTATGCCTGATACGATAGTGTTGAAGTAGGATGCGTTCTTGAGCCTGACTCCATAGTCCTGGTGGGCATTGACTATCTTTCTGACCTGCTTCTTCTTGTCAGGATATATCAGCTTGATGTCCTTCTTGTTCTTGAGCCTGGTGATCTCGCCGTCCTTGTAGTACCAGTAGCTGCGCTGCTTCTCGAAGCAGGTTGTGATGTTCGGATTGTAATGCTCGTCGTAATAGCCGATGACGGTACCGTTGCAGTTGTCAGTCCTGCTGAGTATCACTTTGTCAACGCGTTCGAACAGCAGAGCACTGCCGCTGTAGAGCAGCTTGTAGTATCCCTTTGGAACATCCTTGATTCCTACGGCATTGAGGTTGACGTAGGTGGTGTCCCTCAATGTGAACCACTCGACATTGTCCCTTTCTACTATCATCGCCATGGCGTCTCCCTCTCTGATGAGAAGAAGTTCCTGGAGATGGGCGTTGACATTGAGGGTCAGGTTGTCATAGACCCTGCCGTCATAGCATAGCTTCTGACCTTGGGAGAAAGGAGGGGACTCCCAGAAATAGGTGCCGTTGAACCTCATCATGTAGCGAGGAGCTATCTGACCCCTGAAGAAGGCGTCATAGTCCTGCGCGGATGAGGAGGCTCCCGCGAATTGCAGAAGCATCGGCAGCAGCAGAAGGATTCTGTACAGTAGTTGTTTCACGATATCTAGGCTTTCTTTGAATATAGTCTGAACCAGGTTGCAAGAGACCACACGCCGTTGATCAGGTAGAGTCCGCATACGATAGGCATGAAGACGTGTCCGACAGAGATGTGGAGTATGATCTGGGTGATGTTGACGATCAGCCATGCGAACCAGCAGTCCCACTTCTTGAGGGCGGAGAGCAGCTGGGCCATCAGGATGAATACCGTCACGCATGAGTCGAGGTATGGATGAGGATCGGCAGGGAAGAGGCTGTCAAGAAGCCATCCCCATGCTGCAGCGATCATCAGGACAGAGACTATGCAGAACGCGCGTCCTGGCCATGTGAGCATGGTGACCTTCAGCGCGGAGCTGTCCTGCGAGCTCTGCTCGTCCTCGCGCGGGTGGGTCCATCTCCAGTGTCCCATGAGATTGATGGCCAGTGAGATAGGCTGGAGGAGCAGGCTTGCGTACAGGTTCTTGTTCCAGAACATCAGGAACAGGGCGGCCGTGTAGAGATAGCCGACCCAGAAGTTGTACTTGCTGTTACGTCCTGCCAGGAATACGCAGGTAAGTCCGAACACCGATGTGATCAGGTCGATCAGGAGCACCGGTGCCGAGCCGAGGTGGAATACTGTAGTGTTGATCCAGTCCATCTATCAAGTTCTTTGTTTTATGTTAACCTACTGAGCCCTCGAGTGAGACCTGAAGGAGTTTCTGGGCTTCCACGGCGAATTCCATAGGGAGCTTGCTGAGCACTTCCTTGGCGTAGCCGTTGACGATCAGCCCGACTGCGTCCTCAGGGCCGATGCCTCTCTGGTTGCAGTAGAACAGCTGGTCTTCGCTGATCTTTGAAGTAGTCGCTTCGTGCTCGACCGTCGCTGTAGGGTTCGCGTTGCGTATGTCGGGGAATGTATGTGCACCGCACTGCGAACCGATGAGGAGGCTATCGCACTGAGAGAAGTTCTTCGCACCCTCAGCTCCTGGCAGCATCTGGACGAGGCCACGGTAGCTGTTCTGGCTGTGTCCGGCTGAGATACCTTTGCTGACGATGCGGCTCTTTGTCCCACGACCGATATGTATCATCTTGGTTCCGGTGTCTGCCTGCTGGTAGTTGTTGGTCACTGCGACGGAATAGAACTCTGATGAAGAATAGTCTCCCTTGAGGATGGTTGAAGGGTATTTCCATGTGATCGCTGAACCGGTCTCGACCTGGGTCCATGAAAGATGCGATCCGCTTCCCTTGCAGATTCCTCGCTTTGTCACGAGGTTGAGGATGCCTCCCTTGCCTTCGGCGTCGCCAGGGTACCAGTTCTGTACTGTCGAGTACTTCACGTCGGCGTCCTTCTCCACTACGATCTCTACTACAGCGGCATGGAGCTGGTTCTCATCCCTTCGTGGGGCGGTACAGCCTTCCATATAGCTGACTGTCGATCCTTCGTCTGCGACGATGAGGGTCCTCTCGAACTGTCCGGTTCCGGATGCGTTGATACGGAAGTAGCTGGACAGCTCCATAGGGCATTTCACGCCCTTAGGAATGTAGCAGAACGATCCGTCGCTGAACACTGCAGAGTTGAGGGCAGAGAAGTAGTTGTCTCCTACAGGAACGACCGAAGCGAGGTACTTGCGGACGAGTTCGCCATGTTCCTTGACGGCCTCGGAGAATGAGCAGAAGATGATGCCCTTCTCGGCGAGAGTCTTGCGGAAGGTGGTCGCCACCGATACCGAGTCGAAGACTGCGTCGACAGCAACGACACCGGCGAGGACGTCCCTTTCCTTGATCGGGATTCCGAGCTTGTCGAAGGTCTTCTGGAGCTCAGGGTCGATTTCCTTTGGCCTGTCGGCGTTCTTCTTCGGCGCGGCGTAGTAGATTATGTCCTGGTAGTCGATCTTCGGCATGTCCAGGTGGGCCCATTGGGGCTCCTCCATCTTCTGCCATCTCCTGAAGGCGTCGAGGCGGAACTCCAGCATCCACTGAGGCTCATCCTTGAGCGCAGAGATCGTGCGGATTATGTCCTCATTGAGACCTTTCGGAACGTATTCCTGCTCAATGTCGGTCACGAATCCTTCCTCGTACTCCTTGGAGGTAAAGCCGTTGATGATATTGTTTTCCTGTGTTGAGTCCATATTAAAGCATTCGGGTCAGGTCTGCCAGCACGATGGCTGTCATGGCCTCGACGATTACCGGTGTCCTGAGAGCGATGCAGGCGTCGTGTCTGCCAGGGATCTCAAGCTCTGTCATTTCTCCGGTTGCGAAATTGAAGGTCTTCTGGGCCTTGCCTATGCTTGAGGTCGGCTTGAACGCGACTCTGAAGACTATAGGGTTTCCGTTTGTGATGCCTCCGTTGATGCCGCCGGCTCCGTTCTTCGAAGGACGGACGTTGACATGGAGATTGAGGTTTCCGCTTCCGATCTCGTCGAAAGGATCGTTGTGGACTGATCCCTTCATCCTTGCAGACTCGAATCCGTCACCGAACTCGATGCCTCTTACTCCAGGGATGGAGAAGATTGCATGGGAGATAAGTGCCTCGACAGAGTCGAAGAAAGGTTCTCCGAGTCCTGCTGGGACACCATTGACGGTGCACTCCACGATACCTCCAATGGAGTCTTTCTCCCTGATTGCCTCGTCAAGAACTTCACTCCAGATCTGTGAGTCCGAAAGTTCCTCCTTCTCCTCGACGCCACCATCAGGAAGCGCAGCCTCCGGACGTGATGCAAGAGCCTTTGCACGGCTTACTCCGCCTACCTCGATGAGCTGTGCTCCGATGTTGAATCCGAGCATTTTCTTTGCAACTACTCCGGCAGCGACGACAGGGAGGGTGATTCTTCCGGAGAAATGACCGCCTCCGCGAGGGTCGTTGAAGTCGAGCCACTTGATGCTTGCGGTATAGTCTGCATGGCCTGGGCGCGGAACGTCATTGAACAGCTTGTAGTCGCCTGAGCGGGTGTTCTGGTTATGGAAAATGATAGCGAGCGGAGCACCTGTGGTGAATCCGTTGTAGACACCGCTGAGGATCTCAGGCTGGTCTGACTCGATTCGTGGCGTGGTTCCTTTCTTTCCGCTCTTGCGGCGGAGGATATCGGTCTGGAAATCCTCGATGGAGAGAGCGATGCCTGGCTGCACACCGTCAATGACGATGCCTATGGCAGTTCCGTGCGACTCTCCGAAGATGGAGATCCTGAATTTTCTTCCGAAGGTATTCATATCGTGAATTGTCTGAACATTTCAATAAAGTGAGGGAACGACTTTGCGACGCACTCGGTGTCGTCGATCTCGACAGGGGAGTCTGCCCCGAGTCCTGCTACCATAAGGGCCATCACCATCCTGTGGTCATGGCTGGATGTATACTTTCCTCCCTTGAGCATATGGCCTCCGAGTACCCTCTGGCTGAGTCCTGTACCGTGGATGACCATCGTGTCGCCCTTGATCTTCGCAGGTACGCCCATCTGGGTGAGCATGTCGATGATGGCCTTGCCTCTGTCGCTTTCCTTCGACGCAAGCCTGCCGACTCCGTCGATGTGGCTGACTCCGCTGCAGAAAGCCGCGAGCACTGACATCACAGGGAAGAGGTCAGGGCAGTTCGAAGCGTCGATGTCGAAGGCTGTGAGAGGAGCTTTGTGAATGTGGAATATTCCGCTTTCCTCTTCCTGGGACATGCTGGCACCTGCCTGGGTGAGGATGTCCATTATCGAGAGGTCTGCCTGGAGGGACGATGAGTCAAGTCCGGAGAGATTCGCCTCGCCGAAGATTGCGCCCGCTACGATGAATGCGGCAGCAGAGCTCCAGTCCGCCTCGATGTTCATCTGTGCGGCTGAGTACTTCTGGCCTCCCTTTATGCGCAGCACTATGGCGTCGCAGAGGTTCCAGTCCTGGCTGTCGATGAACTCCTCGCCGCCTTCCATCTCGCAGTCGATCTGGATACCGAACTTCTTGAGGACGTCGACGGTTATGAAGATATAGGGGATGCTCTTAGGCTCGGTAAGATGGATCTCGGTATCATGGTCGCAGAGCGGGAGGGCTGCAAGCAGACCTGAAACGAGCTGCGAGCCGTGCTTTCCGGAAATCTCGATCACTCCGTTTTGAAGCGGTCCTTCCACGGTCAGCGGAACCTTTACCTCGCCCTCTCCTGAATCAGGAATTATGGAAGCACCGAACGCTCCCATGATGTCTGCAGCGCCCTTGAGAGGCCTTGAGACGAGGGTCTTCTCACCCGTCACATGGACAGGGCCGTCTGCGATCTGAGCGAGCAGCGGAATCATCATCCTGGTAAGGAATCCCGACTCGCCGGTATGGAGCGAATCGCCCTTGAACGAAGCGCTGGATGCACCTATGCCCTTGATGGTAAGGACGTCTGCGTCCATGTCAACCTGCGCGCCAAGTGCCCTGATCGCCGCCAGTGCCGATTCGTTGTCCCCGCATGGGGAATAGCCGCGGAGCACAGAGGTTCCGTCGGCAAGAGCTGCCGCTACGATCGCCCTCTGGGCGAAGCTTTTTGAAGCCGGCATCTGGAGAAGTCCGCCTCCGATGTGGACGCGGTCCCCGTAGAGGGCCTTGTACATCTCGTCGACAGGCCACTGGCCAGGAGCTGCAGCCTCCTCGGCATTCATCGCAGCGTAGGTATATGGTGCCCCTCTGCGGAGGCATTCAAGTCTTGAGCTCCTGCCTTCAGCACCCATGCAGAACGCAATCACCTGACCGCTCTCGAACTCGTCGTAGAGAGCCATGACCTTGTCCACGTCCGCCTGGCTGTGGGCAGTGGTGACGATCTTTGCGACTCCGGCACCGAGGTGCTGGCACTTCTCGACCAGAGCCTTGAGAGCCTGAAGGGAGTCGGTGCCCTCGAAGTCGTGGAAAGAGCGTATGAACATGGTACCATATTCATTGGCCTCTCTCCTGATCCTCTTTGACATCATTGCCGGGGCCTCGAGCTCGACGTCGACATAGGCAGCACCGGCCTGGATGGCGCGGATGAGCCTTGCTTCCGCTATGTTCGCAGGGAGGTCGTCCGAGATCCTGCAGGTCGCTACGAGCGGTGTATCTGATCCTGAGAAAAGCTCCTCGATCTCGTCCTGCGAAAGCTCGCACTTGTCGAGACGGATCTCAGCCATCTCGATCTGCGGGTTCTCAAGCAGTTCGAAGATCTCTTCCAGGTTCCTGTTCTGTATGGTTGTGCAAATCATAATGCTAAAGTGCTTCGCTGACTTTCATATCCTTGATGACGACGTCGCCGATGCCGCTCATCAGTACAAAGTGCATGGTTCCGTTCTCGGCCTTCTTGTCCTTCTCCATGGCGCTTGCGAGCGTCTCCTTCGCGTATGGCGACTGGACGGGAAGTCCGCATGCGGTGAAGTCCCTGCGGAGAGCCTCGGCACAGGTACCGTCGGTGAGACGGAGGCGGTCAGACAGCTCTGCTGCCATGATCATACCTATTGCGACTGCCTCGCCGTGGGAGATGGCGTACTGCGCTTCCTTCTCGATCGCGTGGGCGAAGGTGTGTCCGAGGTTGAGCTTGCGTCGCTCGCCTTTCTCGAACTGGTCGCGGCTGACGACTCCGGCCTTGACGGCTGCTGCTGCGTGGACGAGGTCCAGGAGCTCCTGCCTGTGTGCCTTGATGGTGGCAGGCCTGTCCTCGCTGCCGTAGATGGCGCTGAGGACCTTCACTGCCTTGGCGTAGTTGTCGTCGTTGTTCTCGATGATGAAGGTCTTGAGCATCTCGGCGCTGCCTCCGACGAATTCCCTGTACGGGAGGGTCTCGAGGACCTCGGGACATTCGAATGTGAAGTCCGGCTGGTTGATCACGCCTATCATGTTCTTGTAGCTTTCCATGTTGACTCCGGTCTTGCCTCCGATGGCGGCGTCGACCTGGGAGAGGAGTGTGGTCGGGATGTAGGCAAAGCGTATTCCTCGCTTGTAGATCGAAGCGGCGAATCCTACCATGTCGGAAGTGATTCCTCCGCCTACTGCAAGTACCATCGCATATCTGTCGGCGCTGTCCTCGAGAAGCCAGCTGCAGACCTCGAGTACGGTATCCATGTTCTTGTCGCTTTCCGTCGCGCGGATCGCTTTTGTCCCGCGTACGTTCGGAAGGCCTGAGATGGACGGGATGAACCGGGCCACCTGCTCATCGTAGACGATGTAGACTGCCTTGTAGGGAGCAAGGTATGGTGCGACATCCGCAACCTTCTCTCCGGAATGGACCTTGCTGAGGACTGTTCCGTCCTGTTCTATAAGAATATCTGTCATAACACTTTGCTCTGAACTTACAAATATAGTCAATTAGTTTGATAATTTACGGAATTGAATTACCTTTGCGACTGCTCACATATGAGCCCGAGTGGTGAAATGGTAGACACGAAGGACTCAAAATCCTTTGCCCCTTAAAGGCGTGCCGGTTCGAGTCCGGCCTCGGGCACAAAGAGACTTTGTAAGTTGTTTATTTTTAAACATTTACAAAGTCTCTCTTCTTTTTAACCCCCAAATTTGGACACATTTGGACACAAAATTGTCCGGACACAGAAAAAGGTCTCCCTATCGAGAGACCTTCATCTTTTTTGGATCAACAAAATTCACCGGATCCCCTGCGCCGTAAGCAGATGATGGGGATTACAACGCTGGAATAGTCCTGGTGGTCATGGCTCCGAAACAGCCAATTCCGCCTTCGACATTACAGATGACAGAGACAGGTTCGCCGAAGATTCTGTCAAGTCCCCTGGAATACTTTAAGGCGGCATTTACGGACCTCGTGTATTTGTCAAGGTCCTCGTTCAAACTCGTGACCAGGAAACTGTACTCCGATATATCCAGTACGAATTCATCACCCCCCTTGCCGAAATACTTTCCCAATGGCAGGAACACATCGAAAGATCTCTTAGTGCCGTTGAAACTGCCGTCATCTATCCTGCCTGTCTCGACGCTCTTGCTGGAGATGCCTCCCATGTCAAGGATGTCATTGTTCTCCTTCATGAAAAGTATATCTGACGACCGCAGTACTTCATAACTGGTGATCTGTTCAAATACCCATTCCTCCTTTTTTGTCTCCTTGTCAATCACGATATGATTTCCATAAAAAGTCCTGACCAGATTGAGGTTGTATATGTCATGGGAATCCGACGGGTCATCGAACTCGACGACGAAATGCAGCTCCGGGTCTTCAGCATATCCTTCGGCAGATGGAATCCCTTCCTTATAATAGAAAGACTTGACGTATGCATGGGCAGGAGCCGGGACTGCGGTCTGTGACCTGACCTCCTTGAATCCATCACATTGGGCAGTAATGACCATCCTGTCCCCAGCCTGTGGGATATAGTCAGACACATAATGCCCTGTTACTTCAGGATCGCTGGTGTCCTCGGTGAAGACGTATGTCTTGCCGTCCACTTCGAGAGAGACTGTAGCACCTGGAAGACGTGGGTCCGCATGCCTGTCACCAGAGAAAGAAAACTGCGACTTGAACAGGTCCGCAGTCAACGGAAGCCCCTCTACAGCGCACGAATAAAGTACTATCTTATCTCCGTCATAGTGACCGACAAACTTTATCTCCTTCTCGCATGAGACTGTGCACAGAAGCAGCGAAAACAGAGCAAAAGCCTTGATAAACAATGATTTCATACGCATTCTAGAATTTATATGTATATGAGAATGATGGCAGTATAGGGAATATGGCAATCTTCCTGAGGACATAGCGTGAGCGAAGCTGGCCATTGTCATTATCCGTCTGGATATCCGGAATCACGACGAAAGGATTCAACCTGCTGTAGATATTGTAGATGCTGATGTTCCAGATTCTCTCACCATGCTCCTTCTGCTTGTAGAAGTTCATGCCGACGTCAAGCCTGTGGTATGCTGGCATACGATAGTTGTTCCTGTGAGGAATATAATGCACACTGTAGAAATTCCAATAGAAGAAGCCAGGGTCGCCTTCCCCTGCTACGCCCAGCTTCGCATCCGGGATGTCCTCGTATCCCAGGGACCCTCGGTTTCCAGTGGCATACACGAAATTGGCACTCAGATCGAACTTCCTGTTGAATCGATGCGTCACGGTCATGCTGAGGTCGTGCCTGCGGTCATGTCTCGCAGGGAAAGGTTTCCCGTCATTTATGACATTTCCTTCACGGTCGAACTGGCGCATCGCCTTGGACCATGTATAGCCAATCCACCCCGTAGTCTTCCCGACCTTCTTCTGCGCAAACAGCTCCACTCCATAGGACCATCCTCTGCCTACGCTGACCAGGTCTTCCCATCTCGATGCATCACCGAGATACGAGGCTCCGTCCTTGTACTCGATCACATTGTCCATGGTCTTGTAGTATGCTTCTGCAGAAAGGTCGAACATTCCAAAGTCATAGAACACACCGGCAGCTGCCTGTTGCGACTTCATCGGTCTTATCTCCGTGGTCACGGGTACCCACATGTCAGAAGGAAGACTCAGGCTGCTGTTGGAGAGAAGATGGATATACTGGCTCATGGTGCTATATGACGCCTTGATAGAGAAGTCGTCCGTCAGCAACGCTCTTGCACTTACTCTCGGTTCTGCTGATGCATAAGTCTTTCCCGAAACGCCGTAGAGCGAGGCACGGACTCCGAGATTTGCCTTAAGCCATGGTGTGAGAATCCAGTTGTCCTCAAGATATCCAGCCGCCTCATGGGCATGGATCCTCTCGTTACCGAACTCTCGCTTGGTGTCCTCGAGAGGCGCATCTCCATAGTACTGCTGGGAAAGTGAATTCACTCCAGGCTTGAATGTATGGAAAGTATAGATACTGCCGAACTTGATGTCATGCTGAGGTGTGGGCGACCAGTCGAAGTCGGTGTTCGCTGTGACATCATTGATCAGTGACAGATAGCCAAGGCTGGCTATGGTCCTGACTGCTTCTGTCTTCTTTCCTCCTTCAAGGCGATATGAGGAATTCTCTAAGTCAGAACCGACGTTGCTTCGGTACTGGGTGTAGTTCGCCCCCAGATACATGTACAACTTTGGGCCTATGGCGTGGTTCCACCTGAAAGATGACAGAAGGTTTCCCCACCTCCAATCCATCTTCATACTGTCATCACTGACCATCTGCTCTGTCGATCTGTGGTTTTTTGACATCATGCGCGCATTGTCGTCTCCTGTGTAGAAGGTAAGACTCATGCGGTCACCGTTGTCCAGCTTATGGGTCAGCTTTAGGTTAAGGTCATAGAAGTCATAGCCGGTAGTCTGCTTCTCATCCCTGCCGGTAGCCTGCCTGCGGGAGATTCCGGTCATCCATTGGTAAGGGGCGCGTATCAGGTCCAGATATGTTCTTCTGGCAGACACATTGAAAGTAGTACGCCCCTTGACGACCGGTCCCTCGACGTTGACCTTCGACGAAATAAGACCTACTGACACACTTCCATGGTACTCGTTCTCGTTTCCATCATTGAGCCTCACGTCGATGACGCTCGAAAGATGGCCACCGAACCTTGCCGGGAAACTTCCTTTGTAGAGTGTCACGTTCTTCAGCGCATCAGCGTTGAACACGGAGAAGAATCCGAAGAGATGGTTGACATTGTAGAGAGGGACTCCGTCCATCAGAAGCAGGTTCTCGTCTGGACCTCCACCTCTGACATACAGACCAGCCGAGCCCTCGGTGCCGGATTGGACGCCCGGGAGAAGCTGCAGGGCCTTTATGACATCGACCTCGCCGGCAATGGCAGGTATGGACTTTATCTGAGTGAGCGGCACCTCGATGGCGCTCATCTGTGTCCCATGAGCGCCGAGCTCTCCATGATGAGCTGTCACCAGGGCTCCTTCAAGGAAAGCCGTGGACTCATCCAGACGGAAGTTCATGACACGGCTGGAACGGAGGTCTATGACTTCAGTATGATCCTCGTATCCTAGGTACGACACGACTATTGTCTTATGTCCTGGGGCCAGGGAAAGACTGAAGAAGCCTGAGTTTCCGCTTACGCTACCAAGAGAGGAGTCTGAGTCAATCACCGCAGCGCCTATCAAAGGTTCTCCAGATCTGGCGTCAGTGATATAACCCGATATCGTCACTCTCTGGGCAGAGGTGACGATACTGGTGAGTGAGAGGAGAATGGACAGGATCGCTCTTCTCATAAGTGAATCAGGATAGTTTAGAATCCTACTCCGGCATGAAGTCCGAAGTACCTCGTTCCGAACAGAGGACCGGTGAAGACGTGGATGTTCTTATATAGTCTCAACCGTACACCAGCCTCGATAGCGGTATTTAACCACACATCACCTTTCTCTGGGTGTGACACGCCTTCAATTCCCATTTTGCCTACTTCTTTATATATGAATGCAGGCCCGGCATATCCATCGACGAAAAATGAGACTCTCTGCTGAGGACCAAGGTGGAAATAACAACGGGCATAGGCATTTGCTGACATTGAATACAGATCGGTTGCAGAGGCATCGTGCCAGTTGGAATGATGTCCTCCCATGACACCGACAGTCACTCTATGGTTGATTCTCATACCGAAACTTGCAAGATAGCTAAATCCTGGGATTGTCAGCTCCGTGCGTACGGTGAATTCAGGTTTCCACTTGATGTCCTCCTTGGAGAACACCTCGCCTGTACCCTGTGCCCATGATGAGAGGCACAGGAAGATGGATAATGCAATCAGTATTAGACGTTTCATAGACAACGTTTTTTAATTTACGTAAAGATAACGTTTTTTTTCAAACAAACATCTGGCAATATTTTTAAGGCACTGAGATATAAAAGCTCTGCCTTGAATATGGATAGTCATTACTATTCAGGAATGCGTCTGCGACATTTCTTGCCTGAGTAGATGTGACATATGAGGCATTTACCATAGATTGAGTAGGACTTGAAATCATGGTTTGCTCGTTATTAGAGTCAAGAATTCCTTCACATGCAGTTGCTGACAATAGAACCACAGCGGCAGAGAGTAATAACTTATTCATAGCAAAATATTTAAATAGATTTCTAGATGTCCCGGACTTGTGATTGCGAGAATCTTTTCGTTTGCCTTAAAGATAGATTACACCTTCTCCAAAACAAAATCAATTTCGGCGAACCATGCAAATTGGTCTGCGAAGCCTGCATTTCCGACCATGAAGTTACTGACAACTAAACGGGTAAGTTAAACAGGCTCATTCCTTTTTTTGTAGGATTCATCGGAGAATTTGTCGGGTTCGCACTATCTTGCGCATATCTTCACACTTTTTTATCCTATTTTTGTTGAAAGAGGGTCTGACGATGAACGGATTAAGGAAGATGACCTACAATATCTTTACCGGTTACTCTGTCACGCTGATTGTCAGCTGGACAGTGTGGGTTGTCGTGAACATAATGAACTATGCATCATTACCGCTGTCGGAGTTGAAGAGAGTTCTCGTCATTGATTTCGCAGAGAATGTGCTTGAAGCAGTTCTTCTCTATGCCTTTTCTTTCCTTTCATGCAAATTGTTGGTCCGATACCTTTGGACGCATAGTAATGAAGGGAAGGCATTGCTAGTTGGACTGACATCTCATGTCTTAGCCACTGCGTTGTTCTCTCTTGGGCTGGCATTACTCTATAATCTGGCACTTCCTTCTGAAAAGGACATATTCTATCATGTCCTGCTGTCCGATTTTTTTGTTCTGGTTGCATTCTCCTCGGTCAATATTTCCATGTCTCTGGTCAACAAGAGTAGAGAAGAAGAGAGGGACAGGATCCACGCTGAGTCAACCGCCAGGAAGAATGAGATCCTCGCCTTGCAGACGAAATTGGACATGCTTTCTCTACAGACGAACAATCATTTCATATTCAACAGCTTCAGTACTGCGGCAGGACTTGTCAGACACCAACCGGAAGCCGCTGAAGTTTTCATCAGGAGGTTATCCTCAATGTACAGATATATGACTCGAAACAGCAGCAGGCATGTTGTCGCCATTGATGAAGAGCTTGACTTCGTCGACAACTATATACAACTCTTGCAAGACAGATATGCGGGTCTGGCTATCAACTTATCCACGAAGTTGCGCTCCGTCTGCGCCTTTGTCCCTCCGGCTGCCATACAATCTCTCATTGAGAATGCGGTGAAACACAACGGACATGGTCCGGAGGACCCTCTGGTCGTCAATGTCAGTCTGGAAGACGAGTCCATCGTGGTCTCCAACAATGTCATCTTTCGCAGCGATGAATCCGTTGGTGCCCATATTGGATTGGACAACCTTAGGAAGAGATATGGCTTGCTGACGGAAAAACAAGTGAGAGTCGATACGGACGGGCAGACGTTCAGTGTTTCACTCCCGTTATTATTTGAAGAGGATCTGAGCTATGAGGGGACACCTGCAAACATCCGTGGCATAATCTGACGTAAACATATACTTCAAGGTAGGTTTGTGTATCAAAAGAACTTACCTTTGAAGCATGGAAGACAGCACAACAGCAAAGTTTGAGTACCTTGCGAGCTTTATACTGCCTAATGGCATCCTTGACTGGTTCGATTTTGTAAAGGCAAATGAGGAACCTGTAGAGAAGAAGGATTGCATCTACAAGTCCACGCTTCACATATATCTCGATGAGAAGGACAACCGCACTAA
>JAZRWK010000044.1:0-17862 GCA_045599665.1 Candidatus Cryptobacteroides sp.
TTGTTGAAAATCAGATGATTGTAATTTGGCAATCGGCGATTGCCAAATCTGATTGGAGGATTTGATAAAAGCCACCACACTGTTCCCCAAAGAAGGGAATGTTAGATAGAATTGACGATAGAGCCGTAAATTTCTATATGACAGACCTTCTTCGTTAAAACAGGATGACAGATTTTTCAAAACTGATTCCCCGTACTGTGCCCTGTCCAGCCCGTTTTGTTCATAATTGACAATATAGTATCCAATCAACCAGTTCCTAGCGGTGACGTGCTGGTTGATAGCGCAGGCTGCGCTATCTCTCCTACAAATTATTCAAGCTTCCTTACTAAATCACGTTGCATTTCCTCGTCGATATCGCGAAAAGGTATGCTCATTGATGAGGTAGGCTTCGAATGAACGGAGAGTCTCTGCCGTGAAGTTGCTGAAGGTAACCGGAACCTTACTGTAGAGCGAAAATCGTTTGAGTGCTTTTTTAAAATAGGTTAATTCTAGCTATGTTCGCGATTTCGTGATTTGTGCTCTCATCTCGCGCACATCAGAACAAAGACAGCCATTCGGCTGTCTTTGTTCGTTCAGAGAGGCGATTTGCGCTGCTATGCTTATTTTTCGCCCTACCACCCTCAAGTTTGTGGGGTGGTAGGGCGAAAAAAAGTATTCCGCGTTGTTTTTCAAAACATCTGCCCAAATTTCATATATTTGCAGTATGGACAACAGACTATTCCTGATAGACGGACACGCCTTGGTATTCAAGATGTACTATGCCTTCGCCCGGAGACCTATGATCAACTCCAAGGGCGCGGACATGTCGATCCTGTTCGGCTTCACAAAGTATATGCTCGAGCTTATCGAGAGGGAGAAACCGACCCACCTTGCAGTGTCGTTCGACCCGCCGGGAGGAACCTTCAGGAATATCATGTACCCTGAGTACAAGGCAAACAGAGCCGAGACTCCTCAGCTCGTCATCGACGCCCTCGAACCGCTGACCGAGCTCTGCCAGGCACTCAACATCCCCGTCCTGATGGAAATGGGATACGAGGCGGACGACGTCGTCGGCACCGTCGCCAAGACCTTCGCATCGGAGAATACCAAGGTGTTCATGGTCACCCCTGACAAGGACTATGGCCAGCTCATCGACGCCAACATCGTCCAGCTCAAGCCGGGAAAGGCAGGGGAGCCTGACATACTTGTGGACAGCAAGACCGTATGTGAGAAATACGGAATCTGCGACCCTCTCCAGGTGATAGAGATGCTGACTCTCTGCGGCGACTCTGCGGACAATGTCCCGGGAGTGAAGGGCGTGGGCGAGGTAGGAGCCGGAAAGCTCATCGCGAAGTACGGCAGCGTCGAGAACATCTATCAGCACCTCGACGAGCTCTCTGAACGCCAGAGGAACATGTTCGAGGAGGCCCGTGGCCACATCTCGCTCAGCCATGATCTCGTGACGATCAAGACGGACGTTCCCGTCAGGGTCACCATGGACCAGATGGCCCTTGACACGCAGTACTCTCCTCTCGTGGCCGACCTGTTCGAGAAATATGAATTCAATTCCCTCAGGAAATATATAGGAAACGTAAAGCCGACCGAGCCGCAGACCGTGGAGGTCGGGATAGAGCAGGTCTCTCCTGCCGAGCTTGTCAAGATGGCGAAGGAGACCGGCCTGGCCGCGATAGTCGTCGAGGCGGAAAAGGACCATGGTACCTTCTGCTCCGTCCTCAGCGTTACGGCAGCGGTCGTCAGCAATCCATCGTCTTCAACGGGAAATACCGCAGGACGGGCATACAGCACGGCAGTCTCCAAAGGCTCTGCCGAGGACTTCCGCGCCCTGCTGTCCGATCCGGCGGTAAGAAAGTGCGGATACGAGCTCAAGAGGCAGTACAATGTGCTGAAATACAACGGAATCGCCCTTGAGGGCAAGCTGGACGACCTCGGGCTGATGCATTATCTGACATCGCCGGAGAAGAGCCATGACCTTGAGGTGCTTGCAAAGAGTTTCCTCTCGATGGACATCAATGCCTCTGATGAGGCGGAGGAAGTTTCTCTCTTCGAGACAGCCGAGGTATCCCACGACAGGGAGGCGGCGGCTATGGTCCTGCTGGACGGAAAGCTTCGTCAGGAGATGAAGGATACCATGGTCACGACCCTCTACGACGAGATGGAAGAACCGTTGATCAGGGTGCTGGCCCAGATGGAATACGACGGCGTCAAAGTCGACCTCTCACAGCTCAGCATCTTCGCTGACCATCTTCGCCAGGAGGTAGCGGAGCGTGAGGCACACATAAGGGAGATGGTGGATGAACCATCTCTCAACATCTCTTCTCCAAAGCAGATCGGAGTGCTTCTTTTCGAGAAACTCCAGATAGATCCAAAGGCGAAGAAGAGCGCCAAGGGCAGCTGGACCACTGACGAGGAGACTCTCAGGGCCCTTTCAGACAGACATCCTGTAATAGAGGAGATACTTGAATACAGGGCAGTGAAGAAACTGCTTTCGACATACATAGAACCGTTCCCGGGCTATGTCTCTCCGGTGAGCGGGAAGATCCATACGACCTTCAACCAGGCACTCACCGCCACAGGCCGTCTGAGCTCTTCGAACCCGAATCTGCAGAACATCCCGATCAGAAGCGAAAGAGGAAAGGAGATACGAAAGGCCTTCGTCCCTTCGATGGAGGACGGTCTGATCCTTTCTGCCGACTACTCTCAGATCGAGCTCAGGATCATGGCACATCTCTGCTCTGACGAGCATCTCGTGGAGTCCTTCAAGGGTGGCGTCGACGTCCATGCCGCCACAGCGGCGAAGATTTTCGGAGTACCTGTCTCCGAGGTTACTCCGGACCAGCGAAGGATAGCCAAGACGGCGAATTTCGGTATCATGTACGGAATCTCTTCGTTCGGCCTGTCGCAGCGCCTGGGAGTCTCAAGGACGGAGGCGAAGAAGATCATCGACGACTACTTCGAGGCCTTCCCTTCAATCAGGACCTTCATCGCGGGCACGATAGAGAGCACAAAGGAGAAGGGCTATGTCGAGACCATCTTCGGAAGACGCAGATATCTTCCGGAGATCAATGCAAAGAACGCTACGGTAAGGGCCCTTGCCGAGAGGAACGCAGTGAACGCTCCTATCCAGGGTACCTCTGCCGACATCATAAAGCTCGCCATGATAGGCGTGGCCCGCAGACTTGAGGAAGATGGACTCAGGAGCCGCATGGTGCTTCAGATCCATGACGAACTTCTCTTCGATACCTGCGAGGACGAGGCGGAGAAGCTGAAGGCTATCGTGGTCGAGGAAATGGAAAACGTAATCAGCCTGTCAGTCCCTCTGACAGTCGAATGTGGATATGGAAAGAATTGGCTCGAAGCTCACTGATCAGACTGACGTCCAGCTTGTGGAAATGGCTCTGGACGGCTCTCAGGCTGCATTCTTTACGCTGTACGCACGCTACCGCGTGGGTGTCTGCGCCCATATCTCCAGGATAGTCCAGGACCAGGCAGAGCTCGAGGACATCTGCAACGAGACCTTCGAGAAGGCTTTCAAGCAGCTCTCGACCTTCCGCACCGACGCGAAGTTCTCGACATGGATACTCACGATCGCCCGCAACACCGCACTGGACCACAAGGACAAGGAGAACACCCGCCTCAGGAGCATGGAGACAGCTTCCCTTGCCCATGACGACAGTCCTGCCGCGTCGGTCCCTGACACCAGCATCAGCCCTGAGGAGGCGATCATCAAGTCCCAGATCCATGACAAGTTCATCGCGACGGTCGAGGGACTTCCTGACCTGTACAGGGAGATAGCCATACTCTGCTTTGTGGAGAACATGAAATACGAAGACATCTCGGAGAAGACAGGGATACCTGTGAACACTGTCAAGACCAGGATACGCAGGGCAAAGGATATGATAACACAGATAATGCAGGACGAGGAGGAAGAATAGATATGGAGTTTAAAGAATTCAAGGAAATAGTTCTCAAGGAGTTCCCTGACATCAGCCAGGACCAGCTCGGTAAGTTCGAGGCCATGGATGCACTCTATGCGGAGTGGAACGCGAAGATCAACGTCATCTCACGCAAGGACATAGGAGGCCTTTACTCCCACCATGTCCTCCACTCTCTCTGTATAGCCTCATATCTCAGAAGGGAATGCCCTGAGTTCCACAAGGCACTTCTTGATGGCGCGCAGGTCCTTGACCTGGGGACAGGAGGAGGTTTTCCCGGAATCCCTCTGGCGATAATGTATCCCGCCTCTCAGTTCACCCTCTGCGACTCTGTGAACAAGAAGATCATCGTGGCATCTGCTGTCTCTGAGGCCCTCGGCCTTGCCAACGTGCAGACAGTCAATGCGAGAGCAGAGTCCCTTCCTCAGAAATTCAACTTCGTCGTATCGAGGGCAGTGGCCTCCCTGGAGGATTTCTACCCATGGGTGAAAGGCAGGTATACCGATGGCATCTTCTACCTCAAGGGCGGCGACATCGCGGAGGAAATAGCGCTTATGATGGGCCGCAACCGCATGCAGAAGGGGGCGGTACACACCTGGCCGGTGACCAGATGGCTGGACGATGAGTACTATGATGGGAAATTTGTCATTCATATTGACTAAAAATTTTGCATTTCAAATCAAAAAGACTAACTTTGCATTCCCAAATTAGGCAAATAATAAAAATTCAACATAATGAAAAGAACATACCAACCATCAAAGCGTAAACGTGTGAACAAGCACGGTTTCCGTGAGAGAATGGCTTCGGCTAACGGCCGTCGCGTTCTTGCAGCTCGTCGTCGTCATGGACGCAAGAAGCTCACCGTTTCATCTGAGGATAGATTTTAATTCTCTTCGAAGATCAGAATAGCCGGACCCAAGTGGCCCGGTTTTTTGTTTTTTATATGTATCTTAGTGCCATGGAATTGGATGAGAAATATATGCTTGAGGCCCTGAAAGAGGCCCAGGCTGCGAGAGATGAGGATGAGATCCCTATCGGTGCTGTCGTCACCTGCAGGGGAAGGATAATCGCCAGGGGACACAATATGACTGAACGCCTCCATGATCCTACCGCCCATGCGGAGATGATCGCGATAACCGCCGCGACCGAGGCGATGGGAGGCAAGTATCTCAGCGACTGCACGCTCTATGTGACAGTCGAGCCTTGCCCTATGTGCGCGGGTGCCCTCAACTGGGCACAGGTCGGAAGGGTAGTCTACGGCGCGATAGATCCCAAGAGGGGATTCTCGCTTTTCTCTCCATCGCTGCTCCATCCAAAGACGGAAGTCTCTGCCGGAGTCCTTGCCGAGCAGTGCAGCACTATAGTCACTGAATATTTCAAAAGCAAAAGATAATTATGTTGGGCGACGATTTCAAGATCCTCAGCGACACCGTCAATGACGGCGTACGCCACATCACAGCAGCACCGAGCGGACTCGTGTGCTCTTCACAGATCGACTTCGATCTCAAGGAAGGAAAACTCCATAACGTGCAGTATGTCAGAGGCTGCCACGGCAACCTGCTGGCAATCGGAAGGCTTCTCGAGGGAATGGATGCTGCCAAGGCATCAGAGATTCTCAGCGGAGTCAACTGCCACGGAAGGGGAACTGCCTGCGCTGACCAGCTTGCCCGTATAGTGGCGAGCATACTCTAACCTTTCCTCAGGCTGGCAAAACACTGAGAAAGAACATCTTCCTTGCTTGAGAGCGAGGAATCTACGAAGCGTCCCGTGCTGCTTACACCGATGATCCTGGTGCAGACCGAGGCGCTTTCGTGTATGTCATGGGAAGAGAAGAGGACTGCGATGTTCCGCTCCGAGGCGACCTTCCTAAGCGCCTGGAGTACCGTCATCCTGCTGTCCACGTCGAGGAACGCGGTCGGCTCGTCAAGCAGCAGGACCGATGCCTTGCGGGTCAGGGCAGAGGCGATGCACGCTTTCTGGAACTCTCCGTCGCTGACCGCCGAGATGTCCCTGCCCTCCAGATCTCCGATCCCAAGCAGGGTGATAGCCTCGTCGATCGAACTCTCCAAGGCCTTGGATGCCCGTCCCCAGATGTCCGTCTCGCTGTAGCATCCGGTACGTACGAATTCCCGCAGGGTAAAGCCCTTGACCTTGGGTATGCCGGTCGGGACAAGTACCATGGTACCGTCTCCGCTGACAGTGCCCGCAAGAGGCTTGAGCACTCCCGCGACTGTCTTCATCAAGGTCGTCTTGCCGCTGCCGTTGGCTCCGCAGACGAGGACGCATTCGCCAGGGGCGATCTCGAACGAGATTCCCTCCACGACGGCCCTGCTGCCGTAGCCTATCGATATGTCATTGACTTTCAGCATCTAATTCTTCCGGATAAGTATGTACAAAATGACCGGGATTCCGATCAGCGCCATCGTGCTTCCAGCTGGCAGAGGCTTGCCTCCGACGACCGAAAGTATGTCGGCAAGCAGCGCCAGGACTGCTCCGCAGAGCATGCTCGCAGGGACCACCACCTTGTGCGAAGAGGTCCCAGTCAGCCATCTTGTGATGTGTGGTGCGATGATTCCCACGAATCCTATCGGCCCGCAGAACGCTGTCGCGGCGCCCGTTGTGAGACAGCAGCTGACCATCGAGATCAGTCTTATCTTCTTCACCGGCGCTCCCGAAAGCTCCGAATATTCTTCTCCGAACAGTATGATGTCGAGACCTTTGCAGTTGACAAGGGCGGCGGTCAGTCCTATGCCGAGCAGACCTGCGAGGATCCAGACCTCGACCATCCTGTTCCCCGAGAAACTGCCTGCAGACCATGAATAGAAGAGCTTCAGGCTCTCCTCGCTGGCCGAATATGCGATTATCGAAGTGACCGCGCTGAAGATGAATCCCAGCATCACACCCGCAAGCAGAAGAGTGTTCCCGCTGCGTACGCTGGATGATATCGCCACTATCAGGGCCGACGCCACCGCAGCGCCTGCGAAGGCCGCGAGGGCTATGCTGATGCTGCCAAGGACCATGGTACCAGGTCCTGCCGCCAGTACGATGGTCGCAATCGCCGCACCTGTTCCTGCGCCTGCGCTGACGCCCATGATATGAGGGTCGGCAAGGGGATTGCGGAAGATCGCCTGCATCTGGCTGCCCGCCAGGGCCAGAGCCCCTCCTGCAAGCACTGCTGTCAGGACTCTTGGAATGCGGACCCCGAGCAGGATGTCACGTACCATCCCTCCCTGGGCCATCTCCCTCAGGCCTATCTCGCCACACGAGAGGTCCGCCGCCGCGAGAAGCAGCAACAGAGCATAGGCTGTCAGATAGAACAGCAGAGATTTATTTCTTCGGATTGGCATATCGGATTCAAATATAGGCAACTTTTCCTTATCTTTGAGGATAGAACAACATGATATGGACTCTTTGACCCTTATGATAGTATTCGTAGCCGCCGTGGTGTTTATTGCCGCGTTGGTGGTGATACTTGTCATACAGCGCTATGAGAGGGAAAAGGATATGTTCCTGGAAGAACAGCACAAAAAGGACCTCGAGCAGATGAGGGCTGCCTTCGAGAACCTCTCGAACAGGAACAGCGAAGCGTTCAAGGCGCGCAGCGCAGAGTCCATTGCCGAACTTCTCAAACCTGTGCAGGAAAAGTTCGCAGAATTTACCCAGAGCGTCAGGGAATCGCAGAAGGAAAGCATAGAGAGGCATTCCAAGCTCGAGCAGAAGATCGAGGACCTCGACAAGCAGTCCCGATCGGTGGGCGATGAGGCCAGGAACCTTGCAAACGCCCTCACCGGCTACTCCAAGATACAGGGCGATTTCGGAGAGATGCTCCTGACAGACGTCCTCAAGAGCGCAGGCCTCACCGAGGGCATACATTTCGTCACCCAGGGCGTCATGACGGACGGCGCCGGAAGAGAGATCAAGACGGTGGATGGACGTACCATGATTCCGGACGTGATGGTCTTCTACCCGGACGACACGACGGTCATAATCGACTCGAAGGTCAGTCTCAACGCCTATAACGACTATATGTCGGCGACGACGGTAGAGGACAGGGTACACTTGGCAAAGGCCCACGTCGAGAGCGTCAGGTCCCATGTCAACGAACTCAGAAGCAAGGACTACGCTTACTATCTTACCGATGGAAAGCGGAAGGTCAATTACAATATCATGTTCATCCCGGTGGAGGGCGCATTCCGCCTGATGCTTGAGGAAGACCCAAGGCTATGGCAGGTTGCGAAGGACAACAATGTCCTGATCGTCAGCCAGATGACCCTCATAATAGTGCTGAACATGATCCAGATGAGCTGGCGCCAGCACGACCAGGAGAAGAACATAAATGCGGTCTATGCTACCGTGTCCGAGCTGATGACCCAGATCGGGGCCTGGCTCGACAGTTTCGAGGACCTCGGGGAGTCGCTTGAGAAGGCTTCGAAGAACTACACCCAGGCAAAGAGCAAGCTCGTGGAGTCCAACCAGTCGGTGATCAGGAAGATAAAGAAACTTGAGTCGCTGGGCGCTTCTCCTAAGAAGTCGAAGGCCCAGATAAAGTCGAACACAAGGCTCGTGGCAGGTCCTGCGTCTGTGGTGCCTAAGTCACTGGACGTCGAGGCCGGGATGGAAATAACAGAAAACTAGAAAAGATGAGAAGAATATTGATTATTGTCGCTGCTGCACTGATGCTCTGCAGCTGCGGAGGAAAGAAAGCAGATGACACGGCTGTCGTACCGTTCGAGAGCCTTGGCTGGACCAAGGTCGCTCCGGAGGAGATTGATTTCAATCCATTCCAGACCGTCGGAAAGGACTGGATGGCCCTTGCGATGGGCAACAAGGATGCGATGAACTCCATGACGATCTCGTGGGGACAGTGCGGCGTCCTGTGGAACAAGCCGGTGTTCACTGTCTATGTGTCAAGCGACAGATTCTCGAAGAAGCAGATGGACTCTAACAAGTACTTCACCGTAAGTGCTTTCCCTGATACTAGGAAGAACAAGGCCTCTCTCACCTATATCGGTTCTCACTCCCAGAGAGATGAACCGGAGAAGACGAAGAACGCCGGCTTCACCGTCGATTTCAGCGAGCTCGGCAATCCTCTCATCAACGAGGCATCGATGGTGTTCGAGTGCAAGATCATCTACAAGGAGGAGATCAAGAGAAATCTTCTTCCTGACGACGTCAAGCCAAGCTATGACAACATGGGTCTCCATACGATGTATGTCGGCGAGATCGTCAATGTATTCCAGAAGAAGTAGGATGGAATGTCCCCGTTCGGGGATAAAATAGTGATTTTTATGAAATTTTGTCCCCGATAGGGGCTGGTTTCTGATTTTTTGCTATATTTGTCCCCGAACGGGGATAAATATGATTATTGGCGATTATATAAGGCAGAAGAGGAAGCAATATAGGCTTTCTCAGGTGGAACTGGCAGAGAGAGCGTCTGTCGGTGTACGTTTCATCAAGGACATGGAGGCTGGGAAGCAGACTCTACAGCTGAATAAGGTAAATCAGGTGCTGAATCTCTTCGGGGAGGAGCTCGCGCCGAAGAAGATAAGCGACTAGTATGAAGAAAGCTGATATATTTATCGATGGTGTCTTCTGCGGTCTCTTGACAGAGGATAATGATGGATTCCACTTCCGGTATGATGACCATTATCTGGCTCTTGAGAATCCATGTCCTTTGAGCCCGACCATGCCTCTGACTTCCGAGGAGTATGAAAAGGAAATCATGTTTCCGGTTTTTGATGGTCTTATACCGGAAGGGTGGCTGTTGAATATTGTTACAAAGTCTTGGAAAATAGATCCGAGAGACAGAATGTCGCTGCTTATGGAATGTTGCAGGGACAGCATTGGAAATATAAGTGTCAGACCTCATGTGCAATAAGTGCCTCATATGTTATGGTGAATTGGCTGATGGAGAGGTCGATTACCATGCCTCGTGCCTGAAAAAGTTCTACGGTAGACCGGTTGCCCCGGTCATGCCTTATTCTCGGGACAATATATCGGAACTCGCTTTGACTGTCATCCGTAATAGCATGACAGTGACGGGCGTTCAGCCGAAACTGTCTCTTGACATAGACCGTGGAGGACGGAACAGGCAAGACAAACTGACGATTGTCGGTTTGTGGGGGCGATACATCCTGAAACCTCAGAGTGACACATATTGTTCTATGCCGGAACTTGAGGATGTGACGATGAAGATGGCTCGGGCGTCCGGTATCAAGACTGCTGAACATGCGCTTATAAGAATGTCCGATGGAGAATTGGCGTATATCACCAGACGCATGGACAGAGGAAAAGACGGTACAAAGTATTCGATGCTTGACCTATGTCAGCTTTCCAATAGACTCACTGAACATAAATACCGTGGTTCATATTCTCAATTGTCGGATACGGTCCGCAGATATTCGTCATTGAGTCTGATAGATGTGCAGAGATTCTGGAGTATTGTCCTGTTTTCATGGATGACCGGTAACTCTGATATGCATTGCAAGAACTTTTCTTTGATTGATCTCAAGGATGGGTCCGGCTATGTTCTTTCGCCGGCATATGACCTTCTTGCAGTCCTGCTGACAGGTATTGAAGATGACAATGAGCTGGCGATGACTTTGTCTGGTCCTGGTGTAGATGACGGTTCTTTTATCGGAGGATATGACAGGATTTCCTTTGTTGATGCGATGGTCCAGTCCGGAATCAGTGAAAAATACGCACAGACAATCATTGACAGGATGGTTGGGGACAAGGAAAAATGGTTCCGTCTGATTGAGAATTCTTTCCTGAGCTCTCAGATGGCTGAACGATACAAAGGACTGATTGAGGCGAGGATCGCAAGACTGATCTAAGGGGAGGGTGGAATAGAAAAATGGAGCTTCAGCGTTCCGGGAAGAATTTTGAGGAGCTCCATTTAGGTGCCAGTATGTTTGGTATATCGCAAGGAATGAATCCTTGAAGACTGCATGGCGGTCCAAAAGTATGAATTATTGTTTGGATTTACAGTTTATGGTGCGAATGGCGCCGATGATGTCCCCACGATGGATGCGATAAATAACACGAATCCGTCAGCAAAAAGAATTCATCGATGAAGCGAGTTTGTTTATTGTTGTTATTACTGGGCTTGTGCCTTTGTGCCTATGGACAGGAACTGGCGCAAAGAGCAACTGATGTTCACAGTTATATGCTGCCGTATGGATCAGACACGGTCATCCCGGTCCTTGACAAACCAGGTGGGAATGTCATATTGTATATAAATAATGATGATAAGCGTTTGAAGTCTGTCATTGTATTGGAGACTGAAGATAATTATTTCTACGTTACAGTACATGATGCAGTGACTTCTAAGCACAAGGGGACTGGATGGATATCAGATAAGACTCCCTTGACAGCCACGTTGGATAGAGCGTTCGTCTCTTATGAGTATTATGGCGAGGTCGCTATTTATGATTGTCCCGATGGGAATGTTGTATCGAATCCCACAAATGGCGAATTCAATATGGTCGGTCTGTTCTTCATGGGTAAGAATGCGGAATACTATAAAGTATTAGCATTTGACTCTGTGCTAGGTGAATATTACGGGCATGGCTGGGTTTCCAGGGCAATTCCGCTAGAGGCTCATACTAAGATTCATACCAGATTGTATGCGGATGGAACATGGACGTTGTATTCTAAAGCAAGTGTTGACTCGGAGCCTGTCGTGACTTTATATGAGTGGATTGACCTGTTTGAGGTGTTGGACTATGATAACGGGTGGCTTAAAGGACGATTCCATTGTGATGATCGAACATATGACGGCTGGATTCCTTCTGAGGCCTTGTGTGATAATCCTTATACGACATGTGGATAGCTGTCGTGCCGTTTCTGTGGAGAGTAACAAATGGTAGCATTGCCCGTCTTTCCAAGTGTAGCCTTCCCTATGTCCCTTGCCTTATCGGCAAAAGAATCGTATATTGGTGCCGACAGCACCATTGTCGTGCGCGACTACATCGCGAACATGGAGTATGTGAACGGGGTGCTGGAACGCGTGAACTTCGAAGGAGGCTACATCGACATGACGGGAGAGAGTCCGAGATACATGTACTACAACACCTTGCTCGGCAGGTTTACGACAGATTGATCCTATGGCAGAGAAGTACTATTCTGTGAGTCCGTATGCGTACTGTGCCGGGAATCCTGTGAACAGGGTGGATCCGAGTGGAATGACTGATTATAGATTGTATTATGATGGAGTAATAGAAATGATTCCCGGAACGGAAAAAGACGTATTTGTCAACTAAAGAAGGGCGAGGGATACGGTTTTACATCAAAACTAATCAGGTGATATGAAAATCGGAATTATAGTTGGATTAATCCTGTGTGGGCTTGTTATGTCATGCTCGTCATATGATCGTGTCATCACAAACAGGGCGCTTTCAGATGCTATTGGATCGTTTGAACAGGAGTATATGGATTCGTTAGGAGATGAGCGTCCTGCAAATATCTTGATTCTTAACTTCGCTTTAGAGGAATGTGGAACATATGTTTCTATTACGGCTTCCAATGCATTACTTGATACATTAGTGTACGAGATCAATGAGTTTAATGTTGATGTCAGTTCTTTTGACGAACTTGTTGTCGATCAACAGTGTACTGTTGAAGACAGGACTATATCGTCTGGATGCTTGCCGGTAACTTCATTGAATTATGTGGGAGTATATATGAGGGAACACTTTCTGGTAGCAATATATGCAGATAAGGGGGTCGATGTAGATAAATATGTTGACCGCAGGAGATTGTTGGATAAAGAATTTGGATGGATTCATGATCACTATTGCAGTCCGTCATATCGATTTCGGAATAAACATGTGTCACTAAGATTGTAAGACTGAATTATCGGCAATCGAAGCATGTCCGTCACCAAATGAGTATTTGTGACGTTTAATAAACAGGATATTGATATGATGTAAATAATACACGGCTATAAAGACCGATTCTCAGCGTTCCGGGAAGAATTATGAGGAGTCAATCAGGTGCCATAGATGTTGGTATATCGCAAGGTCTAGTCAGCCTTGAAGCCTGCATGGCGATCTTTGATCGCCAAACAAATGATGTTTAATTCTCAAACAGTTAATACCCATGAGAAAAAAGAAATGGTTGGCGATTCCCACGTTTATAATCGCAATTATTTCAATCCCAGTTGCAGCATCGTCGAAAGATGCTTATATTTCGGCTGACAGTACCATCGTCGTCCGCGACTACATCGCGAACATGGAGTATGTGAACGGGGTGCTGGAACGCGTGAACTTCGAAGGAGGCTACATTGACATGACGGGAGAGAGTCCGAGATACATGTACTACAACACCTTGCTCGGCAGGTTCACGACGATTGATCCATTGGCTGAGAAATACTATTCAGTGAGCCCGTATTGTCTCGGCATTGGCTCAGAATGAGGAGTTCGTGCTTGATGTTAGAATGAGACAAGGTCTAAAGAATCATTATTCCTATCATGCGTATTAGAATTATAATGATTATTCTGTCGCTTGTGCTGTCTGTGAAGGCAGCACAAGCAGATAATGATCCTGCAAAGATAGAATTCACAGAGGTCCTGTCTAATAGCAAAGGACGCATCAATCTGATTTATGGAGGAAAGTATGGGGATGAAGGATATATCTTCTCCCTGCCTAAACTTCGAGATGTGGGAATCAAGAGATATCATAGCTTCATGCGTTCCAACCGGAAGAGCAAATCATTGACCAGTTATCGTAAATCCCCGGATTATCTGAAATACAGATCCTCTTCACTATTGGTGAATGCAGAGAGTGATACCGTACTTGTCTTTAGAACATTCCCTCATTTTGCTGGGGCTAGATGGGAACTTCAAACCAGATCTGACGCAGCTATTTGGTGTGAAGACGAGAGTGATCTCCAGTATTCTGAAATATCCTTACTCAAGGACTTCTACTTTGGTTTCAGGGACGATGGAGATGCCCAGAAGTTCAAGGAATCTTGCTTGCAGGATTGTGACGATGTAGTTTTCGGAGTGAGTTATGATGTTCTTATTTTTGTCGTGAATAATGGGAAAATAGACTGCAAGTCTTCGTATTGCTTGGATATGTATATAGCTCCGTACAAACACGACAAAGATCATCCATTGGGATTCTACAGCATACCGATTGATGATTATATCTCAGAATACCTTGATAAATAGAATTTGTGGGCATTTGTCACTTGCCACCTGGCAATTCAATTTTTAGGTAGACATGAAGATAGGAATATATGTGAGGATTGATGAATCATTGGGTATGAAATCCCCAAGCATACATTATGTCTCGGATTTGTTAGAGGCTAATCTTAAGGGGAAGGAATATGGTTCAATCAATGTTTATCTCCTAAGTTGTATCGCCATTAAAACAGTCCCGGGGTATGAAGCATGGTCAAAAGCGCGCCGTCCTCGTTTCGCCGAACATTCCAGAACAAGGTGCTGGGATGGTACATATCTTGAAATTGATGGCTTCTATCAGTGTGATTTCAAGATCGACGGTGAAGACTACGACCGCTTTGCATCAGCATCCGAAGAAGAAGCCCGGAAGATCGTTGCTGCAAAGGTAGTTGAATCTACGTATTCCGGACCATGGTCGGCCAGTAATTCCAGCCTGAAATAGGCCAAAATGATGCTCGTCTACCTATAAAATGATAGGTAAAATGAGCAAAAACCACTTGAAATCGCCGCCGGCGCCCTATTTTTCCGGAGCATTGTCGGCCACTCTGCGGAATCACCTGCAGGAATCGAGCGTCGCGCATGCTTTTCCGGAGCATGCTCGGCCACTTCCCAAACTCAACACCCTGACGGACAATCTTTTCCGGACCATTGTCGGCCACCCTAATGTCGAATCGCCTAACTTTGCCGCAATCAATAATGGCAAAGGAATATGGCAGGAACAATCATTGACATGAGCAAGATCAAGCAACTTCTTCACCTGAAGAAAGCCGGTGTCTCGAACAGGCAGATTGCTAAGGGTCTCAAGATGAGCCGAGACAAGACTAATGAGTATGTGAACCGCGCAGAGTGTGATCCTCTCGGCATAGATGGGTTACTGAAACTGGATGATCCAGTCCTGGAAAAGCGCTTCCATCCGGGTAATCCGGCATACACCGATGAACGAATGGAGACGTTCCTAGAACTGCTTCCGGACTTTGTCGAGCAGCTGTCGCACAAGCATGTGACACGGCAGCTCGTATGGGAAGACTACAAGCGTCTGCATCCGGACGGCTACGAGAAATCCCAGTTCTACTTCCACCTGGCACAGAATCTCAAGGCTCAGAAGACGCCTACTTCCGCATTGCCGCATGATCCCGGAAAGGAACTCTTCGTTGACTTTGCCGGCGATACGCTCGGCTATGTCGATGTGGAGACCGGAGAACTGATTAAGGTGCAGACCTTTGTGAGCACGATGGCGTGCACAGACTACACGTTCGCCCTGTGTGTGCCGTCGCAGAAGACGGAGGACTTCCTCCATGCACTCGGCAAGGCCCTTGAGTTCTATGGCGGAGTGCCCAGGATCGTCGTCCCGGACAATCTCAAGGCGGCAGTCATAAAGGCCGACAAGTACGAGCCCGTACTGAACAAGGCGATGGATGACATGGGTAACCACTACGGCTTCGTCACGATACCATGCCAACCCGTCAAGCCGACGCAGAAGGCCAAAGTTGAGAACCAGGTGCAGATCATCTACCACAGGATATATGCCCGCCTGAGAAACCGCCAGTTCTTCTCGCTGGAGGAACTGAATGCTGCCGTATCCGAGTTCCTTGCCAGCCACAATCAGACACGCATGCAGCAGCGTCCCTACACCCGGGAAGAGCACTTCCACGCAGTGGAAAAGCCGGAGCTTCTCCCTTTGCCAGCGACTCCGTACCAGATGAAGCGATATGCCGAAGTCACCGTGCAGCAGAACGGCCATGTCTATCTGAGCTGCGACAAGCACTACTACTCTGTGCCATACACACTCATAGGAAGCAAAGCAAAGATAATCTTCACGTCTACTCTTGTGAAGGTATATGTCAGAGGTGAGCTTGTAGCAACGCACAGGCGTGACCGCAGCTTCGGTTACACATCCATCGATGAGCATCTGGCCTCCAATACACTGGCCTTCACAAAGCGGTCGGCATCCTACTACAAGGATAGAGCAAGGAATGTCTCCGATGCTCTTCTCGCCTTGTTCGACTCGATGTTCGCAGGGTCCAACGGCTCATGCCCTCCGGAGTACTACTACAAGACGTGCGACATGATGCTGAGACTTCAGCGAACCTATCCGGAGGACATCTTCGAGGAGGCTTGCGAGATCTGCCTCGAGAACAGACTCTTCACCGGAAAGAGACTGGAGAACGTCCTCAAGACCGTACAGCAGTCACATCAGATAAGGGAATCCGCAGCCGTGCCGGAACCCACCGGCCATGCCAACATGCGCGGCACCATCTTCTTCCAATAACAAGCAACAACAATGGACACAATATCAAACTCATTCCACACCCTGCACATGCCAGGCATGGCATCATGCTGGAGGACACTCAACGAAACACACCAGATAGACAAACTCTCCTTCCCGGACGGCCTTGAACTGCTACTGCAGAGCGAACTGGACAGCCGACGCAACAACAGAATCGACAGACTGATACGCAATGCCAACTTTAAGCAGCAGGCAAGCCTGGAAGAACTCGAAACCAGCGATGCCCGTGGCATCCCAGCCGGCGCAATCACTCAGCTGTCAACCGGGGAATACCTGAAAAACGGCGCGACGATCGTCATAAGCGGACCAACCGGTACCGGCAAGTCGTTCCTTGCCTGCGCCCTCGGCGAGAGAGCCTGCAGGCTCGGATACAAAGTAAGGTACTACACTGTCAGCAGGCTGATGGACGAGCTCAAACTCGCCCGGCTTGAGGGCCATGAACTCAAGTTCTTCGAGAAGATGGAACATCTGGACCTGCTCATCATAGATGACTTCGGAATGAAACGTCTCGAAGGCCAGCAGCAGAACGACTTTGAACAAATCATCGATGACAGGTATCACAGAAAATCGCTGATACTGTCCAGCCAGCTGGCTGTCGCCGACTGGTACGGCGTCTTTAGCAATGAGATGCCTGCAGAGGCTTGCCTGGACAGAATCGTACACAAATCTCTCCGCTTCGAGCTGAAAGGAGATAGTATGAGAAAGAAATATTGATATCTTTGCGAATCTAACTCAGGTGGCCGAGTATCACCGGAATCGGTGGCCGACTATCCGCCGGAATATCTACAAAGTAAAGGTTGCGACTATAGAGGAAGCGGATATAAGAGAAGAAGATAAACTGAAAATGACTCCATCGAATAAAAGGGAATCGAAAATCACCATCGAGGATGTAAAAGAGGCGATTGAAAAAGGAAAGTTATAATGTTCCCCTATAACACGTTCTTGAGAATTACTACATACATAAAAAATACATGATTTGGTACCCTTCCAAAACTTAGTCTAATATCTAATGAAGACGAACAAGAACATTTTGCGGAAGCCGTACTTGATAAACGTCTGAATCGGGTATATTTATCAAAGCGGGATTAAACATAAGCCCCTTTTCTATATAGAAAGAGCTTTGATTTGATTATCAAACAGATCCATACATAGTTCCAGCCATCTCTTCAGAGACTGATCAGAGTACTTAATAGAATAATTTTTATTAATTAAATCCATGCACATTGCAAAATGAAGGCGCTCATAATCTAAAGGAGTGGGCGATTCGTTTTCTAGTATAAAGTCGGGAGAAGGACTGTCCATAAAACCCTCAGATGAGGTACATATTATTCCTCTCCCATGAAACAACTGTTTGTTCCCAAAATGCCAATGAGGTTGAGGGTGAGTTAAGTCATCTTTATTATCCCATTCTGCACGGAAAAGAAGTCCCTCATTATCATAGAATTGCAATGAAATA
>JAZRWK010000045.1:0-10591 GCA_045599665.1 Candidatus Cryptobacteroides sp.
CATGGGAGAAGGGCCGTGAGCCTGTTCAAGTATGGGCTGGACTATATCTCACAGTGCCAGATCAACCATACAGACCGCTATCGAATCAATGTTTTCAAATTTTTGTCATATACTTAGCGTGGAACCGATAGTTCTTTCTGATTACCAGTATATATCGACAACGAATGATAAGTATCAGAAGCTTCTTGATCAGTTGTTCTCAGACTATTTCCTATTTGTTACGACTCACAATAGAGATAACATGCAGTTTGGTGGGAAAGAGGAAGCGTGGCATCGTTTTGAGCCGTTAAGCAGGTAACGACAATCGTAATGAAAAGGACTCTTCTGATATTGTTCATGCTACTGTTCGGGATCGCCGCATCTGCACAGCAGATGACTGTCTCGGGAAGGGTGTTCGATACCGGGAGCGGTGAAGATCTTGCCGGCGTTGTTCTTCAGGTCAAGTCCCAGAGCGGAGCGACTCTCAGCTTTACGACTTCTGCCAAGGACGGAACATTCACTATGAAATATACCCCGGCTGAGGGTGTTTCGATAGCGGCATCGCTTGTCGGCTACAAGAAAGTCGTGCTCAATGGCCCTTTCAGCGAGAAGGTAAGCATCCCTATGGAGCAGGACAAGCAGCAGCTTTATGCATCTGTCATCAAGGAGAGTCGCGTGAAGGTCGCTGGGGACACGATATCCTATTCTGCTGCTGCGTTGCGTGCAGACAACGACAGGACCCTCGGCAACATCCTGGAGAGGATCCCCGGACTTGAGGTCTCCACCAGTACGGGCAGGATAAAGTATCAGGGTACAGCTATCAACAGGTTGTATATTGATGGGAAGGACCTTCTCGAATCTAACTACAATTTCGCGACGGGGAACCTTCAGGCATCCTCGATAAAGTCGATAGACATCTACCAGAATCACCAGCCGGTGAGGGCTCTGCGTAACTTGGTGGAGTCGGAGAACGCCGCGATCAACATAACCCTTAACGACGATGCGAGGAACTCCTGGTCCGTTGACGGCGAGGCTGCCGGTGGAGTGAACGACGACAAGAATGCCCTCTATGACGGCTATCTGAATGCAGTTCTCATTGCAAATTCGTTCTCGTCACTCTCCAAGGTTGGAGCCAGCAGCGTCGGGAAAACGGAGATCTTTGACGAGTCGCAGGACAATGTGATCGTGATCGGCGAGGACAGGCACAACCGCTACAGGGTCGACGACTACATCCATCCGGGGACCAACGGCGCCCCTTTAGGCAACGAATATGCGACCCTCGGTAGGACCGCCAACTTCCAGACCTATGACAATTACATACTGTCGGAAGAAAAGAGCATCAACTTCGTCGCCCGCTACAAGGCGGACAACCTCTATTCCGCTTCTTCGTCTGAACAGTCATACACTCTTGCTGATGACGTGGTGAGGAAGTTCACATCCACTGATGCCAGGGATGCAAAGGTCAGATACTTCAGCTCTGCGCTGGGATATGTAGGGAACGGCAGCAGGTCGTATGTCCGTGAGCAGGCGTTCATTGACGTGGCGTCAACCGACGGCAGCTCGGCGGTGACCGGTGACAGGGACCTTATGCAGAAGCAGAGGATGGGCAAGGTGGACATCAACAATCTCCTCGCTTCCACGATAAGGCTCTCGTCATCCAGGGCCATCTCCTTCGACTGGTACACGCAGGCGAGTTTCCATGACGGTTGGACAGACCTTCACCCTTCGGGATTCAGTCAGGCTCTGTCCAGCGACATCCTTTACAGCAATCTCTCCTTCTCGACCATCTCAAGCAGCATCGGAAAATGGGCACTTGGCGTGAAACCTGATGTCTCCTATACCTGGAGGCAGTTCGGCTCCGAAAGCCCAGTCACGCTGGAAGATACGCCGGACCTTAATCTTTCGTACGCAATCACTTCTTCGTCGTTCATTCCTAGCATGAGGTTCTCCCTCAAGAGGACGGAAAGAAGGCTGAGGATAGAGTTTTCGGCAATACCTACAGGAGCCATCTATAGCTTCTCGTCGGATGAAAAGAGAAACGAAAGCCTTTTCTTTGTCGATGCATCCGCTTCGGTCAAGTACAATATCAAGGGAGTTGACATGGGATTGGACATAAGAAAGAGTGAATCCGCAACAAACCTCCAAAAGATAGGTTCCGGGGCCATTCTTATAGGATTCGACAGCATGAGAAAGGGAAGACGTGACGTGACCCATCTGCCTTCATACAGCGCGGAAGCTTCACTGAAGTTCAAGGAGCCCCTCACCGGAGTGTATGTATCACTTTACTCCGATGCCCGCATCTTCAAGACCAACACATCTTCAAGAGTGGTCTACAATGACTTCGTCCTCACATCGGAGTCAGATGCCTTGTCTGACCTCTTTACGCTCAACAACGGTCTCCGTCTCTCCAAGGGAATCGCCCTTATCAAGGGACGTGCGGACCTTCTTCTTACGTACGGCATCAGCCGTGGTAGCCAGATGCAGAACAGCTCCCTTCATGACTACTCCTCCGAGGCGTTGGGTCTGATGGCGGACATCAATGCGATCCCTGTGAAAGCCTTGTCTGTGAAGTATACCGGGAACTACTCTCTTCAGAGGTATTCCTATTCCGGTCTCTCTTCATCCGGGAATATGCACAACCTTCACCAGAACCTGTCTGTCACACTAATGCCGAAGACGTTTCCGTACCTGAGCCTCTCGATGGAACACCTTCTCTCTGACTACCAGGGCAGGAACTCCGTCCTTCTTGCAAACATTGACATCCGCAAGCGCTTCCAGAACAAGCATGAGGTATACTTCAAGATCATCAATCTCATGAACCAGAGGCAGTACACGCTCCATACGATCTCACCTCTCATGCAGGTGACGGATTCCTATTCTCTCAGGCCAAGATCCTTCATCCTCGGGTATGTATTCAGCTTCTAGGCTGATGAGCTGTAGTTTCTGTGCGCGGCTTGTCTTCTGCTTGAGATTTAAATCCTCCCGTATTTGAATTGGCCTGGCGAATCAATCACGAGTAGTCAACCTCTCTAGGCTGCTAATCATATGTTCGTAATCAATTGTCGTTGAAAAAGGTGAGACCTAAATGATCTCACCTTTCCATAATGCGTTGAAGAAATCTGTCACATACATAAGATCTATGCCATTGGAGTGTCTGGTCAGTTTGTCAAGGGAGACGATGATCTGACGACATTCCGGATGTTCCTCGCCGAAAGCTTTCAGACCTTTCCGGTGCTTGGTCTTGATCTCTTCCACTGATTTGATCTCGACAGCCACCTTGGCATCTCCTAGTACCGCATCGACTTCAAGACCGGTGTAGGTTCTCCAATAGGTCAGCTTCTCATTGGAACTACTGTATCCAAGATAAGCGATGATTTCCTGGATGACCAGATGCTCAAATGCGTGTCCGAACTCATCCGTGCCTCTTTTCAGTGAACTGCGTCCCATGAGATAGTTTGCCACACCCACGTCGAAGTAGTAGAACCTTGGTGCCTGGACCAGTTTCCTCTGAATCAACTTGCGATATGCAGGGACCTCATATCCTATCAGTGTGTCGTATAGGATCTGGAAATACGACGCCACAGTCTTTGCGCTGACTCCACAATCCGTGGCTATGTTCTCGTAGTTCAGTATCTCTCCATCAGAGATGGCTGCAACCTCGAGGAATCTCTCAAAGGCGTCGAAGTCCTTGACCAAAGCCTCCTCTCTGATTTCCTCCTTCATGTACAGGTCCACATAAGCCCCTATTCTCTTCCATGCATTGTCTATGAGATAGTGACGTGGAATCATTCCGTTCTGGACCGCCCTGTATATGTCGAAGTCCGGGATTTCTGCGCTGACAAGAGGATAGAACGGGATAGGCACCGCTCTTCCTCCCAACGTGTTTGATGATGATTTCTTGAGCTTGCGCGCACTTGATGCACAGAGGACGAACTGTATGCCCCTGTTGACCATAAGCCAGTGAACCTCGTCAAGAAGTTCCGGAACCTTGGTGACCTCGTCAATGATAACAAGAGTGCCGGACGGCTTTCCCTCAAGTATCTCTCTCAAGAGCTCTGAATTCTTCTTGAACCTCTTCCTAAGATCCGACTTAAGCAGGTCATAGCAGATCGAATCAGGAAATCTTTCCTGAAGGAGTGTGGATTTGCCTGTCTGACGTGCTCCGAGAAGGAAGTTTCCCTCGTCGAGCATGTTCTCTATTTCAAGGATCCTCTTATACATATTGCTTGAAAATGCGAATTTATATTCCTTAATTTGATTGAATATCCGAAGTACACTGCAAATGTAGCAAGGATATCAATAAATATCAAATCAAATATCAATAAATCGCACATCTCATGTTTACATCCACCTTTGACCTCAATCTTTCAGAGGCAAGCATCGTTGAAATCATTGATGTATCTGTTGACTTCAAGAGGAAGTCAAATCCCGCTTACAAATCTCTTAACCTCCGTGGCGTCATCGTCCGGGTACAGGAAGCATTCAAGTGTAAGCTCATGCCCGCTCAGGTAACTGATGTCTTCTATGCGAGCTTCATACAGTGGCTCCATGAGAGAGGTCTCAAGTACAGCACCATCCGTTCCTACTGTGACCAGCTACGATGCCTTCTGTTCTGGGCGGCGAAACACGGCCGCAAGCTTTCGCCTACATTCGACAGTTATTCGATTTCTCTGTACTTCGTCAGCAAACCTGCCCTGACGCAAGACGAGATCAGAAGAAGACCGGGTCAAAAGCCATCGTGGACATAGACAAGTATGCTATCAGTCACCTTATCGGAGCACCGCGTCCAACTTTGACCGCTATCTTCACAAACTGCTCAAGATCATCGGCGACGAGTTCGATCAGGTCGTGACGCAGGAGATCAAGGTCAATGGCATGATGACACGAGAGAGTCACAAGAAATGGGAACTCTGCACAAGTCATACAGGCAGACGCTCATTCATCAGCATCAATGTCATGAGATGTCCTACTGAGGCTGAGGTCAGAAAGTGCTCTGGCCATTCTTCAGCCCGCAGCTTCGAAAGGTACATTTCATTCGGTGAAGAATAAAGGACTGCGGCTTTCCAAATCGGAAGGTCGCGGTTTTCGAATATGCCATTCCTTTTATCCGGTAGTTCATTTGGGCGAACCATAGTTATAGCCCTATTTGAATGGGCCCGCTAACCAGCTATCATTTCCTAAGACCTCAAACGACCATATGATACGGCTCAAAGAGCATAAGATCGCGGTTCGAGGAAATTGGAGAAAAATAGAAAAATCAGTGTTCATTACTAGTGGAAACAATATCTTAACGATTGTGTAATTGAAGTGTAATTCCTGCTAAACAGCCTCGTAACATCTCGACCATAATTTTGCTGCGGTTTTAAACTACAGCAGAATGAATGAATTGAAAAAATTGATGGCGGCGGTAATACTCTTGTTGACCTTACCGTTTGCAGTCCAGGCCCAGGATGTCGGGTACAGTGCCCTGAAGGCTCCTCTTACCTTCATACAGGCAAACGACCTGGGAAGGAATGGCTACTATCTTCAGAAGCCCATCGCAGAAAAGATGGGCGAGGTGGCGGAAGCCATCGGCCCAGAATGTGTCATTGCAGCCGGCGACATACACCACTTCATAGGAGTAGAAAGTGTCTACGACCCTCTCTGGATGACAAACTACGAGACGGTTTACTCCCATCCTGAACTTATGATACCATGGTACCCTGTATGCGGTAACCATGAATATATCGCCAACACCCAGGCCGTTCTCGAATATTCGTCCATAAGCCGGAGGTGGCAGATGGACGGCAAATACTATACGAAGGTATTCAATGAAGATGACTTCAGTGTCAGGATCGTCTGGCTGGATACCACTCCTCTTATCGACAAATACAGAAAGGACTCCGACAAATATCCGGATGTCCAGCGTGAGGACATGGACGCCCAGCTACGTTGGCTCGACCAGGTGCTTGGCAACGCGAAAGAAAACTGGGTGATCGTGGTCGGTCATCATCCGGTATATGCCTATACCGATAAGTCTGAGAAAGAGAGGCTTGACATGCAGGAGAGGCTGATTCCTATCCTTGAAAGACACCATGTGGACTTCTACACATGCGGCCATATCCACAATTTCCAGCACATCAGGATGCCTGGTTCGGGAATCGACTATATAGTGAATTCCTCAGCGTCGCTTTCGAGGAAGGACGTCCGTCGTGTCCAGGGCAGCCGCTTCATATCTGGCGATGCCGGATTCGGGGTCATATCGGCCAGCAGGAGGACATTGACATTCTCCATGGTCAACCAGGATGGAGATGTCATTTATCAGATTACGAGAAACAAGAGATAGAAAGACAAGAACATGAAACAGACAATCAGGACAATTATCGCAACAGTTGTTGCAACACTTTATTATCTATATGCTTCGGCAGCGGTCGTTCCCGGTGGGGCGGTGCTGAAAGGAAGAATCGTTGATGTCAATGACGAGATACTCCCAGGTGCCGTGATACAGGTGCAAGGCATGGAAGGTGGTGTAGTCTCTGACATAAACGGATACTATACGTTCACGGACCTTCTTCCGGGATCATACACTGTGAAAGTATCATACGTTGGATATGAGCCTACGGAAATGGTGATCAGGCTTACGGAAAACAAGACTACGGTCATGGACTTCGTGCTTGAAGGTGTTGAGGCTCTCGACGGCACCGTGATATTCGGTGCTCTGTCAGGTCAGAGGAAGGCTTTCAGCATGCAGAAGAACAGCATGGGAATATCAAATGTAATCTCGCAGGACCAGATAAGCAAGTTCCCTGACTCCAACATCGGAGATGCCCTCAAGAGAATCAACGGTATCAATGTCCAGTATGACCAGGGTGAGGCCCGTTTCGGTCAGGTCAGAGGAACTTCTCCGGACCTCAGTTCTGTTACCATAAACGGAAACAGGTTGCCATCGGCAGAGGCGGAGGTCAGGAACGTGCAGCTTGACCTGATTCCATCTGACATGATCCAGACGATTGAGGTCAACAAGGTGGTTACCAGCGATATGGATGCCGATGCGATCGGAGGATCGATCAATCTCGTGACTAAGAACTCACCATATTCAAGGGTTCTGAACATGACCGCCGGAAGCGGTTGGAACTGGGTGAGCGACAAGCCGCAGATGAATCTGGGCATGACCTATGGCGACAGGTTCTTCAAGGGCAGGCTCGGAGTGATGGCTTCAGCCTCATATCAGAATTCACCGTCAGGCTCGGACAATACCGAGTTTTCATATCTGGTCAAGGGCGACGAGGTGAAGATCGACGACATCCAGATCAGACAATACTATGTCACCAGGGAACGTCAGAGCTATTCTCTTTCGCTCGACTATGACATCAATCCGGACAACCGTATCTATCTCAAAGGCATCTATAACCGCAGGAATGACTGGGAGAACCGATACAGGCTTACCTTCAAGGGCCTGAGTGACGGTGACGGCAAGATGTCGGCCAGAATCCAGACAAAGGGAGGTTCCGTGGACAACAGAGGCGCAAGGCTTGAGCTTCAGCAGACCATGGACTATACCCTTGGTGGAGAGCATCAGCTGGGTAACCTGAAGATGGACTGGGATCTCTCGTATGCCCGCGCTACCGAGGACCGTCCTGAAGAAAGATATTTCGACATGCAGCTCAAAAAGCAGAGCTTTGACATACATGATGCATTCGGAAGGCAGCCGTATTCCGGTACCATGGTCGATCTCACCGACGGAGGCAAGTGGGGCATAAAGGAGATTACCAATTCGAACAAAAGTGTCGCCGAGAACGATGTGAAGGCGAAGATTGATTTCTCCCTGCCTCTCAGCCATGGGAAGTTCGGAAATAAGCTGAAGTTCGGCGCCAAGTACAGCAGCAAGCAGAAGGAGAAGCATACGGCAGCATACGATTATACCTCATGGTATGAAGACAACTATGGCAAAGAGTATATGGACAACCTGACTCTTCAGGTCAGGGACGGGTTCATGCCGGGAGACATGTACCAGAAAGCTCATTTCGTCAGCAAGGATTATCTCGCTTCACTCCGTTTCGACCCGTCATACGGTGAATTCATCATGGAGGACTCATCGGCAGACTATGATGCCTCGGAGTCAGTTACTGCAGCTTATGTGAGACTTGACCAGAAGCTCGGTAAAAAGATGGAGCTCATGGCCGGACTCAGGATGGAACGAACCGGACTGAAGTATGCCGGAATGGTCTGGGACGTCGATGAGGACACAGAGGATGAGACACTTACCCCGACCGGAAAATCTGGCCACAGCTATATCAACTGGCTTCCTTCCCTTCTCTGGAAGTGGAATGTATCGGACTCATGGAAGGTCAGGGCATCTTTCACTGAGACTCTGGCAAGGCCTAAGTACTCATATCTTGTGCCTAGCGTAGGCATTGATACCAAGTCAGGTAGCCGTACTGAGATAACCATCGGAAATCCTGCTCTCAAGCCAGCCGTTTCATATAACGTTGATCTTGCTACCGAGAAATATCTCACCGGACTTGGAGTGGTATCTGCAGGTCTATTCTTCAAGAGAATCAACAATTTTATCGTGAATGAGATCACATACGGCGACTACAGGTCATTCTCTGACTGTGAGTTCACAATGCCTGTGAACGGTTTCGACGGAAACCTTATGGGAGTCGAGCTTGGACTGAGCACTGATTTCGGCTTCATCACGCCTGCACTCGACTGCCTCGGCTTCGACGGCAACTATACGTACACCCATACTGATGTAGTGAAGACATATGTCTCAGGCTCCGATGAACATGTCCTGCCAGGCTCGCCTAAGCATATGCTGAACTCATCGCTCTTCCTTGTTCTCAAGGGATTCAACGCAAGACTGTCGTACAATTTCACCGACAGCTTCCAGGACGACGAGGAGTATCAGAGCGACGCCCGTCTGAGAAGATACTATGACGCTTGCCGATATCTTGATCTCAACCTCGGATACACATTCGGCAAAAAGATGAAGACAACTGTGTATGTCGATATGAACAACCTTCTCAATCAGCCGCTGAGATACTACATCGGTGGAAACAGGGATATCACCACACAGGTCGAGTACTATGGGCAGAAGATCAGTTTCGGCTTGAAAGTAAGCCTGTAGCATAGATCGGCAGGGTGGAGACTATGGTGAAAGGGGAACAGTTGTATTTTCATTGTTTTCTGCTATACAAGGTATGCAGGAAGTATCTTCACGCTCTGCCTGCGCTACTCTGACGGCCGGGATGAAGCCCAGGGCCTGGTGCACGATTCCGTTCTCGAATACACCGGAAACATTTCCGCAAATTGTTAAAATCGCCCTACTACCCCTCGATTTTGGGGGTGGTAGGGCGAAAAAACAAGGAATGAGGTTCAAATACAAAATACGAGGTTCAAATCCATAATACATGACGCACTGGCACGTGTTCTGCCGTCATTTTTTGATGAAAGAGGATAGATATTATGGCGGCGGCATGTCCGACGGCACCTTCGGACCAGACGGTAGTTTAGCTGATCCTAATCCGCCTGTCTTGAGTGCTGTGGATATCACATCATAAGCCGGATGAAAAATATGAATGAAAAAATGTTATTTTTGTGTCTGCTGAATTAACTGCAGTTTGTAAAATATGAAAAAAGCGATACTCACCTGTCTGTCTCTGTCAATCACGCTGCTGGCCCATGCCCAGGAAGCGGTGTTTACTCTCAAGGATTTCCATCTCAAGGAAAACGAGGCGCCTTCCGGCGTGCTTCATCTCGATGTCAGTGAATACAAGACGAACTTCAACGACCTACTTCCATACGTGGATATGCAGAAGAACTGGACCGTGGAGGCGGAACTGCGCTGTGGCACACTCGGCACTGAGCAGGTGTTCGTCTGCAAGGAAGGCAAGGCGAACCGCCTTCTGGGAAGGACTTCGCTCGATGGAGACATCTCCATAGGATACGACAATATGGCCGGGCGCTTCTTCGTCGAGGTGACTGACGGCAGGGAGACTGCCCATCGCCTCTGGGCTGGCCCTTCGGTTGAATCCGGCTGCTGGTACAGTGTCAAGGCTTCGTCGGAGTATCAGCCATCGCTGGACCTAAGCACTCTCGTTTTGACTGTGGATGGTGTGTCCGAGAGTCTTTCATATCCGGGAAAGGCTCTGAGGCACAATGCTTCTGTGTGGGTTATAGGACACGGCTTCCCGGGTGGCTTCCCGAATTCCCTTCAAGTCAGGAACGGCGATATCCGCAATCTGAAGATCAGCGGAGAGGCACTTCCGCGTACTGAGGGACAGAATCCTCTCTTTACAGGCCGGTTTACGGCTGATCCCGCATTTACCGTGGTGGGCGATACGGTCTATGCGTATGTGGGTGAAGACTGCACGAGGGTCGGAGGATGGTTCAACATGCCGCACTGGCTGTGCTATTCTTCAAAGGATATGATTCATTGGACGGACCACGGATCAGTCCTTTCTGCTGGTGCATTCCCATACGCGCAGCCAAACGGTGCCTGGGCCGCTCAGGTTGTGGAGTCAGACGGAAAATTCTACTATTATGTCACCCTTGACCGGAAGGATAAGCCTGAACACGCCATAGATGTGGCTGTGGGCGATTCCCCGCTAGGCCCGTTCGTGCCTGCCCG
>JAZRWK010000046.1:0-13148 GCA_045599665.1 Candidatus Cryptobacteroides sp.
CATATGATTATTCGCAGCCTTTATACTGCTTGAAACGAATATAGACGGCATTTTTATTAAAACATCAATCTTGGTTACGCGCTGTTACATAAAGTATTATATTCTGTAGTTGGAATAAAATATATGTTGGAATAACGCAGCCGATCAGGAGACTGAGTGCATACTTCTCTTCACGGTAGAGTTTGCGGACAAGAGCTGTCGCTGTGTCGAAATCCAGATAGTCAGAGGTCTGGTACCTCATGGTCTTTTGTTTCTGCATGACGCATAAAGGTTTTGAGTTGAACATATTGAATGGGGCATAAAGCCCATGTGCACCAATACGTGTCTCGAAACCTTATGCAACGAGTATCGTTATGCTTCGAAGTGCTCGATAGATTCTTTTATGAATTGATATACGACCTTGTCCTCCTCATAAGGTTTATTCCTATTGAGACGAACGGAATCCACGAATGACCTGATGTGTGTCCTCAATTCATCGCTTTCAACAGTCGCCTCAAGCAGGTCGTAGAAGAAACAACATGGGAATGAGCCTTTCTCTTCTATCCATATACAAGACAGAATGCATCTAAGTGCATGTATGTGTCCGGAACTGAATACATCTCCTTTCCTGAAGCAGTTAAAATTGTATTTCGCAAGGCGAAGGTATCCTCTAAGTGCCTTGACTGGATCAAAGGATTCCTTTGCGAGTTCAACCATAGAATCGGCAAATCCTTCAGTCTCACCAATGACGGGAGCCTGGACACTGGACATGATTTCCGGTTCACACTCCTTAATGAGCTTCTTCGCGAAAGACAATTCCCAACCAAGCACATCATATGACCAGAACACATGTTCTATGGTATCCTGCTCATTATGCTGCCCCTCGTACCATGATGCCGGTCTCTCATATATGAAACGCATATCCCAGTCGCTGTCATCTGCTCCTGTTCCGTAGAATCTACTACCTCCGAGGAAGACCCCAAGTACCGAAACCCCGAATTCTCTTTCAATCTCTTCCTTGATGACTCTACGCTCTTTGCTAAAATGACGCTGAGCGAGAAGAGGAGTACGGAGATACATACGTCTTTTATAGGGAGCTACAAAACGGAGCCCTTCCGTATATTGGATTTCTTCACCATTCTCCAAGATTGTGAAAATACCGGATGTATACTCCCTGTCCGGAAAATCCTGAAGCATCACTTTGGTGGACGAACTCAACACTCCGATATGAGAAATTTTGTATGTTTCTCCAATCTTCAGTTCTTGGAACGTTTGTCCTTGCCAGTTGGTGTTGCGATTACAAACTGCGTAGAGAGTGTCAACCTTATTATAGTACTGCGATAAATGCTGAGCGTCCATATCGTGAAATCATTTTATACAAAGGTATGACTTTTCGGGAACTGTGTGACATTTCTGCAAGGCTTGTTACATTCTGAGTGGAACTGTTTCATTTATGTATTCTGGAGCCCGGAAATGAATGTTTTTCTGAATGGGTTGACACTTGGATTTTCTTAAATACTTGAAAATCAACACTTATGCCACATAATATTCACTTTTCATCAAATCACGATGTTCATCGTTCGAAAAATTTTGAATGTAGCGCTGCCATTGTGAAAGAAATGGCAGCGCTACCCCAATGAATCACTTCTCCGCAATGTGCTTGTAAGCCTCAAGGTTATACTTCTGGTATAGCTGCCATAGAATCTCGTCATCCTCCCGCAATTCCAAAGTATCGGGATCTACATGGTAGTAAGCTCTGACAGCGTTGCCGCCTCCGATGCAGCATCCTATTGCTTTGAGTGCAGCAATGAGAAGTAATTCAGCATGATCGAACTGTTCGTCCGGATTTGGGATTTCCACTGATACAGTGAGATCACCCTCTTTGATTGATAATGTCATAAGTGATTTTGTTTTGGTTTACGGCCTAATATACGATTATCAATCTTCCAATACTGAAGACGGGACTTCGAGGCTGCAGTAACGGTGTTTGTTGCAAAAACAGGACGGCCTACCCTATTCAAACGGATCCACCTCGTACTCGAGTTGTATCTCATCCTCCACATCCTGCGTCTTAGCGAACTCAGACTCGATGATCTCACGCACATCCTGCTGGATTTTCTCGAAGTTCTCCTGCATGACCTGCTCGATGTCAGCATCTCCGAAGTCAGTCATCTGAGGAATCGGTGTCCAGTGCTCGCGCTTCTTCGAGAGCTTTCGCTCGTCACGCTGAATCTCTCCGTAGAAGAATTTCTCATCTATGGTCTCTCCGTTTCCGTCGGCTACCTTTCCGAAGAAGGTACCTCTTGAGAGAGTCTCAATCGTACTGATCGGTAGAACGTCCTCCAGCTGATATGAAGTGTTCACCGAGTCGGAATCGAGGCTCTGAGTCTCGCTCTGACGCTTGCGGAAGATCTTTCCGAAACTGCGGGACATATCCTCGGCAGTCTTTCCATTGACCTGTCCGCAGAATACGTTGCCCACCGTGTTGAAGATCACCTCGGAGTCCTTGTCACCGTAGTCACGACGCAGCTGGCTCTTGTCCTGACATCCCAGGACGATGGCCACCTTGTTGGACCTGGCCGTCGCTATGAGGTTGTCCAGACCCTTGAGATAGATGGTCGGAAGCTCGTCCAGAAGCACTCCGCACTTGAGTCTCCCCTGCTTGTTAATGGACTTGAACATGCGTGAGGTAAGCAGGGCCAAGGTAGTACCGTAGATCGTCTGCCTGTCCGGATCATTGGCCACGCAGAGGATGATAGGATGCTCCGGATCATTGATGTTAAGCGAAAAATCGTTGCCGGTCAGCACCCAGTACAGTCTCTTGGATATGAACTTTCCGAGAGGAATCTGCGCCGACGCTATCTGGCCCTGCAGCTGGTCCTGAGCATTGCCCTCGAGGGCATTCGCGAACGGCTTGATCTTGGCCGCCAGCTCCGGATAGCGGGCAAGGATCGCGAACACCTTCCTGTAGTCCTGGCTCATGAGCTCGATGACATGCGGGAACGTGCAGTACTTGCCGTCCTTGTATATCCGGAGGAACCAGATGATCGCATCGAGATAGACCTTCGCCGACATAGAGAAGAAGTCCTCCTTCTCGATCGCGTTCTTGTTGATGTTCAGCATCACCAGGTCTGCGATCTCCGTGGCGTCAGCCGGGTCCTGAAGATAGCTCGGATCAAGCGGATTGCATCTGAGTGACAGCCTCGGGTCGTTGAAGTTGATCACGCAGAACTCAGGTTTCACCTTGAATCCGCTGGTGTTCAGATTGAGCTCGTTCCAGACTATCTTTGTCAGATCCGGGTACTTGTAGTCGTACAGGAACATCGAGTATCCCTTTGCAATCATCTGCTCTATGAACGGTCCATAGACGGAATACGACTTACCTGCTCCAGGCGTACCCAGCACCAATGATGCTCGGAACGGACTGACCACATTGATCCATCCTCTCCGCTTTCTCTGTCGGTACTGGAAGACTGTCCTGATGTTGATCGAATCCGGTGTGTTGATCTTCCTGCGTACCTGCATGAAAGACTCCTTCCTGTCGGTGACTGCTGCAGCTGCCGAAGTGAACTTGCGGCTGGCATGGCCGAAGAAGACGATGAGAAATGCAAGTCCGCCCAGCGTCGACAGGAGGTAGAAGACATAGCCGGAAGGATTCGCCAGATACAGCAGCGTTCCGATGACGCCATAGGAGATGATCTCGCTCCAGTTCTTTTCCGTGGTCATTCCTCCCCTGGTCATCATGGTCATCCCGATGACCAGAGCAATCATGCCCTTTGTCTTGTATGGACTGGAGAACATCCCTCCGGCACGGAGCTTCATGATGAACCCGTCAGCAATAGCATTCGTGAATCCCACAGATGCCAACAACGGATGGATGTAGTAGTACAGATGGCATACAAGAACAAAGACGGTGATGAGTATCATCGCCGTCCATATCTTGTCATATTCAGACTTCCCTGCCATATCCTACAGTCCTATTCCCTTGCCTCTGCCTATGTTCTCTTCATCGTCCTCCTTGTCACGGTCATCCCGTCCGACCTTCTGGCCGGCTGACTTGCCAAGCCCGGACAATGCGGATCCTACAATGCTTGCAGAAGATGAACGTCTCCTTGTCTCCTTCTTCGGTTCTGAATGTCCCTTGATGTCATGGACATCCGGCAGCCACTTTCCGGACTCCTCGCAGGAGCGTACCATCTTCGCGGACACATCCTGTCCGATGTCCGATGCCTTGAAGGCGCATCTGGTGCTGTGGTCGATATATGTCACTCCAGTAGCCTTGCCGGAGCCGTCACGGACTATGTGCACGTCTATCCCCTGCTTTGCCAGTATGTTCCTGAAATGGTTCTCGCTTGTGGAGACGTTGAACGCCATCCCTGCGATGTTGCTGACCCTGGATCTCTCACGGCTGAGCACCTTCATCGATTTCAGGCACTCCCTGGCACGTACGGAATATGCTTCATATGTGCTTCCAGCGGTCATGGACTCGGGCACCTGTCTGGTGCATGGCTGTCCTTTCCTGTCCAGGCCCTGGAAGACCAATGTGGTCTTGTCCCCTGTCCTCTCCTCCATGTGGATGCCATGATGCTCGAGTATCAGAGCGAACTGGCTGAAGGTGGTGAAACGGTATTTCAGACAGTCAGCGAATATCGCGTCGATCTGTGCGAGTACATCGCCGCTTTTGGGGTTGAACCGGTCTCCCTTGATATCCAGCTTGCGGTTGCGATCCTTCTTTCCGTTCCCAACAGTGTATCCGTACTTCTCAGAAAGGCCCTGGATGATCTCCTGGCAGTTACGACGCTCTTGATGGTCCCGGATCTTCTTTCCGTTCGAATCCGTACGTACAGACAGAACATGCCAGTGCGTCCTGTCTATGTCCGTATGACGGTATATCACGTATGGCTGCTCTCCGTAGCCCATGCCTTCCATAATCTCCTTCACAAACTCCTTCAGCCTTTCATCTGACATGTTCTCAGTCTCTGACGGATTGATGGCCATGTGGAAGCTGACATCAGAGGATCTAATGTTCATATGCTCGTATCGGGTGAACGTCTCCTTCGCGTCGCATCCTTCCATCAGGTTGACGGCAGACACCATGACAGCCTCCCCTGACGAGACCTTCCTGTCATTGTACTCCAGAGGTCCCGACATAGTATGCGAGGGTTTCATGATCTTGACCACCATGGCATCTACAGTCTCCTGAACGAGAATTCAATCCCGTCCTTTCAGTCCTGACCCTGCTGCTGTCGAGGCGAACCGCACAGCTCTATTTCCCTTGCCATGACCGATGCGTTCACGTACGCCTTGCCGTCGCTGCCCAGGTTGGCGGACAGGGACAGTCTTCCTGAGACATAGACCTGCTGGCCCTTCTTGAGATAGTTCATGAGTCCGTCCTTGCGGTAAGCAACGTCATAGCGTGTCTTGATTTCCTTGTTCATCGAATCGCTCACTATCACCTTGAACGAGATGAACGGATTGCCTTCGCGGCCGGCCTTCTCCTCTGCATCCGCAGCGAGATTGCCGATGATTGAGATCTGTTGCAACATAGCTTATAAATGTATTATTGGTTATCGTCCTGCCCCTGCGGCAGGTTCATGTTCTCCACGGTGTCGATGACATCCTCCATCATCCTCTTCACCTCGGTTGTGAGGGCGAAGACCCTGTTCAGATAAGTGTTTGCCGCACGTGCGTTAAGCACCGGACTGCCGTCGGGTCGGGTCATGGACATCAGACTGTTGAACTTCTTCGTAGCCTGGTTGTAGTCCACTCCTATGGCGGCTATCTGGGCGGTGAGCTCATTGATCTGACGGCGAAGCTGGTTGTCTGTCAGGACGACATTCCTCCTGATGGTCACCCTCCGATCCAGGGCACAGTCACGCAGATACTTCGACTTGGAGAGATAGAACATGTCCGCCACCCTCTTCTTGAGAAGGATGTATTCCTTCTCCGTGAGGCGGCACACGATCATCCTGTTCCGAGGTTCCTTTGCGTAAGTTCCCATTGCTTCTATCCTTCCTTTCATCGTCTTCAGGATTGCGACTCCGGAGCTGAAATCCGCCCGCACCATTGGTGCGTACAAGATGCCGGAGTCCTCTCCGGTAGCGTCGTTGTATTACAACGACCCATCTTGCTATCTGTCATAAAGCAATCCTTAATGACATATCTGCTTCCTCAAAGTTAGGATAATTTAACATAAATTCAATAATACTTAACATAATATCTTTGACGAAAGTCAAGTTTTAAATAGATGAAATAAAGATTAGAGTTCTGTGTATAACTGACTTAACTTTATGCTATATTTACGAAAACCATTGATGTTAAACCCAAGAGGAACTTAGATTATAATGATTACAGATTGGAACGAACTGGTGGATAATGCCATCTACAAAGAGCAACTAACACATTTGATGAGAGAATGTAGCAATTTCTCATCCGAGACGAATCAGTTCACACCAGAACGTTGGAAAACAATCTTAGAGAATCTTCGAAGTCCGCAAAACGATTGGCTCAAGCTTGCTTTATTGGTCAGGACACTATATTACCTGGAGTGCTCTATGGATGATTCTCTCACAGAGCGGAAAAGCTACATGCTCGCAGCGAAGAAAGATATTGACAAATGTTTGTCTCTGTCAAAAGCCAGGAGTTGGAATAAGGAAGGCGGACTATTTGCCATCGTCATTCCTTTCTGTATTTCAGTTCCGTGGCCTATATTGTTTTATTATGCGGGCTCACTTCACGGACTATATGCTTCAAAAAGAGACCAAGACCTTGCGATAAAGAACTACAACCGATATAATCTTGCGATGTTCAATCATCTTGGGAAAGAAAACCACAATGAACTTTTGTCATTCAGAAGGTATAATGAATATACCCTATCCGACATCATTGAAGACATGGTGACGTCAATGCCTCCAAAAAGAATGAATGACTGTATAGATTCACTCGTGTTCCCATGGATGGATTTCAGGATCGAAGAATTGAACAGTAGACTCAAGAGCGCGACCACACCGACTGTCAAGGCCAGGAGACAAAGGAATCTTGATTCATTTAATTTGATGAAGAAGTCAATGGAGAATTATAGAATCAGGTCATTTGTCAAGCCAGGTGAAGATCTGATAAATGTAACTAATCCTCTGATGTGGGCACATTATGCAAACGAGCATAATGGAATTGCTATCCTGTATTCGTTTGACGAATCACATGGAAGTGAAAGGGATTCCTTCTGGGCTTTGAAGGAGGTTGAATATGCAGTTCCAGGTAAACCAATTGACCTTTCAAAAAAAGTATTGGACATTAAAACTGGTCTACTGATTAAAAGCCATGACTGGAAGTATGAGAACGAGGTCAGACTCATTTCTTATGACTGCAATTGTAAAACTGAATACAAGCAGATGGCATTGGGAACCATCAGGAAAGTCTTCTTCGGAATCAGATGTCAGGATCAGACAATTAGTACAATAAAGAAGCTGCTGGGGGCATATGGTTCCCCAGTTGAATTCTATAAGATGAAGACTGTCGAGAAGGATATTCTTAAATTTTCTTACGATAAGATCTGATTTCTTTTTCATCGTCAGCATATATGTAATGCTTATTGCTATTAGAGAGTAAGACTTATATATGCTTATCCAGTCGCTTAGAGAAGCGTTCATGACGACCACAATCAGCGTGTTAGCCTGACAGTTACGTCTTTCAAAAGGACTTCTTGAATACCAAATGGGACATATTGAATACCGGTCCCATCCCCGGAAAAGGGACATCCTGAATACGGATCATGATGAAGAAGGACTTCTTGAATACGGAATTCTCCATAAGGAATATTTAACATAGAATTATTTTTATTTAACTTTGCCATATCAGATGATCATGGCAAGGAAAACTCTGCACAGACGTTCCGACAAGGAAAGGGAGATCGCCTCAAGGGAGGTGGTCCAGTCATACCTGTGCACCACGGCGCTGTACGACTTCAACGTCTATGAGAAGAGGGTCCTCTACATCCTCGTGAAGCTTGCGCAGAGCCAGATCGAGGGCGTGAGGATCGGCGACAACCTGCACAGGATCGACCACAGGTACCAGGAGTTCGTAAGGGTCGAGCTTCCTATTTCTGACTTCCTCATAGGTCCGGACGACAAGAACCATCAGAGGGTCAAGGACGCCCTCATAAGCCTCCATCAGAAGACCTTCACATACCAGGACAGCGACGTCTGGAAATGCTTCTCGATAATCGCCAACCCGAGGATAGCCCTGCGCTCCAGCAAGGTGTCGTTCATTGTCGACTCGCAGGTCTGGGACGTGCTGCTCGACTTCAGCAAGGGATTCTCCAGATATGACCTCGAGGTGGCCTTCCGTCTTGAGAGCCCCTATTCCATGAGGTTCTATGAGATGCTCGCAGGGCAGTACTCCCCCATCACCTATACTCTGGAGTCACTCAGGAAGGAGTTCTGCCTTGAGGACAAGTACGCAAGCACCAAGGACTTCATCAGAAGGGTCGTCGATTCCGCAAGGAAGGAGCTTGACGCGCGTTCCCCTGTGACTTTCACCTACCAGACCATCAAGGAAGGACGCAGGATAAGCAGGATACTGTTCTTCCCAGAGCACAGGAGGACTCCGCGGACCGACGTCGCATGGTTCAAGGAGACTGTCCGGAAGTACGGCGACGCAGGAGTCCTCGACCATGTCGAGAACGCGCTGCTCCTCGAGATCGGCTTCTCGCAGAAAGGCATCGAGAACAATCTTGCGCTGCTGCTCGACTGCCGACGGAAGATGGACCTGCCTTATGAGCTTACTCTGATCAAGGGTCGCGCAAGGGAGAAGGAGAACCCTGTCGGATGGTGCATCAACACCCTCAAGGGTAAGCTGAACGACCTTTCCAAGCCTCAAAAATAAATTCAGTTTCATTTGTCAATAAATTAGTTTTATTTAACTTTGTCCCCGACAAGGTTACGTATGGCTATTTCAGGCAAATCAATCAGAACAATGGCACGCACTGTATTGTGCGCAGCATTTGTCGCAGCGGCATCAATCGGCGAAGCCTCTGCGCAGCGCACCATGCGCTCTCAGGGTCACTTGTCCATAGAATCAGTTTCATCTGTCAATTGCAACACATGGCCAGGTGGACGGATCAGTTACGGGACATATCTCCTCTCGTCGATGTGGCAGGCCGGCCTCGAATGCGACCATTTCGGGGCCAGGCTCAGCAGCGGGCACATGCTGGACTACCTTGACGTGAACCTTTTCGCGGGGTGGCAGAAGAGACTTGCAGCCACGCGCAGCAGGAATCTCTGCCTGTATGCCGGAGGCGGTGCCACGCTGGGATACGAGTTCACGGACCCCTGGAGGAAGATTCCTCCGCATGTCGACATCGGCGTTGCCATGGACACGTTCATATACGGTGTCTACGCAAAGACTGAGATGGAGTTCTTCCCTGTCAGGAAGGTGGCGCTCGTCCTGTCGGCTGCGGCATCGGCAAACATCCCGTCGAGGATCAGGTGGTATCATCTCACCACCTCGCTGGGGATAAGGATAGACATCTAGAACCAAGCCAATCATACAGAGCACAGAGGCACCAGATGAAACTAACACATTTTCATTTCAGGGCGGTTCCGTCGTGATGATGTGACCGCCTTTCTCACTGAAGCAAATCATTCGACATATATGAAAAGAATCCTGTCAATACTCCTTCTGATCCTGTCCGTCCAGATGGCCGGACGGGCTCAGAGCGCATCCGTCAGCACCAACGTCGTCGGATATGCGGACTTCCTCACCATCAATGCAGAGGCATCCTATAGCGTCGCACGCCATTGGAGCATCGACGCCGGCTTCATGTACAATCCGTGGACCTTCAGGAGCGAATGGGGCGGAGCCCGCAACGAGCGGAGGACCATCTACGCCGGAACCAGGTACTGGCCGTGGAACGTCTATTCCGGCTGGTGGATCGGCGCGAAGGCACAGTGGGAGGAATACAGCAGGGGCGGCATCCGTTCCCCGCAGACCGAGGAGGGTGACGCCTATGGCGTCGGAGCCTCCGCCGGCTACTCCCTCATGCTGCACCGCAATCTCAACCTGGATCTCGGACTGGGACTCTGGGGTGGCTACAAGACCTATGTCGTCTACCGTTGCCCCACCTGCGGCAAGATGGACGATTCCGGAGCGAAGGCCTTCATCATGCCCAGCGACGTCTCCGTTTCACTGATGTTCACATTCTAGAGATACAATACGATGAGAAGAAATCTGATATCCATCGTCACGGCCGTGGTCCTGATGACGGCATGTGACCCCACCAGCATCAGCGTTGTCGACAACTCCTTCGTCTTCAGCGCAAGGACGAGTGCCAACGGCACCCAGAACTATGTCAGCCTCACTCTGGAGTCTGGCTGCAACCAGGCAAGATACGAGGTCAGTTACATCATTGACGACGACCCGTCGCTGAGGCTTGCCGATGATCATTCGGACGAGTTCGTCTCAGGCAGCGGCATCGAGTTCAGGTCAGGATCGAACATCTGGAAGCTCCCTGTCCTCAGGAAAGGCGACCACAGCATCGAGTTCAAGATCAGGACCGAGGACTTCGAGCAGACCCTGAGACACTCCTTCAGCATCGATTCGGAGCCTTTTGCTCTGCATGCCGAGGTGAGGTCTGACCTCAGCGCCGGCACCTCCACGCTTCTCCTCAGCCTCGCGGAAGGCATCGCCGACAAGGAATACACCGGGGTCGTCCTTGTCGATGACGAGGTGATCGACAGGAAGGGATTCAGGGTCAACTTCAAGGACACCCCTATCTTCTCGGTGGTCATCCCGCTTCTCAGGCCGGGATCCCACAGCATTACCGTGAAGATGAACGATGACATGAGCGAGGAGCAGGTGTCGTTCCTTTTCGAGGAACCGCTCAGGTATCCTGACATGCAGGTGGAGATTGCAAGAAGCCCGTCAACCGGGAAGACACGGTTCATGGTCAGGTCAAATCCGTACGACCTTTCGGTCGCAGTGTATGACTCTCTCGTCGTCAAGGGCAGGTGTGACTATCACCGCGCCGTGGAATGGTGGGAGGACCGTGTAGAGCAAAAGACCGACTACAAGGAAGTCTGCGACGTCGTGGATCTTCCGCGCTTCGTGCCGAGGACAGGTGTCTGGTATGACCTTACCGACACGGGCTCTAGGGAGACCGTGATAACCACGCAGTTCCAGAGCAACACCAGATGGGCTGGTCAGTGGAGCAACACCGGAGAAGGCGGCTGGGAATACTATATAGTCAACGACGGAGTCTCTTACTACAGGATCGAATCATCCACCCATCATCTCAAGGTCGACTTCGAAAGCATGCTCGGCGTGACCGTGCATGTCTCGAACATTGAAAGGGACGTGATCTACAACGGCAGGCCGATAGACAAGACGTATTCATATAAGATCTCCGAGTCCTCCCGATGAATAGACGAGCAATCATAATGATGTCTCTGACCGGCCTCCTGGTCTGTGCATGCGCCGTCTCCAGGAAGGCGCAGAGCCTCCAGCAGAACGCCGTGGCAGCACGTCTGCAGCTCTCCAGCGACGATGAGCCGATGCTCCCGTCCATGGAGATGCTCAAGGCGAAGAGCGACACCATCAAGGTCACAGGGCTGAACGGCGAGGAGATGTTCCTCATGAAGGCAGTGAAGGACGTCGACGGAGAGATGATTGCCCATGACGTGCTGGATGCAGCGGTCGTGACCGCACGGTTCAGGAACGTTGCGGAACGTCACGGAAAGGTGGACCTGGAGTTCCAGGTCATCGTGCCGGAGGCCATGCAGGACAGCAAGTGGCAGCTCAGGTTCTACCCCGACATGTACATCATGGAGGACAGCCTCAGGCTCGAGCCGGTCATCATCACCGGCAGGGACTACCGCAGGGCACAGCTCAAGGGATACCAGCAGTACGAGAAGTTCCTGGCCGGCATCGTCAGCGACACCACGCGGTTCATCAACGTCTGGCAGCTCGAGCTCTTCCTTGAGAGGAACATCCCTGAGGTGTTCGCGTTCAAGAGCGACAGCACCGAGGTCTCTGACGAGAAGTTCTCGTCTGTCTACGGCGTGACCCAGAAGCAGGCAGTCGAGCACTACACCAACCAGATAGCCAAGAGCTGGAACAATCATAAGAAGACGCTCACCGACCGCATGTACCGCAAGTACGTCAAGGTGCCTATCGTCACCGAGGGCATCCGCCTTGACACGGTCATGCAGGCCGTGAACGGCGACTTCATCTACAACTACGTCCAGACTATCAACACTAGGCCGAAGTTGCGCAAGGTGGACATAGTCCTCAGCGGAGAGGTATGGGAATCGGACCACAAGATCTACCTCATGTCCCGCAGCGAGCCGCTGACCTTCTACATCAGCAGCCTCTCCGCTTTCGTCGACGGTACCGAGCGATACCTCACGAAGGTAATCGAGCGCAGGGTCGAAGCCAACACTGCCTGCTATGTCGACTTCGAGTCCGGGAAGGCGGACGTGAAGGAGGATCTGTCGAACAACCGTGATGAGATCTCGAGGATCAAGGGCAACCTCACGCAGCTCATGGAGAATGCCGTCTTCGACCTTGACTCCATCGTCGTCACGGCATCGGCCAGCCCTGAAGGCAACCAGAAGGCGAACGAGGCTCTGGCCCAGAGACGAAGCGAGGCCGTGTCAAGGTACTTCGACTCATTCATGAAGGCATACCAGGACTCCGTCCAGCGTGAAGCCGGATTCTCAGTCGACGAGGACGGCAACATCATAAGAGGAGAGAAGATGCCAAGGATCAGGTTCATCGCCCGCAACGGAGGCGAGAACTGGAAAATGCTTGACCAGCTCGTGATGAACGACTCAACCCTCTCTGCAACTGCCAGAGAGCAATTTTGCGAGCTGAAGAATACCAGGGACCTCGATCAGAGAGAAAAGAGGATGCAGGGACTGCCTGAGTACAGGTACATGCGGGAATCCCTCTATCCGAGGCTCCGCACAGTGAAGTTCGACTTCTATCTTCATCGAAAGGGAATGGTCAAGGACACGGTCCATACGACCGTGCTTGACACGACATACATGCTGGGCGTTCAGGCGATCCGTGACAGGGACTACGAAAGAGCGGTCACGTATCTTCGAACCTACGCTGACTACAACACTGCGGTGGCATACTGCGCACTGGACTACAACGCCTCTGCGCTCAGC
>JAZRWK010000047.1:0-65797 GCA_045599665.1 Candidatus Cryptobacteroides sp.
AGACGGCACCCGAGGACGACCGTTCAGCCACTGGGATTCAGGAGATGTGTATAGATCGAAACGGATGACCTGCATGGCCATCCGTTCAGCGTGTTATGTGGAGATGCGGCTTACTTTACAGTAAACTTGATCTTCTTGAGATGCTTGTCAGATGAAGAAGAACCATACATGATGACGTACTTGCCCTTCTTGATAGCGAGGTCGTCGTCAGCCTCGCTGTAGTATGCGAATGCATCAGCTGCGAGATCGATAGAGACGGTCTTTTTCTCGCCGGCCTTGAGAGAAACCCTCTGGAAGCCCTTGAGAGACTTCACAGGAGCCTCAGGATCGCCGAGACGCTTCACATAGACCTGAACGACCTCGTCGGAATCGACCTTGCTCTTGTTGCTGAGCTTCACCTTGATGGTCACACCTTCACCAGCCTTGACAGACTTTGCTGAAAGCTTGCCCTTGCCGTACTTGAACTGAGCGTAGCTGAGACCGAAACCGAATGGATAGAGAGGCTCCTGCTGCATGTAGCGATAGGTCCTTCCTGCCATGTCGTAGTCCTGGAAGTCAGGAAGCTGAGAGCTGTTCTTGTAGAATGTGATGGGGAGACGGCCTGATGGAGAAACCTTGCCGCTGATGATGTCAGCGACTGCGGTACCGCCTTCCTGTCCTGCGTATCCGGCCCAGATAAGAGCATCGTAGTCACCCTCATTCTGCTCAAGACCCATTGCTGATCCGGTGCAGAGGATGAATACTACTGGCTTACCTGTTGCGTGGAGGTACTTCATGACGCGTCCCTGGATTTCAGGGAGCTCGATCTTTGTACGGTCGCCACCCTTGAATCCATCGATCTCTACAGGCATTTCCTCGCCTTCGACGAAAGCAGAGAGACCGCCTACGAAGAAGATGACGTCAGCCTCGCCGGCTCTTGCTGCAAGTGCCTTGAGGGCCTCGTCTGTGTAGGTCTCCTCAGGCATAGGCTTGGTTTTTGCGATCTCCTCGTCCTGGATTCTGCGAGCCTCGCGTTCCTCTTCCTCTGAAAGGCCCATGAACACCTCTGTGTTGAATCCTTTCACGGCACGTGGGTCGACGAAAGCATGGCCTGCAACGATGTCGCAGCCTCTCTCGTAGGTCACCTCAGCGTCTGGATATGCAGCCTGGATACCTTCAAGGATGTTGACGGTATGGGAAGGAATACCATTGTAGTTACCGAGCATCATTCGGTCGTCGTTACCGTTAGGGCCGATGACAGCGATCTTCTTTACTGAAGACGGTGCGATAGGAAGGGTACGCTTCTCGTTCTTGAGAAGGACGACAGCATTCCTTGCCACCTTGAGGGACTGTGCCCTGTGCTTCTCGCTGTCCACGATAGAGAACGGGAGCTTTGACCATGGTACCATGTCCTCAGGGTCGAACATGCCGAGCTCGAACATCGCGTTAAGGATTCGACGGATTGACACGTTGAGGTCTTCCTCGGTCACGAGACCGTCCTTGACAGCGTTGCGGAGGGCATTGTATGAAGAACCGCACTCGATGTCAGTACCTGTGAGGACTGCAGATGCAGAAGCTGTCGCTGCGTCTGGATGAGTGGCATGGGCAGTCTTTACATAGAAATCGTCGATGGCACCGCAGTCAGACACTACGAGTCCGTTGTAGTCCCAGCGTCCGCGGAGGATCTCCTTGAGGAGAAGTTCACTTGCACAGCAAGGGTCTCCGTCGTAGCTGTTGTATGCGCCCATGAACTCACGTACGCCTGCGTCGACTGCGAGAGCCTTGAATGCAGGGAGGTAGGTCTCCCAGAGGTCCTTCGATGAAACGACGACGTCGAAGCTGTGGCGGTTCCACTCCGGACCGCTGTGCACTGCGAAATGCTTTGCACATGCGTGGGTCTTGTAGTAGTCAGGATTGTCGCCCTGAAGACCCTTTACGACAGCGACACCCATCTGAGTGGTAAGGAACGGGTCCTCACCGTAGGTCTCCTGTCCACGGCCCCACCTAGGGTCTCGGAAGATGTTGATGTTTGGTGTCCAGAAGGTAAGTCCATAGTACTTCCTGCGGATGTCCTTCTTGACTGAGTCGTTGTACTTCGCTCTAGCCTCGTCAGAGATGATGGTGAAGGTCTCGAGCTGTGTCTCGGGATCGAATGTGGCTGCCATTGAGACAGCCTGTGGGAATACTGTAGCAAGACCGGCTCTGGCAACTCCGTGGAGTGCCTCGTTCCACCAGTCATAGTCAGGAATGCCAAGGCGCTCCACGCCCTTTGAGGCATTCATCATCATGTCGATCTTCTCGTCGAGGGTAAGTCTCTTCACGAGATCCTCGATTCTTTCCTCTCTCGGGAGGTTGGGGTTCTTATACGGAAGATTCTGCGCAGTCATCTGCGCAGAACCCATCGTAAGAATCGCCGCTGTGGCAATGAGTATTTTCTTCATATACTGTTATTATTTTCTCTTCTTGCTTGCCTTTGCAGGCTTAGGGTTTGGAACGTCGACTACGCGGTCGAATGCCAGGTGCGGGGTGTAGTCCCTGTTCCAGAGGAGCGGATAGTTGGTACGGCGTGGGATAGGGGAACCGTTCTTCCATGATGAACCGTCGTGAGTTCCCCAGAAGGTTACACGGTCGATCTGGTCGCGGTGGTTGTAGAAGATCTGGAAGAGCTCCTCGTATCTCTTCGCGAGCTGCTCCTCTACCTCTGCAGGGAGACCGTCCTTGTAAGGATCGAGGAACTTCTCGAACTCCTCGAGCTGGTACTGAGCCTCCTGGAGGGACTTTCCGATGACCTGACCTTCCTTTGAGATAGGGAGTACGTCGATGTCGATCTCGGTGATCATAACCTTGACGCCGAGAGCTGCGAGCTGGTCGATAGCCTCGTCGATGTAGTGGTTCTCAGGGTAGTTGAGACCCCAGTGAGCCTGGATGCCGACACCGTCGATGCGGATACCGTCGGCCTGGAGCATCTTCACCAGGCGGATCACGCCGGCAAGCTTTGATGGGCGCCATACGTTGAACTCGTTGTAGTAGAGCTCGGTATTCGGAGCATACTTGGCAGCACATCTGTAGACATGTTTGATGAACTCATCTACATCCTCTGTCTTTCCGCCGAGTGCGTGTACCCAGCCGAGGTCGCGGTAGCCACCTTCCTCAGATACGATCTCGTTGAGCACGTCCCATGCGTCAACCTTGCCGAGGTAGTGTGTGCAGACTGTCTCGATATATCTCTCGATAGTGTTGAAGAGTTCTCTCTTTGGCTTAGGATTGCCGTTTCCGTCATTCCAGAAGAATGCAGGTGTCTGATTGTGCCAGCAGAGTGTATGGCCAAGAAGCCACATTCCATGGGCCTTACCCCACTCTACATAAGCGTCGCCGCCTCTCCAGTTCCATACGTCTGGCTGTGGATGGAGGCTCTCCGGCTTCATCTCGTTACCGATAGAAAGAGCGTTGAACTGAGTGAGAAGGAGCTCCTGTGTCTTTGCGCTTCTCTCGTTGAGGTCGAAAGAGCTGACAGCAGCACCGATCTTGAAGGCGTCCTTGTAGGCATCCTTGAGTGTCCTTGCATCCTGGGCAGATGCAGAAGAAAGGCCGAGGAGGCTGAATGCAGCGACCATGGAAGCCTTGAGAATCTTAGATGATTTCATAAAGAATGATTATTTGTTTTAATTATTATTCAGGATGATACGAAGTTACTCAGACATACCTTCTTGCTGGTGGATATTCTGCTGAAAAAGGTAAACGGGAACGATGTCCACTCTCCGATGACACAAAAAAAGCCCCACAGAACGGTCTGCGGGGCTATATGGTGCGAGTAGAAGTCAATTACTTCACGTCGATCTTGTGACCGAGAACGAGCTTGTCGCCTGAGAGGTCGACAGTCCACATCTGAGGCTTTCTAGGGCCGTTGTTCTCCACGTGGTGAACGATGTAGCGGAGCTCGCCCTCGAATGTGGTGAAGAGCATACCGTGACCTGAGTTGTCAGCGAGGAATGGCTTAGGCTCCTGGATCCATGGACCCTCGATCTTGCCTGACTCAGAGTAGCAGATTGCCTGGAAGTAGCGCTCCTTGCCCCATGTTGCCCAAAGCATACCGAGCTTGCCGGTCTTTGTGCGGAACATCTGAGGACCGTCGGTAACCCAACCTGGCATCTTGCGGCCGAATGTAGCCTCGCCGAGGCCGTTCATCTCACCGCATGAAGGGTTCTCTGAAGCACGGAACATACATACTGGCTTAGAGATGGTCTTCTTGAGGTCTGAAGAGAGCTCAACGTACTCCATGGTACCATCGATGAGCTGTGTCCACTCGTGAACGTATACCATATAGATCTTACCGTCCTCCTGGTAGAGTGTACCGTCGATACAGTCATCCTCGCGAGGCTGGTAGTTGTGGTCAGGGTTCTCGTCGAACACCTCGTATGGTCCCTCTACGTTTGCAGAGCGGAGAAGCACTGTCTGGTTGTGAGGCACGTTGTATCTTCTAGGAACCTGCTGGATGAGGTCGCTGTGGTCGCTCCATGTACCAGCATAGTAATAGTAATCTCCGATCTTGTGGATCTCAGCAGCGGCTGCGAAGCCTGCTCTTTCCATCCATGTACCTTCGAGGTTGACGATGTTGTAAGGTCCTTCCCATGTAACGAGGTCCTTTGACTTGTACATGCGGCCACCTGATGAGGTGAGGTAGTAGGTCTTTGTAGACTGCTCTGCATAGATGTAAGGGTCAGACATTGAAAGCTCGTTGAAATGGAGTGTCCTGATCCTGTTCATCTCAGCCCTGCGGGCTCTCATGGCTGCGTTCCTTGCGGCTGTGTCCTGAACCGGTGTAGCTGTTGCCGAACCACCGAAGTTCTTCTGTCCTGGGTCTGCGAGAGGAGCCTGCTCGCCTGGTTCTACGATCTTGATCTCTGGAGCCGGAGCTTCCTGAGGTGCGTTGGTACAAGCTGCCATGAGGGCGGCAAGACCGATCATTGAGATTCTTGAAAGTTTCATATTTGTTTTGTGATTGATTAGTTACTGAATGTCAAAGTTCAGAAAAGTTAGCAATTTATTATTGCTGGTCAAAAGAAAAAGCGAATTTTTACCCATATTCTTTCTAAAAATCTCTATCTTTAGCCCACTTTGCACTAAGATTACAAAATCACTTACTAATAATAATCACAATATGAGAAAAAGCTTTATCACAGCTGCGATGGCACTTTTCGTGACCATCGGGCTTTCTGCGAGAGAGTTCCATGTCGCAAAGACAGGCTCAGACCAGAATGATGGTTCCGCAGCATCTCCATTCCTTACAATCAACAAGGCTGCCATGGTCCTCAGGACCGGAGACACCGTAATCGTACACGAGGGTGTCTATCGTGAGTGGGTACAGCCTCGCAACTCAGGTGCTGACGAGTACAGCCGCATCACTTACATGGCTGCTCCTGGTGAGGAAGTCTGGATCAAGGGTTCAGAGATCGTCACAGGTTGGGTGCGCCAGGGCAAGACAGACGTATGGAAGGTCGTTCTTCCTAACTCATTCTTCAAGGATTTCAATCCATTCGCAGAACCACTCGTAGGTGACTGGCTCAGCCAGACCAACGACGCTTTCGTAGTCGGCGAGGTATATCTCAACAATGTATCACTCTTCCAGTCAATCACCCGTGAGGGTGTCGACAATCCTGTCATCCCTCAGAACACCCGCAAGGCTGAGCAGGCTAAGCGTTCATGGTATGTAGAGGTTTCTGATACAGAGACCACCATCTGGGCAAACTTCGGCGCAGGTGTCAACCCTAACAAGGAGCTCGTTGAGGTCAATGCACGTCCTGCATGCTTCTTCCCTGCTCTTCCAGGTGTGAACTACATCACCGTAAAGGGCTTCCATATGAGCGCAGCCGCTACCAACTGGGCACCTCCTACAGCATTCCAGCAGGGTCTTGTAGGTCCACACTGGAGCAAGGGCTGGATCATCGAGGACAACGTGATCAGCAACTCCAAGTGCGTAGGTATCTGTATCGGTAAGGACCGTGCTTCAGGTCAGAACCGCTGGACCATCGAGCGTGAGCTCGTAGGCTTCAACCGTGAGCTCGAGTCTATCTTCCAGGCTGAGGACATGGGTTGGAAGAAGGAGAATATCGGTTCGCACATCATCCGCAACAACGAGATCTTCGACTGCGAGCAGGCAGGTATCGTAGGTCACCTCGGCGGTGTATTCTCTACAATCGAGCACAACTACATCCACGACATCAACGCAAAGCGTCAGTACGCAGGTGCTGAGGTCGGCTGTATCAAGCTCCACGCAGCTATCGACTGTATCATCAAGAACAACATCCTCGAGAACGGCTACAACGGTCTCTGGCTTGACTGGCAGGGCATCGGCACACGCGTGACCGGCAACGTATTCTTCAACAACGACCACACTGACATCTGGACAGAGGTTACCCACGGTCCATGTCTCGTCGACAACAACGTCCTCCTCTCACCAAACGCATTCCTCGAGTGGGGTCAGGGCTCAGCATGGGTACACAACATCATCTCAGGATACATCACATTCCATCCTGTGACCGACCGTTACACTCCATACCACTATCCACACTCAACAAAGATCGTCGGTGTGATGAACTTCCCTGGTGGTGACGACCGTTACTTCAACAACATCTTCACAATCGCTCCTGATTCAGAACTCAAGACTAAGGACGCAGGTACTTCAGTATACGATGAGAGACCTCCATTCTACGAGGGCATCTACCGTGACCTAAACACCCGCAAGACCGACGCTCTCCCTAAGAGCTTCGTAGAGCAGATGGCACAGGGCAACAGCCAGTCATCACGCTTCCAGCTTGCAATGAGAGTAGGCAACAACGTCTACATGAACGGTGTGAAGCATTATGCTTATGAAGAGGGTGCAGTCAGCACAGGTGCTGATGCAAAGGTATCTCTCGAGAAGACAGCAGAGGGCATCATCCTCAAGATCACCGCTGACAACTCTATCAACAACGTCAAGACTCAGACCATGGGTACTGACAACCTTGGTAAGACCTACTACTCAAACGGTTACTACGAGAACCCTGACGGCACCAAGCTTCAGGTCGACCACGACTTCTTCGGCAATGCACGTAATGCATCAAGCCCTAAGGTAGGTCCGTTCGAGAACCTCAAGACAGGTGAGAATACCTTCATGGTATGGAAGTTCTAAGATTATCTGGGAACAGACTATGATTTTTGCGGCGACGGATGGATTATCCGTCGCCGCTTTCATTATATTACCATAATATTTAGGATTTCTCGGGCGTGGGTGCTATATTTGGGAACACATTAATAATATATAGCACACAATGAAATCCCTCAGATTGATTGCCGTGGCCCTCACCATGGCTCTTGCTTCTCCGGTCTTTGCCCAGCAGGCTGCAAGGACAGCCCCAGCCCAGCGTCCCGCAAACCCTATGCTTGAGCAGGACTGGGCCGGCTTCGACAAATATGCCGAGGCCAACACGAAGGTAACCAAGGCTCCGCTCGTAGTGTTCATGGGTGACTCCATCACCGAGTATTGGGTGGACCAGGACCCTGCATTCTTCACCGACAACAACTATATCGGACGTGGAATCAGCGGCCAGACATCTTCGAAGATGCTTGCCCGTTTCCAGCGTGACGTCATCGAGCTCCATCCAAAGGTCGTTGTCATCAGCTGCGGTACAAACGACGTCGCCAAGAACAACGGACGCATCACCCTCGACAATGTAGTGACCCAGATCATGTCCATGGTGGATCTCGCCCGTCAGAATGACATCATTCCGATCGTCGTTTCAGTTCCGCCTTGTGATTTCTTCTTCTGGCGCCGAGAGGTCGAGCACCCTGCTGGAACGATCATCGAACTCAACCGCAAGATCAAGGAATATTGTGCCAAGGCAGACGTGCCGTATGTAGACTACCATTCAGCAATGGCGGCCGAGGACGGTAGCATGAACCCGGAGTACTCTAAGGATGGCTGCCATCCTGTGATCGAAGGATATAAGGTAATGGAGAAGACTGTCACTCCTGTCATCAACCGCGCTCTTGCGACAAAGTATGCGAGAGTCTGGATGGGCGAGCACAAGGGCGGCAAGGTCACTCTCACAGGTGGCGCAGACGTCACTACGGCCGATCTTGAGAAGGGTGTATATCTTCCTAAGGGAACCGTCCTCAAGTTCATCGCCACCCCTGATCCAGGCTATGCTTTCGAGTGTGGCTATCAGGCGATGAACGGTGGCTTTGCTTTCTTCACTGAATATTTCCAGAAGGAGTTCGAGGTCAATGTCAGCGGCAACTGCTCGGTAGGTGCCTCATTTGTCGAGCCTTCTTTCCTCAGGGGAGTTACCTGCAGGCAGGATATCGTATACGCTCAGCCAGGAGTGAAGCCGCTCAAGTATGACGCGTTCATCCCTGACGGCGCGAAGAAGCTCCCTGGTATAGTCATCATCCACGGAGGCGGATGGAGAATGAACTGCGAGGATGTGATGTCAGGTATGGCAAGAGAGCTTGCAAGAGATGGCAAGTATGTGGTGTTCAGCATCGACTATCGCTGGATCGGCACTGCCGACGGAGACAAGACTCCTAATACTATGAACCAGCTCATCGAGGACTGCTATGGTGCGATCCTCCATATCCAGGAGCATGCCGCTGAGTATGGACTCGATCCAACCAAGCTTGCTGTCACAGGAGACAGCGCAGGCGGACATCTCTGCGCAAGTGTAGCCAATATGATCGAGAAGGTAGGCGACAGAGGCTTCGGAAAGATCCCTGGAGTATATGAGTATCTTCCTACATACATGCCTGAGGGAATGAAGATAAAGGAAGCACGCAAGAGCCTCCTTGCGATCAAGGCTGTAGCTCCGAACTATGGTATCTTCGACGTGTCTGACATCAAGAGATTCGTTCGCGACCTTCCTGAGGACGGCCAGAAGGCAGTCGCTCCTATCGCGAACATCCCTTCTCCAAAAGTGCGTCAGATCCCTCATTGGCTCAACCGTGGTACAGAGGACACCACCGTCAGCGACGAGGCAAATGTGCTCTACTACAATGCCCTCAAGGCTGCCGGCCAGAAGGTTGACTATGTCAAGGTCCCAGGCGCGCAGCACGCATACTACGACTGGAAACCGGATTCAGCCACAAAGGAAGTGTTCTGGAAATACGGAGCTCCTTATGCACGTCAGATGGAAGACTTCTTCAACACTGTATTCTATAGGAAATAAGACTATATACCTTTAATCAGTAAACAGGATTCAATATGAGAAAGTTGATTGCAACCGCACTGGTGGCTCTCTGCATGCCATTCGTGCTCAGCGCAGGTAATCTTAAGTTCGCAGGTCTTGTCGGAGACAACATGGTCCTCCAGCAGCAGACCCAGGCGAGAATATACGGCATCGCCGCACCAAGAGCGTCAGTTACAGTGTCGGTGTCATGGAAGTCAGGTTCTGTATCTGCCAAGGCAGATGCTGACGGACATTGGGAGGCCATGGTGCAGACCCCTGCAGCTACCTTCGATCCGCAGACAGTCACGGCAAGAAGCGGTGGCGAGACAGTCGTGGCGAAGAACGTCCTCATCGGTGAGGTGTGGTTCTGCAGCGGCCAGAGCAACATGGAGATGACCCTGGGCGGCGGCAACGGAACTCCAGTGGAGGGCTCTCTTGAGGAGATCGCGCTTTCCGGCCAGTACAAGGGCGTCAGACATGCCACTGTCAAGAAGGTCACAGCGCTTGACCCTGAGTATGACGTAGAGGCTCCATGGCAGGTCTCAAATGCGATGAACTCACCAAGGTTCGGAGCTGTCGCATTCTTCTTCGCAAGCCGTCTTTCAAAGGCCCTCGACGTTCCTGTAGGTGTCATCAACGCCAGCTGGGGAGGTTCGAATATCGAACCATGGATGAGCAAGGAATCTCTCGCTGACTTCCCTAAGGTCGATCTGGCAAAGGCTGCTGACCAGTCTGTCAATGCGATGAAGAAACCTTACGTGATGTATAACGGCATGTTCAAGCCATCAAGCAAGTATACGGTCAATGGAATCATCTGGTACCAGGGCGAGTCAAACGTCAGTGAACTTACAGAGGACTATTCTGAGATGCTTCAGACCATGGCCAGGACATGGCGCAGCGACTTCGGCCGCGGCGACATTCCTTTCCTTATCGTAGAGCTCCCTCCTTATGAGTACTATGACGGAAACTACGGTCTGCAGGACGAGCATGGACCTATGATCCGTGAACAGCAGTACAAAGCATACAAGGCGATCGAGAACTGCGCACTCATCGGAACCAACGACCTTATATATGATTATGAGCGTTATCAGGTACATCCTTCACAGAAGCGCCAGATAGGTGAAAGAGCATGCTTCCAGGCCATGCGCCTTGCATATGGTTTTGACGCGCTGCCTGCGATGAACCCTGAAGTCAGGGGTGCATATTACGACGGCGACAAGGTCACTGTCTACTTTGACAATGCAAACAATGGTTTCCTTGGCTGCGAAGAAGTCATCGGCTTCGAGGTGGCAGGAGAGGCAAAGCATTTCCATGCTGTGAAGGGTGAGACCGGTTCAGCATTCGGAGACGGTGCTTTCGTGACTCTCAGGACAAAGGACTGCCCTGAGCCTAGGTATGTGCGCTACTGCTATAGAGATTTCATGGTAGGTAATCTCAAGAGTGCAAGCGGCCTCCCGACCATTCCGTTTGAGATGGAACTGAAACCTATCTCAGAGAAGCCTGCGCCTGCCATGCGCATGCCGAGAAGAAATAATTAGAAATTTTTCCATTTTATCTGTAGTAAATCAGGAAGTCCGGAGTCTAAAGGGTGTAATTTGATTAGAAAGACACGCAATGACAGACAAGGAAAGAGAATTCTCAAGAATCGTAAAGGAGCACAAGAGCGAGATCTATACGGTCTGCTACATGTTCTCCAAGGATTCGGATGAGGTGGCAGACCTCTATCAGGACATCCTGATCAAGCTTTGGAGCGGCTTTGACGGCTTCAGGGGTGAATCATCCGTCAAGACATGGATCTGGCGCGTAGCGCTTAACTCCTGCATCAGCGACGACCGCAAGAAGAAGCGTCGTGGCGAGAAGGTCTCCCTCTCGGTGGACATCGATCCTTTCGAGGATACTGACGAGAAGGCACTTCAGGTGAAGCAGCTTTACAGCAGGATCAACCAGCTGGGACTGGTCGACAGGAGCATCGTGCTTCTCTGGCTGGAAGCCCTCAGCTATGAGGAGATCGGCGCAATCGTCGGAATCTCAGCGAAGAACGTCTCTGTCAAGCTTGTCCGTATTAGAGAACAGTTAATGAAAATGTCAAACAGATAAAAATCTTAAACTATGGATAACATGGAAACAAATTCAGTACTCGAACAGCTCAGAGCTGATTACAATGTGCTCAAGGAAAGACTCGACGAGCAGGAGATCATCAATGACCGTCTCCTTCAGCAGACATTCAAGTCACAGCTGAAGCAGATCAACAACAAGGCATGGGCGAGCGTGGCGTGTGGCATCTTTGTGATCATCATCGCACCGATGGCTTTCCACTATAACCCTGCATTCAACCTTTCCTGGGCTTTCGTGGCTGCGACAGATGTCATGATGGCGGTGTGCGTCTGGTTTACAGCATACTGGCACAGGGCAGTCAGGCTTCCTGATGCTTCGAAGAGCAGCATGAGGCAGTTCGCCCAGAGCGTGAAGGGCCTCAAGCAGAGGTATCAGAACTGGCTCAAGTATGCGGCTGCCATGATCGGTGCATGGTTGATCTGGATGGGCATCGAGCTTTTCAGGAACTCGGACGATCCACGCAAGGCAGTGTTCATGATGACTTCAGTACTTGTCGGAGCCTTGATCGGCGGAATCATCGGTCTCAAGATGCACTTCGCAGTCATCGCAAAATGTGATGAAATCATCTCCCAGATCGAGGAATAGCATCCCGATTTGCGTAAATGGGTAATAATGGATATCTTAGCGGAACACTAAGAAATCAATAATCCCATGAAATTAAGACATACTCTCTTACTGGCAGTCTGTCTCCTTGCGGGAGTCAGACTGTCTGCGCAGGAATCCCTCTATCCGAAGCTTTTCAATGCTGCGGACGTCACTCTTCTTGACGGCCCGTTCAAGCATGCGAGAGACCTCAACATCGAGGTTCTTCTCCAGTACGACGTCGACCGTATGCTTGCGCCGATTCTCCATGAGACCGGTCTGAAGCCAAAGGGTGAGTACTATCCGAACTGGGAGGGACTCGACGGCCATATCATCGGCCACTATGTAACCGCCATAGCCATGAACTATGCGGAGACCGGCGACCCTAGGCTCGGGAAGGTCCTCGACTATATGATGAAGGAACTCCAGGCATGTGCCGATGCCTCACGCGTCAACTGCAAGGGCTGGGGTGAAGGCTATCTCGGAGGCGTTCCGAACAGCAAGGAGATATGGACTACCTTCATGGCAGGTGACTTCAAGCTCTACAAGGGAGCCTGGGTTCCGCTCTACAACGTGCACAAGATGTTCGCAGGTCTGCGTGACGTATGGGCCTACACAGGAAGCGAGCAGGCAAAGAAGCTCTTCCTCGACTTCTGTGACTGGGCGATCTACATCACCCGCAATCTCTCGGACGAGCAGATGGCAGACGTCCTTGCGACGGAGCAGGGTGGCATGAACGAAGTCCTTGCCGATGCCTACGCCATCACAAAAGACGCAAAGTATCTCACAGCCGCAAAGAGGTATTCTCACAAGGCGATCATGGATCCTCTCTCAAAGGACATCGACCAGCTTGACAACCTCCATGCAAACACCCAGGTGCCTAAGACCGTAGGTTTCGCACGTATCAGTGAGCTTGACCCTTCAGCAGAGAACTACCATGAGGCAGGCCGCTTCTTCTGGCAGACAGTCAGCCAGAACCGCAGCCTCGCATTCGGTGGAAACAGCCGCAGAGAGCACTTCCCAAGCCCTTCTGCATGCATGGACTTCATCACCGACAACCAGGGTCCGGAGAGCTGCAACACCTACAATATGCTCAAGCTCACAGAGGCTCTCTTCCGTATCGACCCTAAGGCTGAGTACGCAGACTTCTACGAGCGCGCGATGTTCAACCATATACTCTCGACCCAGCATCCTGAGCACGGCGGATATGTCTACTTCACTCCTGCGAGACCTCGTCACTACAGGGTATACTCTGCTCCTGGCATGGGTATGTGGTGCTGCGTAGGCTCAGGTATGGAGAACCATGGCAAGTACAACGAATTCATCTATACCAAGGACGGTGACGATCTCTATGTCAACCTTTTCGTAGCTTCCGAGCTCAACTGGAAGGCACGTAAGATGGTCATCCGCCAGGAGACTTCATTCCCTTACGAGGAGGCAACGAAGATCACCGTGGCTTCAGGCAAGGGCAAGTTCACCATGAACCTCAGATGTCCTTCATGGTGCAGCGAACCTATCATCAAGGTCAATGGCAAGCCAGTCGCGACATCCGGCGAGAGCGGTTCATACGTAGCCATCGACAGAAAGTGGAAGAAAGGTGACGTCATCGAGATGTCGCTTCCAATGCATACAGAGATCGAGGAGCTTCCTAACGTCAAGGACTATGTCGCATTCATGCATGGTCCTGTGCTTCTCGGTATGAAGACAGGTTACGAGGACCTCAGAGGTCTCGTCGCCGATGACGGCCGCTGGAGCCATATTGCAAGCGGCGAGCAGCTTCCGATCGCGCAGGCTCCTATCCTCGTGAGCCCTGATGGAAAGACTCTTGCCGACTGCCTCAAGCCGGTTCCTGGCAAGCCGCTCCACTTTACCTTCGACATGCAGGTGGTGAATGCGATCCAGGGTGAGCTCGAACCGTTCGCAGACATCCATGACGCAAGATACCAGATCTACTGGCTCGGTCTCGACAAGGACAGCTACAAGGCTTATGCTGAGAAGCTTGCAAAGGAGGAGGCAGTGAGACTCGCTCTCATCAGAAGATCCTATGACTCAGTCAATCCAGGTGAGCAGCAGCCTGAGGCAGACCACCTCATGAAGCAGGAGAGGACACAGACAGGTGTCACCCAGGATGTATTCTACAGAGATGCAAGGATGGGTGGCTATTTCAGCTACGCCCTTGCAACCCAGGGCGCAACCGATGCTTCCCTCTATGTGAAGTACTGGGGTGAGGAGCAGAGAGGCCAGCGCAAGTTCCAGATCTACGTTGACGACGAGCTTCTTCTCGATGTGGACAACACAGGCAAGTTCGGAAAGTCTGAATTCTACGGAGTCGAGTATCCAGTCCCTGCTTCCATGCTTGAGGGAAAGAAGGAAGTCCGCGTGAAGTTCCAGGCGCTCCAGACTCCGGGCACATCAGTCGGCGGCGTATATGAGGTCCGCCTCGTAAGACCATAGAGACAGACCATAGAATCGAAGCAACCATGTTCAAGTTCAAGAAAGCAAAATCTCCATATGCCGTCGAGAATGAGCAGTGGCTCCAGGCCAAGGCCCAGGAAGAGGGCGTCATGGAACTGCCTCAGGGTATTTATTACAAGGTCCTCAGGTCAGGCAACGGCAAGAGCGTGACCAACCTCAACAATGTCATCAGCTGCCATTACACCGGCCGTACGATCGACGGCAAGTGCTTTGACACGAGTGCAGGCGGGTATCCTCTCGCATGCCGTCTCAGGGACCTTATCCAGGGTTGGGTCATCGCCATCCCTAAGATGAAGGTAGGAGACAAGTGGGAAATCTATATCCCTGCCTCCCTTGGCTATGGCAAGATCAGCCAGCCAGGCATACCTGCATGGTCTACCCTCATATTCGAGATCGAACTCCTTGGAGTTCAGTAATTGGACTCATTTATAATTGTTTACGGAAATTTTTTGCTATCTTAGCGCTTTAGAATAAAATCAACTATATGCTCAAGAAAATCAGAGTAGCTCTGGCAGCGTTGTTCTTCATCGGAATAACCCTGCTTTTCCTGAATCTTGCCGATGTTCTTCAGCCGGTATTCGGCTGGATGGCAAAGCTTCAGTTCCTTCCTGCAGTGCTCGCCCTCAACGTCCTCGTGATCGTTGCACTTGTGGCCCTGACACTCGTATGCGGAAGAATCTATTGTTCTATCATCTGTCCTATGGGTGTGTTCCAGGACGTCATCTCATGGATCAGCTCAAAGCGTAAGGGCAAGAAGATGCGTTTTGGCTTCTCACCAGAGGTCAAGTGGCTCCGTTATGGCGTGTGGGTACTTTTCGTAGCAGCCATCATCGCAGGAGTCCATGCTTTCGTGGTACTTCTCGCACCATACAGCGCTTACGGTCGAATGGTCCAGAACATCTTTGCTCCAGCTCATGTCTGGGGTAAGAGCATCCCGGCACTCATCATCGCAGTCGCTACATTCGTAATCATCGCCGTCCTCGCGTGGATGAACGGAAGAACATACTGCAACACTGTATGTCCTGTCGGTACGACCCTGAGCTTCTTCTCAAGGTTCGCGATGTTCCGTCCTATGATCGACACATCGAAGTGCAAGAACTGCCACATGTGCGAGAAGAAGTGCAAGGCTGCATGTATCAATGTCAATGAGCATCAGATCGACTACAGCCGCTGCGTAGACTGCTTCAACTGTATCGACAGCTGCAAGTTCGGTGCTCTCCAGTATAAGTATGCCTATGGTAAGAAGGCTGAGGCCGCTCCAGCTCCGTCATCACCAGATGCAGGAAAGCGTGCTTTCGTAGCTTCTGCAGTTGTTGCTGCAGGTGCTCTCGCAACCCAGAAGGCATTCGCCCAGACAAAGAAGCTTGATGGTGGTCTTGCAGAGATCCTCCCAAAGCAGGAGCCTGAGCGCAGCGAGAAGCTCACTCCGTTCGGATCAAAGAGCGTCAAGGACTTCTATAACCATTGTACAGCATGCCAGCTCTGTATCTCTGCATGTCCTAACAATGTCCTCAGACCTTCGACAGATCTGAACAATTTCATGCAGCCTAAGATGAGCTACACAGACGGTTATTGCCGTCCTGAGTGTACAGCCTGCTCACAGGTATGCCCTGCAGGTGCTATCCTTCCTATAACTCCGGAGGAGAAGACCAGCATACATATCGGTGTGGCAACAGTAGACCGCGAGCTTTGTGTCGTGAACCGCGACGATGTCGACTGCGGCAACTGCGCCCGCCACTGTCCTGTAGGTGCCATCATGATGGTGCGCAAGGATCCGAATAATCCGCGTTCACGTCGTATCCCTACAGTCGACGAGTCTAAGTGTATCGGATGTGGTGCATGTGAGAACCTTTGTCCGTCAAGGCCTATCAGCGCTATCCACGTGGATGGCCGTCAGGTCCACATCAAAGAATAAGGAGGAACAGCAATGGAAAAGAATATCAGCAGAAGAGATTTTCTCAAGGTGACAGGCGCAGGAGCAGTTGCTGCCGCTGCATCCGTAGCCTGCTCTAACGATAAGACAAAGTCATCTCCTACCATCGTAGGCGCGAAGTCAGGCGAAGGTAAGATGGAGATGCGCAAGAACGAACACAACGGTGACACCGTATCCCTCCTTGGCTATGGCTGTATGCGCTGGCCGATGATCAAGGATGAGAACGGCAAGGACATCATCGATCAGGCAAAGGTCAACGAGATGGTCGACTATGCGATGGCCCATGGTGTCAACTACTATGACACATCACCTGCATATCTCCAGGGACAGTCTGAGAGAGCTACCGGTATCGCTCTCAGCAGATACGACCGTAAGAAGTTCTACATCGCTACGAAGCTCTCAAACTTCGGCGATGCATCCGAGAAGGCTTCCATCAAGATGTACCATGATTCATTCGATGAGATGCAGACGGACTATTTCGACTACTACCTCATGCACTCCATCGGATCAGGCGGTCTTCCTGCATTCAACAAGAGATACGTGGACAACGGTATCATGGACTTCGTGATGGGCGAGCGCGAGAAGGGCAAGATCCGTCAGATGGGTTTCTCATTCCATGGAAACCAGGACGAGTTCGATCAGCTCATCGCTCTCCATGACAAGTACCACTGGGATTTCGTACAGATCCAGATGAACTATGTGGACTGGAGACATGCGACAGGAAACAACACCAACGCAGAGTATCTCTATGAGAAGCTCGACAACCTCGGACTTCCTATAACAGTCATGGAGCCTCTCCAGGGTGGACGTCTCTCACGTGTGCCTGAGATCGTAGCTCAGCAGTTCAAGGAAAGGAATCCTGACGCATCAGTAGGTTCATGGGCGTTCCGTTTCGTCGGTTCTCACCCTAGGATCCTTACTGCCCTCAGCGGTATGACATATATGGAGCATCTCGTGGACAACGTGAACACCTTCACGGACTTCCAGTATATGAACGATGAGGAGCTCGAGTTCATCGAGAAGATGGCAATCCTGATCAAGGAATTCCCTACAGTGGAGTGTAACGACTGTAAGTACTGTATGCCTTGCCCTTATGGTATCAACATCCCTGACATCTTCAGGTACTACAATACCATGGTCAATGAGGGTGCAGCTCCTCAGAGCCAGGACCAGGAGAATTACAGGAAGCTCCGCAGGGACTACCTTACAAAATACAACAAGGCTATCCCTACACTCCGTCAGGCAGACCACTGCATCGGTTGCCGCCAGTGTGAGAGCCATTGTCCTCAGAGCATCAGAATCCCTAACGAGCTCCAGAGAATCGATGCCTATATCGAGAAGCTCAAGCAGGGAACTCTCTAGTCCCGTACCTGGGACCTGAGGTTTACCATAAATGAATAAGGACCCGCGAAGATCTCGCGGGTCCTTGTTTTTTACAGGAACAGTTGAGTAACGATTTGTCTATTAGAATCCGCCGCCGAACTGCTCTCTCATAGCCTTCTGCTGCTCATCATACTTCTTAGCCTGCTCAGGGGTAAGGAGCTTCTTGACAGCCTCGTCCTGCTTCTTCATGTTCTCCATCATCTTGTCCATGTCAGGCATTCCGCCACCCTGGAACATCTTCATCATCTCTTCGCTCTGCTTCTTGAAGAGGTCGAGAAGCTTTGCAGCCTGATCCTTGTCGAGCTTGAGAGACTCCTTCATCTGGTCAACGCGCATCTGTGCCATCTGGGCAGCGTCGAACTGAGGCATCTGAGCCTTTGCAGAATTACCAGCGATAAGCATGGCAACTGCAGCTACGATAGTAGCAAGAATTTTCTTCATAACAATAAAGGTTAAAGTTGTTTATGAATCTTTGACAGATATGAAGAACGGAGGTTTAAAAGAAAATCTGAAAAATTATGCCAGGACAACCAGCGCTGCTGACGGATGGTTGAATGTCAGCTTGACCATATCGGCCGTTGCCCTGTTCAGAGTAGCCTTCCATAGATTGTCGAAAACGACGTCGTCAGTTGGCCAGGTAAGGCCTTCCGACTTGATCCTGAGCGTATTGTCTGCTGATATGATAGAGAACTTCCTGCCTTCTCCCACGGCCAGCTCGCATGAATCCGAGACAGCTATGACGGTCGAATAGTCGGTGACGGTGTCGATTGCCAGCTCACGTCCTCGGAAGGGGGCAAGGGCGTCGTACATACATTTCGACAGGTAATCGGCGGGCTCGCACACATTGCCCAGAGCCTTGGCATACTCCATCAGCAGAGACAGGTTCCCGATAGTGTGGTCCTCTCTTTTGCCTGAAGTACCTATGAAATGGATGGTGTCGACGTCCTCGAAATTCTTCAGCACATAGAGCAGCGCCTTGGTCTGGTCGTTGAAGTCCTGCTCCTCGACATGTACCACGCGCTCGGCGTACTTCTTCCTTAGTCCCGCAGACAGCGAGTCCATGTCACCGATGATGACATCAGGAAGCTTCAGCTCTCCGAAGATCCTGGGGGCTGTCCTCAGCCAGGTCGACAGGGCACCGTCGCAGCAGACTATATGGTCGGCACAGTTTACAAGATACCTTGGGTAGGCGGTGCGAGGGAAGTCTCCGTTCCCGACAATGACTGCACTTGCCATGGTCCTAAGCTCTTGTCTTGGCTATCTCCGCAGAAGATGTGCCTGCGGTCGTCGAATATGAAGCAGGGTCGCGGAATCCGAGAAGGAAGCTCTTGACGTCCATCCTCTTCTTTCCGGACAGCTGGATGTCCTTGAGCGAGATTGCACCATCCTGGGCAGCGATCGCGAGATAGGTCTTTCCGTCCGAGATCATGGTACCAGGCTCCGGTGTCGTACCTCCGCTCATCTTGTCCCAGGCCTCGCCGCTTATCTTCTCAGCAGCGAATATCTTCATCTGGAGCGGTGCGGCACCTTCCTTCACGATCTCTGTGAAGGCTGCAGGATATGGGCTGAGACCACGGATGAGGTTGTAGACCTCGGATACCGGGGCATTCCAGTCGATATGGCAGAGCTCGCGTGTGAGCTTAGGCGCTGGTTTGAGGATTTCTGAACCCTGGATGAAGCTGCGCTGTACGCGTGTCTCGACGTTTTTCTCTATGATGCCCTGGACGGTCTCGACGACGAGCTGCGCACCTATAGGCATGAGCTTGTCGTGGACCTCTCCTACGGTCTCGTCATCGGCTATTCGAACCTCCTGTCGGAGCATGATGCCTCCAGTGTCTATCTCCTGGTCGATCATGAAGGTGGTCACACCTGTGATCTTCTCGCCGTTGATGACAGCCCAGTTGATAGGGGCTGCGCCGCGGTACTGAGGCAGGAGAGCGGCGTGGAGGTTGAATGTGCCCAGAGGCGGCATCTTCCATACTACCTCAGGAAGCATCCTGAAGGCGACGACTACAAAGAGGTCTGCCTTGAATGCAGCGAGCTGCTCGAGGAACTCCGGATCCTTCAGCTTGAGAGGCTGGAGTACAGGGATATTGTGCTCTACAGCGTATTTCTTGACTGCGCTCTCGTTGACTTTGAGACCGCGTCCGCTTGGCTTGTCTGCGACTGTCACTACACCGACGACATTGTAGCCGGCCTTCACAAGGGCATCAAGAGGCGCTACCGCGAACTCAGGCGTACCCATGTATACGATTCTTGTCTTTCTGAACATACTTATGATCTTGCTCTTAAGTTTTCTCCACCAGCCTTTGAAACTGTCAGAATTCATCAGCTTGAGGTCGCGGATGGCTCTCCACGACAGATATATGCCTATCGGACCCAGCACGGCTGCGGAGATGAACGCTCCTGTCCATGCGGAGGTCGCACCGTCCTTCGCCAGCTTCGCTCCTGTCACGTCCACCACCCAGTAGAGTACGAAAAACAGCACTGCGATGATAAGGAATGCACCAAGTCCTCCCTTTCGTGTGGTGAAAGAGCCTAGAGGCGCTCCGATGAGGAACATCAGCAGGCAGGCGAGTGCTCCTGCAAACTTCTTCAGCAGCTCTATGTCAGTCCTTCGGAGAGTCCAGAGGTAGTCGTACACATCGTTCTCATAGCTGCGTAGGATCTCCTGCGCGGAGCTTGCCTGGCTGAGGGCTCTGTCATAAGCCTCCCTTTCCTGATCCAGGGTCTCCCACTTGAAGAAGGATGCATAGTCTGACACAGGTCTGTCCTCGAAGTGCTTGGCTGTATCGAGCTGGGAGTTGAACCTCAGCATCGAACTGCGGATGAACCTGTCGACCTGGGTGTTGAGTGCGGAATCCCTCAGTACGGTCACGGAATCGTGTCCATGTCTGAGGACGGCCACTTTCATGGTCTTGATCTGGTCGCCGTACCTTGCTCCCTCGGACTTCTCGAACGAGTAGTTCTTCAACGGAATGATAAGCTCCTGGTCGCGGAAGCTCACTCTCTCAAGCTGCAGGGTGGTGTCCCTGTACTTCATTGAGTTGGTCTCCTGGTAATTGATTCCGTTGTAGAGCTTGAAGGTAAGGTAGTCCTTTGCCTTCGACATCTTCATCATCGCGGAGTCGGCGAGGGTGACTGTAGTCTTTCCACTTCTGTCGGTGTGGTCATAGACCATCACGCCGTGCATCATTCCCGTCTTCTTGTCCCTGCTGTCAACCCTGAGGATGTAGCCCTCGATTCCGTCATAGAAGGTACCGCTCGGGATGTTGATCTCGTCCTTCGTCTTTCCGATGTCGTCTCTCAGGGTCATGATCTCATTGTACGCAAGAGGTACGAGGTCATTTGCGGCGAAGAACGCTCCGACGCTGATCAGCACTGAGACTATCGCCAAAGGTGCCATGACCCTGGCGAGAGATACGCCCGAGGCCTTGATGGCGATGAGCTCGAAATTCTCGGCCATCTGGCCGATGGTCATTACGGACGCCAGAAGAGTGGCGAGCGGCAGGGACAGAGGCAGCATGGTCGTGCCGCCCCAGGCCATGAATTCAAGGATGACTTTGAATGAGAGTCCCTTTCCGACCAGCTCGTCGATATAGACCCAGAGGAACTGCATCATCAGGATGAAGGTGACGACGATCAGGACCGCGAAGAACGGCCCTAAGAATGCCTTGAGCAGGAATTTGTCGAATCTCTTCATTGAGAGCAGCCCCTCCGCTGTTATTTACTTTGTCGCTACGGCAACGAGGGTGTCGAGAGCCTCCTTGAGACCATCAACGTTACGTCCGCCTGCAGTAGCAAGGCCCGGCTGTCCGCCACCGCCGCCCTGGATGAACTTTGCACCCTCGCGGATATCCTTGCCTGCGTTCTTGCCGTTTGCTACGAGGTCTGCAGCATACATGAGGAGAAGCTGTGGCTTGCCCTCGTGCTCGAATGCGGCTGCGATAGCGGTGTTGCTGAGCTCCTTCTGGAGAAGTGCTGCAGCGTCGCGCATCATGACAGGGTCGATGCCTGCCGCGGTAGCCTGGTTGATGATGATGAGCTTCACGCCATTGACCTCCTGGGCTCTCTCTGCAAGAGTCCTGGCGAGTTCGGCAGCCTTCTGCTTAGCGAACTCCTCTGCCTTCTTCTTGTACTCAGCGTTCTCGCTGACCAGCTTCTGGATCGCACCGGCAAGGTCAGGGACATTGTTGAAGAATGCCTTTGCAGTACGGAGAGTGTCCTGGAGATTCTCAGAGTACTCCTCGGCAGCCTCGCCGGTCACGGCCTCGATACGGCGGATACCTGCAGCGATTGCTGACTCAGCCGTGATCTTGAAGTAACCGATGTTGCCGGTAGCGCTTGTGTGGCAACCACCGCAGAGCTCGACGCTGTCGCCGAACTTCACGACACGTACGACGTCGCCGTACTTCTCGCCGAAGAGTGCGATTGCGCCCATTGCCTTAGCCTCGTCCATGGTTGCGTCTCTCTTCTCCTCAAGAGGATGGTTGGCGCGGATGAGAGCATTGACCTTTCTCTCGACGAGACGGATCTGCTCGTCGGTGAGCTTCTCGAAATGAGAGAAGTCGAAACGGAGGTAGTTGTCGCATACGTATGAACCCTTCTGCTCCACATGTGTTCCGAGGACGTCGCGGAGAACCTCGTCAAGAAGGTGGGTACATGTATGGTTGTTTGCGATCTTCTGTCTCTTCTGTGCGTCTACTACGAGAGTGAATGTCTCGGTAGGGTCTGCAGGAAGCTTCTCTGCGATATGGACTGTAAGACCGTTCTCCTTCACTGTGTTTGTGATGGCGATCTTCTCTCCGCTCTCAGATACGATGTAGCCGGTGTCGCCGACCTCACCACCCATCTCTCCGTAGAACGGAGTCTGGTCGAACACGAGCTGGAGCATCTCCTTGTTCTTCTGCTTCACCTGGCGCTGTCTGAGGAGCTGCGCGCCTTCGACTGTGGTGTTGTCGTATCCTACGAACTCGCTTTCGCCTGCATGGTACTCTACCCAGTCGCCGAACTCGTTGGCTGTAGCGTTGCGGGCACGGTCCTTCTGCTTCTGGAGCTCGACCTTGAAGCCGTCGAGGTCTACTGTGTATCCGTTCTCCGTAGCGATGAGCTCAGTAAGGTCGATAGGGAATCCGAATGTGTCATAGAGGGTGAATGCATCGACACCGCCGATCACCTTTGTGTCGGCTGCCTTTGACATGTAGTCGTCCATCAGCTTGATACCTCTGTCGAGTGTGCGGAGGAATGCCATCTCCTCCTCGCGGATGACGTTCTCGATGAGTCTCTGCTGTGCAGGGAGCTCAGGATAAGCCTCGCCCATGTCTGATATGAGCTGAGGGAGAAGCCTGCAGAGGAACGGCTCGTTGAATCCGAGGAATGTGTATCCGTAGCGTACGGCGCGGCGGAGGATTCGACGGATCACATAGCCTGCCTTCGCGTTTGAAGGGAGCTGTCCGTCTGCGATAGCGAAGCTGATTGTACGGATGTGGTCAGCGATCACTCGCATAGCCACGTCGGTCTTCTTGTCCTGTCCGTACTTATGTCCTGAAAGCTCGCCGATCTTGCCGAGCATGCCTGAGAACACGTCTGTGTCGTAGTTTGAATTCTTGCCCTGGAGCACTGCGCAGAGGCGCTCGAAACCCATACCTGTGTCGATGTTCTTTGCAGGGAGGCTCTCGAGATGGCCGTCAGCCATGCGCATGTACTGCATGAACACGATGTTCCAGATCTCGATGACATGCGGGTCAGACTTGTTCACAAGCTCGCGGCCAGGGATGCCGCTTGCTGCCTTCTCCTCTGGTGTGCGGATGTCGACATGGATCTCTGAGCAAGGACCGCATGGACCTGTGTCACCCATCTCCCAGAAGTTGTCATGCTTGTTTCCAAGGAGGATCCTGTCCTCAGGGAGATACTTGAGCCATGCCTTCTTGGCCTCCTCGTCGAGAGAGGTGCCGTCCTCTGCTGAACCCTCGAACACTGTAGCGTAGAGGATGTTCTTGTCGATTCCGTATACCTCGGTGAGAAGTTCCCATGCCCAGTCGATGGCTTCGGTCTTGAAATAGTCGCCGAAGCTCCAGTTTCCGAGCATCTCGAACATTGTGTGGTGGTAGGTGTCGTGTCCTACTTCCTCGAGGTCGTTATGCTTGCCGCTGACACGGAGACACTTCTGCGAGTCCGCTGCTCTGTCATATTTCTTTGCTGTGTTGCCAAGGAAGATGTCCTTGAACTGGTTCATTCCTGCGTTGGTGAACATGAGGGTAGGGTCACCCTTCACTACCATCGGTGCAGAAGGGACGATCGTATGTCCCTTCGATGCGAAGAAGTCCAGATACTTCTGTCTGATTTCTTTAGCTGTCATATGTCGTATTTTCTTGTTTTTCTTCTGCTGTATCGTGGTGGCACGAAATTGGCGTGACACCTATAAAGAATACAAAATTACAACAATTTCCGTATATTTGCGCCATGGCAGGAACCAAAAAATACAGGCTGGACCCGGAGACCCTTCTCTATGAGATAGAGAAAGTCTCCTACCGCTCGCGATTCAACCGATTCGCGGTCCTGGCTGTCAGTACTGCCGTCATGACGCTTTTCTACCTCTGGCTTTTCACCAGTGTCCTCGGCATAGAACTGCCTAAGACGACATACCTCAAGAGAAAGAACGCGGAATGGGTCGGGAAGATGCTTGAAGTCAACCGCCAGCTCGACCATTATGACGCAGCCCTTGAGGGACTTGGAATGAGAGACGAGGAAATCTACCGCAACATCTTCGGTCTCGATGCCATCTCTCCTGCAGTCCGCAATTCCGGCTTCGGTGGCGTCAACCGCTATGAGGCTCTCTCCGATTTCCCGGACGCTTCTCTCCTCAAGAGGACTGCCGTGCGTCTGGACAACATGACCAAGAAGACCTACATCCAGAGCAAATCTTTCGAAGAGATCTCTGCGGTGGCGAAGAGAGCCGACGACATGGTCTCATGCATCCCTGCCGTCATGCCTGTGAACCCGGATCCGAACACATATCGCAAGTCCAGTCAGTTCGGCTACAGGACCGACCCGTTCACCGGCTCTGCCAAGATGCACACCGGCTATGATTTCTCCTGTCCGCCGGGCAATCCGGTCTATACTACGGGCGACGGAGTCGTGAAGGAAGTCAAGTTCGAGCTTTTTGGCTATGGCAACTCGATCCTGATAGACCATGGCTTCGGATATACCACCAGATATGCCCATCTCCGCACTATCTATGTCGCTGAGGGAATGAAACTTAAACGAGGGGAGTGCATAGGCGAGTCCGGCAACACTGGCCGTTCGTCAGGCCCTCATCTCCACTACGAGGTGATGCTCAGGGGCAACTACGTCAATCCGACGAACTACTTTGACTTCGACATGCCGAAGGAAGAATATATGTCCATGGTAAAGAAAGCGGAGGCAGAGTCCACCAACATGATCGTCAGACCTAACCAGAGAGTAAGGATAAGATAGACCAGAGAGTAAGGATAAGACAGTATGCAGTACAGGTTCGACATAGACAGCTTCAAGTTCATGCGGGTGACCACTTCGGTCAGCCGCTGGGTGCTTCGTGCCGCCTGGACGATCTTCGGTACCATGGCTATCGCAGCCTTTTTCTACACGGTCTTCTCATTCTTCCTCAATACGGACCTTGAGCGTCAGCTCAGCAGGGAGAACAGGATGTACGAGAGACTCTACAATGATTTCCTCGACCAGCAGAAGCTGATAGGAGATGTCACCGACGGCCTTCAGGAGATGGACAATGACATCTACAGCCAGATATTCCATGCAGATGCTCCTTCAGTCGACCCTGTCGGACAGGTGAAGATGGAAATGTCCGGCGACATCGACGTGGTAGAACAGAATTTTCTCGCTATATTTGAAAGACTTAAGGAAGGCGTTGCCGAAAATGTCCCTGAAAGGTCTCCGATCGCAGATCTGACATACACCCAGACAGGTGCATCCGTCGGCATGAAATTCAACCCTTTCTACAAGATTGACTCCCAGCACGGAGGGCTTGACATCATTGCGGCACAGGGAGAACCGGTCCTTGCCACGGCCGCCGGTACCGTCTCTGACGTGACGCGTTCGGGTAAAGGCCTCGGCAACATAGTCACCATAGACCATGGCAACGGTTACGAGACCCGCTATGCCCACCTTTCGGACATCAGTGTCTCAAGGGGACAGAAAGTCGAAGCCGGAAGAAAGGTCGGTTCCGTAGGAGTGTCAGGCAACACGTTCGCTCCGCATCTCCACTACGAGGTGCTGTACTACGGCATTCCGCAGGACCCTGTCAACTACATGTTCCTGACACTCGGTCCGTCGGACTATGCCAATGTCGCCTTCGTGTCGGCCAATACTGGGCAGTCATTGGATTAATAACACAGGACAATCTTTTTGATCTGATATGGAAAAGTACTACTACTCAATCAGCGAAGTCGCTGGTATTCTTGGTGAAAGCACCTCGCTTGTGCGCTTCTGGACGAACAGTTTCCCGAAGTATCTCAAACCGCACCGCAATGCCAAGGGCAACAGACAATATACTCCTGATGACGTGGAAGTCCTCAAGCAGCTCCATCTTCTGATCAAGGAGAACGGACTGACTCTCGAGGGAGCTGCGAAGAGGCTCGCATCCGAGAGAAAGACTGTCGAGGACAGGGTGAAGGCGTTGAATTCCCTCAAGGAAATCAGGGCTCAGCTCGAGGAGATAAAGAGCGCTTTGTAAAAATATTTCTCTGTATAAGGAAAAAATTTCATACCTTTGCCGTTCGCACAATAAACCGGAAAATACAAATCTATAGATATGGCAACCAAAAAAATAAAGAAAGTCGATACTCCTATCGACCAGAGGGAGACCTTCACATCGATTGCAAAGACCTTTGCTGATTCGGATCTCAGCGCTCAGGAGAAGCTCAAGACTCTCTATGAACTTCAGCAGGCTGACACCGCTATTGACAAGATTCTTCAGCTCAGAGGCGAACTTCCAGGTGAAGTAGCTGCTCTCGAGGACGAGATCGAAGGACTCAATGCTAAGGTTGCAGGCCTCGAGCAGTACATCGAGGGCATGAACACTACGATCTCTGACAACAAGCAGAACATCGTAGATTGCGACAACCAGATCGCAAAGTACCGCAAGCAGCTCGAGAACATCGCCAACAGCCGCGAGTTCGACTCTCTCAATAAGGAGGTTGAGAACCAGGAGCTTCTCCGCATGATCGCAGAGAAGAACATCGGTGAGGCAAAGATCAAGATCGGCGAGACCAAGGCAGAGCTTGAGGAGATCAACGAGACTCTCGGCATCCGTGAGGAGGACCTCAAGATCAAGAGAGAGGAACTTGCTACAATCGTTGAGTCTACTTCTGCAGAGGAGGCTCAGCTCGTGGCAGTCAGAGAGGCTTGTGCAGCAAAGATCGACGCAAGGACAATGAGCGCATACGACCGTATCCGTGCAAGCGTGCACAACCACCTCGCAGTGGTTGCTGTCTACAACGGAAACTCTTGTGGTGGCTGCTTCAACACCATCATCCCTCAGAGACTTGTCGAGATCGCTTCCAACAAGAAGCTCATCATCTGCGAGCACTGCGGTAGAATTCTCGTAAATCCTGATTTCTCAGAATAATAGTCCTGTATTGACATGCCTGAGCAGAGAACCCGCAGAAGGGCGCAGGCAGTCAATCTCGATACTTTAGGTCTTGAGATGGGCAACAAGCCACCTCAGGCCCTGGATTTCGAAGAGGCTGTACTCGCTGCCCTGCTCATCGATCCGAACTGTGTCGATGAGGTACTGGAAGAGCTTCAGCCTTCCTGCTTCTATGATCCTAAGAACAGAATGGTCTTCGAGGCTGTCGTTGCACTTACCAACGAGCATGTAGCCCCGGATATCCTTTCTGTGTCCCAGAAGCTCAAGGCTATGGGCAACCTGGAGGCAGTGGGAGGAACTGTGGCCATCACCACCCTCTCGATGAAGGTAGGCGCGTCAGCCCATCTCGAATACTATCTCAAAATTCTCAAGCAGAAGAAGATCCAGAGAGATCTCATCACTGCTTCGATGGATATCCTCAAGAAATCGTACGACGACTCTGTCAACGTGGATGACCTCGTGGACAGCGCTCAGACCAAGGTCTACGACGCTATCCAGAGCAATTCGAAGAAGGAAGTCACTGCCATCGGATCTGCAATCAACGAAGCGATGCAGAAGATCGAGGACATGCAGGACCAGACAGGCCTCAGCGGAGTTCCGTCGGGCTATGTCTCGATCGACCGCATCACCCAGGGCTGGCAGGCTTCAGACCTTATCATCCTCGCCGCACGTCCTTCAGTCGGTAAGACAGCGTTCTCGCTCAACATCGCGAGAAATGCCGCCGTCGACCACAACATGCCGGTTGCGATCTTCTCGCTTGAAATGCCGAAGATCCAGCTTGCCATGCGTCTTATGATAACCGAGTCCGGCCTTCCTGCAGAGAAAATCAAAGGCGGTTCCAAGCTCGAACCATACGAGTGGGAACAGCTCCAGGTCAAGATCAAGAGGCTGTCGGCAGCTCCGCTTTACGTGGACGACACCCCGAGCCTTCCGATCATGGAATTCCGTACCAAGGTGAAGAGGCTCGTAAAGTCAAAGGGTGTAAGGCTCGTCATCGTCGACTATCTCCAGCTTATGCAGGGACCTGCTGAGCTCAGAGGATTCCGTGAGCAGGAAGTCGCTGCTATCTCGCGTACCCTCAAGGCGACGGCGAAGGAGCTCAACGTTGCGATCATCGCACTTTCGCAGCTCTCCCGTAACTCTGTGCAGAGATCCAACTCAAACGGCAAGCCTATGCTTTCCGACCTTCGTGAGTCGGGTTCAATCGAGCAGGATGCCGATATGGTTATCTTCGTGCACAGACCTGACTTCGTCGGCCTTTCGGAGAACCCGGAGGACAGGGAGAAGACCCAGATCATCATCGCCAAGCACCGTAACGGTGAGATCGGCGAGATCGACATGCGCTTCAAGAGCGACCAGGTCAAGTTCGTCGAACTGGATGACAACCTGATCAGCCAGGCTGAGAGCACAGAATACCAGTCTGCCATGAATGCGAACGGTGGCGGATATGACCCGTTCGAAGGGGGAAATCCTTACGGCGGCTACGACATGGGCGGTGCCAATCCGGATTTCTAGTCTCACGGCTTTCCGCTTATAGATATGAAGAGGGCTGTACTTATCTTCGCCATGCTGGTTGCAGCGAGCTTCGCTGCGATGGGTCAGTGCATGCCGCTTCGTCCGCTTTCCAAGGACAATCTTGCCTTCAAGGGAGGGGAGAATCTTTCATATAAGATCAATTTCAAGTGGGGCGCGATCAATTCCGATGTGGCCAGCGCCAGCCTCACCCTTGACCAGACGACCCTGAACGGAAAACCGGTCTTTGCTTCCCGTCTGTATGGACAGACAGCGAAGTTCTACGACAAGTTCTTCAAGCTCCGCGAGGACTTCCAGTCATGGTTCCTTGTCGACGGGCTTTCCCCTCAGAAATTCTACCGCGACACCAAGGAGGGAAAATATTGGTGCAGGAATGACTATCGCTTCGTCTGGAATGCGGCCCAGCCATATGTCTCGGCTACCCTCGAGACTTCCAGGAAACCGGAATTTTCCATGCAGATTCCGCTGGACAACTGCACATTCGACGTCATGACGCTTTTCTACACGGCAAGGAACATGGACATGTCCCGCGTCAATGTGGGGCAGCCATATCCTATGACATTCGCCGTGGCAGATGACGTCTTTACCGTCTACTTCGTCTTCAAGGGAAGGGAGGACAAGGTCGTAAAGGGACTGGGCACGGTCAAGGCGATGAAGTTCTCGGTGGAGGTCGTGGAAGGCGATTTCTTCACAGGAGATTCAGACCTGATGCTATGGTTCTCGGATGACGAGAACCGCATCCCGGTATGCTTCGAGGCCCCTCTGAAGATAGGCATGGTCAGCGGCAGGCTGGCTTCGGCGGAAGGCCTTGCCCATCCGTTCAGCAGTCTCAGGCAATAGCCGGAATAAACAGAAAAAAGCAAGAACAAGGTACCATGGACAGAAATCCCGATCTCAATACAATTTCTCATGTAGGAGTCGTGCAGAGCGTAGACTCCAGGCAGACCGTCGTGGAAATCATATCGACATCAGCGTGCGCTGCCTGCCATGCCAAGGGGCTGTGTACAGCGTCTGAGGCTGCGAAAAAGGAAGTCATCGTGCCCACAGACCCTTCTGTGGCGTATTCGGTAGGTGAGGAAGTCGATGTCGTCCTGGCTGAGTCTCTCGGTCTCAAGGCGGTGTTGATATCTTATGTCGTTCCTCTTTCCATATTATTGATTTTAGTTGTATCTTTGTCATATACAAACCTGCATGAGGTGCTTGCCGGACTGGTCGGTATCGCTGCTGCGGGAATATATTATTTGATACTTTATCTGCGCCGTGACGCCATTTCCAAGGAATATTCATTCCAACTGAGGAAACGGTTGCCATAGGCTTTGGGGTAGGTAATGATTAACTAACATATTAACTAATGTCATCAACAATTATCTGGACTATCGCAATCATTGCCCTGCTCGGACTCGTGCTTGCTGTCGTTCTCTATCTTGTGGCTGAAAAGTTCAAGGTCGAGGAAGATCCAAGGATCGATGAGGTCGAGAAGGTCATGCCGGGTGCCAACTGTGGTGGCTGCGGCTTCGCTGGATGCCGCGCTTTCGCAGATGCAGCTGTCAAGGCTCCGAATCTGGACAACAATTTCTGCCCGGTCGGTGGTAATGACGTGATGAAGAAAGTAGCCGCGATTCTTGGCTACGAAGTGAAGGAGAAGGCTCCGATGGTTGCCGTCGTACGTTGCAACGGTACCTGCGAGAACCGACCTAAGACCAATGTCTATGATGGTTTTGCTTCATGCAAGGTGAAGGCAGCTCTCTATGCGGGCGATACAGGTTGCTCGTTCGGCTGTCTCGGATGTGGCGACTGCGTTGCTGCCTGCCAGTTCGGTGCAATTACCATGGATACTGAGACAGGCCTTCCTGTCGTTGACGAGGAGAAGTGTACCGGTTGCGGTGCATGCTCTAAGGCATGTCCTAAGTCAGTCATAGAGGTACGCGCAAAGGGTCCTCGTGGAATGAGAATGTTCGTATCCTGCGTCAACCATGACAAGGGCCCTGCTGCCAGGAAGGCCTGCGCTGCTGCCTGCATCGGATGTGGCATCTGCGCAAAGACCTGTACCCATGGCGCCATCACTCTCGAGAACAATGTCGCTTACATCGATTATTCTAAGTGTAAGCTCTGCCGCGAGTGTGAGGCAATGTGCCCTACAGGTGCCATCCATGGAGTGAACTTCCCTAAGCCGCTCGACAAGGATGCCATCAAGGCACGTATCGCTGACCGTCAGAAGAAGGCAAAGGAAGCTGCTGAGGCCGCAAAGGCTGCCGAGGCTGCTGCCGCTGAACCAGTAAAGAAGGAGGAAAACAATGGCTAAGATAACATTCGCTATCGGAGGTATACATCCTTCTGATTCAAAGATTTCAAAGAACTGCGCGATCGAGGTCCTTCCTCTTCCGCAGACAGTCTATATCTCAATGGCACAGCATCTCGGTGCGCCTGCAAAGCCAGTAGTGGCTGTAGGTGACAAGGTGAAGGTCGGCCAGGTGATCGCAGAACCAGGTGGTTTCATCTCTGCGTTCGTCCACTCCTCAGTGAGCGGTACCGTGAAGTCGATAGCGCCTCGCAAGGACCTTGCAGGCAACTGCACTGTTCCTCACATTGAGATCGCAGTAGAAGGCGACGAGTGGATGGAGGGCATCGATACCACCGACACTCTCGTCACAGCTATTCCTGAGGACAAGGCTGAGATCCTCGCCAAGATCAAGGCAAACGGCGTCGTAGGTCTCGGCGGTGCAACTTTCCCGGCACATGTGAAGCTTGCTCCTGCAAAGCCTGCAGACTATCTTATCCTCAACGGAGCTGAGTGTGAGCCATATCTCACCAGCGACTACCGCATCATGCTCGAGCGCACGAAAGAGATCGTGATCGGTGCTGCCATCATGCAGAAGGCCCTCGGCGGCTGCAAGTGCGTGATCGGTATCGAGGAGAACAAGCCTGAGGCGATCAAGGCTATGAGCGCAGCTGTAGCTGAGCTCGGCTATAAGAACATGGAAGTCCTCTCCCTCATGAAGAAGTATCCTCAGGGAGGTGAGAAACAGCTTATCAATGCTGTCACAGGACGTGAGGTTCCGTCTGGAAAGCTCCCTGCAGACGCAGGCTGCGTAGTACAGAACGTGGCTACATCACTCGCAGTGTACGAGGCAGTACAGAAGAACAAGCCTCTTATCACCAATACCCTTACCATTACAGGAGACTGCCTTCCAGTGGACAAGCAGCATAACTACCTCTTCCGTATCGGCGTTCCTCTCAGCTTCATCGCTGAGTATGCCGGTGGTGTACCTGAGGCAGCTGCCAAGATCATCAGCGGAGGCCCTATGATGGGTAAGGCGATCGCAAACCTTGATGCTACTACAGTGAAGGGCTCGTCATCGCTTCTCTACCTCGGTGAGGAAGCTACCAAGCGTCAGAGTGCTTCTGCCTGCATCCGTTGTGGCAAATGTGCAGAGGCCTGCCCTATGGGTCTCGAGCCATTCCTCCTCAAGAGACTTGCCACCGCAGGTGACACAGACGGTCTTGAGGCAAATGCCGTCCAGGACTGTATCGAGTGCGGATGCTGTCTCTACAGCTGCCCTGCAAACATTCCTCTTCTTGACATCATCCGTCCTGCAAAGGCTCAGGTGATGGGCATCATGAGAGCACGCGCTGCTGCTGCGAAGGCCGCCGCTGAGGCTGCCAAGGCTGCTGCTGAAGCTAAAAACAATGAAAACAAATAAAGATATGGGAAAGTTACTTGTTTCTCCATCTCCGCATATCCACACAAAGGTGTCCACAGCGACACTTATGCGTGACGTGGTGATAGCACTTCTCCCTGCGACCCTCGTCTCGATCGTTTTCTACGGTCTCAGCGAGCTTCTCGTAGTAGGTGTAAGTGTTGCCTCATGCGTGCTGCTTGAGTATCTTATCACCAAGTATCTGCTCAAGGCTTCGAATACCGTCTGCGACTGGTCAGCAGCCGTCACCGGTCTTCTCCTTGCGCTCAATCTTCCTTCTACGACTCCATGGTGGGTCGTGTTCATCGGTGCTGTAGTCGCTATCGGTGTAGCTAAGCTGACCTTCGGAGGTCTTGGACAGAATGTGTTCAACCCTGCTATCGCAGGCCGTGTGTTCCTTCTCGTCTCATTCCCTACATATATGACACACTGGGAGGCTCCCAAGGGCCTCTTCGGAGCAGACGCTGTCACAGGCGCAACTCCTCTCGGTGCAATCAAGGAAGGTCTTCTCCAGGGCGCTACCGTTCCTGACATCATGTCTGCAAACGGCTATTCATACGGCCAGATGCTCTTCGCTAACCTCGGTGGTTCAGCAGGTGAGATCTCAGCAATCGCTCTTCTCGCAGGCTTCGTATACCTCCTCGTCCGCAGAGTCATCAAGCCGCATATCACCCTTTCGATCTGGGGTACGGTCGCACTCGTATCACTTATCTTCTGGCTTGCAGCTCCTGCACGTTTCACAGACCCTGCATTCAACCTCCTCACCGGTGGTATGATCCTGGGTTCATGCTTCATGGCAACTGACTATGTGACATCTCCTATGAGCATCAAGGGCGGTATCGTCTTCGGTATCGGCATCGGTTTCATCACCATGATGATCCGTTACTTCGGCTCATATCCGGAAGGTATGTCATTCGCGATCCTTATTATGAACGCTGTGGTTCCACTCCTCAACATGTGGTTCCATCAGAAAAAGTACGGGAGGAAGTAAGATATGGCAGTACAGTCAAGTTTAAAGAACATGGTGATCTGCCTGTTCAGCACCTGTTTCATCTGCTCAGCCCTTCTTGCAGGCGTATATGCCCTTACCAAGAAGCCTATCGATGAGACCAATGCCAAGATCCTCAAGGATTCAGTAAGCGCAGTCCTTCCAGAGGGTGGCGAGCTCTCAGATGCAGCTCCGATCACTGTCGGCGGCCAGCCATCTGAGTACTATGTAAGCTCAAAGAACGGCGAGCCTGTAGCATACGCTATCAAGTCGACCACTGTCGGTTTCGGCGGTCCTCTCACCATCATGGTAGGTATCACAGCCGACGGTACAGTCTACAACACTTCAGTCCTTTCACACGCTGAGACCCCTGGCCTCGGTGCCAAGTGCAACACGGATGAGAAGTTCATGGCACAGTGGAAGGGTTTCAATCCTGCTGAGAAGATTCTTGCAGTCAAGAAGGACAACGGTGACGTCGATGCCATCACAGCATCTACCATCACCTCACGTGCCTACACTCTTGCTGTAAAGAACGCTGTCGAGGCAATGAAGACATTATAGGAGGATCTGACAATGAGTAAATTCAAGCTTATCACTAAAGGACTCGTAAAGGATAATCCTACCTTCGTCCTTCTTCTCGGTATGTGTCCTACATTGGCGACCACAACGTCTGCCATCAACGGACTCAGCATGGGACTTGCTACACTTTTCGTGCTTGTCCTCTCGAACATGGCGATCTCACTCATCGCTCCAGTCGTTCCTGACAAGGTGCACATCCCTGTCTACATCGTAGTCATCGCGACATTCGTGACCTTGCTCCAGTTCCTCATGCAGGCATTCGTGCCTAGCGTCTATGCGAGCCTCGGTCTGTTCATTCCGCTCATCGTAGTGAACTGTATCGTCCTCGGCCGTGCTGAAGCATTCGCCAACAAGAACAGCATCGTCGACTCTGCTTTCGACGGTATCGGAGTAGGCCTCGGCTTCACTCTCTCACTTACAGTGATCGGTATCGTACGTGAGATCCTCGGCAGCGGCTCCATCTTCGGATGGAAGTTCCTCGCCGGCGACGGCATGCTCGCCTTCGTAATGGCTCCAGGTGCGTTCCTCGTACTCGGCTATCTTATGGTATTGTTCAACAAATTCGTGGCTAAGAAGTAATTATGGAGATTCTGCTTATAATCGTTTCGGCGATATTCGTCAATAATATCGTCCTCGCGCAGTTCCTCGGAATCTGCCCGTTCCTCGGAGTGTCCAACAAGCTCTCGACAGCGACCGGTATGTCTGCTGCCGTATGCTTCGTCATCACTCTTGCCACGCTTGTGACATATCTCATCAACAAGTACCTTCTCCTGACCCTTGGCCTTGAGTTCCTCCAGACCATCGCGTTCATTCTCGTGATCGCTGCACTTGTGCAGATGGTCGAGATCGTACTCAAGAAAGTCAGCCCTTCGCTCTACCAGGCTCTCGGTATCTTCCTTCCGCTCATCACTACCAACTGCGCCGTTCTCGGTGTGGCTATCAACGTAGTGACAAAGGAGTTCACCTTCGGCCAGCCAGCTCACATGCTCGGTCTCGGTGAGGCTGTCCTCTACGCCTTCGCTACATCACTCGGCTACGGTCTCGCAATGGTCCTCTTCTCAGGTCTCCGCGAGCACCTCGCCCTCAACAATGTACCTAAGGCCTTCCGTGGCGTTCCTATCGCTCTCATCACAGCAGGTATCCTCGCCATGGCATTCATGGGATTCTCCGGAATTGCTTAATAGAAAATTTGTTATATTTGTAACTGCATGCGGCATTAACCTCCGCGTTGCTATAAAAACAACTTACAAAATGAAGAAATTTATTGTAATCATTGCTGCAGTCCTCTGCTTTGCAACAGCAGCAAACGCTCAGTCAAGAGCACTCGGTATCCGCGCAACTTATGGCGCTGAGCTTTCTTACCAGCACGATCTCGGAAGCAACTTCCTCGAGGCTGACCTCGGTTGGTTCCACGACGGTTTCTACCTCACAGGTATCTATGACTTCATCCTTGGCTCAGAGGGTAACTTCAACTTCTACGCTGGTCCAGGTGCTGCTCTCGGTTTCTACAGCTACAAGGAGAATGGCGAGGGTCATTCAGGCTTCAACGCTGGTATCGCAGGTCAGCTTGGTGTTGAGTACAATTTCAACGCTCCTATCCAGATCTCTCTCGACTGGAGACCAGTAGTCAACTTCATCCATGGTGGCTTCGGCTGGCAGGGTGTCGCTCTCGGTCTTCGTTACAGATTCTAATCTGAGCACCAGATCAATATAAAAGCCGACCCTTTGGGGCCGGCTTTTTTGTGTTCCGTATCTTGTCTACTTGGCCTCGATGCCCGTGAGGGTCTTAGTGATTTGCTCAAAGTAGGCGTATTATGCAGTTAAAATATGCGTTTTGTGCTATAAAGATAGGGATCTGCGATGTCTTTTACAGCCAAAACTTACTATATTTGAAAAATAAGCGATTTATAAGAAACTATGGAGTACAGAAAACTTACTACCGCGGAACTCTCACAGCTGACTGCAAATGGCTGTACCGCAGAAGATTGGGCAGACGTCCTTGTCACTTGGGAACCAGATCAGTCCTATACTCAGTACATACGTGCTGCACACTTCTCAGGTGAAGTGCGCCTGGGTACGTTCAACGGTGAATTCCTCCTCCAGGGCGGAATCCCTGTCCATTGTGGCATCACGAACGCATCGCTCCATAACGTCACGCTCGGCAATAACTGCGTCGTCCGTAACGTGAACGACTATATCGCGAACTACGTCTTCGGCAACTGCTGTCTCATCGACAACGTCGATCTGATCTATGCCGACGGCGAAAGCCGCTTTGGTAACGGCGAAGTTGTGTCAGTTCTCAACGAGACAGGCGGCAATGAGATCGTCATCACCGACATCCTCACTTCACAGACTGCATGGTTCATGGCGACCAATGCACCGTCCGCAAAGGCTCTCAAGGAGCTTTCGGACAAGTATGCGGAAGGTACAAAGGCATCGGTAGGAACGACAGGTGACATGGTCACGATCCGCAACGCCGGTACCCTGATGAACGTATGTCTTGGGGACTATGCTACCGTCGACGGAGCCGCAAGGCTCGCAAACGGAACTGTCAACAGTTGTGAGAAGGCTCCTGCCAAGGTAGGTAAGAATGTCATCGCAGACGACTTCATCTTCTCGAGCGGCTCGCATGTCGAGGACGGAGCGATCATCAGCAAGTGCTTCATCGGCCAGGCCAGCCATGTCGGACGCGGATTCAGCGTAGCCGAGTCAGTCATCTTCAGTAACTGCCACTTCGAGAACGGCGAGGGCTGTGCGATCTTCGCAGGTCCTTTCAGCGTCTCACACCATAAGGCGACACTCCTCATCGCGGGCGCGTTCTCATTCTTCAACGCAGGATCAGGCTCGAACCAGAGCAACCATATGTACAAGACAGGTCCTATCCAGAGTGGATTCCTCGAGAGAGGTACAAGCCTTGCTTCGGGCTCCCATGTTCTCTGGCCACTCCACGCCGGACCGTTCTCGCTTGTGATGGGACACCATATCTCGCACTGCGACACCTCTGACCTTCCGTTCTCATACCTTCTCGAAAAAGAAGGGGAGACCTGGGTCGTGCCTGCAATCAATCTTTTCCGCAGCGGAACCTACAGGAACGTCCAGAAATGGCCAGGCCGTGACGGAAGAAAGGACGATAACAAACTGGATATCATCAACTTCAACCAGTTCAGCCCATATACAGTCGGAAAGATGATCTATGCCTATGACATGCTCCAGGACTTTGCGAACACGATGGACTCTGAGTCTGACGCATGCAGCTACAACGGCGCCAACTTCTCGAAGAAATCGGTCGACAGGGGTATGAATGACTACGCCACTGCAGTCACCGCATACCTTGGCAGCATCTTCTCTGCACGCAAGGATGCCCTTGTCGGCGGTAAGGATACGGGTCCATGGACTGATATCGCCGGACTTCTCGCGCCGGTCGCAGCGATCGACAAGCTTACCAAGTGCATAGAGGACGGCTCCCTCGAGACTCTCGAGGAGGTAAATCTGGCGATTTCAGCCATCAACGACAAGTACGAGACCTACGAGAACAACTGGGTAGCGGCAAGGATCGAGGAATTCTACGACATCAGACTCGATACCATCACCGCTGATCAGGAGGCCGATATACTTCAGGACTGGAAGGAATCTGAGATAGAAATCCGCGAGGCTGTCATCGCCGACATCATCAAGGATCTCGAGATGGCAGAACTTGAAGTCGATGGAAACTCATTCCTCAGGAAGATCCAGGACGCTGACCTCATCTAATCCGGGATCTTTCCCAAAGACAGACGACAGAAAAATGACAGACGACAGACTTACATCAGAAAACAAATACGAGCAGGTCATCACAATCCCTTGCTATACTACAGATGCGGCGTTCTACCTCAAGCCTGCCGCTTTCATGGACTATATGCAGGAGATCGCGTATCTCGCTGCAACCAGACTTCATTTCGGCTATGACGAGCTTCAGGAGCTGCATACGGCATGGGTGCTTTCGCGCATGCACTTCAAGTTCGACAATCCTCCTAAGTGGAGGGACACAGTGAAGCTCCGCACCTGGCACAAAGGTCTTGACGGCCTGATGTTCCTTCGTGACTTCAGGATGCTCGACATGGACGGCAATGAACTTCTCACGGCTACGACATCATGGTTGGTAATCAACACCGAGACCCGTCGTCTTGTCCGCAGTGACGAAATCCTTGACATAGTCCCTGAGTCTACACAGTGTCCTGACAACGCTATCGCAGAGTCTGCTCCTAAGGTCGTAGTCCCGAAGACAGTGGAGAAGGAGAAGGTAGCCGAGCATTTCGTGACCTATTCGGATGTAGACATCATCGGACATACCAATAACGCACGTTACATGGTATGGGCCATGGACTGTCTCGACTACTGCGAGACCTCACAGAACCAGGTGAAGGAAGTCTGGATCAATTTCAATAAGGAGACCAAGCCGGGAGAGACCGTGGAGATCTTCAAGGCAAAGGTTGAAGAAGAAGGAAACACTATCTATTACGTAGAAGGAATGATCGAAGGAAAATCGGCATTCTGCATTAAACTTAGATTCTGAATACTATGAAAAAAATGATCATTGCAGCTGTCATGGCGCTTACGTTCGCATGGACAGCATCAGCTCAGGTCAAGTCAGTCGGCGTCAGAGGCGGCTATGGCCTTGAAGTCAGCTTCCAGCAGTGGTTCGGCAACGCTTCTCCGCAGTTCATTGAACTGGATCTTGGCATGGACCTTCTCCAGGACGACGGATTCAAGCTGACCGGAACCTATAACTGGATCGTAGGAAATCCGGACATTCTCGGAGGGGACTGGGACTTCTACATGGGCCCAGGCGTCAGCCTCGGCTATGTCTACGATACCTCGAAGAGCCTCAATGCGGACAAGCCTTCGCTCATGGCTGCCTTGACGGTTCAGTTCGGCCTTGAGTGGTATCCGCTGACGCATTTCGGCATCTCTGCCGACGTACGCCCGATGATCGGATATCATTTCGGCTCCAAGGATCTCTACCGCGGAGGCCTGCTCGGTTTCATCCCGTCGCTGGGCCTGAGGTATGAATTCTAGCATATGTGTTTGAATATTAGGATTATTTGCTTATTTTTAGCATATAATCACTAATTATCATGATCAGAACGATACTCCACCGCTCGCTGATTGCGCTCGGACTTGTATTCCCAGTCCTTGCTTCAGCACAGAATGAACCTGTTTACAGCTATCTTGAGATCTATGACCTCGAGACCCGTACACACAAGGTAATCAAGGAATTCCCTAACACCGTCGAAGCTCCTAACTGGACTCCTGATGGCAAGTGGTTGGTAATCAATACCGGAGGAAAGATCTACAAGGTCTCTCCTGAAGGTGGCGACCTCATCCAGATCAATACCGGCGGCGTCGAAAGATGCAATAATGACCATGTCCTTTCAAAGGACGGCAAGTGGATGGGCTTCAGCTCCAACGGAACAGGCGAGAAGCGTGGCGAGCCTTCATACGTATATTTCCAGTCCTTCGAAGGCGGTGACACACGCCAGGTAACTCCTATCGGTCCTAGCTATCTCCATGGCATCAGCCCTGATGGAAAGACCATGGTATACCATGCTATCAGAACTCTCGAGGACGGAACTCAGATCAAGGACATCTATGCTATCCCTGTTAAGGGTGGCCCAGAGAAGAGGCTCACCACCGACCCTGCTCTCGACGACGGTCCTGAGTATACTCCGGACGGCAAGTACATCTGGTTCAACAGCGCACGTTCAGGCCATATGCAGGCGTGGAGAATGAAACCTAATGGAATGGAACAGACACAGATGACCACAGATGAGACTGTCAATGCATGGTTCCCACATGTATCTCCTGATGGAAAGAAGGTTGTCTATATCTGCTATAAGGACTACGAGATCGACCCTAGCGCGCATCTTCCTAACCTCAACGTCGAGCTCAGACTCATGTCAGTCGAAGGTGGCGACTACGAAGTCCTGGCATATCTCTTCGGCGGCCAGGGTACCATCAACGTGAATTCATGGAGTCCTGACAGCAAGAAGTTCGCTTATGTGAGCTATCGTACAAAGGACGAGATCGAGGCTCCTCAGAAGAACATGAACGCTCAGCTCTACTCGCTCAGAAGCCTTATCGGAACTCCTGAGCTCTTCGCCAAGAACCATGGATACGTTCTCGAGAGAGTACGCCAGATGGGCTTCTCAGGCGTTGAGGCTGCAAGCTATGAGGATGGCAAGTTCTCAGGTCTTGCTCCTGCTGAATTCAGGAAGACCATCGAGGCTGCAGGCCTTAAGATCGTCTCTTCACACGCGTCACGTCTCCTTACAAAGGAGGAACTCGCATCAGGAAATGTGACAGAGGCTCTCAAGTGGTGGGAGAAGTGTATCGCTGACCACAAGGCAGCTGGAATCCCTATGCTCGTAATGGCTGTTGAGCAGCCTAAGAACTCGATCCAGGAGCTTAAGCTCATGGCAGACTATCTCAACTCGATCGGCGAGATGTGCAACAAGGCAGGCATCAAGTTCGGCTACCACAACCACGCAGGAGAGTTCCGCAAGGTGGGTGATACCACTATGATGGACTATCTTCTTGAGAATACCAAGCCGGAGAACGTGTTCTTCGAGATGGATGTATGGTGGGTCGTAAAGGCAGGCGCGAGCCCTGTTGACTATATGAAGAAGTACAGAGGTCGTTTCAACACCATCCATATCAAGGACCGCAATGAGGTCGGTCAGAGCGGTATGGTCGGTTTCGACGCCATCTTCGCGAACTTCCGCCTTGCCGGCACAGAGCAGTATATCGTGGAGGTCGAGGATGCGAGCACCCCTAACGTCCTCCGTAGCCTCCGCCAGAGCGCCATCTACATCCGCAAAGCTCCTTTCGCACAGTAGAGCTCCATTCGCACGGAAATTCTATCCGTGCAGTAGAACTCAGCTGGTATAACAGCAGCAGGGTTGAAAACCGGGCTCCCAAGAACTTGGGAAAAGGTCGCCCTTGTTTTCAAGCCTGCTGCTGTTTCGGTAGTTCTGCTGCGCGGAATTCCGTCCTTACGGTGCAAAATGCACCCTCTGTGCACTTGGCGCACTGCCCCGTACGAAATACGTTCTTCGGACCTCTGCTGTACGGCGGCACCCCATTGACAACCAGCCGACCTTTGCGCCCACGCAAGGAGTGGGAGGGGCCCAGCGTAAGCTGGGAGGGTATGGAGGCTGGTGGCAATGGGGTGTTGCCGTATTATTGTATGGCCAATAGCCGTATTGCCGTAGGGAGGCTAGTCGTCAACGCGCTTGATGCTGGCGCCGAGGGCGTTGAGACGACCTTCGATATCCTCATAGCCGCGGTCAATCTGCTCGATGTTGCTGATCTTGCTGGTACCCTTCGCAGACATCGCTGCGATCAGCAGGGCGATACCCGCACGGATATCAGGAGAAAGCATGTTGCCGGCCCTGAGCTGGAAATTATGGTCATGACCGATGACGACAGCTCGGTGAGGGTCGCAGAGAATGATCTGAGCGCCCATGTCGATCAGACGGTCGACGAAGAACAGCCTGCTTTCGAACATCTTCTGGTGGATCAGCACACTGCCTCGGCACTGGGTAGCGACCACGAGCATGACGCTGAGGAGGTCAGGAGTGAGACCTGGCCACGGAGCGTCGGCGATGTTCATGATCGAACCGTCGAGGAAAGAGTCGATGACATAGCTTTCCTGTGCAGGCACATAGATGTCGTCGCCCCTCTGCTCAAGCTTCACACCGAGCCTTCTGAACTGCTCAGGGATGATACCGAGATTCTCGTATGAGGTGTTCTTGATGGTGATGCTGCTTCTGGTAAGAGCCGCCATTCCGATGAATGAACCGACCTCGATCATGTCCGGAAGGATCACATGGCTTGCGCTATGGAGCTTCTCCACGCCCTGGATCTTCAGGAGATTCGAGCCAAGGCCCTCGATATGGGCTCCCATTGCGATGAGCAGCTTGCTGAGCTGCTGGATATATGGCTCGCAGGCAGCGTTGTATATGGTCGTCTCGCCCTTGGCGAGGGTGGACGCCATCAGGATGTTCGCGGTACCTGTGACGGAAGCCTCGTCAAGAAGCATGTACTTTCCGACAAGACCGTTCGGTGCTGTGAGATGGTACGCCTTGCGGCTGAAGTCGTAGACCTGGTTCGCGCCGAGGGTCATCATACCCATGATATGGGTGTCGACTCTGCGTCGACCGATCTTGTCTCCGCCCGGCTTAGGGAAATAAGCCTTTCCGAAGCGGGCAAGGAGCGGACCTGCGATCATCACAGAACCTCTCAGCCTTGCGCATCTCTTTACAAAATCGGCACTCTCGACATACTCAATGTCGATGGCGTCAGCCTTGAAGGACCACGTTCCCTTCTCCTTCTCGAGCGCGGTCACTCCCATCTCCTGGAGAAGATTGATGAGGTTCCTTACGTCAAGGATGTCAGGGACGTTCGAGATTGTGACTTCCTCGTCTGTGAGAAGCACGGCACTGATGACTTCAAGTGCCTCGTTCTTCGCTCCCTGAGGAGTGATCTCACCGCTTAGGGTATGTCCGCCTTCAATTAAGAATGATGCCATTGGTTTAGGGTATTAGACGTTTTGACTTGTTTCAGACGTGTTCGACTTCCGGAATCAGAGTGATTCCGAACTTTTCCTGGACTGAGGCCACGATCTTGTCCTCGAGTTCCTTTATCTCCTGAGGGGTCGCGTTGCCGCTTGCGTTGACCAGCACGAGAGGCTGCTTGCCCCAGACACCGGCGTTGCCTTCGACATGGCCCTTCCAGCCGCACTGGTCGATCAGCCATGCAGCCGGGATCTTGATGCTGCCGTCAGGATTCTCGAAGTGAGGGACTTTGTCATAGCCCATGGCTGCGATTTCCTCGTATTTCTCCACTGGGACGTAAGGGTTGCGGAAGAAACTGCCGGCGCTGCCTGTCTGCTCGACGGCAGGGAGCTTGTCGTTGCGGGTCTCGATGATGCCGCGGCGGACTTTCTCCGGTGTCAGGCCATTCTCGTTGACGACGAACTGGCCGTATTTCTCCACCAGGCGGTCCTTCAGGTTGCCATAGTCAATGACAGGGCTGTATTCGCTCCTGAGGTTCATGGTTACCGCAGTGATGACGTATCGGCCTTTGCCCTCATTCTTGAAGAAGGACTCGCGGTAGCCATAGGCACATTCGTCGTGGGTGAACGCCACCTTCCTGTGCTCGACCATGTCATAGCACTCTACATTGCTGACGATATCGCCGATCTCTCGGCCGTAGGCTCCGATGTTCTGGACGGCAGCCGCGCCGGTCTCGCCCGGGATCAGAGAAAGATTCTCAGGACCCCAGAGGTCCCTCTTCGCACACCAGTCGCAGAATTCATCCCATGGTACTCCGGCTCCGACCCTGACTTCCATTCCCTCCATCGACGGGAACTGCTGGATGAACCTTATCCTCGAATGCAGCACAGTGCCGCAGAAATCGCCGGTGAAAAGCAGGTTGCTGCCTCCTCCGATGTGGAAAAACGGCCTCGGGAGGTCTTCCATGCGTGAGATCTCCTCAAGTTCCTCGATGCTGTAGTAGTGTACCAGACACGCTGCCTTCACATTCATGCGGAAGGTGTTCATCGCTCTCAGGTCTGCGTTGTAGATAATGTCCATAGTCTATACAAATATACGAAAATTCCCGTAATATCTGTATTGGGATCATAGATCGATCCAGCGGACTGAGGTGTCGCGCTTCCACCATGTGATCTGCCTCTTGGCGTAGTGGCGCGTATTGTTCTGGATGCGTGCGACCGCCTCGTCGAGGGAGCGGGGAAGGCCAGAATCGTCCTTGCCCTCGGTGTAGTCGATCCAGTCGAAGATTTCCTTGTAGCCCACAGTCTGGAGCGCGCTGAGGTCGCGGTGCGGGATAAGTGAACGGACTTCGTCGACAAGACCGTCGTCAATCATCTGCAGGACTCGCCGGTTGATACGGTCATAAAGGACCTCTCGCGGGCGGTTCAGACAGATCTTCTCAATTTCGAAATCCCTCTTCTTCGGCTCCTTGAGCTTGAATGATGAGAATGGCCTTCCCGACAGCAGGCAGACCTCGACGGCCCGGAGCACCCTCTGGGGGTTTGCTATGTCTATGGTAGCATATGCCTCAGGATCCAGCCTGCGCAGGTCTGCGCGGAGCGACTCCACTCCCTCTTCCTTGATCCTGCGGGTCAGATCGGCTCGCAGCTCGTCGTCTGCCGGCGGCATGTCGTCGAGACCGTTGCATACGGCGTCGACGTAGAAACCGGAACCACCGGCCATGACCAGGGTACCATGACCCTGCTCGAAAAGCTCGTTCATCAGCTTGATGGCTTCCAGCTCGTACATGCCGGCGGTGTAAAGCCCATGGATGGTGTGGCTATGGATAAAATAATGCTTCACAGCGGCAAGCTGCGAAGCATCAGGGACAGCTGTCCCTATGGTCATTTCCTTGTATATCTGCCTTGAGTCGCAGGAGATTACCGGCGAACCATGCTTCAGGGCCAGGTCGATGCACCAGTCGGTCTTTCCGACGGCTGTCGGTCCGGATACTATGATGAGCTTCCTTGGCATGGTACGGCGTGGGGCTAGAACATGCCCTCTTCTGCGTCGTAGATCTCCTTTCCGTCCTCGTCGCCGTCCTCTTCCTCCTGTTCTTCGTCATCATCCTCGTCGTCGAGGTCGTCATCGAGGTCGATGTCAAGGATGCTCTTGTCGGCAACAGGCTCATGGTGCTGAGGGTGCTTCTGGTCAGCAGGAAGGTCCTCGTATGCCACATAGCCGTTCTCGAACTCGACAGGGTTTGGACCCTTGGTCTCTACTAGGGCAGGGTAGGTGAGCTTAGGATTTGCGTCAACCTCTCCTTCAAGAGTCACTACGACGAACTTCTTGTTTGTCACGTCGTAGAAATAATTGAAGTAAGCCACGCCCTTCTCGACTGTGTCGGCGAGGGTCGTGTTGTCTACTGTACCGTAGCCGAGGTCGAACATTGCGTAGCGTGCTGCAAGTCTTCCGTCGGCGTAGAGAGCCTTGAACTGGATAAGCTGGTCCTGAGGGAATTCCATGTCTGCGCGCATGAGGTTGTGGAAGTCATAGAGAGACATGTTTGCCTTCAGTTCGTATACTCTGGCGAAGCCCTTGAGGCCCTGGAGAGAAACTCTGTATCTAAGTATCATGTGAGGTTAATTTTCAATAGTGGGGTCAAAGGTATGAAAAAAATCGTTACTTTTGAACATTTATTGGACGTAGTACTTCAAGATGGACGGAATCAAGGACGAATATACCAGCATCCCAGCCAAGGCGGAAGGGCTTTACAAGGATAAAGGAAGCCGCTTCATATCAATGGCTTATCCTGTTGAGACCGAGGCTCAGATAAAGGAAATCCTTGACGGGGTCAGGAAGGAATACTACGATGCGCGCCACCACTGCTACGCCTATCGTCTGGGCGCCGACGGCGCGAAGTTCAGAGCCAATGACGACGGCGAACCATCCGGCTCGTCAGGCCGTCCTATCCTAGGTCAGATAGATTCGAGGGAACTCAGCGACGTACTGGTCGTCGTGGTCAGGTATTTCGGAGGAATCAAGCTCGGAGTGCCGGGGCTGATACGTGCGTACAAGACAGCCACGGCAGATGCCCTCGACCAGGCCGGCACGGTCACCAAGATCGCATCCAGGAGATATAAGATAACTTTCGGCTACATGTCGATGAACTCGGTCATGAAGATCCTCAAGGACATGGACCTTCCGCAGTCCGGCCAGGACTTCGGAGTGGACTGCTCGCTTGAGACTTCGGTCCGTCTGGCATGGGAAAACGACTTCCTTGAGCGTTTTTCAAAGGTGGAAAGCTGTATTGTGAGTCCTGTTGATTGACATTGTCGCAAATAATTGCTAAATTTAGGGCCCTTAATTTAAAACGAACGTATATAGAACAAAGAATAACAAACGAATTATGAGCAAAGTTCATGTTTTCAACGCTGGTCCATGCATCCTTCCGGAAGCAGCCATCGACAACGCAATCGCTGCGTTGAAAGACTTCAAGGGTACAGGAGTATCTGTACTTTCAATCTCTCACCGTACAAAGGAGTGGGAGGAGACAATGAATGAGTGTCGTTCACTCTGGAAGGAACTTCTCCATATTCCTGATACACACGAAGTCGTATTCCTTGGCGGTGGCGCAAGCCTCCAGTTCCTCTATGTTGCAATGAACTTCCTCGAGAAGAAGGCTGCATACCTCGACACAGGCGTGTGGGCACACAAGGCTCTCAAGGAGGCTCAGGGTATCGGCGACGCATATGCCATCGCATGCTCGAAGGACAAGAACTACACCTACATCCCTAAGGGTTTCGAGATTCCTTCTGACATCGACTACCTCCACATCACAACCAACAATACAATCTACGGAACAGAGATCCATGAGGACCTTGACGTACCATGTCCGCTCATCGCCGACATGTCATCAGACATCATGAGCCGTCCTGTAGACGTAAGCAAGTACGACCTCATCTATGGTGGCTCACAGAAGAACGTAGGTCCTGCAGGTGTGATCTTCGCGATCATCCGCAAGGACGCACTCGGAAGAGTCACAAGATATATCCCTACAATGCTTGACTACCGCACACACGTAGACAAGGAGTCAATGTTCAACACACCTCCTGTATTCGCTATCTACGTGATGAACGAGACTCTCAAGTGGGTCAAGAGCATAGGTGGTGTAGAGGCTATCTACGAGATCAACAAGAAGAAGGCGCAGCTTCTCTACGATGAGATCGACCGCAACTCGATGTTCATCGGTACCGCAGAGAAGGAAGACCGTTCACTCATGAACGTATGCTTCGTAATGGCTCCTGGCAAGGAGGACCTCCAGGACGAGTTCATGGCTTTCGCAAAGTCAAGGAAGATGGTAGGTATCAAGGGTCACCGTAGCGTCGGCGGCTTCAGGGCATCTATCTACAACGCATGTCCTATCGAGGATGTACAGGCTCTCGTAGACTGCATGAAGGAATTCGAGGATCTCAAGAAGTAAAAGGAAATGAAAGTTCTTATCGCAACCCAGAAACCATTCTCAGCTGCAGCCGTAGCTGGAATCAAGGATATCATTGTAAAGGCAGGTCACGAGTTCGTAGCTCTTGAGAAGTATCCGGAGCAGAGCGACCTTGTAGCTGCAGTAGCTGACGTGGACGCTCTCATCATCCGCTCTGACAAAGTCACAGCAGAGGTGCTCGACGCAGCAAAGAACCTCAAGATCGTAGTACGTGCAGGTGCTGGTTTCGACAACGTCGACCTCGCTGCCGCTACAGCGCACAATGTAGTAGTGATGAACACTCCAGGACAGAACTCAAACGCTGTCGCTGAGCTTGCAATCGCAATGATGATCTACATGTGCCGTGGCCAGTTCACCCCTGCAACCGGTTCGGAGATCATGGGCAAGACCCTCGGTGTACAGGCTTTCGGTAACGTAGGCCGTCTCGTAGGAAAGAAGGCAGAGGCTCTCGGCATGAAGATCATGGCCGTTGACCCTTTCATCCCTGCAGAGAAGATCAAGGAGCTTGGCGCAGAGCCTGCAGAGAGCGTTGAGGACATGTACTCGAAGTGCGACTTCATCTCAGTGCACATCCCTGCAACCCCTCAGACCATCAAGTCACTCAACTACGATCTCATCACCAAGATGCCTAAGGGAGCATGCCTCGTGAACACAGCCCGCAAGGAAGTCGTTGACGAGGAAGGCCTCGCAAAGGCTCTCGAGGACCGTCAGGACCTCAAGTACATCACCGACGTGGCTCCAGACAACTATGCAGAGCTCAAGGAGAAGTTCGGAACACGTATCTTCGCTACCCCTAAGAAGATGGGTGCTCAGACAGCTGAGGCCAACATGAACGCAGGTCTTGCAGCAGCAAACCAGATCGTCGATTTCTTCGCAACAGGAAACACCCGTTTCCAGGTAAACAAGTAGAATATCCATGGTAAGAGTAAAACCATTCGCAGCAATACGCCCTCCGAAGGCTCTTGTGACCGAGGTGGCAGCAAGGCCATACGACGTCCTCAACTCAGAGGAGGCACAGAAGGAGGCAGGAGAGAAGTCCCTCCTCCACATCACAAAGCCTGAGATCGACTTCGATCCTATCGCTGATGAGCACAGCCAGCCTGTATATGACAAGGCTGTCGAGAACTTCAAGGCATGGCAGGAGAAGAAGTGGCTCGTCAAGGACGCAAAGCCTTGCTACTACATCTATGCCCAGACCATGGAAGGACGCACCCAGTACGGATTCGTGCTCTGCGCCCATACCGATGACTACGCTACAGGCAAGATCAAGAAGCATGAGCTTACCCGCAGGGACAAGGAGGACGACCGTATGATCCATGTCCGCATCCAGAATGCGAACATCGAGCCTGTGTTCTTCGCTTTCCCTGACAATGAGGAACTTGCACAGATCATCAAGGACACCATCGCAGGAACTCCTGAGTACGATTTCGTCGCTGAGGACGGTTTCGGCCACCACTTCTGGGTGATCGATGACGATGCGCTCATCGCACGCATCAGCGAGATCTTCCAGAATGACGTGCCTGCTTTCTATGTGGCTGACGGTCATCACCGTACTGCTGCAGCTGCGCGCGTAGGTGCTGAGAAGAGAGAGAAGAATCCTAACCATACAGGAGACGAGGAGTACAACTTCTTCATGGCTGTATGTTTCCCTGAGAGCCAGCTCAAGATCATCGACTACAACCGCGTAGTGAAGGATCTCAACGGCCTTTCAGAGGAAGATCTGCTCAAGGCGCTCGAGGAGGACTTCGAGGTCAAGCTCGAGACCAAGCCTCGTTGCGGCAGACCTGCCAAGCCATATCGTCCTGACCATCTCCACCAGTTCTCAATGTACCTTGGCAACAAGTGGTACAGCCTTGAGACAAAGGAAGGAAGATACGATGACAACGACCCTATCGGTGTGCTTGACGTGACCATCCTCTCTAACCTCGTCCTCGACAAGATTCTTGGCATCAAGGATCTCCGTACAGACAAGAGGATTGATTTCGTAGGTGGTATCCGCGGTCTCGGCGAGCTTTCACGCAGAGTCGACAACGGTGAGATGAAGGTGGCTTTCGCACTTTATCCAGTGTCTATGTCCCAGCTCATCAACATCGCTGACAGCGGCAACATCATGCCTCCAAAGACTACATGGTTCGAGCCTAAGCTTCGCTCAGGCTTGGCAATACATACTTTAGACTAATAAATCCGGGCTTTTGCCCGGATTTATTAGTCTAAATCTGCCCATTACTGGGGACACCCCGGACCCCGCGCCCTCTGGGCGGCCGGCACGTGCCGGTTTTTTTGAGTTTGGCACGGTATTGGCTAATACGTTAATCGGATTAGTTAATTGAAAGTTTAAACATACTGAATAGATGAAACAAAATACCGCAGCAGGTCGTGAGATCCGCTGCGGTATCTTTTTATCGTTCCTGATAAGAACTACTTTTTCCTGATTATACTGAGGCCGTCCCTGATGGGGAGGATGACTACCTCGACACGTGGATCGGCGGCGACCATGTCGTTGAATCTCACGATTCCCTGGGTCTGTTTGTCCTGAGGGATCGGGTCCTGGTACAGTTTCCCGTCCCAGAGCACATCGTCTGCGAGGATGCAGCCTCCCGGACGTATCATGTCGAAGAGGGTTTCGTAGTAGTCGCAGTATTCCCTTTTGTTCGCATCGATGTAGACAAGGTCGTACTCCTTTCCTTCTTCCTTCAGACGGAGGAGTGTCTCCTTGGCGTCACCTATGTGGAGCGATACCTTGTCGGCTACGCCGGCCCTTTCCCAACCTTCGCGGATGAGGTCCTCGAGCTCGTCGTTGATCTCGAGAGCGTCTATGTGTCCGCCTTCAGGAAGGCCGTAGGCCATGCAGATCGACGAGTAGCCTGTGAAGGTGCCGATCTCGAGCACGGAAGAGGCCTTGCAGAGCTCCACCATGATCGTAAGGAAACGTCCCTGCACTGCTCCTGAGAGCATGCGTGGGTAGTTCGTGCGGATATAGGTCTGTCGCTCAAGCCAGCTGAGTGCTTCGGTCTGAGGTGTAGCGTGGGCCTTGAGGTATTTTTCTTCTGCTGTCTCCATTATAAGAATACGAGTCTGGATATCTTGTCTTTGCCGAATATCCTGCAGGCCATCTGCCTGAGGTCCTCGGAACTTATTTCTTCTATGCGTGTGCGGATCTCGTTGTCTGGGGAGATCCTTCCGTAGGCGAGGAGGCTCTTTCCCATGCTCAGGCACTGGCTTTCGTTGTTGTCTGAACTGATGGCCAGCTGACCAAGCAGCTGCTTCTTCGCAGCCTTGAGACGGGCAGGGGAGAGCGGTGTGGTGCGAAGCTTCTCCAGCTCCTTCTCTATCGCCTGGCGGCATTTCTCGATGTTGGGCTTCTCGCAGCCGAGGCTGATCGCCATGACTCCGGTGTCGGAGTACTGAGTATATGCGGACTCGACTCCGTAGACCCAGCCGTTCTTCTCGCGGAGTATGCTGTTGAGGATGGAATTCGACGCCGGGCCTGCCAGGATGTTTCCCAGGAGGACGGCGGTAATCCTCTCCTTCTCTTCGTAGAGCGAAGGAGCAAGGTATCCCATCACCGCGTTGACCTCGTGGTTGCGCTTGTCGACGGTCTTGTCGAAGACGGGAGCCTGTGGGGCGGAATATGCACTGGTGTCAGATGGCCTGACGCCGGCGATTTCCGTCTGCGGACGGTGCTCAGGGTACCATGAACCTATAAGTTTCAGGACCTTCTTTTCCAGGATCTTCTCATCGATGTCTGCGACGACGGTGAAGGCCATGGCCTCCGGTACGAACTTCTCGCTGACAAAGCGATGGAGCTCTTCGGAACTGATCTTCTTCACCGATTCGACAGTGCCGAGGATTGGACGCTCAAGCGGGTGGCCCTGGAAGAGCATGCCCTCGAACTGGTCGTAGACGTCGTCGGCAGGGGAGTCCTTGTAGGACTTGATCTCCTCGATTACGACTCCTCTTTCCGTGTCGATCTCGTGCTGCGGGAAGGTCGGGCAGGTTGCCAGCTCCATCAGAAGGTTAGCCGCTTTCCTGAGGTCCTCCTTGAGGACTGTCGAGTGGATGACCAGCTCCTCCTTGGTGGTGTAGGCGTTGAGCTCGCCGCCGAGCCTGTCGAGGTAATTGTTTATGCAGGCCGAGCTTCGACGGCTCGTCCCTTTGAAGATCGTATGTTCGGTGAAATGGGCGATTCCGCTATGGAATCCGTCCTCGTTACGTGTGCCGCATCTGATGCTGAGCGCACAGTAACCAACGGCGGAGCCGCTTCTCTTGACGGCATAGAGCATGCCGCATTCAGCCTTTCCCCAGATCATTTCCTTCCAGCGGTGAGTTTCGAGATGTCTTTCTTGAGGAATCCACGTCCGTTGGATTCGCTGATCTTATGCTTCTCGAAATAGTACAGCGAATGGGTCCTTGCGTCGAAGAGCATCTTGTAGCATACAGCTCCGACACCTGGTTCGGTAGGGGAGATCGTGTATCCGACCTCGGTCCTGGCCTCGGCATCCTGGAATATCGCCGCAGCCTCGGAAGTACTCCTTACTACTCCGTTGAGCTTCTTGGCACGAAGCTTCTCGCTGATGCCGCTGCCAAGGTCGGCTTCGTCGATGACAAGGTCCATGGTACTCGCCTTCGGAGCTTTCTCGACCATCGAGCTGATGTTCTTCGGTCCTTCGACGAGGGACCTCTCGATATGCCTCTGCATCACGTCAAGGATCGCCGGCATATAGGCGCCTTCCCTTCCGAGAGGCTCATCGCCAGGGGCCAGAGGCATGGTAGCAAGCTCCATCATATCGCCAAGTTCCTTTGCACCGCTCTTGACGACGGTGAGATAGGTGATGCCGTCGTATTTCTTACCTTCGTTCTTGTAAGGTACCATGAAATAGTATCCGTCCTTCTCCTTGAGGGCGTTGAACTCGGCAGGGCCGCAGAACTCGTATGCGGATACTGACCACGCGTTCCTGAGGGCTTCGCGCAGTGCCATGCTGACGTAGTCTTCGCCAGGCAGGACGACCTTGAGGGTCTTTGTCGGGAAGTCCGCCAGCTTCTCCTTCCTGGAGACTATGGTGACCTGTGCCTGGGCCAGGCATGTCAGACTGACAAGGGATGTAAGTATGATTGTGAAAATCCTTTTCATGAAATGTCGTTTTGTACAAAGTTAAGAAAATATGCGTACATTTGTGTGTTATGTATATAGTATCAGCCCGTAAGTACAGACCGGACTCTTTCGAGTCTCTCATCGGTCAGGACAATATAGCCCAGACTCTGAAGAATTCCATCATCAGAGGCCAGCTGGCACATGCCTACCTGTTCTGCGGACCGCGCGGAGTCGGCAAGACCAGCGCAGCCCGTATCTTTGCAAAGACCATCAACTGCTCGAACCCGTCGGCGGAGATGGAACCTTGCGGGGAGTGCGAGTCATGCCGCTCTTTCCAGGAAGGCCGCTCATACTGTATACATGAGCTCGATGCCGCGTCGAACAACAGCGTCGATGACATCAAGGCTCTCATCGAGCAGGTCAACATCCCTCCTCAGGTCGGCAAGTACAGCGTCTTCATCGTCGATGAGGTCCACATGCTCTCGACCCAGGCTTTCAACGCCTTCCTCAAGACCCTCGAGGAACCGCCTGTACATGCTATCTTCATCCTTGCGACAACCGAGAAGCACAAGATACTTCCTACCATCCTTTCGCGCTGCCAGACCTACGATTTCAACCGTATCAGCATTCCTGACATCGTGAAGAATCTCAGGTCTATCGCAGACAAGGAAGATATCACCGTGGATGACGAGTCGCTCCATGTGATCGCCATGAAGGCAGACGGCGCGATGCGTGATGCACTCACCATCTTCGACCAGACGGTGGCTTTCTGCGGCACTGACATCAAGTACGAGGATGTACTGAAGAACCTCAACGTTCTTTCATACGAGCACAGCTTCGCCCTTGTCAATGCATTCCTTGCAGGAGACTACCAGTCGGCATTGCTCAAGTTCGACGAGGTGCTTGCCAAAGGATTCAACTCCCTCCACTTCATCTCTGCCCTCAGCTCGCATCTGCGCGACCTGGTTGTCGCAAAGAGCAATGCTCTCGAGGCTCTGCTTGAACTTCCTGCTTCCCTCAAGGAGCAGTACAGGGAGCAGGCCGCAAGATGTCCGCTCGCTTTCCTCTATGAGGCGCTCGCGATCACTACCGCATGCGAGAGTGGATACAAGGCCAGCGTCAATCCGCGTCTCCATATCGAATTCGCACTGATGAAGCTCAGCTTCATCCTCTCCAAACCGTCGCTTCAGGGTGTCGCTGCTCAATCTACCGCAGCCAAGCCTGCCGCCGCAGCGGCACAGCCGGTGGCAGCAGCGCCAAAGCCAGCACCGGTCGCTCCAGTCGCCGCTCCATCTACCGCAGCCAAGCCTGCCGTCGCAACGGCCCAGCCTGAGACAGAAGCACCAAAACCAGCAGCCGAGGCTACGTCGCCGGCGCCTTCAAGAAGACGCTCTGCGCCTAAGCTGGTCCTCGACCCTGCGGCTGCGAAGCCTGTGGAAGAGAAGCCGGCACAGGCAGTTGTCGAGGAGAAACTTCCTTCAGACGAAGCTTTGAGGGCAGCGTGGAAGGACCTGTGCGAACTTTACAAGTCAAGACCTCGTCTTGCCCAGACGCTCGTCTCAGCAAAGCTTGCTTTTGAGGAGAACACTGACCACAAGCTGCTTACCTTCCAGGTACTCAATGAGTCCCAGAAGACATGGATAGAGCAGAACCTTCTCAGAGATATCGAGAAGAATCTCTGCAATATCGTCAAGAACGGAAAGATCCGTCTCGCAGTCGACGTCGCTCCGGCAGAGACGGTCGAGACAAAAGCATACATGCCTGCCGAGCAGGCTATAGACCTTATCAATTCAAATCCGGAGGTCAAGGATCTCGTCAAGGATTTCGGACTTGATGCAAAATAAGCGGATATGAAACTTCGTGCGGAGAATCTTGTAAAGAAATACGGTGTGAGGACCGTCGTCAAGGGTGTGTCCATGGAAGTGGAACAGGGAGAGATCGTAGGCTTCCTTGGCCCTAATGGAGCAGGAAAGACTACCAGTTTCTATATGATCACCGGCCAGGTGGTCCCTAATGACGGACATATCTATCTCGACGATGAGGAGATCACCGACCTCCCTATGTACAAGAGATCCCAGAAAGGCGTAGGCTACCTTCCTCAGGAGGCGTCTGTCTTCAGGAAGATGTCTGTCGAGGACAATATCATGTCCGTGATGGAGCTTTCAGACATGACCAAGGCTGAACGTGAGGCGAAACTTGAATCCCTGATAGATGAGTTCAATCTGTCAAAGGTGCGCAAGAGCCTCGGCATACAGCTTTCCGGAGGAGAGAGAAGACGCTGCGAGATAGCCCGTGCGCTTGCCGTCGATCCGAAGTTCATCCTTCTTGACGAGCCTTTCGCAGGAGTCGACCCTATCGCAGTCGAGGATATCCAGTATATCATCGCCAAGCTCAAGTTCCGCAACATCGGAGTGATCATCACCGACCATAACGTAGGCGAGACACTCGCGATCACTGACCGCGCATATCTCCTTTATGAAGGTACCATCCTTCAGCAGGGTACGCCGCAGGCTCTTGCTGCAGACGAGGATGTCCGCACCAAGTACCTCGGTTCAGGCTTTACCCTGAAGCGTTCAGTTTCAGTTGAAAGAGCTCTCCGTGAACACGAAGAGCGCCTGTCTAAGCAATAACGTAATCCTTCACGTCCTGTGCGCTGATAGGGGTGCCTCCAAGAATGAGGAGACGCTCTACCACGTTGCGCAGCTCGCGGATGTTGCCCGGCCATGTCTTCTCCTGGAGGAGCTTGATTGCCTCCTTGGAGATCTCCCTCTCAGGCTTGCCGCTTTCGTTGCAGATCTGTCCGATGAAATACTGTACGAGCTCAGGGATGTCCTCCTTCCTCTCGTCGAGGCTAGGAACCTTGACCAGGATGACACTGAGACGGTGGTAGAGGTCCTCTCTGAAGTTGCCGTTCTCGATTTCTTTCCTGAGGTCCTTGTTCGTAGCTGCGATGACTCTTACGTTGACCTCGATGTCCTTGTCGCTTCCAACTCGTGAGAGCTTCTTCTCCTGGAGCACGCGGAGCACCTTGGCCTGTGCAGGGAGGCTCATGTCGCCGATCTCGTCGAGGAAAAGGGTGCCGCCGTCAGCCTGCTCGAACTTGCCCTTGTGCTGCTTGATTGCAGAAGTGAATGATCCTTTCTCATGTCCGAAAAGCTCGCTCTCGATAAGCTCTGAAGGGATTGCTGCACAGTTTACCTCGATGTAAGGCATCTGGCTGCGGTCGCTCTGCTGGTGGAGACTGCGCGCAACGAGCTCCTTTCCCGAACCGTTGCTGCCTGTGATGAGTACGCGGGCGTCGGTCGGTGCGACCTTGGCGATGATTTCGCGGATATGCTCCAGCGCTGCTGAGCTTCCGATCATCTCCTGGCCATAGACCTTCTTCTTGAGTATCTTGTTGTCCTTGACAAGGTTGGCCTTGTCGGTGGCGTTCTTCACGGTGATGAGGATACGGTTGAGGTCAAGAGGCTTCTGGATGAAGTCGAAGGCGCCCTTCTTGATGCAGTCGACTGCGGTCTGGATGTCCGCATGGCCGGAGATCATCACTACAGGGGTCTCGATTCCTTCAGCAACAAGCTTGTCGAGCACCTCGGTGCCTTCCATGTTCGGCATCTTGATGTCACAGAAGATGACGTCGTATTTCTCCTTTCCGGCAGCCTGGACTCCGATGGCTCCGTCCTCTGCTACATCGACATCGTATCCTTCGTCCATAAGGATTTCTTTCATTGCGCCTCTGATGGCTCTTTCATCGTCTATGACAAGTATCTTCATATTTCTGCATTTAGTTTGATTGGTCTTCCGACCTTTTGCAAATATCGGACAAAATACGTTTTCTTAACGGAAAAATTCCTATTTTTGTTTCCCGGCCATTGAAGACGCCGGCGCTTTTTGACCATGCTGAAGACAATTCCAGACATCATAATCGCTATTGACGGCTATTCCGCTACAGGAAAGAGTACACTCGCAAAGCTAATCTCCAAGGAGTTCGGTTTCATGTACCTTGACTCAGGTGCTCTCTACCGTGGAGTGACGCTTTTCGCTCTCGAGCAGGGCATGATCGAGGGTACGGACAAGATTGACCTTGAGAGGTTGATCCCTGCGCTTGACGGCCTTGACATCCACTTCGAGAACGGCTCTCAGACCTATATGGGCGACCGCTGCATCGAAGGCGAGATCCGCGACCTGCGTGTCGGCTCTTCAGTAAGCCCGGTGGCTGCTGTCCCTCAGGTCCGCAGCTATGTAGACAACCGTCTCCACGAGTTCGGAGCCTCGGGAAAGGTCGTCATGGACGGTCGCGACATCGGTACGACGGTGTTCCCGGACGCGCAGCTCAAGCTCTTCGTGACTGCCGACGACATGGTCAGGGCTCAGAGACGTCTCGACGAGATGCTTGCAAAGGGCCAGGAGGCCGATATCGAGGATGTCCTCAGGAACCTCAAGGAGCGCGACTACATCGATTCCCACAGGGAGACTTCTCCGCTGGTAAGGGCAGAGGACGCGTTCGTACTTGACAATTCAGACATGAACCTCCATGAGGAAATAGTCTGGGTCCGTGGCCTCATCATGGGCCGTTTCGGCATACTCGAGTAACCCGGAATGAAACTCTCCGTCCACATAGACAGCAAATCCGGCTTCTGCGGTGGGGTCATCAGGGCCATCACCAAGGCCGAGGACTTCCTCAGCTCGAGCGGAGGTACGCTCTATTCTCTCGGTTCCATGGTACATAACGAGGCCGAACTTGCCCGGCTCGAGGGCAAGGGCCTGGTCACCGTCGGCAGGGACCAGTTCCCGTCGCTTGAAGGTGCAGACGTGATCATCCGTGCCCACGGGGAACCCCCTTCGACCTACGAACTGGCGCAGAAATGCGGAATCAGGCTCATCGACTGCACCTGCCCGGTAGTGCTGAAACTCCAGAAGACGATCCGCGAGGCCTATGCCCGCGTCAAGCCTTCTGGTGGTCAGGTCGTCATCTTCGGAAAGGTCGGACATGCCGAGGTCCTCGGACTTGTCGGCCAGGTCGGGGGAGATGCCGTCGTCATCGAGAACATGGAGATGCTCAGCAAGGCGCTTGAGGCAGGGGAGATCAATCTTGACGGTCCTATGGAGGTCTTCTCACAGACTACCAAGAGTCCTTCGGGCTACGACAGGATATGCCAGGTGCTGAGGGAAAAGGTGAAAGGGGAGATCGTGGTCCACAACACAATCTGCTCACAGGTCGCATCCCGCCATGAACAGCTTCTGGCTTTCGCGAAGGACCACGACGTGGTCGTCTTCGTCGCCGGAAAAGAAAGCTCTAACGGAAAGGTCCTCTTCGACCTGTGCAGGAGCGTCAACGAGAATGTCTACCATATCACGACCGAGTCCGAACTCGACCCTTCGTGGTTCAGGGACGGCGACACGGTCGGTGTCTGCGGTGCGACCTCGACCCCTAAGTGGCTGCTTGAGGCAGTCGCTACTTCTTTGTCTTGCGGAATTTAAGAGGCGAGACCCCTACTCTTTTTGCGAACATCCTTGAGAAGTGGTTGGCGTAGCTGAATCCCAGTTCCTCCGCAACTTCACTCACAGACATTCCTGTCTCAAGCAGCAGTCTCTTTGCCGCTGAGACTATCTTCTCCTGCAGAAAGTCCTGCGCAGTCGTGTGCAGTTCTTTCTTCACAAGGTCGCCGAAGTAATTCGGAGTGAGGTTGAACTGCGCGGCGCACCATGCAACGGTCGGCTGTCCCTTCTGGGCTGGCTGTCCGCTTGAAAGATAATTGTCCACCATTACATCCATCTCCTGGACCAGGGAACCGGTCTTGATCGCAGACTCGCTGAACTGCCGCTCATGGAATCTCTTGAAATAGCTGAGCATCTGGCCGATGCCCAGTCGGATCAGCTGGTCTGACAGGTAGTCCACGGGAGTGCTGAGCTCGGCGAAGATGTTCGCGAAGCAGTTCAGGATGATACCTCGCTCGGTGTCGCTCAGTCCGACTGCCTCCGCCTTGTCTGTAAAGAAGAAATTGAACATATAGAAGTCTCGTCCCAGTCCCGTCTTCTCAAGAAGTTCGGGGCGGAACGCCAGCATCCAGCCCCTCGGGCGCACGGTGTAGTCAAGGTCCATGGAAACAACCTGTCCGGGCCTCAGCGAGAAGAGTGTCCCGGCGTTGTAGCGGATGCTCTGGCCGTCCTTGTTCAGCCGGCCGAAGTCCTCGTCCATGAGGACAACACAGTACATGCCGAAATCCGTCGGCTCGAAAAGCCTCAGGTCCGCTCTTGCCAGTTCGCCGACAGAAACCAGAGGATGTGAAGTGCTCTGATGGAAGTACCTGTTGTACTCATCCATGTTCCTTACCGTAATCATGGCACAAATGTAGTTATAAATTCAGTAACTATGGTCGGTAATTATGGTATAAAATTGATTAATATGTAAAAATGGTATGAAAATCGGTAAAAATGTTCGTACTTTTTCCTTGTATATCCACTAAACTTGCATACCCTGATCACATACTAGGAATAATAACAATCAAAATAAGACAATCATGGCAGTAAAATTCTACAAGTCAGAGAACCAGGTACCTCTCGAAATGCATAAGGTACGTATGGTCCAGAAGCTCAACCTCCTTCCAGTTGACGAGCGTCTCAGGAAGATGCAGGAGGCTGGTAACAACACATTCCTTCTCCAGAACAAGGACGTATTCCTCGATATGCTCACAGACTCAGGTGTGAACGCTATGTCAGACCTCCAGTTCGCAGCAATGATGAAGGCGGACGATGCTTATGCAGGATGTGAGACTTTCAACCGTGTAGTTGACGCAGTTGACGAACTCTTCGGATGCAGGAACGTGCTTCCTACTCACCAGGGACGTGCCTGTGAGAATATTCTTGCTGAAGCTTTCTGCGGACCAGGCAAGGTTGCTCTCATGAACTTCCACTTCACAACTACAAAGGCTCATGCAACACGTGTAGGTTCTACTGTCGAGGAGCTCGTTCAGCCTAAGGGCCTCATCCCTCAGAGCAACGATCCTTTCAAGGGAGACTACGACCTCGATCTTCTCAGGAAGCGTATCAGCGAGATCGGCGCTGAGAATGTGGCATATGTACGTGTTGAGGCAGGTACCAACCTCATCGGTGGTCAGCCTGTATCTCTCGAGAACATGCTCGCAGTTACCGACATCTGTCACGAGACAGGCTGTCTCTCGATCCTCGATGCATCTCTTCTCCAGGACAACATCTACTTCATGAAGACCCGCGAGGCTCGCTGCAAGTACATGGAGGTAAAGGATATCTATCATCTCCTTGCCGATCACTTCGATCTCATCTACTTCTCAGCACGTAAGCTCAGCTTCTCTAAGGGTGGTATCATCTGCTCAAAGGATCCTAAGTGGACAAAGATGCTCCAGCCGTTCATTCCTCTGTACGAAGGCTTCCTTACCTATGGTGGTATCGACGTACGTACAATGGAGGCTATGGCACAGGGTCTTTACGAGTCTATGGATATGGATTACATCAGCCAGGGACCTATGTTCATCGAGGCTCTTGCAAAGGAGCTTGCTGACTACGGCGTTCCAGTGATCCTCCCTGCAGGTGGTCTTGGATGTCACCTCAACGCAGGTGCTTTCGTTCCAGACATGCCTCACAACCAGTATCCTGCAGCAGCAGTAGGTACAGCACTCTACATCATCTCAGGTATCCGTGGTATGGAGCGTGGTACAGTGTCAGAGCAGCGTGAACCAGATGGAACAGAGCGCTATGCAGAGCTTGAGCTCCAGCGTCTTGCATGCCCACGCCGTGTATTCACACTCTCTCAGATCAAGTATGTTGCAGACCGCGTTAAGTGGCTCTGGGACAACAGAAACCTCATCGGTGGTCTCGAGTGGGTTGAGGAGCCTGAGGTTCTCCGCTTCTTCTTCGGCCGTATGAAGGAGATCGGCAACTGGCAGGAGAAGCTCGTAGAGAAGTTCAAGGCAGACTTCGGCGACAGCCTCTAGCAGATAGCTAAGCAGCATTTTAGAGCCCGGTTATGTGCCGGGCTCTTTTTCTTTTCCGAAATATTTCGTATTTTTGCGCCGCAAAAAGTCAAGAATACAAGTAATTACTTAATTTATATGGCAACAACAGCAGATTTCAAGAACGGACTTTTCCTCAATTTCAACGGCAAGCCATGCTCAATCGTATGGTTCCAGCACGTAAAGCCAGGTAAGGGTCCAGCTTTCGTAAAGACAAAGCTTCGCAACCTTGAGAACGGTCGTATCCTTGAGAACACCTTCACCGCTGGCGCGAAGATCGAGACTATCAATGTCGAGAGACGTCCATATCAGTTCCTCTATGCTGAGGAGGATGGATTCAACTTCATGCACGAGGAGACCTTCGAGCAGATCCAGCTCCCTAAGGACGTAGTCGAGAACGCTGACCTCATGAAGGAGGGACAGCACGTAGAGATGATGTTCGTCGTAGAAGAGGAAAGATGCCTCACCTGCGAGCTCCCTACATACGTAACTCTCAAGGTTACCTATTCAGAGCCTGCAGTGAAGGGTAACACCGCATCTACAAGTGCCCTCAAGGAGGTTGTCCTCGAGACCGGCGCTAAGATCATGGTTCCTCTCTTCATCAACACAGACGATGTCATCACAGTCAACACAACAGACCGTTCATACGGCCAGAGAGTGTAACTTCTGACCAAGTCACAGAAAAACAGAAGGGCTCGTCATCGCGACGAGCCCTTTTGTTCTTATTAACCAAATTAGTAACTAATACTAAAACTAACCGTATTGTCTTATTCCAATTAATGTGCCAAACTTATCCTTTAGTCTGCTTTTTCTATCTTTAACTGCTGAATGAAATAACTGTTGTCCTTCCGGCTTACGAAAATCGTCACTCCAAACACTTCTCCACCTGCGTTGAGGTTGCCCAGAGCGTATTTGTTGTTGCCCTGACCGGCCTTGTGGGTGATTGTGAACTCCCTTGGAGTGTGAGTGTCGAAGAATGATTTCACGATCTGCTTGGCCTGATTACGGCTTACGTCGCGCGAGGACGCTGAGACTGAGACTTCCAGGTTCTCTGAGAACCATGCAGAGAGCTTCTCTGCGTCTCCAGCCTTCAGATATTTGGCAATCGGAACGAACACGTCGTACTCACCGTTGTTGTTCTGCGCCGCTGCGGGCCTTGCCATCAGAGCGGCAAAAGCTGAAGCGAGAACGAGTAACAGAGCCTTTTTCATTGTACAATAAAGGATAAATAGACCCTCTGTTTATTGCAAATACCAAGCCACATTTCTATATTTGCCTATATAGTTGTAAGGAAAGACGCCGATGAAGATTACACTTCTCACAATGGGCAGGACAGATGTGGCCTGGGTAAGGACTGGACTGGATCTATATGTGTCCAGACTGACCCATTACATCCCGTTCAGCCTTGTCGAGATTCCGGAACTCAAGAATGTCTCCGCTCTCAGCAAGGAACAGATCAAGACCAAGGAGGGTGACATACTTCTCTCCCAGCTCAAGGCTTCAGACGACGTCATCCTTCTCGACGAACATGGCAGGCAGTACCGCTCGCTTGAGTTCGCCCAGTTCCTCCGCGACAAGATGAGCCGCAGCAGCAAGGACATAGTGTTCATAGTCGGTGGCGCCTACGGTTTCTCCGATGCGGTCTATGCCAGGGCGAACGGCAAGATGTCCCTCTCTGCGATGACTTTCTCCCATCAGATGGTGAGAACGATTTTTGCAGAGCAGCTCTACCGGGCGTTCACGATCATTAAGGGCGAGCCGTACCATCACGAATAAGACAGAGAAGCGAAGGTACCATGGACAGGATATGGACATATATTTCCCGGACGGTGAGGAAGAACACATGGGTCTTCCTGATCGTCGTCGCGACATGTGTCCTGTCGGTGGCCTATCTGGCAAAGAGGAGCCATGACATCACTGCCCTCACGGCGCGCAAGCTCGAACAGAGGCTGGAGCTGAGGATGCAGTCGCTGGAAGGTTATATGCGCCAGGCGATGGTCAGTCCGCGGGTCGAGTGGCCTGAGATAAAGGACCTGCCTTCGGATATGGTCGTGTACCGATATGTGAACGATTCGCTGAAGTCTTGGTACAACCAGTTCACTCTCGACAATGACGACATCAGCCAGAGGATGTATATCCAGCACTTCTCGAACCTGAGGTTCAACGTGGTGTCTCCTCTGTGTGACGTGGACACAGCTGTCAGCTATATGAACATCGGCCCTTCGTGGTACCTCGTCAAGGGTATGCGCGACAACGAGGGTACTTTCGTGGTCGGCGGTCTGATGATCCGCAACACTCTGGACAACGATACCTACAACGGCGTGAACCGCCGTCTCAAGCTTTCCGACCGTTTCGCAGTGTATCCTGTGTCCTACAGCGGAGGCTCGGTGGTGTCGGTCGAAGGAGTCCCTCAGTTCAAGGTCATACAGGAGAACGCCACGGTGATAGCCGTGCTCCCTGATTCATGGGCCGTTTGGCTCTCTGTGTTCCTTGTCATAGTAGGCATCCTGCTTTTCCTTGCGAGGAAACGTACGCGCGGCCGTGCGCTGCTGAGTGCGGGCCTTGTCACGATCGCCTGCATGTTCTTCTTCCTGATAGGCTACGGAATGAGGACTTCGGCGGAACTTTTCTCGCCTATGGTCTACGCCGACGGCTCCCTGTTCTATTCGCTCGGAGCTGTGCTGATAATCAATCTGTGGATGCTGTCCATGGTCCTCTGTCTCTTCCTTCCGCGCCGCGCCATCCTGACCTATGTCATGGCGAAGAACACGAAGAAGAGACTGGCGGTCTATTCCGGAACCATCGTCGCCATAGCCGCTCTGGTGATGGTCTATGTCCATGTGTCTTTCCGAAGCCTCATATTCAACTCGAACATAAACCTCGAGCTTTTCCAAGTGGCCAGCATCTCGATGCAGACTGTCTATGTCTATGTCTCGTACCTGATGCTCTTCGTCGCGCTGTGTCTCCTCATCCAGATGATGGGACCGGTCATGAAGATAGTCACCGGCAGGGGATACGACGCCTTCTCGCTTCTGTGGCGTGCGGTGCTGTCGTTGCTCGGCGCATCTTATCTCATCTTCATGGCATCTTCTCTCAGCTTCAGGCGCGAGGGCGGAAGGGCGGAGATCTGGGCGAACCGTCTGGCGATCGACAGGAACCTTCCTTTCGAGATCCAGCTCCGTTCGGTCGAGGGGTCCATTGCTAACGACGGCCTTATCTCATCCCTCATATCCATGGGAAGAGATTTCAACGTCATTACCAGCAGAATCAACGAAAGCTATCTGAGCCGCATCACCGGCGACTACGATGTGGATATGTATATGTTCAGGGATTCGGATGCCGACGCGATGCTGCTCCGCTACTTCAACGAGCGTCTCCAGAACGGAACTCCGCTTGCGGACAACTCCCGTTTCATGTACTCCCGCTCAGCTGTAGGAAGGGCTCAGTATACCGGCATCTTCACCTATTATACGCGCGTACTCGGCGTGGTGCGTCTGCTTATCGCGATCGAGGATAAGGCGGAGAACGAGGTGAGCGGATACGGTGCGATCATAAATGCCGAGCGTCCTGGTTCGGTACATATCCCTCAGAACTACTCATACGCGAAATATCTTGGCGGCAAGCTTGTCGCTTACCATGGTGACTTCGCCTATCCGACTGTCTTCTCCGGACGTATGGAGAGGGCGATGGACCAGGGTACCATGGGCCATGTCAAGAGTGACAACTATATCCATTTCGTCACTCCTGTCTCAGACGAGGAGGTGGTCGTGATCTCAAGGAGGATCTATGAGGTGACCAAGTATCTGGTCGCGCTGTTCATGCTTTCTCTGTTCGCGTTCTCGTTCTGCTCGATCCCTAAGATCGGAACGAAGAGGCGTCAGCAGTTTGCCAAGAACTACTACAGGCAGAGGATCAACACTGTCCTTCTCCTCTCTCTGACCGCTGTCCTCATTTCCATGGCATCTGTCAGCGTACTGTTCATCTACCGACGCAACAACAGTAACCTGAATGATTTGATGGTCAATAAGATAAACACCATCCAGTCGCTCGTTGAGGCCAACAGCCGCTATCTCCATTCTCCTGCCGAGCTTGTGACTAACGATTTCAGGAACCAGCTTGGAAACATCAGTGCCTATACCAAGTCCGATATCTCTCTGTTCTCGACGGACGGAAGGATAGTCGTCTCTACTTTCCCTGAGATATTCGAGAGACTGACCATCGGTACCCGACTCAACGGTGAGGCTTATGAGAATATCATCTATAACAGCAAGAGATACTACATCCACAAGGAAAAGATAGAGGACAGGGGTATATATACCATGTCCGCACCGGTGTTCAACAGCGACGGAGACATGCTGGCTATCGTCAGCACGCCTTATACCGACGCCGGCCTCGGCTTCAGGGATGAGGCCCTTTTCCATGCCTGCTTCATCTTCACTGTGTTCTTCCTTCTCCTCCTCATGTCTGCTCTGTTCTCGGCCAAGGTCGTGGAGAAGATGTTCGGCCCTCTGATCGACATGGGTACGAAGATGGGACAGGCCAAGACCAACGGCCTCGAGTATATCTTCTACGACAGGGATGACGAGATATCGACCCTCGTGGATTCGTACAACAGGATGGTGCATGACCTTTCTGAGAGCAGCAAGCAGGCAGCTCAGCTCGAGCGTGACAGGGCATGGAGCGAGATGGCGCGTCAGGTGGCGCATGAGATCAAGAATCCGCTTACTCCAATCAAGCTCCAGATCCAGAGAATCATCCGTCTCAAGAGCAAGAACGACCCGTCATGGCAGGACAAGTTCGACAGTATCGTCAATGTGGTGATGGACAGCATCGACCAGCTTACCGACACTGCGAACGAGTTCTCGACTTTCGCTAAACTCTATGGCGAGGAGCCTGTGGACATCAATCTTGACAAGCTCGCTACCGACGAGGTGGCGCTGTTCGGCGACAGGGAAAATATCTCTATCCAGTATATAGGCCTCCAGAATTCATGGGTTTCCGGCCCTAAGCCTCAGCTTACCCGTGTGTTCGTGAACCTGCTGACCAATTCTGTCCAGGCTATCGAGGGCCTCCAGCGTGAGGCAGCGGAGGATGGTCGTGAGGTTCCTAAGGGTGAGATCATGCTCTCTATCAGGAACAGCAACAAGGACGGATTCTACGATATCGTCTTTGAGGACAACGGCCCTGGCGTCAAGGATGAGAACCGCTCACATCTCTTTACCCCTAACTTCACTACCAAGAGCAGCGGTACCGGTCTCGGACTTGCCATCTGCAAGAATATCATCGACCGCTGCGGCGGAGAGATCTTCTACAGCCGCTCGTTCACCCTCGGCGGCGCCTGCTTCACCATCCGCTATCCGAAGAGATAGCCCCGGTGCCGGAACGCTCCTGTGCTGCCGAAACCCTCGCTTCGCTCGTCCCTCCCTGCCTGACGGCCGGGCCCCTCTTTTAGATTTGCACCATGATTTCAATATGGAGTCATGGTGTTCTTTTATTGTATCTTTGAATAAACTGATAGGTGAACTATGGGCCCCTCTAGATCCTTGTATTTGCAGTGGGTATTAGACCTGTTCAGTA
>JAZRWK010000048.1:0-23043 GCA_045599665.1 Candidatus Cryptobacteroides sp.
CAGGCATGTCCTTAATGCGACGGTCCAGTGGAAGGGCGTCAGTGCGGCGTTCACGCTTCAGAGCGGCCATTGGGAGAACGGTGCGTCGCAGAAGTACGACATGACGGTTCCCGGCTCTGAGTGGGTTGCAGACTACTATTCAGGGGTCAACAACTTCCACATGCCGACAGTCCTGAGGCTTGACCTTGGATACGGATTCTCGTTCAGGAGGGGCAGGCTCACTCATGACGTCAACATCGGTGTCTGCAACGTCACGAACCACTTCAACCCGTTCATGATCTACTACGATGATCAGACTGATTCATGGAAGCAGCTCGCTCTGCTCCCGATATTGCCGAACTTCTGCTATAGGATCGAGTTCTAAATTCAAAAATAGCCCTACTCCATACATATAATATAAGGGAGAACTCGATCGTGCTGAGCCTGTCGTCCCACATCCTCAGGATTTCTGACGTGGATAGACTCGTTTGTCATCCTCGAGGCGAAGAATCTTCTAAAGTATTCAGACTCAACTATAAAGGAGATTGTGTACAGGCTGCATTTTCCGAATCAGTCTGTGTTCTACAAGTACTTCAAGGCCCATACGGGGATGACTCCGAGTGAGTATAGGAGGAGCTAGACCTTAAATTGTTTTATGATTGCAAATTGTAAGAAGTGAAATAAATTTGATTAAAATCTTAAATTTCCCTTGCAATTTGAATTTATATCTCTATATTTGCAGAGGACAATGAAACAATCCTTTCATGTCTATTTGTTAAGTTCGTTTTATATACGGGGTTGCGGTTTTGGGGAAAGCCGCAACCTCTTCTTTTTTGCGCTTGGCGCAAGAAAGAAGAGGTCGCAGTAAGTATAGAGGTTTGAAGACCTACCAGGCGAGGGCGGAAGCTCCGAGGATGGCGGCGTCAGACTCCTTGAGGGCGGAGAACACAAGCTTCACCTTACCTTTCCAGTTCTTCATGACATTCTCTTCCATCGCATTGCGGATGGGAGTCTCGAGATATTTCCTTGAACGTGCCAGACCTCCGAAGAGGACTATCGCCTCAGGGGCGCTGAACGCGATGAAATCCGCGAACGTGCGTCCGAGGAGCTCACCTGTATAGTCGAATATCCTCAGTGCCATGGCATCGCCCTGCTCGGCGGCATCGAAGACGTCCTTCGAATTGATCATATCGTATTCTGCAGAACCGGACTTCGTCTTGGCAATCTCTCTGAGTAACGAAGGTTCGTCGCTGCTTTCTATCCATTCCTTTGCGGTACGTGCAACGCCGGTTGCCGAGCAGTAGGCCTCGAGGCATCCCTTCTTGCCGCATCCGCACAGGCGGCCATTCTGGCGTTCAACGCATACGTGACCTAACTCTCCGGCGAAGCCGTCATGGCCATAGAGCACCTTCCCGTCAATCACGATTCCGCTGCCTACTCCGGTTCCGAGGGTGATCATTATGAAATCCTTCATTCCCTTGGCTGCGCCGTAGGTCATCTCTCCGACGGCCGCAGCGTTAGCATCATTCGTCAGAGTGACCTTCAGGCCGAGTTTTCCACTCAGGATCTTCGAGAACTCCACGCTCCCTTGGGCTGCCCAGGCAAGGTTCGGCGCATTGGAGATCGTGCCGTCGTAGTAGTTGCCGTTAGGTGCTCCTACTCCTACTCCTGCCACCTGCTCAGCGCTCTTTCCGGCCTGCGCGATGACAGCCTTTATCGCCTCGGCAAGCGCCGAGATGAAGGCTTCGGCATCCTTGCCGTAAACATCCGAGCGGATGACGCTCTGAGAAAGGACATTTCCATCCTTATCTACAATGCCGATCTTCGAGGTCTGTCCTCCGACGTCAACTCCTACTGCGTATTTCCTGTCCATGGTACCTTGAATTAATGTCTTTCCCCAAATCTACGGAATTATCCTCAAATCTCAGCTGCCCTCAATGATATTCTGACTTCCACCTACGTCACTTCGGCGGTAATCTGCGCTAGGTGGGAGCTTATTCTGCTTGCCTACGTCATATTGGCGAGATTCTGCGGTAAGTGGGAGCTTATTCTGCCTGCCTACGTCATATCGGCGAGATTCTGCGGTAAGTGGTCGAAATTAGTTCCCACCTACGCCACTTCGGCGGTAATCTGCGCTAGGTGGGAGGCGATGGACGGGCGTCGCTGGGATGGTGGGCACCGTGTGGTGCGGCAGTCGGGGGCGGGGACACGAAAAGCGGCAGGCTTCCGGAAGGGGCCTGCCGCATGGTTCAGATTATTCGTACAACGAATTAGTTAGCCTTGATAGGAGCGCCCATCTCTGAAGCCTCAACATCGTTAGCGTCGAGCTTGAAGAGCATGAAGTTCTGGTTCTCCTTTGAGATTGGAGTCCATACGCCACCGTCTGGACCGTTAGGATCGCTGTACTTAGCGAAGTTTGTCCAAGCTGTGAGCATCTTCTCGGCGAGATCCCAGTCACCCTTTGTCCAAGGTCTCCAGCAGTGCTCGAGAGACTTGAAGACGAACCAGAGCTCTGATGAGTGGAATGCGCCCTTGAGACGTGCGGTTACCTCAGGATGTGAGCCATCGTCTGGGAGTGGACGTGCGAACTCGTAAGCGTAGCACTTGTTGCCCTTCTCCTCACGGTTGAGACCGAATGCCTTTACGCCTTCTGCCATGTCACCCATGTCGTTGAGAGTGTAACCCATCATATATGGAACGTCTGCGAGTGAGCCGTCGATAGCAGCTGCGTCGAAGCTCTCGAGTGATACGTAACCGTCCACGATTGGAGAACCTGAGATGCTGCCGAAGTTACCTGTAGCGTTGTTGTAGATTGTACCAACTGAGTGCATGACCTCAGTGTCAGCAGCACGCATCTTAGCAAGTGTGTTGTAACCTGCCCAGTCCATGACAACCTTTGTGTTGAACTCGGCTCTCTGGAGAGCGTTGAGGCCTTCTGGTGCAATTGGAGCCTTGTAAGCAGCGAGTTTCTTCTCCTGTGCAGCTGGTGTGCCGAAACCAGGGAAGCCACCGCGACGGCTGCCCATTGAACTGCCCTGTCCAGGAAGTGTAAGACCACCTGCAGACTGGATGACAGCCTTGTGGAAGAGACCGCGTGCAAGAGGAGACTCGCAGAGGGTCTTCACTGAACCGCCACCTGCTGACTGACCGAAGATCATCACGTTGTCAGGGTCGCCACCGAACTGAGCGATGTTCTTCTTGACCCACTTGAGTGACTCGATCTGGTCGAGGATACCATAGTTACCTGATACGCCGTGTGCGCTCTCTGCTGAAAGCTCAGGGTGTGTGAGGAAGCCGTATACACCGAGACGATAGTTGATAGTCACGATGACAACGTCCTTCTCTGCCCATGCCTTTGCATCGAACTCAGGCTCTGTACCGAAGCCCTCGCGGTAACCACCACCGTGGATCCACACTGCAACGGCCTTCTTTGCGTTAGGCTGGCCTGCATACTTTGTCCATACGTTGAGGTAGAGACAGTCCTCGCTGAAAGGAGCCTCGTCACCATAACCCCACTCTGTGTAGTAACCACCCTTGTACTGGATGTGCTGGTAGCTTGGGTTTGCGAAGCGGTCGCAGACCTTTACGCCGGTCCAAGGCTCAACTGGCTGAGGCTCTTTCCAACGGTTTTCCTTGATAGGAGCAGCTGCGTAAGGGATTCCCTTGTAGACGTCAACGCCTGGGATCTCTGTACTGATACCCTGGATCTGTCCACCTTCTACGGTGAGGATAGGAGCAGCCTTTTCCTGTGGTGCTGAACAGCCGACGAGAAGAGCGGCTGCAGCAAACATACTGAGTAAATGTTTCATGATATTTGTGATTAGTGTTGTTTTGCTCTTTTGCAAGTACAAATATACAAAGTGCAGACTTCAACCGTTTTAAGAAATCTGCACTTTAGTATTAAAAATCGGTCAAATTATGACCTTCTCTTGATAGTCACGTTAGCGAGCTTTTCCCAGTACTGTACGATACCGCAGTGGTCGTCGAATGACTTGCCGTCGCACTTGCATGCCTTCATGGCCTCGAGGATCTGGGTTGTCATAGGGATAGGAGCGTCGATCTGGAGGGCTGCATCTCTTACGTTGATGAGGTCCTTTGTGTGCATCCAGATAGGTCCGCCTGGCTTGAAGTTGCGGTCGAGGATCCTGTCCATCTTGGCGTCGAGGACTACTGAGCCTGCGAGACCGCCACGGATTGCCTGGTATACCTTCTCAGGATCTACGCCTGCCTTCTCTGCGAATACCATGGCCTCAGATACAGCTGCGAGGTGCATTGCCACCATGATCTGGTTGGCGAGCTTGCAGATGTTGCCTGCGCCTACCTCCTCGCCGATGAGGACTGCTGAGTCACCCATTGCCTTGAAGATGTCGAGTACTGACTCGTAGACTTCCTTCTTGCCGCCGATCATGATAGACATTGTTCCGTCGATAGCCTTAGGCTCGCCACCGCTTACAGGTGCGTCGAGGAACTCACAGCCCTTTTCAGCTGCGAGAGCAGCCATGTCCTTTGAAGCTACAGGTGAGACTGAGCTCATGTCGATGATGATCTTGCCTGGGGTTACACCCTCGAGCACGCCGTTAGGACCAGAGATTACGCTGATCACGTGTGGGGTGTTAGGAAGCATTGTGATGATGATATCTGATCTCTTTGCAACTTCTGCTGGAGATGCTGCAGACTCCTGGCCCATTGCTACGAGCTCTGCAACCGGCTCTGGCTTCACGTCGAATACTACGAGTGAGAAGCCGTTCTTTACAAGATTCTTAGCCATCGGCTTGCCCATTACGCCCATGCCGATGAAACCGATCTTCTTATTCTTGTTGTCCATTTTATTGATGTGTTATAAACGTTCTTTTACTTTGTGTAGAGTGCAACCTCGTTCTTCTTCTGGTTTGCTGAGAGGATGTAGTCTGTACCGTCTACAGTGAATACCTGTGTCTGGGTAGGACCTGCCTCCTGCTCGATCTGCTCGACTGTGAACTCGCCGGCAGCGAAGTCCTTTGCCTTTACGACGTCAAGGGTGAAGGTGCCGCGTCTGTTACCTACCACTACGATAGGCTCTCCGTTGAATACGCCGCAGCTGAGACCGTGACCGAATGAGATGGTATGGTTGAATTTCTCCTCCCATGAACCGTTGACGCACTTGTAGATCTTCATGTTCTCGCCGTGGAAAGGCTCGATTGTTGCCATCTCGAGCTGTCCGTCACCGTCGAGGTCGACGAATCCGAACTCGCTGACTTCGTTGCCGAAGACCTTGACGAGGCTCCACTTGCCGCCTTCAAGCTCGAGGCGGAAGATTCCTTCCTGACCTGAGATGTAGAGTTTTCCGTCCATCTTGAGCATGCCATGGTTCCTGAAGATTGTGTTGTCTACGAGGACTGGCTCTGAAGGGTTGCCCTCTGCATCAAGCTCCATTACGTATACCTCACCGGCTCTTGTCCAGTCTGGAATGTCGTCCTTGTGCTTGCTGCATGATACTCCGAAGAGATAGTTCTTTCCGTCTACTGTGACGATGTCGCAGCGGTGGGCGAAAGGAAGGTGCATGGCCCTCTTTGTCTCCCATGTTCCGTTTGTCCTGCGATGCATGAATACACCGGCCTCGAGGCCCTGGAAACCAGGGAAGAGACCCATGATTGAGAAGAATACGTCTGGGTTGCCAGGTACAGGTACGAAGCTCATCACTCCGCCTGGGCAGCCTGCAACGAGATCTGACTCGCCTGTAGCGATATCATGGAGGTATACTGCAGGAGTTGTCTCAGAACCTGCGCCTACATATGCCTTTCCGTCGATCATGAAGGCGTTTGATGTGTAGACCGATTCTACGTTGAGAATAACTTTCTTGTTCATTTTATATTGTTTGGTAATAAGAATTCTAGCAGAAGAATGTAATCATTGCCCATACGGCAACCATTGATGTGAGACCTCCGATGAAGGTTCCGAGTCCATGGAACTTGTAACCCTGCTTGATGCTCATTCCTGACATCTGTGTCACTACCCAGAAGAAGCTGTCGTTCACGTGTGAGATGACCATTGCGCCTGAGCAGATCGCAGTGACTGCGAGAGCTCTTTCCATAGGGCTGACGAAGCCGAGGACACCTGCGAGAGGGGCGATGATCGATGCTGTGGTGACGATAGCCACTGTCGAAGATCCCTGCGATGTCTTGATGGCTGCAGCGATGATGAATGGCAGCCATACTCCGAGGTTGAACTTGGAGAGTGAGTCCTTGAGGACTTCTGCGATGCCGGAGTCGCTGAGCACGCGACCGAACGAGCCGCCGGCTGCTGTGATCATGATGATGACTGCAGCGGATGTGAGCGCCTTTCCGACCCAACCGGTGGTCGAGAGCATCTCCGAGTTGAACTTCTTAGGAAGGAAGAATGAGAAGAACATACCGATGAGGAGAGCCACTACAGGCTGTCCGATGAATCCTACGATGTTCTTGAAAGATCCCTCTCCCAGTGGATTGGTAGGGAAGTCAGACACTGACTTGAGCACGATGAGGATGAGCGGTACGAAGATCGGAACGAAGGACTTGAACGCCGATGGGGCGTTGGCCACCTTCTTCTCGATTTCTGCGTCGTTCTGGTCCGGAGACGGGTCGATGTAGGTCTTTGCAGCATACTTCGTAACGAAGAAGTATGCGACGAGGAGCACGAGGAGGGATGAGATGAAGCCGGTGAGGATCACCAGTCCGAGGTCAGCCTCCATGATCGCTGCGCCTGCGATCGGGCCTGGGGTCGGTGGGACGAGGCAGTGGGTGATGGTAAGTCCGAGCGAGAGGGCGATCGCGGTGCAGGCGAATGAGATGCCTGCCTTCTTGGTGATTGCCCTGTTGAGCGGTGTGAGGATGACGTAGCCGGAGTCAGCATAGACAGGGATGGAGATGATGTATCCAAGGATGAGCATCACGAGGGGAACCCTCTTTTCTCCGAAGAGTCTCATTGTGCTCCTGGCCATAACATAGGCGCCTCCCGATTCCTCGAGGAAGGCACCTATGATGCAGCCTACTACGATTACGATTCCGATCTGTCCTACGATGTTGCCGAATCCTGTGTTCACCGAGGTGACGATTTCATTCAGCGGCATTCCTGAGAGGAGGCCATATCCGATCGCCGCAAGGATGAGGGCGAGGAACGGATGGAGGTTGAACTTGGTCGTCGAGATGACGATGAATGCGATGGCGACAAGTAAGAGTACGATCAACATATAGATTCCTGTTTATGCCTGAATGAGTTCCTTGATAGCGTTTGCCATGGTGCAGATGATGAGGCAGCAAGATGCTGAACCTGCGTCCATCACACCTCTTGAGCGCTCGCCAAGACGGCTTGAACGACCGATCTTTGCGACCATGTCGATTGTGCTGTCGCGGCCTGCCTCGGCAGCTGCGCACATCTCATCAAGGGCCTGTGGGAATGACTTGCCGTCAGCGACAGCCTGTTCCATGGTAGCTGCAGATGGGATGAGTACGTCCATGAGGGTCTTGTCACCTACCTGGGCTGGAGAGATCTTCCTGATGTCTGAGAGAGCAGCCTGGAAAGCCTCGTTGTACTCTGCGATGCCGATTTCCTGCTTGTCCTCGAGAGCCTTGCTGATTGCGCAGAAGAACTTTCCGTAGAGAGGTCCCATTGAACCGCCGATCTTCATCATGAGGATGCGGCCGAGAGTCTTGAGGCTGTATGAGAGGTTTCCTGCCTCCTTGTCGAGAGCCTCGCGGCAGAGGGTGAATCCCTTGTTCATGTTGATGCCATGGTCACCGTCACCGATCTTTCCGTCGATGTCGCTGAGGTACTGCTTGTTCTCCTGTATTGCGAGGATGAGCTTGTCAACGATTACGCTACCGTTGTCCTGTGTGAATTTTTCCATTTCTTTCCTGTTGAATTATTTGCCGAACTGCTTGAATGATACTGCGTCTGCCTCGTAGTCGATGCACTCCTTGAGCTCGTCGTCGAGCTTCATCACTGAGAGGGTTGCACCCTGCATCTCGAGAGATGTGAAGTAGTTGCCGACGTATGACCTGTAGATCTTGATGCCCTTTGCAGACATGATCTTCTCGACCTCGTTGAAGAGGATGTAAAGCTCCATGACTGGAGTTGCGCCGAGACCTGATACGAGAACTACGACCTCGTCACCTTCAACGAACGGATAGTCAGGAAGGATTACGTCGCACATTCTCTGGGCGATCTGTGCAGCAGTCTCGAGAGGAGCTACCTCGATACCTGGCTCACCGTGGTGGCCGATACCTACCTCCATTGTTCCTGGCTCGATCTGGAAGTTAGGGTGACCTACCTCAGGAAGGGTACATGGGCTGAGACCCACACCCATGCTTCGGGTGTTGTCGATAGCCTTCTGTGCAACTGCGAGGACCTCGTCGAGCTCAGCGCCCATTGAAGCCTTTGCACCACCGCACTTCCACATGAGAATCTCACCAGCGACACCGCGTCTTCTTTCTCTTGCGTCCTTTGGTGCTGAAGGAACGTCGTCGTTAGCGACTACCTTTCCTACCTTGATGCCGTCTTCCTCTGCAAGCTCCATAGCCATTGCTACGTTCATGTTGTCGCCTGCGTAGTTTCCGTAGAGGACAGCTACACCCTTTCCGCCGTCAGCCTCTCTGATAGCGTCGTAGAACATCTGTGCAGGAGGTGATGAGAAGAGCTCGCCGACAGCTACTGTGTCGCACATGTTACGGCCGATGTAGCCGATGAAAGCTGGCTTGTGACCTGAGCCACCGCCTGTCACGATGCCGACCTTGCCCTGTACAGGAGCGTTCTTGTACTTGAGGACTCTCTCGTTCTCTGTTGTTGCTACGAGGTCAGTATGGACCTTTACGAATCCTTCGAGCATCTCGTCTACAACGAGGCTGGGATCATTGATGATTTTCTGCATATTACTGTGTCTTTTATTATCTGGTTATTACTTGCCGAAAGACTGCTTCTCGAGCTGTCTCATCTGGTCTACCTTAGGCTGTGAACCACCGCCCTGGAACTCTGAAGCGAGCCATGCTGTCACGATTGTCTTTGCAAGCTCCGGTCCGATTACGCGTGCGCCCATGGTAAGTACCTGTGCGTCGTTGCTCTTGCGGAGTCTCTCTGCTGAGAATACGTCGTGGCATACACCTGCGTATACGCCTTCTACCTTGTTTGCGATCATGGCCATTCCGAGACCGGTACCGCAGATGAGGATACCTCTTTCGAATGAACCGTCCTGGATTTTGAGAGCGAGGTTGTAGCCGATCTCAGGATAGAATGCGTCCTTCTTCGTTCCGAGGTAATCGAGGTCTGTTACTTCTGCACCAGCCTTTGTGAGGTGGTCGATGATGACTTTCTTAAGTCCGATAGCTGCGTCGTCGCAGTCAATTACGATTTTCATGGTATTATAAATATTATTGTTATTTCTGAGGAATTGCCAGAAGCTTGTTCAATGCCGGCTTTGCTGAATGGTCTCTGTTGAAAAGGAGGGTGTAGTTCGTCCTGTCAGGGACAGGGTAGTCATTCTTCCATGAGACGTCGTCTGTAAGTCCCCAGAGGGTGACTCTGTCAATCTGGTCTCTGTGCTTGTAGAAGATGCCCATCAGCTCTGCGTATCTGTCGTCGAGCTGCTTTGCCACATCCGCAGGCATTCCATCCGGATATGGATCGAGGAATTTCTTGAACTCTGCGAGCTGGAACTGAGGCTCAGTCATGGACTGTCCGATGATCTGGCCTTCCTTGGTGAGTGGAAGCACGTCCACGTCAAGCTCGGTGATGAGCACTTTCACACCGCATGATGCCAGTGTGTCGATTGCGTGCTCGATATATTCTGTCTTAGGGAAGTTGAGGCCCCAGTGTGCCTGGATGCCGACTCCGTCGATTCTGATGTTTTCACTCTGGAGACGCTTTACCATGGTCACGATTCCGTCTACGTGTTCCTTTCTCCAGACGTTGAAGTCATTGTAGTAAAGTTCAGCCTGAGGAGCATATCTGTCTGCGAAGATGAATGCGTTGCGGACAACTTCATATCCGTCGCCGTCAAATGCCTTGACCCAGCCTTTGACTCTGTATTCGCCCTGTTCGCCGATGATCTCATTCACGACATCCCATGCGTCGATCCTTCCGTTGTATCTTCCGGCAACCTTCTCGATATGCTCTCTGAGGGTCTCGATGAGTTCCTCGCGGCTCTTTGCTGTCCCGTCAGGTCTGTTCCAGTAGAAGTCCGGAGTCTGGTTGTGCCAGCAGAGAGTGTGTCCGAGTTTCCAGAGTCCGTGCTTCTCTGCATATTCAACATACTGGTCAGCCTCTGCGAAATCCCATGTATCAGGGGTAGGGTGGACTCTTTCAGGCTTGAGGCAGTTCTCTGGAGAGACTGCGTTGAAATGCTTGAGAATAAGTTCTTCTGACTTTGGCTGGCTGCCGTCTATGTTGCCGGGGGTGACTGCTACGCCGATCTTGAATGCGTCGGAATATGCCTCCTTGAGGCTGTCTGCGACAGGTTGTGCCGGGCTGCCGGCACATGAACAGAGCAATGCGGCTGCGGAAATCTGAGCTAAAATACGTATCGGTTTCATCTATTTGTATTTGCAGATAAGATTTATCCCTCCAAAAATACTAAAAAAATCGTATAAATACACGATAGCGTGCCTGGAATTTTTATCAGTCCAGGCACGCTCGCGAGTTATTCTTCAGAATCTACTAATGAATTCTGAATGACCACTTTGAATTGTCACTGTTGAAATCAAACTTGCCAAGTGAAGGTGTACCGTCAGCGACAGCTACGAGAGCAAGCTTCTCAGAGCATCCAGGGACTGCCTTAGGCATGATTCTCCATGTGCCGTCGGTAAGCTGCTCGATCTGCCAGAGCTGGTTGTCTGCACCTGTGAAAGAAGCCTCTGTGGTGACCTCCTTCTCTGCTGTTGCAGTGAGGGCTCTGTCTGTGCCGTTGATGATGATCTTATAGTATGCACCACCGAGGTAACCGCCAGCGTCTGGAACTGCTGTGATTGTCCAGTCCTGATGAGGGCGGAACATGTCAGCGCCGATGCGGAGGTCGATGTCGCCTTCAGGCCATGTGCCGATCACGTCAGCGAGTGTCTGGTCAGGCATTGGCTTGGCTGGCTCTGTCTGAGGACCGAATCCTCTCATGCCACCGGCCATGCGGGTTGTCTTGACAGCAAGCTCGAGGGCGTAGCCTCTTCTCTCAGATACGATGCCGTAGTTGCCGTCTGCAAGGATCTCTCCTGCCTTAGGCCATCCGTTCTTCCATACGATAGGACGGATTCCGAGTGTGCTTCTTCCACCCATGTCGAGATCAGCCTCGAAGTGGAAAGACATCTTCTCGACGCCGTCTTCAAGAACTACGCGGCCCATGTGGCCTGCGCCGATCTTTCTCATCTCAGAAGCATGGACGAGCTTTCCGCCGCCCTGCATCATGTCTCTGCCCATGTTGTCGATGAACGGACCGGTAGGGCTCTTTGAGCGGCCTACGATGATACAGTATGTCGAGTTCGCACCGTCGCAGCATGTTCCGTGGGTAGCTGTGAGGTAGTACCAGCCATCCTTGTAGGTCATGTATGAACCCTCGCATGAGATGGCTACGTCTACTGCCTGGTTGCCCTCGATGCGGGCGCCGGTCTTAGGGTCGAGCTCGCATACGCGGATGTATCCGAAATATGTACCGTAGGTGAGCCAGAGTCTTCCGTCAGGACCCATGCAGAGACCTGCATCGATTGCGTCACAGTCCTCGAAATTCTCTGAGGTAGCGACTGTCATAGGCTCGGTGTACTGGAAATCAGGAGAGTTAGGATCGAGGGTCTTGTTCCACATTACAAGGATTGATCCTCTGTGACCGATAGCTGCACCACCACCTGTCGCTGAATAAGCTACGAGGTAACGGTCGCCGATCTTCATCGCGTCTGGAGCTGCACCGCCGCCAGGTCTTACCGCGCCGCTTTCCCAGTGCCAGCCGTCAGGCGAGATAAGTCCGCCACCGCCGGTTCCGAAGGTGTACCATTTGCCGTCGCATTCAACGACTGTCGCAGGGTCATGGATGAATGGGGCTCCGATCTGAGCCGATGCTGAGACCGCTGAGATCAGGGCTGCAGCAAGGATTGTCAAAGTTCTTTTCATCTCTTACTTTCTCTTCTTGGTTGTTGCAGGAACTGTGGATACAGTGATGTTCTTCACCGGCTTGCCGCTCTCGTCTACGAAGCGGAGGCAGAAGTCAGCCATACCAGGTCCGTTGCAGACGAGACCACGGATGATGTTCTGACCCTTCTTGAGGGTGATTCTCTTTGACATGAAGTCGTCCATGATGAGGTCACGGTCGTTGGAAAGCATGAGGACTTCCTCGCCGTTGAGCCACCAGAGGGCTGCAGAGTTGACACCGCATGAGAGTCTTACATTCTCGATGTCCTCCTCGCAGTTCACAATTGTGAATGCCCAGTAGAGCTGCTGATAGTATGGCTTGCCGAAACCGTCTGCGAAGCGGAGAAGGTTAACGAAGTATTTCTTTGCGTCGAGTGCGTGCCAGATGTGCTTTTCCTTGCCGATGAGGGCCTTGTCGCCGTCCTTTGGCATTACTGCGAACTGATCCTTGAAGTACTCAGTGTAGGCTACCTGCTTGAGATAGTCGTCTGACCATATCCTGTTGCTTGAAGCCTCTGTCGCGATAGGCTCGAGGAGAGTCCATCTCTGGATGAAACCGTCCTTGTCTGTGCCGACTGGGGTCTCGGTCGAAGGAGTGAAGTAATCGCTGAGCTCAGGGATCTTGTGCTCCTGTGCAGAGACTGATGCTGCAGAAAGAAGTGAGGCCGAAGCCAGGCAGATCAATGCCTTAGAAATTGTGTTCATGTGTTATGTGATTTTTAATGTTTTCTGAAATACCATTTAGAATTGTCGCTGTTGTAGTCGAACCTGCCGAGTGTAGGGGTCGCATCTGCGATGGCTATGAGTGCGAGCTCCTCGTTGCATCCTGGGATGGCCTTTGGCATGATCCTGTAGGTGCCGTCTCTGAGCTGGTCGATTCTCCAGAGCTGGTTGTCAGCGCCTGTGTATTCACCGGCTGCGATGACTTCCTTCTCTTCTGTCGCGGTGAGAGCCTTCTTTGTTCCAGCGATGATGATCTTGTAATATGCGCCGCCAAGGTAGCCGCCTGCATCAGGGACCGCTGTGATCTCCCAGTCCTGGTGTGGACGGTACATGTCAGCGCCGAGACGAAGTCCGGTGTCTCCTGCTGGCCATGTGTCGATCACGTCAGCGAGTTTCTGGTCCGGTATCGGAACGATGGCCTGAGGCTGTGGCTGAGGACGCTGCTGAGGCGCGCCTGCGCCTGGACCCTGAGGAGCACCAGCTGCAGCTCCGTTGGCTGGGCGGGGTGCACCAGCGCCAGGTCCGCCGGAGAATCCTCCGAATCCACCTCTCATGCTGCCCTGCATACGGGTAGTCTTGACTGCGAGTTCGAGAGCGTTGCCTCTTCTTTCAGATACGATTCCATATTTTCCGTCAGCGAGGATCTCGCCTGCCTTTGGCCAACCGTTCTCCCAGAGGAGAGGACGGATCGCGAGAGTACTTCTGCCGCTGAGGTCGAGGTCGCCCTCGAAATGTACTGCACATTTCTCCACACCTTCTTCGATGATGTATCGTGTCATATGTCCGGCACCTACGCGATGCTTCTCAGAAGCGAAGACGAGCTTTCCTCCGCCCTGTACCATATCTCTGCCGACATTGTCGACATATGGTCCGCGAGGGTCTCTTGAACGGCCGACGATGGTCTCGTATGTAGAGTTCATGCCGTCGCAGCAGGTTCCGTGTGTCGCAAGGAGGTAGTACCATCCGTCCTCGTAGAACATCTGGCCGGCCTCGCATGAGATTGCGACATCCACTGGATCATGGTCAGTCTTGACGAGACCTGTCTTAGGATCCATCTCGACGATGCGCATGTATCCGAAATATGTTCCATATACGAGCCAGAGACGTCCGTCAGGGCCCATCAGAAGACCTGGGTCGATACCGTCGCAGTCATCGAATCCATCAGAGCCTGCGATGTCTACAGGGTCTGTGAACTTGAAGTCCGGTGAGTTTGGGTCAAGGGTCTTGTTCCACATCATGTAGACTCTTGACTTGTGGCCTGTGTTTCCGCCAGGAGCTCCTGTTGCATAAACGACGAGGTAACGGTCTCCGATCTTCATTGCATCAGGTGCAACGCCGCCGCCAGGTCTTACTGCTCCGCTTTCCCAATGCCATCCGTCCTCAGAGATGAGTCCGCCGCCACCGGTTCCGAATGTGTAGTATTTGCCTTCGCATTCAACGATCGTCGACGGATCATGGATGAAAGGATTTCCGATCTGTGCGCCTGCGGTTGCTGCCGTTGCAATGAAAGCTGCCGCTGCGCAGATTGATTTAATCAGGGAGTTCATATGTTACTAATTACTTTTGTGAAGTCAGTTTTCCAGGGAATTTCCCACTATGTCTATTACAAAATTGGCCATTATAAATATATATATAGTGGATGAATAGCTTGCAGGAGTGGAAAAATGTGAAAAAAAGGTGGACAAAAGAAAGCCACTGCTTGAGCAGTGGCTTTCGGATTATTCTACCCCTTGGATTATTCACCCCAGCCTGGGTTCTGCTTGATGTTAGGGTTGATAGAGACTTCAAGAGTAGGGAATGGGAAGAGCTCATGCTTGCCCTTCTGGTAACCTACCTTCTTTCCTGCCTCGCCATTGTAGTCGCGGTAGATCACGTATGGTGAGTGGTAGTCAGTACGTGTAGACTCGTCAACATCGATGAAGTGGTCGTAGAGTGTAGGGATGCTCTTACCAGAGATCTCCATACCTGCGGTGTCACCCCAACGTACGCAGTCGAAGTAGCGACAGCTCTCTGTGAAGAGCTCGAACTTCTTCTCCTTCTTTACTACGTCGAGAGTACAATCTGTAGCGTAGTTCTCCTCAGGGATACCTGCTCTCTTCTGGATCTGGAGGATGCAGTCGAGACCGCCCTGGAGGTCCTTGCCGGTCTGTGCGCAGCACTCAGCGTACATGAGAAGTACCTCAGCATATCTGTAGACAGTGAAGTTTGCAGCACTCCAAGAGGTATGTCCAGCTACGTCGGTGTTGCTGACGATTCTCTTCATCTGGAGATACTCACCGTTTCCATAGAGACCACGGATATCCTTGAGACCTCTCTTAGGATCCTTCATCTTGTCCTCCTTGGTCATACCCTCGTCGTTAGGGTAAGAGAGTTCTGTAAGGACTTCCTCGTAAGAGATGATAGAGTACTTACGTCTGTATGAGTCACCGTCGTTAGCGATGAATTCCTCTGCGAAGTCAGTGCGGACACCGAGTCCACCCCAACCGTTTGCACGCATACCTACCTCGTAAGGAACGAACTGGAAACGGTCACCTCTCCAGCACCACATGTTTGCGTGCTGCCAGGTAGCTCTCCAGATCTGGGTACCGTTAGAAAGGTTAGCGTTCTCAACGACGCTTCCTTCGAAGATCTTCTCAACGTTACCGTCACCCTCGATGTGGAAGAGATACTTCATCTGGTCACCAGGAACGAGGTCGTAAGACTTTGATTCGATGATTTCATGGAGAGGCTTCATAGCTGCCTCGTACTCGCCGGCTGCGATGAGGGCCTTGCCCTGTACTGTCTGTGCGAAGCCCTTGGTGATCTTGACAGCAGACTCCTTGTCTGCAGCACCCTTGTCAGCAGGGAGATACTTTGCAGCTTCCTCACACTCCTTTGCGCACCACTCGAGAAGGGCCTTCTGGCCACCCTCGTAGTTGCCTGGCTTGTCAGCACCTGTGAGCACATGGTCGATAAGTGGTGGGGTTCCCCAACCAATTGCAAGTGTCATGTGGATCCATGCACGCATTGCACGAGCCTCAGAGATGACTCTGTCCTTGACTGCGCTCTCACCATACTTGAAATGGTCGGTGATGAGGTTACAGTAGTAGTTTACGAGATAGAGGTTTCTGTAAGTGGTAGAAATGATATCACTTGAAGGGTCGAAACGGAACTCGTCTACGGATGCCTGGAAGTCATTGTTACCATACTCCTTGCAGGCTGCATAGACGTCGTCACCTGGAAGGTTGAAAGCAAAGAGGTAACCTACGTAGATGTTGGCACCGATTGCCTTTACTGTACACATGTTTGTAAGGAAACCATGGTACATAGCGGTAGCTGCAGATTCTGCATCCTCGTCTGTGATGTAGAATGCCTCCTCAGGGATGACACCCTTCTGAGGAATGTCAAGAAGGCTCTGGCTACAAGAAGCGAAGAGACCTGCTGCGCAGACTACCAATGGAAGTATAATCTTTTTCATATTTTCAAATGTGGTTTATTAGAATCTGATGTTGATACCGCCGACGATCTTCCTGGTTGTAGGGTAAGAACCGAGGTCGAGACCCATACCGTTTGCTGAACCAGTTGTTGCAGTCTCAGGATCGAATCCTGGGTAGTTTCTGGTGAAGGTGAAGAAGTCGTCGAGTGAGCAGTAAACTCTTACGCCCTTGATGAATACCTTCTTGAGGAGAGACTCAGGAAGAGTGTAACCGAGCTGGATCTGCTTGATCTTGAAGTAACCACCGTCGAAGATAACGCCTGATGATGACCAGTATGTCCAGTCGTTGACAACTGAGATACAGCTAGGAACCTTTGCGTTCTTGTTCTCAGGAGTCCATGCGTTGTCGTAGAAGTAACGGAGTGAGTTACGCATAGGACCATCAGCCTGGTAGTAGAGGTTGAGGATTTCGCAACCAGCTACACCTGCACCATACATGTTGAAGTCGAAGCCCTTCCACTCGAGACCGAGGGTAAGACCGAATGTGTAGTCAGGAATACCCTTACCGATGTATGTTCTGTCACCGTCCTCGATGCTGCCGTCACCGTTGACATCCTCGAAGATAGGCTTACCTGTCTCAGAATCGATGCCGGTCATGTTGTAACCACGCATGTACCAGATTGGGTAACCGACCTCGAATGCAGTCCTTGCACGGTTGTTATAGAACTGTGAGCCGTTCTCAAGACGGAAGATTGATGGATCGAGGTAAGTAACTTCATTCTTGAGAGTAGAGAAGTTAGCTGAGATGTTGTATGAAAGCTCACCGATGGTGTCTCTCCAACCAAGCTCGAGCTCGAGACCTCTGTTGAGAACTGAACCTGCGTTCACGTATGTAGAGTTCACACCGATCTCAGGGATAGGAGCAATAGATACGAGGAGGTCCTTGGTCTTCTTGTCATACCAGTCGATGCCGACCGTGAGTCTGTTTCTGAGGAAACGTGCGTCGATACCGAGGTCGATCTGGTCTGATGTCTCCCACTTGAGGTTAGGGTTTGCAAGACCGTTAGGAGCTGAACCGTAAGAAACGGCACCGTCCTCGATACCATACTGGTAAAGCTTGCTGTTGTATCCGATGGTTGCAGCGTACTGGTAACCGCTGAGCACGTTGATGTTACCGTTACGTCCCCATGAAGCACGGAACTTGATCTGGTTTACAGCGTCTTTGTTGACATTGTCCTTGAAGAACTTCTCATTAGAGAGTGTCCAACCTGCAGAGAATGAAGGGAAGTAACCCCAGCGGTTCTGCTTAGAGAGCTTTGAAGAGTCGTAAGCATCAGCACGGAAGTTAGCCTGGAAATTATAACGGTTGTCATAATTATAGGTTATACGGCCGTAGTATGAGATGTTTCTTGAAATGCTAGGAGCATTGCTGAAGCCTCTCTTGGTCTTGTCGCTGGTGTTTACATAGTTGAGGTAGTGGAAATTGTCCTCGTAACCAGTGAGAATGTCCGGACCTGAAGCGTTAGCGCTGACGCCGTCAGAGTAGTTGTCGGTGTATGACATACCTGCCATTGCGCCGATGCTGTGCTTCTTGAGGGTTACATTGTAGTTAGCGAAGTTCTCCCACTGATAGTAGTAGCTGTTGTTTGCACTTGCAGAAATGCTGTAGTCGTCAGAGTATGTCTGCTTGTTGGCATAGTAAGGAGTGCTGTAGCTATGTGAGTTTGACTGAGCGATTCTGTAACCGAAACGTGATGTGAATGTGAAGCCCTTGAACGGAGTGATGTTCGCGAACATGGTACCACGGATGTTGATACCCTGGTTAGAAGAATCGGTCTTGTCTCTCTGGAGGAGAGGGTTACCGTTATCGTCGTCAATGTACTTTGATGTTGCATACCAAAGACCGTTTGAAGGGTCCCTGAGGATGTTCTTGCCCTCGTCGTAAGCTGACTTCATTGTTGTAGCGAACTGGCTAGGGTCAGAGTAGTACACTGGAGTAAGAGGGTCGATAGTCATGACACCGTTCATGAGGTTACCGTAACGGCCCTGCTGAGAGACAGACTTTGTGCTGTACTTCTCGAGAGAGGTGTTGGTACCCACGGTGATCCACTTGTAGAGCTGGTAGTCAGCGTTGAGCTGAGCAGAAAGACGCTGGTATACATCCTTGTCGCCTCTTACGATACCGTCGTTGTTGGCGTAGTTGAGAGATGTGAAGAAGTGTCCCTTGTTGTTGCCGCCCTGGAATGTGAGTGCGTGCTGAGCTGAAAGGCTAGGTGCGAACACTACGTCGAACCAGTCTGTGTCAGTTCCGTCATACTGGTTCTGCTTGAGGGTAGCTTCCATGTCGAAACCTGAAGCCTCCTTGTATGCGATCCAGCTTGCTGCATCGAAGAGCTCTGCTTTCTTGCCGAGAGACTGACGGGTCATCTTGAGGTCGTAGGTGATGCTTGATGTACCGTTGTTGGCAGCACCGCTCTTTGTGGTGATGAGAACGACACCGTTACCAGCCTGTGCGCCGTAGATAGCTGCAGAAGCAGCGTCCTTGAGGATCTCCATAGACTCGATCATTGAAGGGTCGAGGTAAGAGATGTTGTCTACCTTAAGACCGTCGACGATGAGGAGTGGTCCGAGGTTACCTGAGTTAGAAGAGTAACCACGTACGCGGATCTTTGCCTGTGAACCAGGTGCACCTGATGAGTTGATGATCTGCACACCTGAAGCCTTACCCTGGAGGGCAGCGGCTGCGTCAGTTGTTGAACGGTTTGAAAGTTCAGCTGCGCGTACTGAAGCGACTGAACCGGTGACGTCAGACTTCTTCTGTACACCGTAACCGATGACGACTGTCTCCTCGAGGAACTCTGTGTCCTCCTGGAGAACGATGTTGAAAGTTGACTGGTTGCCTACAGGGATGACCTGTGTAGCGTAACCGATACATGAAACGCTGAGACTTGATCCTGCAGGGACGTTAAGTGTGAACTTACCGTCGAGGTCAGTCATAGCACCATTTGTGGTATTGCCCTCAACGACGACAGATGCTCCGATCACAGGAACACCGGCTGCGTCAACAACAGTACCGCTGATAGCTCTGTTCTGAGCGCTGAGGCTCATGGCAGTCATGGCAATAACCATTACGATTGCTGCCAATTTCTGGGTTAGTTGTTTAATAAACATAAAGGATTTGTGGTTGATAGTATAAATATCGTTGTGATGTCTTGTAGTGTCTTCTCTCTGGTAGCCCAGAGTCGTGGTATGCAAAGGTCATTATTTTGTAAATAAGGTGAAGTGGATGATGTGATTGATTGGTGGAGATGGGGAAAATTTGGTGGACATTCAGTTTTGTTGTAGTGGACAATCGGCATTCTAGCGTCTCTCTATCGTTTTATATTGCGCATTATGGCTTTTTTTACGAATTTATTCTACGGCGGCGTTTTCTTGGTTTTTCTTGTAGTTGGCGTCTTATGATTAATTACTATCTTTGTTCGGCAATCATTTAATACTATGTGCTATGGGATGTAAGGTAGACGGATTTTCAGGGTTGGTGGACAAACTGCTGCTGGTTTTCTTGCTGTTTCCGGCCTGTTTTGCTCCTGTCAGGGCTCAGGCTCTGCTAGAAGACGGCTATACGACAGAAATCCTTGATGTCGAGGATGGTCTTCCTTATACAAACGTGGATGGCCTCTTCCAGGATGACAAGGGCTTCATGTGGATAAGCATGTTCGGTGGAGGACTTGCACGTTATGACGGGTCATCCTTCGTGTGGCTACATTCGAAGTCTTCACCGGCATCATTGCGCAGCAATGTGGTGACCGAGTCGTGTCAGGATCGTTTCGACCGTCAGTGGGTGAGTACGGCGCAGGGAATCGATGTGATCGACATGAGGACTCTCACCCTTGTCGACATGCCTGAGTCTGTCACGCTCACGCATGACGGGAAATACTGTAATTTCATCGCCTCTGACGCCAAAGGGTGTATATGGTATACTACCGGCAATAATATATATAGGGTGTCTTTTGATTCTGAAGGCTCTGTGTCACAGGTAGATTCCCTTTGCTGCTCTGAGACAGAATCTGAAATCCGACTGGATTTCAAGGATGTCGACGAAGACGGCTCTGTATGGACATCTATTGACGGAAAGCTGTACAAGATATTCTATGTCTCATCAAAAAAACGCCTTGAGATGACGAGGCTGTTCCCTGGGCTCAGCCTGGGTGATGGCGTCAAGGTGTCTGCATTCCTGAAGAAGGACAATACTATATGGATAGGCAGCAATGACGGATTGTTCAAGCTGGATCTGATAGGGGGCACCATGGTCCGATATAAGCATTCGGCATCTGACCCGCGTTCGCTTTCGCACGATGAGGTGACAGGCCTGGCTATGGTTGATGAAGGAGATGTCTTTGTCTCTACCCTGAACGGTGTGAATATCTATAGTCCTATCGACGACGGATTCGTCTCGATCTATTCAGAAGTCAACAAGTTCGGTGCAAGGTTGCTTTCCGGCAACCTCATAAGGAGTATGGTAGCTGTAGGCAACCAGATCTGGCTTGGCACTGAACTGAACGGTATCTCTATCCTGAACAGGAAGAGACTTCCGATCACGAATGTCACCCATAGGGAGAACGACATGACATCTCTCCCTATCTCTCCTGTGAGCGCAGTCTGTTTCGATGACATGGGACGTCTCTGGAACGGTTCGATCGAGCATGGACTTTTCCTCCATGACGGCGATTACAATTTCAGGAACTATTCTTCAAAGAATTCATCGTTGGCCCATAATTCGGTCATAGCTATCGCTGGAGATGCCCATGGAAAGATGTGGCTTGGTACCATGAAAGGTAACCTTCAGGTGACAGACATGAGGAATCCTGGTGTCTTCACCAGACCGTCAGGCTCCGACTCTGAGATTGCGTCAAGGATTGACAACATCAACGGCCTTGCTTATGATGCGTTGAATGACTGCATGTGGATATGCTCGAGGACAGGTCTTTTCAGATATAATATCAAGGAGTCCCGTTACGAGGCCTTTGACGAGGACCTGAGTCTTTGCTTCGTGGCCAAGCAGGACAACTATGGACGCCTTTGGGTCGGACATCAGGGCGGAGTGACATGTATAGACCTTAAGTCTGGAAGCCACACCACATATTCAGAGCCGTCTTTCGGATTTTTCCTTGACATAGATGTCTATGACAACCTGTGGATAGGCAGTTTTGACGGAGGCCTCTATAAGGTATCTGTTGCACCGACTACCAAGATGGAGTTTACTCATTATTCTGTGGAAGACGGCTTGTGCGACGATAGGATAAGAGGTGTCATCGCAGATGGCGACTATCTGTGGCTGTCTACGGAGAATGGCCTTTCAAGACTGGGAATCGTGTCAGGTCGGATTGAGTCTTTCTCGGTCTCTGACGGTCTTGCTTCCATGGCTTTCTATAACAATGCGGTCGTGAAGTCTCCTTCCGGGTCAATCTATCTGGGACATAAGAGCGGTCTCTCGATCCTTTGGTCGAGCTATGTGAAACCAAGCTCTGTCGAGAATGCAAGGCTCTCATTCATAAATGGTATCTTCTCTGACCAAAGAGTCAATCTGACTTATGAGAAGTCTTTCAAGATCCATGAAAGGGATAAGGGATTCGCGTTCCAGTTTGCGGATTTTGCCTATGGAAGTGATGCGGAAATAAAGTATTTCTGCAAGATCGAGCCTCTTGATGATGAATGGAGAGAGATTCAGAATGAAAGGAATTTTGTACGCTATGGAATAGTTCCAGGCGGACATTATAATCTGAGAATAATTGCGCAGGACTCCTCTGGTACAATAGTGAGCGAGGATTCAAGGGAGCTCCGTGTGGTTCCATATTTCTGGAAGACCTGGTGGTTCGCAGCAATTGTCCTGCTCCTGGCCCTTCTGGCTGTGTATGAGTATGTGTCTATCCGTACGAAGGCTATCGAAAGAAAGAGGAAGATGCTCCAGAAGGAGGTCGACAGGCAGACAAAGCTCCTTTCTGAGCAGAAACAGCAGCTTCAGATGAAGGCTGACGAACTTGCAGAGCAGAATAAGATACTTCTCAAGCAGAATGAGGAGATGGCTGGGCGAACAATCGTATTCTCGACCGGTTCCATGTCGGGACATGCCGCTAAAGATACCATGTTCGTAGAGGAGGTGATGGCTAAGATCCGTGACCTGTATAAGAATCCGGACCTTGACATCAACGGCCTTTCCGAGTCTATGGGTATGAGCCGCAGCGTCCTCAACGGCAAGCTTCAGGACGCCTTCGGCCAGTCGATCGGTCAGTTCATCAGGACTTACAGGCTCAATGTGGCCAGGGAGATCATCTGCAGTGGAAAGGTCGGTGGCATGAACGTGTCTGAGATCGCCTATGAGGTAGGTTTCAATGATCCTAAGTATTTCACCCGTTGCTTCTCGAAGGCGTTCGGAATGGCTCCGTCACAGATGATGAACGGTGACTATGTCCTTCCTATGACGACAGCCGGCGTCGCTCCGCAGGAGTCCGATGACGAGTAGGTTTTGACTTCTTAGCCATTGTCCATAGGAGCCTGGCAGCTCATAGAGCCTGGCGGCGGGGCGGCTGCCCCCAGGAGGGCTCCGCTCTCTGCGTTCGCTCCGTACCCTCCCACTGTGTCCTGCGTCCCGCTGTCGCGGAACTTGTCTCCAGCGGGCCCCTCTTTTAGATTTGCACCATGATTTCAATATGGAGTCATGGTGTTCTTTTATTGTATCTTTGAATAAACTGATAGGTGAACTATGGGCCCCTCTAGATCCTTGTATTTGCAGTGGGTATTAGACCTGTTCAGTA
>JAZRWK010000049.1:0-33780 GCA_045599665.1 Candidatus Cryptobacteroides sp.
AAACTTCTCAGGGGCAAGGCCGCGCGGCCAGGGGCGGAACGCCCCATTGAGCGAAATGAGTATATACTCTATAAACGCACAAACGAAGAACTTTTCTAAAAAATACTTGCAAAAGTCTTAGAATACCCACTCCTTGCGTGGGCGCAAAGGTCGGTCCTGTATCCGATAGGACTGAGGCCGAAGATGAAGCCGAAGATGAAGCCGAAGCAGAAGGACTGGCAGATATAATAAAGATACGGTCTCTGAAATGAGGGCGACCTTTTCCCAAGTTCTTGGGAGCCCGTTTTCAGAGACCGTATCTAATTTATAAATCAGCTTGGTAGCTTGATAGGGTCAGCGTCAGTCCATAGGGTACTTGACACCCCATTCAGCACGGAGAGCGTCCATCTCCTCCATGATGCTGATAGTCTCAGCGTGAGGCATCATAGGCGACTCGATAAGTCCGTTCTCGAGACAGCGGCGGCATTCCTTGACCTGATACTCGTAACCGTTGGTCATCTCGGCTGGTCTGCCGAATGAAGCTACGAGCTTGTAGTCGCGGTAAACCTCCACGAGCTCAGGGCAGTTGACATTGTCGACGCGGATATATCCTTCTGTACCGTTGACGATACCCTGTCTGTCGTTGAGAGTGTAGCAACCAGCCTGGAGATTTGCCATTTTACCGTCTGCGAAGCAGAGAGAGATGCACTCCTGCATGTCGATGCTGTTGCCTTCTCCACCCATCATGACGTTGCTGACAGTCTTGACGATGTCTGTGCCGAAGTACATTCTTGCGAAGTTGAGCACATAGACACCGAGGTCAAGAAGAGCACCGCCACAGAGTTCAGGTTTAAGGATTCTCTCCTTGAACTCCATCATGTAGCAGAGAGTCGCAGTGATGAGCCTTGGCTCTCCGATGATACCGCTCTCCATAAGCTCCTTCACTTTATGTGAAAGAGGCATGTAGCGGGTCCAGATTGCCTCTGTGATGAATACACCTTTGCTTTCAGCAAGCTCGATGAGTTCCTTTGCCTCGCGTGCATTGGCGGTGAATGACTTCTCTACGAGACATGGCTTTCCTGCCTGAAGAGCAAGCTTGGTGTGTGGGTAGTGGTGAGAGTGAGGGGTCGCGATGTAGACGAGGTCCACATCGGGATCATTCACAAGCTCTTCGTAAGAGCCGTAAGCTTTGGCGATGTGCCAATGGTCTGCGAACTCCTGCGCCTTCTCGATTGAGCGTGAAGCGATTGCATAGACCTCATAGTCAGAGAGAGGTGCAAGTGCCTCTGCCATCTTGTTTGCGATCCAGCCGGCTCCGATGATACCGACCTTGAAAGTCTTCTTATCCATGTTACCTGTAATTGATTAAAGTGCCTTGTAATCAAATGCCTTTACGGTAGCGCCTTCAGAGATCATCACTGAAGGACGGAGAGCAAGGAACTCCTTGTAGTTGTTGTGGTGGTAGCTTGATACATCTACGCCTTCCTCGACAACTGTCCACTCGTTTCCGTCAAGGCTCTTTTCGGTGGTAACCTTATTTGCTTTGTTGGTGATTCTTACGAAGAAGTGGCTGTCGCTTCCCTTCACGCCGATGAATGCCTTCTCGCTGTAGAAGAGGTAGAGACCTGCCTCTGCACCCTCTGCGAGCTCATATTCGGCTGTGACCTGATATGAACGGTCAACCGCTGTGATAGTCCAGAGAGGATTTCCCTCGAAGCCTGGCTCCCACTTAGACCACATGAGAGGGTTGTGGAAGTCGCGGAGGTTGGCATACTGTACGCTTCCCTCGACATCCTCGATGAATCCTTCGCTCTGGTTCTGGTCAGCGAGCATAGGCCAGCCTTCCTCGTTCCATACTACGCTCTCGATGATTGTCGTACGGCCGAGTGTGTAGTATCCGTTGCGGTATGAGTGGTAAACGACGTACCAGTTGCCGTCTGCGTCGTCGAAGATGGTGCCATGGCCCTTTGACCACCACTCCTCGTCAGCTGAATATGTGTGGACGAGAGGGTTGTAGGGGCTGTTCTCCCATGGACCGAGAGCAGACTTGCTGCGTGCTACGACGACCATGTGGCTTGTAGAAGGACCTGCTGTGCCGCCTTCTGCTGTCACGAGATAGAAGTAGTCACCTCTCTTGAAGAGCTTCGGAGACTCAAGCCAGAATCCTTCTGTCTCCCACTCCTGAGGGAACTGCCAGCCATCGTAGAGCTTCTTGTTCTCACCAGCAGCAGAAAGACCGTCATCAGTAAGCTTGATGCAGAATCCGTTGTTGGTGTAGAGATACTGGCTGCCATCCTCTGCATAGACGTGTCCTGGGTCGATGCCTTTCACGTCGATGAGGATAGGCTCGCTCCATGGACCATGTGGGTCGTCAGCTGATACGACGAAGTTGAGACCGCTGCTGGTAGGGTAGTAGATGTAGTACTTGTCACCTACCATACAGATCTCAGGTGCGAAGATCGAGTACTTCTGGTCCTGTACTGCCCTTGAGATAGGCTCCCAGTTCACGAGGTCTGTAGAGTGCCATACGAGAAGGCCAGGGTAGTAGTAGAATGAAGAGTGGGTCATGTAGAAGTCATCTCCTACACGAAGGATGCTTGGGTCAGGGTAGTCTCCTGGGAAGACAACCTTCTTTATGTTTTCCTGAGCGACGTTACCGTTGCCTCCGCAGCTCATTGTCATGAGTGCGGCAGCAGCGGTAGCGATGCAGAGCATGAATCTTTTCATACTTGTTGTAAAAAACTATGCGTTAAATTCCTGCCATGACTTGATCTGGAGGTCATTTACTGACATTGAGCAGAATGCCTCGATGAATGCAGATGCAAGACGGGCGTTTGTGATGAGCGGAATGTTGTGGTCGATAGCGCCACGGCGGATCTTGTATCCGTTTGTAAGCTCACGCTTGGTATGGTTCTTAGGGATGTTGACGATGAGGTCGAACTTGTGGTCATGGATCATGTCCATTACGTTCTCCATACCCTCTACGTTCTCATCTGGCCAGCCTACCGGAGTGACATGGATGTCGTTCTCACCGAGGAACTTGGCTGTTCCTGAAGAAGCGTATACCTTGTAGCCTGCCTCTACGAGAGCCTTTGCTGCGTCGAGAAGAGAAGCCTTCTCCTTTGCTCCGCCTGAAGAGAGCATGATGCCTCTCTCCTTAGAAGGAATCTTGTAGCCTGTAGCGATCATAGAGTTGAGGAGAGCCTCCTCGTAGCAGTCGCCGATGCAGCCAACCTCACCGGTAGAGCTCATGTCTACGCCGAGTACAGGGTCTGCGTTCTGGAGACGTGCGAATGAGAACTGAGATGCCTTGACACCCATGCGGTCGATGTCGAACGCACCCTTCTCAGGCTTCTGATAAGGAGCGTCGAGCATGATCCTGGTAGCGGTCTCGATGAAGTTGTGCTTGATGACCTTGCTGACGAATGGGAATGAACGTGAAGCACGGAGGTTGCACTCGATAACCTTGACGTCGCGGCCCTTTGCAAGGAACTGGATGTTGAATGGACCTGAGATGTTGAGCTCCTTGGCGATGGCACGTGCGATCTTCTTGATCTGGCGGATTGTCGCGAATGAGCACTGCTGAGCAGGGAATACCATTGTAGCGTCACCTGAGTGTACGCCGGCGTATTCGATATGCTCAGAGATACCGTACTCAACGACCTCACCCTTGTCAGCGACACCGTCGAACTCGATCTCATTGGTTTCTGTCATGAACTGAGAGATGACGACAGGATACTCCTTGGATACCTCAGAAGCTGCAGCGAGGAAGCGCTCGAGCTCATCGTCGTTGTAGCATACGTTCATCGCAGCACCTGAGAGGACGTATGAAGGACGTACGAGTACAGGGTAGCCTACCTCGTCGATGAACTTCTTGACGTCGTCCATGTTGGTAAGTGCGCTCCACTTAGGCTGGTCGATTCCGAGCTGGTCGAGCATTGCAGAGAACTTACCACGGTTCTCGGCGCGGTCGATGCTGACAGGAGATGTTCCGAGGATTGGAACGCTCTGGCGATGGAGCTTCATCGCGAGGTTGTTAGGAATCTGTCCACCCACTGAGACGATCACTCCGCGTGGGCTCTCGAGGTCGATGATGTCGAGTACACGCTCGAATGAAAGCTCGTCGAAGTAGAGCCTGTCACACATGTCGTAGTCAGTAGATACGGTCTCAGGGTTGTAGTTGATCATGATAGACTTGTATCCGAGCTTGCGCGCTGTGTTGACAGCGTTCACTGAACACCAGTCGAACTCAACTGAAGAACCGATGCGGTATGCACCTGAACCGAGTACGATGACTGACTTCTCGTTGTTATAGTAGTTCACGTCGTGACCCTGTGCTGCATATGTCACATAAAGGTAGTTGGTGAGCTCAGGATGCTCGCTTGCAACTGTCTCGATCCTCTTGACTGCAGGAAGGATGCCGAGTTTCTTTCTGTATGCACGTACAGCGAGGTTCTCCTTCTCCATGTTGCCGTTGTCCTTATTGACGAAACGTGCGATCTGGAAGTCAGAGAAGCCCATTACCTTAGCCTTGAGAAGAACGTCAGCAGGGATTTCCTCGATGCTGTTGTAGCCTTCAAGGACATGCTTGTAGTCCACGATGTTCTTCATTCTCTCGATGAACCATGGATCGATCTTGGTGAGTTCCTCGATCCTCTCGATGGTGTAGCCCTCCTCGAGAGCCTGAGCGATTGCGAAGATACGGAGGTCAGTAGGGTTTGCGAGCTCCTCGTCGAGGTTGTCGAACTTAGTGTGGTCGTTGCCTACGAAACCGTGCATGCCCTGTCCGATCATACGGAGACCCTTCTGGAGCATCTCCTCGAATGAACGTCCGATAGACATGATCTCACCGACTGACTTCATTGACGAACCGAGCTTGTGGCTTACACCTACGAACTTGCTGAGGTCCCAGCGAGGGATCTTGCAGATCATGTAGTCAAGCTCCGGTGCCTTGTATGCTGAGTTTGGAGTACCCATCTCGCCGATCTGGTCGAGAGTATATCCGAGGGCGATCTTTGCAGCCACGAATGCGAGAGGGTAGCCGGTAGCCTTTGATGCAAGAGCTGAAGAACGGCTGAGTCGTGCGTTGATCTCGATGATACGGTAGTCGTTTGTTACTGCGTTGAATGCGAACTGGATGTTGCACTCGCCGACGATCTGGAGGTGACGTACGCACTTGATGGTGATCTCCTGGAGCATCTTCACCTGCTCGTCAGTAAGTGAGCAGGTAGGTGCTACGACGATTGATTCACCTGTATGGATTCCGAGCGGGTCGAAATTCTCCATCGATGCGACTGTGAAGCAGTGGTCGTTAGCGTCTCTGATACACTCGAACTCTATTTCCTTCCAGCCCTTGAGAGACTCCTCGCCGAGGACCTGAGGCGCGAAGGTGAAAGCTGACTCAGCGATGGCTGTGAATGTTGCCTCATCTGGACATACTCCTGAGCCAAGTCCGCCGAGAGCGTATGCTGAACGGATCATGATAGGGTAACCGATCCTGCGTGCTGCAGCAAGTGCGTCCTCCATGGTCTCGCAGGCCTGAGATACAGGAACCTTGAGGTCTACCTTGTTGAGCTCCTTTACGAAGAGGTCGCGGTCCTCTGTGTTCATGATGGCCTCGACTGAAGTACCGAGTACCTGTACACCATATTCTTCAAGTACACCGCTCTGGTAGAGCTCTGTACCTACATTGAGGCCGGTCTGGCCACCCCATGCGAGCATAATGCCGTCTGGGCGTTCCTTCTTGATGATTTCAGTAACAAAAAAGGTATTGACTGGCAGGAAATAAACCTTGTCCGCAATACCTTCACTTGTCTGAATTGTCGCTACATTAGGATTAATGAGAACGGAACTGATTCCTTCTTCTCTCAACGCCTTGAGAGCCTGGGAACCTGAATAATCGAACTCACCGGCCTGGCCGATCTTGAGTGCTCCGGAACCGAGCACGAGGACTTTCTTCAACTGCTTCATTATATTATACTTTAGATTGATTTCAAATTGAACAAAGTTAACAAAAATATCAGGTGCCTCCAAGTATTAAAAGGATACACCTGATATTTTTTATCAACAGATTTATCAACCGTTACTTCTTCTTAGGAAGCGGATATGAATCGTCTTTCCTTGATTCCTCGTCGAGACCGCGGTTCTTGAGGAGTCCGTCGATCTTAGGCTGACGTCCGCGGAACATCTGGTACATCTCAGTACCCTTGCTGATACCGCCTGGGGTGAGGACATACTTGCGGAACTTCTCAGCAACTTCCTGGTTGAAGATGTCACCGGTCTCCTTGAACGCCTGGAACGCGTCGCTGTCAAGGACCTCAGACCAGATGTAGCTGTAGTAACCTGCGCTGTATCCACCTCCGATAGAGTGGCTGAAGTTGGTCACTGAGTAGCGAGGAAGGATCTGTGACGGGATGCCTCTCTCGGCCATCTTTGCGTTCTGGAAGTCCATTACGTTGAAGTCCGCAGGGATCTCAGAGAGTGTGTGAAGGTCCATGTCGACCATGGCAGCCGCAACGAGCTCTACAGTAGCGAAGCCCTGACCGTACTTGCTGCTGGCCTCGATCTTGCGTATCATCTCGTCAGGCATCACCTCACCGGTCTTGTAGTGCTTTGCATATACCTTGAGTACCTCAGGCTCGAATGCCCAGTGCTCGTTGATCTGCGATGGAAGCTCGACGAAGTCACGCTCTACTCCTGAAGTACCGCTGTAGTTCACATTGCGGAAGAATGAGTGGAGAGCATGGCCGAACTCATGGAACATTGTCTCGACGTTGTCAAGCGACTGGAGAGCCGGCTTGTCAGCGGAAGGGAGGTTCATGTTGCATACGTTCACGACGATAGGCTGTACCCTTCTAGGTCCGTCGTAGCTCTGGCTGCGGAAAGATGTGCACCATGCACCTGCGCCCTTGCCGTCACGAGGGAAGTAGTCGCTGTAGAAGATAGCGATGACATTGCCATCCTTGTCTACGACATCCCATGACTTCGCTGTAGGCTCATAGACCGGATACTCGTCGGTACGCTCGATGAAGCTCAGACCGTAGAGCTTGTTTGCAACATAGAAGATACCCTGCTGTACAGCGTCGATCTCGAGGTACTCTGAGATCTCAGCCTCGTCGATGTTGTACTTTGCCTTCTTTGCCTTGTCGAGATAGTACATGTAGTCCCATCTCTGCGGCTCGCCCTTGATCTTGTCAGCCTTCATCATTGCCTTGATGTCAGCAATCTCGTCCTTTGCCTTTTCTACTGCAGGATCCCAGATCTGGTCGAGGAGGTCATATACATTGGCTGCGTTCTCAGCCATCTTGCTCTCGAGATTGACCTCTGCATAGTCGTTCTTGCCCATGATCTTCGATCTCTGGAGACGGAGGGCGATGATCTCCTTCGCGATTTCCTTGTTGTCGTACTCGTCGCCATGGTTGCAGCGGTCATTATACATAAGGTATACCTTCTTCCTGAGCTCTCTGTTGCTGCAGTACTGAAGGACAGGGTTGCAGCTTGGACGCTGCATGTTGAACGCATACTTGCCAGGCTTGCCGATCTTGGCTGCAAGCTCTGCTGCCTGGTCGATGTTAGCCTGTGGAAGTCCTGCAAGCTCGCTGAGCTTGTCTGCGATCACGTATGTGTTGTTGGTGTCGTGGAGAAGGTTCTGGCTGAACTGGAGCTGGAGCTCTGAAAGCTTGAGATTGATCTGGGCAAGTTCTTCCTTCTGTGCCTCGCTCAGAAGCGCGCCACCGTTCACGAAACGCTTGTACGTCTTGTCGAGAAGGGAAGCCTGCTCCTTGTTGAGGTTGTACTTCGCCTGGTTGTCATAGACATACTTCACCTTCTCGAAGAGCTCCTTGTTCATATTGATGAAGTTGCTGAGCTCAGAAGTCTTAGGGCTGAGCTCCTTGGCGAGAGCCTGGAATTCATCGTTTGAGTTCGAACTGTTGAGAGTGCTCCAGATGTAGGCCTTGTCAAGGGTCTCACCGCACTTGTCGAGAGCGACGATCACATTCTCGAAATCAGGGACAGCCCTGTTCTTGATGATCGCCATGACTTCCTGTCTCTCTTCCTCGAGACCGATGAGCATCGCCTCACGGTAGTTGTCTATGGTGATCTTCTCAAAAGGAGGAATCTCGTATGGAGTTCCATAACGCTTCTGGAGGATCGGGTTCTGTGCAGATGCCGAAACGCAGATCGCGAGTGCGGCAGCTGCAGAAATCATTGATTTATTCATGTCGTAATTTATTGTTAATGTGCAAATATACGGATTTTCGACGGCTTGCCTAGAACTTGCGGCATGGGATTATGAAAGTCGTCACCGAATTCGGGGCAAGAGTAAGATCATGGGAACTGCCTGCTGCCTTTTCTCCCATGGTCTCGCTCCAATGTTCGCCATCGGCGAAATTTCCGCTCGTACGGATCTGACGTACCTTGCCGGATAGTGTGATGCCGTCGAAAGAAAGGGTCAGAGGCTTATCCTTTGCGGTGAGGTTCACGCAGACTGCGGTGACGCTCCTGTGCTTCGCGTCGACAGATGCAAGGACGCGTATTCCGTTGCTGCGTTCTGTGCTGCAGAGGATGACGGTCGAACCTGGACGGATGTAGCGCGAGAACTGACCGAATGCGTAGTATTTCTGGGTGAGTGCGATCTCCTCGGTATCATGGTCAGCCCATGCTGTACCCCAGTATCCTTTCTGTGTGTTGAGAGGTCCCTTGTCAACTCGGCCCTTATATCCTTCCTTGGAAACATGGGTGTCGATCACCTGCCAGAGTACCCATGCGGACGGCTCAAGACCCTGGATGTCAGAGATGATCTTGTCTGCGAGCCATAGTCCTGCAGCCATTTCTCCTGCATCCTGTCCGGCTACGCCGTTTCCATCGACCTCGCTCATCCATAGATTGATCTTCTCGTCCTTGGCGAGCTGTCCCATCTCACGTATTCCGTTGATTCCGTAGGTGTGGACGCTGATACGCTCGATAGCCTTGCGGGCCGCAGGGGACATGGTCCTTATCTCCTCGACCTGGAGGGCCGGGTTGGTCTCGTCGCTAGAAGTGAGAAGTATGTTCTGGAGTCCATGCCTGTCGAATGCCGCACGGGTGAGTTCAAGCAGCTTGGACTGTGACTGACCGTTGTCGATGTGGCAGCCTTCCTGCTTGTAGCTCATGGCAGGCCAGTAGTTGGTGTTAGGCTCGTTCATCGGAGAGACGCTCCTGATGTCGAACTTCATTGTCTTCGTCATGTATTCAGCGACATGGGCCATGTACTCGGCGAAGTCGTCGTACTCGTCACCCTTGATGTTGTCCTCGTCTGACTTGAAGTTTCCGGTCGAGCAGCCGCTGACTGTCATGAAGTACGGGGGAGAGTTGGAGAATATCTCGATATACGCATCCTTTCCCGCTGCCTTGCTTGCAGCTCTGAGCACGTTCAGCTGGCGCTGGTCGGCCGTGTAGTCCCACTTGCGCTCTCCAGTGGCGGGGTCGATGTACATCCATCCCGGAACGTCTGAGTCGGTACGTGTGATGTGGTTGTGCGAAGGATCGTCGCCACCGCCGACATTGTAGCGCATGATGTTAAGACCAAGACCTTTGTCTTTGTCGAAGAACGCATCTGCGGACTTCCGGGTCAGGGTCTCGTTGTAGCCGATGCGGTTCGCCCACCAGCAGAGGCTTGTGCCCCATCCTTCCCAGGATGCGTTGTTTGTCATGATGGCGTTGTCCATGGAGACTTTGACCACGGTCTTCTGCGTGGACTGTGCCTTGGCCTGGAAGCTGCCGGACAATATGGATAGCAATGCTATGATAAGGTATCTTTTCATAATGATACAAAGTTATCACTTTGCAAAGCATGAATCAAGTGATATAAAACAAATAAGGCTGACCTTGACGGCCAGCCTTGATTTGATCTGTATGCGGGGGATTATGCCATAAGGGCGCCGATGAGGGCGAGGATGGCGTAAAGCTCAGGCATAGCAGCGTAGATCATGGTGTTGGTCTGAACGTTGTGACCCTGGCTGATGCCGACGATACCGTTTGCACAAACCTGACCCTGACGGATAGCAGAGAAAAGACATACTGCTCCGACAGCTGCTCCGATAGCGAAGAGGCTGAAGCCGTCTGCTGCGAAGTCCTTAGAGAGCCACATGATGAATGCTACGAAACCGTAGAGACCCTGTGTAGCAGGCATACCTACGAGAATCATGTAGCTTGATGACTTTTCAGGTGCCTTCTTGAGAGCTCCTTCTGCAGCATTACCTGCGATAGTTGTTCCGATAGCACTGCCGATGCCTGCGAGACCGAGCATGAGGGCGAGTCCGATGTAACCAAGAATTGTTTCCATAATACTTGTTTGTTTTTTGTTATTTTATCTGTTTTTATTTTTTACTGAGTGGGTTGTAGTATCTTCCTTCTCCGGTGTATCCGCTGTTCTTGAAATACTCGACGAATGTGAGTCGGAGAGGGTGTACGAATGCGCCGAGGCTTGACATCAGCACATTGAGGACGTGTCCGAGAAGCAGGATGATCACGAACGGTACCCAGTGCCATGTAGGATGGTCACCAAGGACCATGTTGCCAAGGGTGTTGAATGAACCTCCGAGAAGACCGCCGGCAAGTCCGAGTGCGTAGAGTCGGATGTAGCTGAGGAGGTCACCGAGGAGACCTGTAGCCACCTGATATGCATCCCAGAGACCTGCACCGATGTTGATGAGTGGATTTCTGCCTGGAGTATTGAATACGAAGATTCCCAGACAAGAGATCACTGCGATGCCGATGACGATCCACTTGATTGCAGCTGGATCCAGCTTGAGGAGCATTCCAAGACCGACAGCGATGACACCGCCTACGATGAGGAGAGTCCATCCCCAGGTCGATACACTTGCTCTGAATCCATTCCTATATGTATATAGGGCTGTCTTTACGATCATGGCAAGACAGATGTGGAATACACCGATACCGATCGCGAGCACCATCTGGGCTGAATATCCCATGATCTTGATGCTGTCCGAGATCATGAAGCTCTTCATCGCATCAGGAACCCAGGCTGCTTCGTAGAGATTGACACCGAATGCTGTTCCGAGTATCATTCCGACCACGAAGGTAGCTCCTCCGAGGATTGAGATCAGGGTTCCCAGACCTCTGAACATCTCGAAGTCGATCCACTTCTTGTTGAGAGCTATACCGAATACGAGGAGTACGATGCCGTATCCTGCGTCTCCCATACACATCGCGAAGAAGAGCATGAAGAAGATCGAAAGGATAGGAGTAGGGTCGAACTCACCGTAGATAGGCATTCCGTACATACCGGTGATTGACTCGAAAAGCTTCGAAAGCTTGTTGTTCCTGAGCTTGATAGGAGGATTGTCCTCTTCCTTCGCATCTTCCTTCATATAGAGGATGCCCATTGAATCGAACTTTCCGACAAGCTCGGTCTCCTGCTCGGTTGGAGCAAAGCCTTCGATCACGCTGATCTTGTCTTCAGCGGCGGTAGCCTTTCCTGCGTCAGCCAGATACTTGTCAAGCATCTCGAGCTTCTGCGCATATTCTTTCCTGAGAGCAGGAAGATTGTCCTTCTCGGCAAGAAGTTCTGCTTCCTTGGCTGAGATCTTGGCACTGAGACTGTTGATCAGAGCCTCTGCCTCTGCTGCGGTTCCCTGGGGAGCCTTGCATTCATTGACAGGGAAGGAGTAGCCGTCGATTGGACCTACTGTCACGAAACTTACCTCCGAAGAAGCGTCGATCACCTCGAGAGGATAAAGCTCCTCCCACATCGGGTTGTACTGCTTCGCAGGTACTGTATAGTAGCGCATCCTGAGTCCCAGGTCACTGAGACCGTCGACCGCTTTCTTGTCGAATTCACCCCAAGGAAGACGCTCTTCGTACTCCTTGAGAGCTTCTGTCCTGCTTGCAAGAAGCTGGACATATTCTGGGTCGCGTGCGAACTTCTCTGCATCGATGTCTTCAATCTGCCTGTAGAGAGCTTCAGCTTCTGCGTACATTGCAGATGACTTGTCATCGACTGCCTTGGAAGAACGAGTGATGTCCACAAGTCCGATTTCCTGGATCGAGGTCAGGAATGCGTCAACTTCGTCCGTCATCAGGACGAAGGAGTATTTCGTCATTTTATCTATCATGCCTCTTCCTCCATTTCTTCTTCCTCATGGCGGCTCTTCACGATCTTTGAAGAAGCCTTGCTGAGGTTTTCCTCGTCTTCCATATAGCGCTTGATCTTTCTGATAGCCTCCTTGTAACCAGGGATCTGGACTTTCTCATAGAGGTTTACCTTCTGGGTAGTCTTCTTTCTCTGGTATTCGAGGATACGGCTTCTTTCCACATAGACCTCTGACTCGATTCCGAGCCTTGAGAGTTCCTTGAGGATTGCGACTCCGTCGGCGAACCACGCTGGCTTCACGAATGCGTTGAAAGGACTGATCTCGTATGTGATCTCACCGAGGGCAGGGGTCTTCACACCTGCGACCTTCACTGTGGTAAGCTCCACGTCGGTGATTGAGATGAGGCCTGGGTCGAATTCGTTCCAGAGCGCTGCAAGATAGTCGTATCTTTCCAATGAGGCTTCCAGTTCACGCACAATACGCTCTGATTCCTCCTTGGCCTTGCGGACCTCAAGGCGCAGTGCGGACTCCTTGTTCTGAAGGGTAGGGAGTGCCTTCTGACGCATCTTGAGCTGCTTGCCAAGATTGTTCAGCGACGTTTTGTTATATTGGAACTTTATTGCCATTGTTAATTACCTTTCCAGTATTTGTCGATAAGTGCCTGCTTGATACCGGTCTCTGCCTTTGTGAAGTACTTTGCGAAGAGCTCCCATGCAGTGTCAAGCATCTCGTCGATAGAGATGTTGACCTCGATTGAGAGGAGTCTGGTAGCATAGTCCTTGGCATATGCGAGACATCTGTGGTCGTAGTCGCTGAGGTCGAAACCGTTCTCGAGCTTGGTCTTTGCGTTCTGAGCGTCTGCATAGAGACGTACACCTGCGTTCATCACCTGGCTGTGGTCCTCGCGGGTCTTCTTTCCCTGTACGAGCTGCTTGAGTCGTGAGAGCGAACGGAACGGGTCGATGATGACCTTTCCTGAGTCGGAGTCCGCACGGAGGAAGAGCTGTCCCTCGGTGATGTATCCTGTGTTGTCCGGAATAGCGTGGGTGATGTCACCGTCATTGAGGGTAGTCACGGCGATGATGGTGATCGAACCGCCTGAAGGGAGCTGAACGGCCTTCTCGTAGATCTTTGCGAGGTCAGAGTAGAGCGAACCTGGCATTGAGTCCTTTGAAGGAATCTGGTCCATACGGTTGGATACGATCGAGAGCGCATCGGCGTAGAGGGTCATGTCGGTGAGGAGCACGAGCACCTTCTGGTTGAGGTCTGCTGCGAAGTACTCAGCTGTAGTAAGCGCCATGTCAGGGATGAGGAGTCGCTCTACAGGAGGTTCCTCTGTGGTGTTGACGAAGCTGATGATCTTGTCAAGCACACCTGCAGACTCGAACGAATGCCTGAAGAAGAGGTAGTCGTCGTTTGTAAGACCCATACCGCCGAGGATGATCTTGTCTACATCTGCACGGAGGGCAACGTCTGCCATTACCTGGTTGTATGGCTGGTCAGGGTCTGCGAAGAAAGGAATCTTCTGTCCAGACACGATGGTGTTGTTGAGGTCGATGCCGGCGATACCGGTAGGGATGAGCTGGCTAGGCTGACGTCTTCTGAACGGATTCACAGAAGGACCGCCGATCTGTCTTGTCTCACCTTCTACCTCAGGGCCGCCGTCGATAGGCTTTCCGTAAGCGTTGAAGAAACGTCCTGAAAGCTGGTCGCTGACCTTGACTGTAGGAGGCTCTCCAAGGAATGAAACCTCAGCGTTGGTAGGAATACCCTCAGTACCTGAGAACACCTGGAGAGTGACCTTGTCACCCTTGGTCTTCACTACCTGTGCAAGTCTTCCGTCAACCACTGCAAGCTCGTCGTTCGAAGCATTCTTAGCCTTGAGTGTGACGGTAGCCTTGGTGATTGCATCCAACTGCGTATATACTCTCTGATATGCCTTATTTGCCATTTTCGTCAATCAATTTATTGAGTTTGTCAAGATATGAGTTGAAGCCTTCGCTCTTGAACTCAGAGTAGTTCATCTGACGGACGATGTTGATGATCTCCTTGAAGGTGTTGCGGCACTCTTCGTAGTCAGCGAACTTGAGATCCTTGTTGCAGATGTCGAGCACGAGGTTGAGCATGAACTTCTGACGGCCGATAGGACAGAGGCTGTCGATAGGGTCGAAAGCGTCCTGCTGGAGGAAGCAGAAGTCGATGAGCTCTGACTTCCAGAATGTCTCGTGGTAGCTGATTGGAACGCCGTCATCACCGAGGATGTTGATCTGGTCGTTCGCCTCACGTCCACGACGTACGATGTTCTTGGCAGCCTGGATCTTGTTTACCCAGCCATCCTCGATCTTCTCGTTGAGGAACTTCTGTACCTCAGGATACTCGAGATACTTCGAGTATGAGTCGATAGGGTTGACTGCAGGATATCTCTTCTGGTCAGCACGGTTCTGCTCGAGAGCGTAGAAACAGCGTGCAGCCTTCTTTGTCGATTCTGTCACAGGCTCCTTGGGGTTACCACCGGCAGGGGATACGGTACCGATGAATGTGACTGCACCGCGCTTGCCGTTGTTGAGGATGACCATACCTGCTCTTGCATAGAAGCTTGAGATGATTGATGAAAGGTCCACAGGGAACGCATCCGCACCTGGAAGCTCCTCGAGTCGGTTGGACATCTCACGGAGTGCCTGAGCCCAACGCGAAGTCGAGTCTGCGAGGAGGAGACAGCGGAGACCCATTGCACGGTAGTACTCGCAGATTGTCATCGCTGTGTAAACTGATGCCTCACGGGCAGCGACAGGCATGTTCGAGGTGTTGCAGATGATGGTTGTTCTCTCCATGAGGTGACGGCCTGTATGAGGGTCGATGAGCTCAGGGAACTCAGTGAAGATCTCCACGACCTCGTTTGCACGCTCACCGCAGGCAGCCATCACGATCACGTCGGCCTCGCCCTGCTTTGCAATAGCGTGCTGGAGCACTGTCTTGCCGCATCCGAAAGGACCAGGGATGAAGCCTGTACCGCCTTCGGCGATAGGATCGAATGAGTCGATCACGCGTACGCCAGTCTCCATGATCTTGTCTGGCCTTGGCTTCTCCTTATATGCCTTGATAGCGACCTTCACCGGCCACTTCTGTGTCATGGTTACATTCACGTCGTTGCCTTCAGCGTCTGTGAGGACAGCTACGACTGCATCGACGTTGTACTGACCTGCTTCAGCTACTGACTTCACGGTGTACTCTCCCTTGAAAGAGAATGGAACCATGATCTTGTGAGGCAGCCAGCCTTCTCTTACTTCACCGAGCCAGTCTGCGGCAGCGACCTTGTCGCCAGCCTTTGCAAGCGGAGTGAAGTCCCAGAGTTTCTCTCTGTTGAGAGGGTCAGTGTATTCACCTCTCTTGAGGAATACGCCTTCCATTGTGGTGAGGTCATTCTGAAGACCGTCGTAGATGCTTGAAAGAAGACCAGGGCCGAGGGTGATCTCGAGCATCTTGCCTTCGAATTCCACTGCATCGCCGTTCTTCAGGCCTCGAGTGCTTTCGAAAACCTGTACCTGGGCATTCTTTCCATTCACCTTGATGACCTCAGCCATGAGCTTGGTGTCGCCGACGGTGATGAAACAGAGTTCGTTTTCAGCGACCGGACCGTCGATCTGGACGGTTACGAGGTTCGAAACGATACCCGTTACAATTCCTGTGGATTTAGAATTCATATCGTGTTATTGTTTTTATTCTTCTTCATAATGGACACCCTTGAACGTGCCCTTGACTTCCATGACAAGCCTGCGGAACATCTCGCGTCCTGTCGCCTCGTCGAGCTTGAGCCATCTTTCGATGATATGGAGCTTTGCGATGAAGCTTAGGATCACACTGATGTCGAAGTAGTTGAAGAGAGTCATCTCGTCGAGCTTCTCCCACATGAGGTTGTCAACACCTCTTTCTCTTTCGAGGATGTCGGCTGTGTTGAAGACCGAAGACATGAGCTCTTTCTCTTCTTCAGTGCTTTCAGGTTCGCAGAAGATATCCTGGTCTGCAGGCCTTCCAAGCTGTCCGTTGAGATATCTCACCTTGGCGTTGCGCATCTTGAGGTCGTAGGTGAAGTATTCCTTGATGAAGCTGTTCTTTGACGAACATGCCTCCTCGTAGAATTCCTTGCCGAGCTTCTCCTCGTCGAAGCCGCCTGTGAGAGTGTCGATCAGAGCGTTGTCCTTCTTTGAGCACTGAGAACGGATCATGGAGATGATCTCGTCGTAGTCAATGCCCTTTGAGGCTTTCCAGTCTGATGACAGGACAGGAAGGGAAGAGATTATGTATTCGTAGTTGTTCATGGGAAGAACATTACTCTCCGAAGAGGAACTTTCTTGTAGCTGGTCTGAGATACTCGGCGATGAGATCCTTGAGAGTCTCGTCGGTCATGCTGATGAAGTATCCACCATCCTTAGGACCGATGTTGAAACCGCCGGCGATCTTCTTTGAGAATGCAGCGTCCACGCCACCCTTGAGGAGCTTTGAAAGCTCGTTCTGGACGAATGGCTCGAGTCCGCTCTTGAGGTTCTCAGGGAGAACAAGAGAGATGTCTGAAGATTCTTCGCTGCTGAATTTCTGAGCTACTGCGGTGATGACGCCCTTGAGGAATTCCTCAGAAGCCATCGCATCCTTTACACCTGCGTCTGCGATCTTGCCGATTACAAGATTCTCGATGTCTTTCCTTGTAGCCTGGATAGACTGTGCCGAAGCCATCCTGATGTCATTGCTGACCTTGGTTGAGAGCTCTTCGGCATCTTTCTTAGCCTTCTCTACGATAGCGGCAGCCTCTTTCCTGGCTTCCTCTACGATCGCAGCTGCTTTTTCCTTGGATTGAGCAAGAAGAGCTTCGCCTTCTGCCTTTCCTTTTGACAGACCCTCATTGTAGAGTTTGTCTGTGAGTTCCTGCAATTTGTTGCCCATATTCTTAGTGTGGTTTTGATTATCAGTTTTTAAACCTCACTAAGTTAGGAAAAATTAATTGAAGTTGTAGGTATTTTTGTCGGAAAAAATGTTCTAAAAGTCCGATACTAGAAGCATTCCTTCATAATCTCGACAATATTCCTTGTCTTGCCCATGGTGTAGAGGTGAATTGCAGGTACTCCGTGGGCAATCAGGTCCTTGCACTGAGCGATGCTCCATTCAGTACCAATACGATAGACAGCTTCCTTGTCATCGCCTGCGTCTCTTACAGCTTCGGTCAGCTCTACTGGAATGTCGAGTGAGAAGGACTCTGGAAGAAGGCTGATCTGACGTGCGGTCGAGAGCGGCTTGATACCTGGAATTATAGGTACCATGATCCCGGCCTCGCGGCATTTCTTCTCGAAGTCGTAGAAGACCTGGTTGTCGAAGAACATCTGGGTGATGATGTAGTCGGCGCCGGCATCGACTTTCTTCTTGAGGTTCGCGATGTCTGTTTCGAGATTCGGAGCCTCGAAATGCTTCTCAGGGTAGGCTCCTACGCCGATGCTGAACTCTGAGCCATGCTGCGCTTCGAACGCCTTGATGCCACAGACGAGCTCATCTGCGTGGGCGTATCCGTCAGGATGGGGAGTGAACCTCTTCTCACCTGTCAGAGAGTCTCCTCTGAGGGCGAGAACGTTCTGGATGCCGAGGAACTGGAGTTCATGGAGCTCTCCTTCGATATCATCTATGCTGGCGCCGCCGCAGATCATATGTGGAACGGTCTCCAGACCGTATCTTGCCATGATCGCAGCACATACCGTCACCGCGCTGACCCTGTTGCGGACAGTGCGCCTGGCGTATGAACCGTCTGCCTTCCTGACGAACTCGATCTCGTCTCTGTGGCAGGTAACGTTCATATATTTTGGATCGAACTCCATGAAAGGCTTCACGGTCTCGAGAAGCTGGTCCTTGGTGATGCCGTTGAGTGGGGGTACGATCTCAAGTGATGCGTACGGCTTGCTTGAACTGTTGATGATATCTATGACTTTCATAATAAATGTCCTAGGAATTTACGTGCTTCTTCTTCACTGAAGCCTCTTGCCTTGGCGTATTCGTCGTACTGCTTCTGGCTGATATGGTGTATCTCCGGATATCCTGCGCTTGGATGTACTATGACGAATCCGCATATCGAAGCGTCCGGAATCATTGCGAAACTGTCTGTCAGGGTGATGCCGAGAAGCTCCGATCCCGGAAGCATCTCAAGAGCCTCTTTCTTGAGGCTGTGGTCAGGGCAGCAGGCATATCCGATCGCCGGCTTGGCCATCTTCTTCGCACCGCTGATGATCATCTTCTTAACCTTCTTGTCAATCCACTTGGAAGCTGCTTCCGCAACGCAGACTCTGACTGAACGGAGCATCATGCTGTCGAAATCCTTTCCACTGCACTGCTCGCAGTCGCATCCCTCAGGATGGTTGTGCTCGACCTTTACGCTGAGAGCAAAGAGTCCGACAGGAGCTGTTATACCAAGTGCCAGGTCAGGTGCATAGTCACACATAGAGATGCACGCGGCCTTCCCCTTTGTGTTCGGACTTGGCTTTTCCTGACGCAGCATAGGTAGTATGTACCTGCCTTTCGGAGCATCCTTGTCGTACATTATGAGGTTATTGTCCTTAGAGCATGACTCAAAGAACTTCATCGAGTATCTGACACTTATCTCCTTGTGCCTGTTCAGCTTACGGAGGAGCTTCTTGCCGCTTTCGCGGAGCTTTATCACCTCCGGATCCTGCTTGTTCTCCTTGGTAGGCTTGATTCCCCAGACTGCCAGGAACATATCCCAGTCGATCGCGCCGGTAAGCTCCCTCATCTCGATCAGCTCACCTGCGGCACCGGTCAGTCTGTGCTCTTCCCTCTTGAGGAAAGACCTCTTCGAGAAGACACATTTCTTCTGTTCGCCGTTGGCTGGATGAGTGCTTGAGTGTATTGCAGCGATGCGCTCAAGAGCAATGTGCTGCTCGGCCTCGAAGGCTTCTCTGTCCATCATGCATTTCTTTGCCATGACAGCGCTGGTGGATGCATCCTGGCAGTAGAATACATGCTCGTACAGAGGCATCAGCTTGAGCGCTGTGTGAAGAGCCGAGGTCGTGGCACCTCCGATGAAGAGAGGAATATCCATGTCCCTGGCCTTCATCTCGCGGCATATCTCTTCCATCTGGAAGAGGGAAGGGGTGATGAGTCCGCTTATGCCGATGATCGCTGCGTTGTGCTTGACGGCTTCGTCGAGAATGGTCTCCTTGTCGACCATCACACCGAGGTCGATGACATTGAATCCATTGCAGGACAGCACTATACCGGTGATGTTCTTGCCGATGTCGTGGACGTCGCCCTTGACTGTGGCGTTGATGATCACAGGCTTTTCCGAAGAGGCGTCTTCGCCCTCTTTCATATATGGCTCAAGAACGCTGACCGCGTCCTTCATTATCTTCGCCGACTTGACGACCTGAGGCAGGAACATCTTGCCCGCTCCGAATAGCTCGCCGACTTTCTCCATGCCGGCCATGAGAGGACCCTCGATCACCTTGACCGGGGTACCATGGACCTTGAGACATTCGAGAATGTCGGCCTCAAGAGTATTCGCCTTGCCCTTGATCAGGGCTTCGCTTACGCGTTCGTCGGCTGTTAATGAACATGGTACCTGCTCGACTGCCGGTTTTTTGCCGTCCTTGACGGCAGCAGCGTTCTCTGCTATTTCCTGGGCCTTGGCGATAAGCCTTTCAGTCGCTTCCGGATCCCTGTTGAAGATAACGTCCTCGACGCACTTGAGAAGCTCAGGCTCGACGTCGTCATAGACCTTGAGCATGCCTGGATTGACGATTCCCATGTCAAGACCGGCCTTTACAGCGTGGTAAAGGAATGCAGAGTGCATCGCCTCGCGTACAGGATTGTTTCCGCGGAAAGAGAACGAGAGGTTCGAGATTCCTCCGGAAGTGTAGCTGCCAGGGAGATTCTGCTTGATCCAACGCACCGCCTCGATGAAGTCGACAGCATAGTCCGCATGTTCGGCAAGTCCTGTTCCGATTGAAAGGACATTCACGTCGAAGATGATGTCTTCCGGAGGTATCCCGTTGGATGTGAGGAGTTTATATGCTCTCTCGCATATGCTGATCTTCCTTTCGTAGCTAGTGGCCTGGCCCTCTTCGTCGAAAGCCATGACGACCATCGCGGCTCCAAGATCATGGATCTCGAGAGCTTTCTCGAGGAATTTATCAGGACCTTCCTTAAGGCTGATCGAATTGACGATACACTTGCCCTGTGCGTTCTTGAGGCCGGCTACGATAGTCTCCCAGTGGGAAGAGTCAATCATAAGGGCTGCCTTGGAAACTGCAGGGTCATTCTCAATGCAGCGTACGAAGGTCTGCATTTCCTTCTCGCTGTCGAGCATCGCATCATCCATGTTTATGTCGATGATGTTTGCTCCGTTCTCTATCTGGTCTGCAGCGATCTGAAGCGCTGCATCATAGTTTCCTTCTGAAATGAGTCTCGCGAACTTGCGCGAGCCGGCGACATTCGTCCTTTCGCCGATATTGATGAAGTTGCTCTCCTTGACGTCGATGCTGTATGCCTCGAGTCCGCTGACCTTCAGGATGCCGCTTCTCTTTCTTTCCTTGCCTGGTTTGAGATCCGCTACAGCGGTGGCACTTGCGCAGATGTGGGCCGGGGTAGTGCCGCAGCATCCGCCGATTATGTCGATAAGCCCCTTGTCTCCCATCTTGAAGACATTGTGGGCCATCTGCTCAGGCTTTTCGTTGTACTGTCCGAACTCGTTAGGAAGTCCCGCGTTCGGATAGCAGATGACAGGCACCTCGCTGAAATTCGAGATGTCCATCAGGATCGGAATCATATCATGTGCTCCGAGCGAGCAGTTGATTCCGAAAGCTGTGATAGGGTAGTGTCGGATGGAAGTGTAGAAAGCTTCCATGGTCTGTCCTGTAAGTGATCTTCCGCTCATATCAGAAGCTGTCACTGATACGATTACAGGAAATCCTCTGTGCTTTTTACTTATCGCATAGAGCGCCGCTTTCGTGTTGAGGGCGTCGAAATTTGTCTCAAGTATGATGACATCCGCACCGCCGTCTACTAGACCATCAATCTGGTCAGAGTAGGCTTCTGCCATGTCATCGAATGTGTAGTCCCTTCTGCCAGGGTCTGTGATGTCCGGTGCCAGTGTCAGAGACTTTGATGTAGGACCGACACTGCCGGCTACGAAAATGCGTCTGCCGAGTTTCTGTGTCTCCTCATCAGCAGCTTTCCTTGCAATCGCAGCGGCACGGCAGGCCATCTCATATGCGAACGCCTCGAGCCCATATTCCTTCTGCGAAATCCTGTTCGCGCTGAAAGAATTAGTCTCGATGATATCCGCGCCTGCGTCTATATATTCATGGTGGATTTCAGCAATGATCTCAGGGTGAGTGAAGTTAAGGCATTCGTTGTTGCCTTTAAGCTCTGCCTTCACATTACCGAACAGAGGGTCTCTGAAGTCTTTCTCCTCAAGACCATAGTTCTGGATCATGGTGCCCATAGCTCCGTCCATGATGGCTATTCTGCCCTCAGGGAAGCCCTTAAGTCTTTCTGACATACACGTCTTATTTTAAAAAGACTCCAAGGTTGGGATAAATCCATTCCTTGGAGTCTTTCATCTTTATTATCAGCAGTTTCTAACCAAGGAAGCTGAGTAGGATACCGGCAGCGACTGCCGATCCGATCACACCTGCTACGTTTGGACCCATGGCATGCATGAGGAGGTGGTTTGAAGGGTCGAACTCACGACCTGCAACCTCAGATACACGTGCTGCATCAGGTACCGCAGATACACCGGCGTTACCGATGAGAGGGTTGATCTTCTTCTTAGGATCTCTGATGAGAAGGTTGATGAACTTGACGAAGCATACACCGCAGGTTGTAGCGATCACGAATGAAAGAAGTCCAAGTCCGAAGATGAGGATCGACTTTCCTGTGAGGAACTTGTCTGCCTGTGTAGATGCACCTACAGTGATACCGATGAGGATTGTGATGACATCGACAAGCGGACCTCTTGCGGTTTCTGCAAGACGGCGTGTCACACCACTTTCCTTGAGGAGGTTACCAAAGAAGAGCATACCGAGCAGTGGAAGACCTGAAGGAACGATGAATGCTGTGGTGATGAAACCGATCACTGGGAAGATGATCTTCTCCTTCTGTGTGACAGCACGAGGAGCAGGCATCTTCATGAGACGCTCTTTCTTTGTAGTAAGAGCGAGCATGATAGGTCTCTGGATCACAGGTACGAGGGCCATGTAAGAATATGCAGACACGGCGATGGCACCCATGAGATCCGGTGCAAGCTTTGAAGAAAGGAAGATGGCGGTAGGACCGTCAGCTCCACCGATGATACCGATGGCACCTGCCTCGTTAGGCATGAAGCCGAAGAGGAGAGCAAGAAGATATGCACCGAAGATACCCATCTGTGCAGCTGCGCCGATAAGGATAAGGCGTGGCTGAGAGATAAGGGCAGAGAAGTCGGTCATGGCACCGATGCCCAGGAAGATGAGCGGCGGATACCATCCCTGCCTTACACCCTGATAGAGGATGTTAAGCACAGAACCGTCCTCGTAGATACCGATGTTGAGTCCTGGGAACATAGGGATGTTACCGAGGATCATACCGAATCCGATCGGGACGAGCAGCAGCGGCTCCCACTCCTTGAGGATCGCGACGGTAATGAAAGTGATACCGATGGCGATCATGGCAATGTTTGCCCAGGCGCAGTTAGCGAAGCCGGTGTACTGCCAGAATTGCTGAAGACTACTTATGATCTGCTCCATGAGATGTCTTATGCGATTGTAACGATGTCTGCACCCTCAAGTACTGAGTCACCCTTAGCTACGTGGATACCTGTGATTGTACCGTCCTTTGTAGCAGAGATCTCGTTCTCCATCTTCATAGCCTCGATGACAGCGACCTTCTGGCCTGCCTTTACAGCCTGGCCTTCCTTTACTGAAACCTCGATGATGACGCCTGGAAGTGGTGAAGGAACCTTTACGCCTGCGCCTGCTGGTGCGGCTGGAGCAGCTGGAGCAGCGGCTGCTGCTGCAACTGGAGCTACAGGAGCGGCTGCTACAGGAGCAACAGCTGGAGCGTTCTCAAGTTCTACCTGATATGCTGCACCGTTTACGGTTACGTCAGCGATCTTACCTTCTACAGAGTTGATAGCAACCTCATAAGCGTTGCCATTGATTTTGAGCTTGTATGTTTTCATGATTTTCTGTTTTTCTAATTGGTTCTTTTTATCTTGGCATTCTTCTGAAAGTCTGTGTCTTGTCGTTCCAGCCGGTGTTTGCAGAAGGCTGCTTGATTGTGACTACGAAGCTTTCATTGTCGTGAACAGCGTCATTGAAATAGAGGTGGAGCGCTGTTGCGATCGCTGCATAGACATCGCCGTTCGAGTCGAGGTCGAGTGCCATTGCGATAGCTGCCGCAACTTCTGCGTTGCTGTCTCCAGCCTTTGATTTCTTAACCTTTGCAGGCTTTGGATCAGCCTTCATCTTGGCAGGTCTCTCGAAGAGGAGCCAGAAGAGGAACCAGAGGATTGCAAGAGCGCTGAATACCACTGTAACCGCTACGATAGTGAGGATGAAACCATGAGGGTCAGTCCTGGCCATTCTCTGGCTGCCTGACTCGGCATTCTGGCTTCCGTTCCTCATTCCTGGGGTAGGGTAAGCAGGCTTGTCTTCCTGATAATACTTGATACCTTTATTATCTACAGGAAGCTTCTGCGCTGACATGCCCTGAGGAAGGGTAGAAGGAATCACGAGAGAATCCACGATTGTTCTACCGTCGTTGCTGACGAGATAGATTGTCTCGCCACGCTCGATGGTGAAGTCGGTGTAGAGCAGTCCGTCCTCGCCACGGCCGCTGCCGTAGAAGAGGATAGACTGACGAGGACCGATCTTGGCCACATTGTATCCTGTAGGGATAAGGCTCTTCTTGAGATCGTTCCTGTCATCTGTCAGGTAGCAGCCACCGAGGTTGACTGTACCCAAGGATGTGTTGTATATCTCAACCCATCCGCTCATCCTGCCGTAGGTGTCGATCTGAGTGCTGTCTGGTGCAGCCTCAGCGACGATAAGGTCGATTACGTTCTGGGAGAACGCAGCGGCCGACGCTACGAGGAAGGCAACGATTGAGACTATAAGTTTTCTTTTCATCTAACCGTTGTTTTATTAGAGAGGAAGGTTGTCATGCTTCTTGGCAGGGACATCCTGCTTCTTGCCTGCGAGCTGCTCGAGGGCACGGATCACTCTGAAACGTGTGTTCCTAGGCTCGATCACATCGTCGATGTAGCCCTTCTGAGCTGCCTGGTAAGGGTTGCTGAAGAGATCTTCGTACTCCTTCTTCTTCTCATCGAAGAGCTTGGCCTGCTCCTGAGCGTTGTTGATGTCCTTGAGCTCTTTTGCATGGAGGATGTTGACAGCACCGTCTGCACCCATCACAGCGATGTTTGCAGATGGCCATGCATAGTTGATGTCACCTCTGAGCTGCTTGCAGCTCATCACGATGTGTGCACCGCCGTAAGACTTGCGGAGTGTGACTGTGACCTTTGGAACTGTAGCCTCGCCATAAGCATAGAGAAGCTTTGCGCCGTTGGTGATGATTGCGCCGTACTCCTGCTGCGTACCGCAGAGGAAGCCTGGAACATCGACGAGGGTCACGAGAGGAATGTTGAATGCGTCGCAGAAGCGTACGAATCTTGAAGCCTTGCGTGATGCGTTGATGTCGAGGACGCCTGCGAGCACGTTAGGCTGGTTTGCTACGATACCTACGCTGCGGCCGTTCATGTGTGCGAAACCTACGATGATGTTCTTTGCGTAGTTCTTGTGAACCTCGAAGAACTTGCCGTCGTCGACGATGCTGCCGATGACGTAGTACATGTCGTATGGCTTGTTAGGATTGTCAGGGATGATCTCGTTGAGAGCATCGTCGACTCTGCTGACAGGGTCGTTTGTAGGAACCACCGGAGCAGTCTCCATGTTGTTCTGTGGGATGTAGCTGAGGAGCTCCTTGATGGTCTGGATGCCTTCCTGCTCGTTCTCAGCTGCGAAGTGAGCGACGCCGCTCTTTGTAGCGTGTACGCTTGCACCGCCGAGTTCCTCCTGCGAAACCTCCTCGCCGGTCACGCTCTTCACTACAGCAGGACCTGTAAGGAACATATAAGAGGTATTCTTCACCATGAGGGTGAAGTCTGTGAGTGCAGGTGAGTATACTGCGCCGCCTGCGCATGGACCGAAGATTCCTGAAATCTGAGGAACAACACCTGATGCGAGGATGTTTCTCTCGAAGATGTCACCGAAGCCGGCGAGTGAGTCGATGCCTTCCTGGATTCTGGCTCCGCCTGAGTCGTTGAGGCCGATGCAAGGCGCACCGTTGCGGACTGCCATGTCCATGACCTTGCAGATCTTCTCTGACATGGTCTTGGAAAGTGAACCACCTGATACTGTGAAATCCTGTGCGAAAACGTAGACAAGTCTACCGTCGATTGTGCCGCAACCTGTAACTACGCCGTCACCGTCAAAGTGCTGCTTATCCATGCCGAAGTTTGTACAGCGGTGCTGTACGAACATGTCGAACTCCTCGAAGGAGCCTTCGTCAAGAAGCATGGCAATACGTTCTCTGGCTGTGAATTTGCCTTTCTCATGCTGAGCTGCAATTCTCTTTTCGCCGCCACCAAGTTTAGCCTTCGCTCTACGCTCGACAAGCTTGGCAATGTTGTCCTGTTGAATGCTCATATTTATATACTTATAATTTGATTATTCAAAATTTTCCTATCATACAAAATTACTAATAATTTGTGAATAAAAAAATGAAACAACCCATGAACTAGCAAAATAAAAAATAGTTGCTACATTTGCACAAACGAATACTTCACAAAAACCATCATTTCATGGGAACTACAGCTAAGCTTCTCCTGCATTGTCCTGACAGGCAGGGAATTGTGACCGAGATAACAAACTTCATCAGCGTCAACAACGGCAACATCGTCTATACAGACCAGTACGTCGACAGAATTGACAACATCCTCTTCATGAGACTGGAGTGGGAGCTTGAAGGATTCACCATCCCGCGCGACCAGATCAAGGACTATTTCCGCACCATCTTCGCAAAGAAGTTCGACATGGACTTCGGCATCTATTTCAGCGACGTGAAGCCTAGGATGGCCCTTTTCGTCAGCAAGCAGAACCACTGCCTCTTCGACATCCTCGCACGTTATACTGCAGGTGAGTGGGACGTCGAGATCCCATGCATCGTCAGCAACCATGAAGACCTTCGTCCGGTAGCAGAGAGATTCGGTATCCCATACTACTATTTCCCTCTCAACAAGAACAACAGGGACGTCCTCGAGAAAGAAGAGATGGCGCTCCTGGAGAAGGAAGGCATCAACTTCATCGTGCTTGCCAAGTACATGCAGATCATCTCAAGCGAGATGATCGCCAGGTATCCGCACAACATCATCAACATCCACCACTCATTCCTCCCTGCCTTCATCGGTGCCAAGCCATATCACCAGGCCTTCGAAAGGGGAGTGAAGATCATCGGCGCCACCAGCCACTATGTGACCGAGGACCTCGACGCCGGTCCTATCATCGAGCAGGATGTCATCCGCATCACCCACAAGGATACCCCTGAGACCCTCGTCTACAAGGGCAAGGATCTCGAGAAGATCGTCCTCAGCCGCGCAATCCTCAAGCACGTCGAGCGCAAGATCCTCACTTACAAGAACAAGACTGTCATCTTCGCGTAGGCCGGCAGGCTGACAAGCTTTCGCGTTGGCCGGCAGGCTGACAAGCTTTCGCGCAGGCCGGCAGGCTGACAAGCTTTCGCGCGGGCCGTCAGGCTGACAAGCTTTCGCGTAGGCCGGCAGGTAGGCATCTTTCGTGCGGGCCGGGGATCTAGATAAAGAAGACATCTGTCTGAACGGACTCCCAAGAAACTTGGGAAAATGGTCGCCCACTCAGACAGATGTCTTCTTTTGCAGAGTCCCCGGATGCTTGTATAATTTCCCTGCCACGCTTCTATGATGTTCTCGGCTGGCTTGGCGACCTATGTCGGAGGAAGAACGAGACCTGGTGCACTGATGTACCGCCGGCGCTGTCAGGAAGGCTGTCGTTGCACCAGGTGTCGGGAAAAAGCCTAGACCTGGTGCGCAGATGTGCCGCCGGCACTGTCAGGAAGGCTGTCGTTGCACCAGGTGTCGAGAAAAAGCCTAGACCTGGTGCGCTGATGTACCGCCGGTACTGTCAGGAAGGCTGTCGTTGCACCAGGTGTCGGGAAAAAGCCTAGACCTGGTGCGCTGATGTACCGCCGGCACTGTCAGGAAGGCTGTCGTTGCACCAGGTGTCGGGAAAAAGCCTAGACCTGGTGCGCTGATGTGCCGCCGGCGCTGTCAGGAAGACTGTCGTTGCACCAGGTGTCGGGAAAAAGCCTAGACCTGGTGCGCTGATGTACCGCCGGCACTGTCAGGAAGGCTGTCGTTGCACCAGGTGTAAGGAGAATGCGATGACCTAGGTCGCCAGGTGTGAAACATCTGGTGTGATCAGTGTATGGAATGATAGACAGGAGGTAAAGGGCGAATACGAAAAAAGCCGGCCAGGAATGGTCGGCTTTTCTGATATATCGGCATGATCGATTGTTCGGGTTGAACTGATCGACAGAGTCGATTATTCTGGCTTCATTGTGGTGTAGACGTTGGTAACGTCCTCGTCGTCCTCGAGAAGACCTGTGAGCTTGTCGAGAGTAGCTCTCTGCTCAGGAGTAACCTCCTTGAGGTCAACGTTAGGGATTCTTTCGAAACCACCGGAGATCATCTCATAGCCGTTCTCCTCGATGTACTTCTGGAGCTGGCCGTAAGCGGTATAGTCACCGTAGATGTTGATCTCGACACTTACGTTCTCGTCCTCGTCCTCGACCTCCTGCTTGAACACTTCCTCTGCACCGAAGTCGATGAGCTCAAGCTCAAGCTCCTCGATGTCGACTGGCTTTGCTGGGTCTTCCTTGAGACGGAAGACGCACTTGTGGTCGAACAAGAAGCTTACGCTTCCTGAGGTACCGAGTGAACCGCCGCACTTTGTGAAGTAGCTACGTACGTTAGCAACTGTACGGGTGTTGTTGTCTGTGGCTGTCTCTACGAGGTAAGCGATACCGTGAGGGCCGTATCCTTCGAATACAACTTCCTTGAAATCGCCGACTGACTTGTCGGTAGCCTTCTTGATAGCTCTCTCGATGTTCTCCTTAGGCATCTGCTCTGAACGAGCCTCTGCCATGAGCGCGCGGAGGCGTGGGTTGCCGGTCACGTCCGGACCACCAGCCTTTACTGCGATTGTGATTTCCTTACCAAGCTTTGTGAAGACGCGGGCCATGTGGCCCCATCTCTTCATCTTTCTTTCTTTTCTGAACTCAAACGCTCTTCCCATGGTCTTTAACTTCTTTTAGGATTTATTACTGAGCTGATTCGATTCTGCTGATGTACTTGTCGATATCGTAACCCTCGATTGAAGAAGGATACTGATCCTTGATCTTCTTGTAGAAATCAAGAGCCTTTGAAGCGTTGCCCATCTCCTCGCATACGACACCTGCCTTGAGGAGGTAAGATGCTGCGAAGATGTTGTCAACCTTTGCTGCAGCCTTCTCGAAGCAAGAAAGTGCTGAAGAGTAGTTCTCGAGACCTACGTAAGCGTCGCCCTGGCATGCAAGAGCCTTTGCTGCGAGGATCTCATCCTTTCCGTTGTACTTCTTGAGGTATGAAAGTGCTGAATCGTAGTTGCCGAGGTTGAGCTCGCAGATGCCGGCGTACATGTATACGTCCTTGCCTGCTCTCTTGCCATACTCCTTGGCGATCTCAGCGAAACCGAGGACGTTGCCGTCGCCGTTGAGTGCTGTCTCGAAATCGCTTGCTGCGAATGCTGCCTCAGCTGGGAACATCTGCTCGAGAGCCTCTGATGTCTTAGGCTGTGCATAGAATTTCTGGTACGCAAGGATAGCGAGTCCGATCACTACGATTGCTGCAAGTGTGCCCCAGATTGCTTTCTTGTTCTCGTTGAAGAATGTCTCAACTGCTGAGACACCCTGCTCAACCTTCTCCTGCTGGAGCTTTTCCTGTTCTTTAAGGTCTTTAGTAGCCATATTGGATTTTGTTTTATTATTATCGCTTTTGTTCCAATGGCGTACGCCGGTGCTTTATCGCGCGTTTATGCGTACGCATTTCACATACAGAATGCAAATTTAAGTATTTTTTATGCAATCTTCAAATTATCTGCCATGCTTTTTAAGGTAGGAGTTGACATAGTTCAACATAGATTGGAATTGACATAGTTTCACATTATATTTGTAGATATATCTATGGCAATACTCAGCAAAATAGTGGTCCAGGATTTCAGGAACATCGCTTTGGCGGAACTAAGGTTCTCGCCAAAGGTCAACTGCATCTCTGGAAACAATGGAGAAGGCAAGACCAATCTGATGGATGCAATATGGTATCTGTCAATGACCAAGAGCGCCTTTTCCTCTTCAGACAAGTTCAATTTCCGTCACGGGACATCCGCTTTTTCGATAGCCGGGACATATGTCATGGACAATGGCACGGAGTCGAAATTCGCCATCGCTGTGGGCGAAGGAGGGGAGAAGAAGCTCAGGAGAGACGACAAGCCGTACGGCAGGATCTCCGAGCATATCGGAATCCTTCCTATCGTGATGGTATCTCCATCCGACATCGCCATGGTCAGCGAATCCGGCGAGGAACGCAGGAAGTTCCTCAACGCGGTGCTCTCGCAGATGGACAGGAAGTATCTTTCAGACGTCCAGCAGTACAACCGCCTTCTTCTCCAGCGTAACAAGGAACTGAAGAATTACCGCCCAGACATGGAGCTGCTCAAGATATTCGATGCAAGGATGTCTCTTTATGCGGACCAGATCCATCAGGCGAGGAAGCGCTTCGTCGACGATCTGAATCCTGTCGTCAGCAGGTACTACGAGCTTATCTCGGGCGGCAAGGAAGAGATCTCGATAAAGTACGTGTCGGATCTCGGGAAAGGAAGCCTTGAGGACCTTCTGGCTGCTTGCCGCGAAAAGGACATGGTCATGAAATTCACCACTGCAGGTGTCCAGAGGGACGATCTCGTCTTCATGATGGGTGAGCATCCTATCCGCAAATGCGGCTCCCAGGGACAGCAGAAATCCTTCCTCGTGGCGCTCAAGTTCGCTCAGTATGAACTGATGAAGCAGAACTATGGATTCCCCCCTATCCTTCTTCTCGACGACGTGTTCGACAAGCTTGACATGAACAGGATCTCGAACCTGCTCGCGATGGTCGCAGGCCAGGATTTCGGCCAGATCTTCATAACGGACAGCAACAAGGTGCGCCTTTCGGGAATCGTCGACCGCATAACAGCGGACCGTGCGTATTTCGATACTGCGGGGGGCTGCTTCGAAAGCATAGGCACGGACGCTTGAGGCGGGCTGCCATGGACCTGAAAAGACCTGAAAATAAAAATGTTCAGACCATATAAGATAAAGAAGACGGAACCGGAGACTATGGAGAAAGTACTGAAGCTCTTCATAGCCAGAAACGGTCTGACCACAGGTGTCAACTGCCAGATCGTCTTCGAGACATGGGACAAGGTCTCGGGCGCAGGGCCGTATACGCTCAACCGATTCTATCGTGACGGCAATCTCTATATAACTGTCTCATCCTCAGTCGTCAGGAACCAGCTCTATTTCCAGCGGGACGCCCTTCTGAAGGCAATGAACGACGCGCTCGTGGAGAATCCGATGTTCGAGGCCCGGAAGGGACTTGTGCGTAATATCATCTTCAAATGAAAATCGTAGCGGACTAGAAATGAAAATCGTAGCAGACAAGGCGATCCCTTTCCTTCGCGGCGTTTTTGAGCCGTATGCAGAAGTCCTCTACAGGGATGGAGCGTCCTTCACATGCGAGGACGTACGGGACGCCGATGCGCTTGTCACCAGGACCCGTACCCGCTGCGACGCCTCCCTCCTCGAGGGTTCGTCTGTCAGGCTGATCGCCTCTGCGACAATCGGTCTGGACCATATCGACGCTCCTTGGTGCAAGGACCATGGCATCTCGTTCCGGAATGCTCCCGGTTGCAACGCCGGTGGCGTCGTACAATATGTGTACTCGGCAATATATGCTCTGGCTGATCGCAAAGGCCTCTGTCTCGACGGCCTGACCCTTGGAATCGTCGGCGTCGGCAACATAGGAAAAAGGATAGCGGCCTTGGCTCCAAGGCTCGGATTCAAGGTCCTGCTGTGCGACCCTCCTCGTGCTCTGGCTGAAGGCCCTGAAGGATTCTGTGACCTTGATACACTGCTTGCGCAGTCCGATATAGTGACAATGCATGTGCCTCTGGCCGAGGATACCCTTGGCATGGCTGACGCTGCGTTCTTCGCCAGGATGAAGCCGGGAGCGGTGTTCATCAACGCAGCCAGGGGAGAGGTCGTCCAGGAACAGGCCATGATCGAGGCGATGCCGTTCCTTGGTGGTGCTGTCCTCGATACGTGGAACCATGAGCCTGAGATAAGCCGGGAACTTCTCGGCCTTGTCGATATCGCGACCCCGCATATCGCCGGCTATTCGTACCAGGGAAAGCAGAACGGAACGGCAGCGGCGGTGAGGGCTGTGGCTCTCTGTCTGGGCATTGAGGAACTTCTGGATTTCTATCCACAGGCGGAGGATCCGGAGAAGAATATGGTCGAACTTGACTTCGAAGGAAAAAATCAGGCGGAGATTTGTTGCCTTTTACAGAAAAATTACCCTATCTTTAAGGACGATAAAGCGTTGAGGGAGAATCCCGGACGTTTTGAAGAGCTCCGCAAGAGCTATGACTACAGGGCGGAGTTCCGTCTGGACTAGGAAATTGTACGAAATAAACTAAAACTTTATAACACAGAATGTTCTCAAATGAAGATGTAAAGCAGATCGAGCTCAGAGGCTCGTCTGTTGCGACAGTAGAAGCGCAGGTAGAAAGATTCAAAGTAGGTTTTCCATGGATGCGTATCGTCGGTCCGGCTACTCCTGAAAGGGGTATCATCGTGATGGACGAGGCACAGGCTGACGAGGCTATCGCATACTGCGACGGTGCAAAGATTGCCGGCAAGTGCAAGTTCGTGCCTGCTTCAGGTGCCGCTTCACGTATGTTCAAGGATATTTTCTCAGGCCTTGCCACTCTCGAAGGCGGTGAGGATGTGGCTGAGGGAAGCCCTGTCCACAAGCTGGCTGCCCAGATCGAGAAGTTCGCTTTCTATTCAGAGGAGCTTTTCGGAAAGGTAGAGGATTCAGCTGAGTTCCGCAAGAACGCTGCTTCGAAGGTTCTCAAGGAGCCGGGACTTGGCTACGGATCGAAGCCGAAGGGTGTCATCAAGTTCCACAGCTATCCAGAGGAGTCTCGTACTGCATTTGCAGAGCATCTCGTTGAGGCTCAGGACTATATGCGCAACGCAGACGGTACAGCTACTCTCGTGGTCACCATCTCTCCTGAGCACAGACCTCTCTTCGAGGCTGCCCTTGAGGAAGTAAAGGCTAAGTATGAGGCAAAGTACGGCGTGAAGTATGACATCACCTTCACATACCAGGACAAGGCTACTGATACAGTGGCTGTAGATATGGAGAACAATCCTTTCCGTACAGACGACGGTTCGCTTCTTTTCAGACCTGCCGGTCATGGTGCCCTCATCCACAACCTCAACAAGGTTGAACAGGAGCTCGTCTCTATCAAGAACATCGACAATGTCTCTTACGAGCGTCTCCTCCCTGTCACCGCTAAATATAAGAAGGCTCTCATGGGCAAGGCTCTCCAGCTCAGGGACCAGATCTTCGCATATCTCGAGGCACTCGATGCTCAGACAGATCCTGCTTCTGACTCATGCAAGGCTCTCTGTGACGAGGTTGAGGCTTTCCTCGACAAGGTTCTCTGCGTGAAACTTCCTGCTACAAGCTGTCCTGTCTGCCGCAAGGCACTTCTCGTATCTAAGCTCAACAGGCCTGTCAGAGTCTGCGGTATGGTGAAGAATGAAGGCGAGCCAGGTGGCGGTCCATTCGTGATCGAAGGCAAGGACGGTTCTACCAACCTCCAGATTCTCGAGAGCGTGCAGATCAACAAGGACGACGCTGCTGCATGCGCTGCTCTTGCAGGTGCTACCCACTTCAATCCGGTGGATCTCGTCTGCTGTCTCCGCAACTACAAGGGTGAGAAGTTCGATCTTCTCAAGTATGTCGATGAGGATGCTGGCTTCATGAGCTCAAAGAGCTATCAGGGCCGTGAACTTAAGGCTCTCGAGCTTCCTGGTCTCTGGAACGGTGCGATGAGTGACTGGAATACTCTCTTCGTTGAGGTTCCGCTCGACACCTTCAACCCAGTGAAGGTCGTTCTCGATCTTCTTCGTCCAGCGCATCAGGCGTAGTTTCTTCTCCGCAGGACGAAAGTGGTTCCTGCTTTGCAGGACGAACGTGGTTCCTGCTTTGCAGGACAAAAGTCGGCCAATAAATATAATCAGCCATAGGCTCCAGGGCTCCCAAGGAACTTGGGAAAAGGTCGCCCTGAATCCTATTCTGAGTTTTTCACCAATATGTACTAATAAGTCTGAGTCTCTGTCTTCGGCTTAGGCTTTCTGCCTCTTCCCTTGGATGGAGTCTTCTTTGACACATATTCTGGAGCGCAGTGATCAGGGATCGTGAAGCCGAAGGCCT
>JAZRWK010000050.1:0-4985 GCA_045599665.1 Candidatus Cryptobacteroides sp.
AGTGAGTATTTATCCAGTATTGTGAAGCATTTAACCAGTATCCATGACATTGAGCAGACGCTGACGGAACATCGTCTCTGTCTCTTCTACATCAAGGCTCCCGATTGTGGAGTCTGCGATGTCATGCTCGACAAGGTGGGACAGCTAGCTGACAACCATCCGTCACTCTGTTCCTTCTATACTGACATAACCGAGGAACCATTGGTTGCAGGACAATTCCTCGTCTACTCTGGTCCGACTGTCCTGCTGATGCTGGACCGTAAAGAAGTCTATCGCAGTTCCGGGTTCATCAATCTGGAAGAGCTGGAACACAGAATCAGACAGTACATTGAGTTCTTACGACTATTTCGTGGTTGACGGCACTCTCGAGGACATTCCTTGGTATATCTTTTGATGCTTTTCTCAGAAAACATTCATCATGAAAAGAATCCTATCAACCCTGTTCGCAGTGCTTCTCATCTCTTCAGCTGCGTTTGCCCAGGATGACAAGAAGGAGCCGGAAAGCAAGCCTCGTCCTCTGATGAGCAGCACGATATCTACATCCATCGACGGACCGAAGTTCGAGATGATATCCCGCCTTGTCGGGGATAGCCACCCGTACAGGCTGAACAAGGAGACCGGTGAGGTATGGTTGTTTTACTACGACAAGAAGTACGTGATAGACATCGAAGAATCAGAGAATACCGTGATCATACCAGGAGAGAACAACTTCCAGCTTATCCTGAGCGGAGATTCTTCTGCCTATCTGATGAACATCCCGTCTGGTGAAGTCTGGTATCTCAAGCATGGCGGAACAATTCTTACGTCCTACAGAGGTTCACGTTTCGTTCTGCCAAAGACGGCAGATTAGCTATATTTGCAAACTATTAAATCTAAACCAATATGACAAAGGCAGAACTAGTAAAGCAGATATCAGACGCAACCGGCATCGAGAAGTCGGCTGCAATGGCAGTAGTTGAAGCGTTCATGGAGACGGTCAAGGACTCGATCTCCAAGGGAGAGGCTGTATATCTCCGCGGCTTCGGCACATTCGACATCAAGCACAGGGCGACCAAGGCCGCCAGGAACATCACAAGGAACACCACCATCATCGTTCCTGAGCATGACGTACCTTCGTTCAAGCCATGCAAGGAGTTCATGGCTGGCGTGAAGAAATAGACACGGCACACACTTTCTAGAAACGCAGACCTGGAGACGATCCAAGCCTGCGTTTTCTTTAAGTTGTTATGTAAATGGGAATTTACCTATACGTTTTTAATCAAAGGATTTCCACTTCTCTGTCCATTCAGAATCGTCCGAATAGTAATACATATTCTGTTCTGCATTTATTGGAAACCATAATTCATACGAACCGTCGGTATGGGCCTCGTATTGAATAATATAGTTTTCATCGATGCCTATCTCTTGTAGACTTATCGGTAGTCTGTCATTTGCTTGATGAAATGACTCGATATAAGAAACAACTGTATCACCTTTACTAATAGTTGTTTTGAGCCATACAAAACCATATAGTTTTGAGAATACTACAAGAACCAGAATAAGAAGCCCTAAGACAAGCAGCACCTTGCTGAAAACACCTAATCTGCCCCATAGGCTATTATTGCCATGACCATTCTTTATCATATCTCAAATTGCAATTTATAAGTGCATGTCTATTTCTTGGGCTGATGAGAGCCCAGGACGTAGAAGATAGCCATAAGGATACCTACCACCAGCGTACCGCATGCATAGCCCAGGATTCTGGTCCAATCAAAACTGCCCTTGATCAGACAGAACAATGCGTATGCAAGAATCATGACCGGGGTATATATTGCGAAGAACTTGATGAGCTTCTTCTGATCTTTAGAAAGTGCCATATTATGCTAATGTTTTATTGTTAATCCTTATCTGGTTTCAGTCCTCCAATCATCCACCACGTATATAACCCCATCATGCTCAAATCAGACTTTGTTCTCCTTGCCTGTGAGGCAAAGGAACATTTTCTGCCCGTTCCTAGTGTTCTTGAACTTTCCGTAGTTGATCTTTCCAAGACTCATCCCGTTGGTCCTGATCAGGTGAGAGAGAAGTCCTTCTGGTACTTCCGACACAGTGATCTCATCGACAGGTATCTTGCGTCCCTTGCCGAGGACGACGCCCAGGTTGATGTTGTTGTCATTGTCAACGGTGATGCCTGAGGGCCAGTATGTCATCATAAACAGAATGACGCCGGAAAGAATCAGGATAGTTGGAAGGATTGAGATCATAATCTTATTTCTTATGCTAGATTGCTTCATGGAACAGCTTGTACAATTTCAATCTTTGTCACGCATCATGCGAATAATCCGTCGAGCACAGTCATGGCTATGTTCAGCCATGTGACGGTCCTATGCGTTTCATCCATCTGCTTGATCAGTTCTTCTGCCCTCGAGTCTCCCCTGTATGCCATGTCCTTGATCTGGTTGAATGCCCAGAAGAAGTTCGCAGTTTCAGCGGCAGGTATGTCTGTGAGCTCGTCAGCAATTTCTCCGAGCGCATTCATGACAAGACTTCCGGTTGAAACAGGATTCCTCGGGAATCCGTTGCAGACTCCGAGCAGATAGTACAGCTTCGCCTGGATGTCGCATGGGTTATGGTCATAGAGAAGATACCAGTACAGGTGCGCCTTCTTGTAATCAATCGGAAATCCCTCAAGTCCACGACCGTACGAATAGGCAAGGTTCATCACGGCTGTCAGTGAACCGAGCATGCCAGCTTTCTCCCAGTAGAAGATTCGCTTCTTATCGTCTTTCTTTACGAAACGTGTTCCTTTTGCATATATCTCGCCCAGATATTCGCAGGAGGCCATATGATTCTTTTCCGCGAATATTTGCAACATCAACAACGAGTCGTCGGACTCTTCTAACTGTTTAGCAGACTTGACCATCAGGTAACACAGAGTTATCATTCTGCGATCAAGATCGTTCGGAAAGTAAGGTTCCAAATTCTGATCATTAGGAATGCCCTGGAACGGCTTCGTGAGCAGGGTGCTCAACTGCGGAGGTCCTGGAGGTATAGGCTCTTCGTCCTGTGAGGATGGGACTCTCGGTACAGTGGTCTTAGTGGTGTCTGTGTCCCAGACACAGTCGTCCTCCTTCTTCTTGAAAAGTGACTTGATAAATTTGAACATGTATGCTTTCGTTTATAGTGTTATTCGGTTCGCTGTCGGCTGTTATCTGACGTTTATCCAAGGGTTGCCGTCAGGATCCGTCCTGTGCTCATCCACATAGATGCCGTAATATTCCTTCGAGTCATCGTCGTAGAGATAGACCCTGGTGTGCGCGTCGACCTGGGACAACTCCTCGACAAGAAGTCCGGATGTGTAGTTGTCCAACTCCTCGATCTCGTTGGACTCCAGGCAGAGACAGCCATGGTCATCCATATAGACTGAGTTCACCGTGAAGTTTATGGTGCCGCTCTCGAAGTATGGAACGCTGTCCGTACTATAAGTGCGGAGGAGCTGGGCAAGCTCGGACACCGGAATCATCCTGAGCTCGGGACTCTGCCTGTCGCGGGTGCCGCCGTCCTTGATGTTGTAGACGTCACGCGATCCGTCCTTGTCGACATACACGAAGTAGACAGTCTTGGAGTCATCGTACTTTCTCAGCTCACCGGCAAGCTCGAGAGCGCCCATGCATACCGGGCAGCGGCTGTCGCATTCCAGGCACACGTCGCCGTCTTCATCGAGATCGACGGCCGTTATGCCCAGAGGCTCGGCGCCTTCCTCTCCAGTGTCGAAGCGGAACTCGCTCTCATTCTCCTTCGACGCCATCACAAGGCGCAGGAACATGTTGTACAGATCTCCTACAGTCATAGCTACTTTTCGTTTCTGAAAAGATCCATCAGCTCGCAGGACTTCTCGTACACGGCCTCGTTGCCGCAGGACGCGAAACCTGCGACTCCCCTGCGGACTTCGTCCTTCAGCCGGGAAAGAGTGTCGGCATCGATCATCTCCGATGCCTTCTTCGAACACACGAAATATGCAAGCTCCTCATACGCGTCGTACGAGCTGCGGTACTCTCCATGAGAGTAGTCGCTCTGGGCTTTTGACAGCAATGCGGCTGCCTGTGCATAGTCTTCTATCATGGTGGATCTCGTTCGGATTATCAAATATAGGATTTATTTCGACGCGCGTCTAAAAGAGGTCCTTCGGGTTACATGACAGGAAATCCTCGACCGGCATGCCGCCGTCACCAACCACGAAGCTCATTCCTGGGCTGAACGCCTTCTTGAATTCCTCAAGACCCCTGTTTGACCTGTCCTGGTTGCTCTTCACTTCTATGGCGACGAGTTTGCCTTTCTTTTCCAGGACATAGTCTACTTCATTGTTGTCATAGTCCCTCCAGTACCAGACCTTATAGTCACCCTCGTATGCATGGCTGGTTATATGGGCTCCTACTGCAGATTCGAAGATACGTCCCCAGTATTTTCTGTCAGCATATGCCTGTTCAAAAGTTCTGCCCGCGTACACTGCCTTGAGGGCATTGTTCATCACCTGGAGCTTGGGAGCGCTGGCCCGCTTGCGCGCCTCGTCATTGGAGTACTTCCCCAGAGCGCACACAAGTCCGGCCTGTCCCAAAAGATTCAGGTAACCTGATATGGTGGTGGTATTGCCTGCATCCACCATCTGCCCCATCATCTTTGTCAGTGACAGTTCCTGTCCGGAATAGGAACATGCAAGCTCAAACGTCTGACGCAGGAGCGCGGGCTTGTTCACAGGGGCATCAACGAGTATATCCTTATTGATCGTAGCAACTATGATGGATCCTGAAATATACTGCACCCACCTCTCCGGGTCATCCACAAGAGGAACTGCACCGGGGTAGGATCCATAGTATATGAACCTGTTCACATCCCAGCCGAACGCCTCCTTGAATTCCGCATAGTTCCAATGGCTCATCACGATACGCTCATATCGTCCGGCCAGAGAATCGGCCAGTCCCTTGTCCAGAAGAACACGTGAGGAGCCC
>JAZRWK010000051.1:0-3156 GCA_045599665.1 Candidatus Cryptobacteroides sp.
TTAAAGAAGATTTTCTTGCCTTTTGCTAGATTAATATGACGAGGAGCTCCGTCAGTCAGATACTTCAGGTCAGATATCCTTAGACCGGTAAGACCAAGCTTATATGCCGCCTGATCTCCGTACGGTATGATACGGAATCTGTCCTTGGCTGCAAGTGCGTATGCTATGGTTTCCGGTCCCGGGATGATCGCTCTCGATGAGTACTCACCTTCCAGCTTGGGATAGCAGTAGATGCCTCTTGCCAGCCTCAGGATTATGCCATCCTCGGCCAGCTGGCTAAGTCCGAATCTTACGCCCCACTGGCTCTCTACCGTAGCAAAATCATCTATGAAGAAAATTCTGCCACGGTCCCAAGAGAGTATTGTCTTGCGCAGGATGTCTGTAGTACTGAGTGGTTCCATTTCTGTTTACCAACAAATATATTACATTTTTGTTGCTTTGACAACCAAAAACAAAACTTAAGCATACAAAAAACTCGAAATTCTACCTCTAACATTTCAACTTTCTTTACCTTTGTCCTATGGACCTCAAGCACCCGATTACATCAAAAGAGGAGATGATCTCTATTATCCGAACAATCGGAATGATACCGTTCACCAAGTGCACGGTACCGGGATGGTCAATCCAGGAGATGACGGGACACGAATTCTGGTTCATGTCCTCCGACGAACTGGGCCCATGGGACTGGAGAATCGATGCAATCCATGATGGACTCGTCTGCGGGAAGTTCATTTCTCGGAGGACTGCCTTCGCCACCGAGGAGATGTACAAGCACCTGATGAACTGGAGACGATCACTCCCTAGGTACAAGGTCGCCGAGGGTGGAGAATCCAGGACCACTACTATCGATGACCGGCTTCACAAGTACCTCTCCCCTACCCTGCTACAGGCGATACGGGAGAATGAGAGTCTGGAATCAAGTGAGCTCAGAATAATTCTGGAGGAGAACATCCCTGTGGAGATAAGGGAGAAGATTGGAGGATATATCGGCAAGCAGCTCATTCCCAGAGTGAAGAAACAGGCCGTTGATTTCGTGATGAACTACCTAGACATGGGAACATGGACAGTGCTAGGCGACATCACTAGAGTCTACCGCGGTCCGAACTGCGAGTACAAGGGATGGCAGCGCAACACCATAACAACACCGGATGCGCTCTTCAGTGCATTTGACAAGCCCTCTGAGAATCCGTTCTGGGCGAAGCACGTTGACGATGGTACGGAAAACGCGATTATCATCGACTGCAGTCCGAAGGAGTCGCGCGATTTTATCATTAAACATGTTCGGAAATTCTTTCCTGACTGCCAGAAGGCAATTGAGAAGTTAATCGACGGATAGACACTCCCCTACCCTACTCGCAAGGAGGATATACACAACTTCTAGTATTTGCGTAAAAAAGAGAGCTGCTGACAGAATGCCCGCACCCACTAGCTATTCAGACATGAGAATACGGATCGCAACCCATGAATCATTCTGCGATAATCCGGCCATGTGATCGCAGGTCACAAGATGTCGAGCCTGACTGGATTCAAACTGTCTCTGATCCATATCATCAAGGATGACATAGCCTTCTACGTCACGATGTCTTGACAACCAGCGCTGAATCTCCAACCCACGATTGTCAGATACTATGGGAGTGCGTCCTGCAACTTTGCCCGGCATTTTCCGGATCCACCACATCAGACGCAATTCCAAGATGTTAAGATACTGTCGCCACGATGATGTTATGACAATGTCTGCCCCGGTAGATTCAACTACTCTCCCAAGTGCTGCCACGCAGCCTGGGTCAAATACCCTTCCGAAAATATCCCTCAGACGCGCTCCCCTTCCGATAAGCACGTCATCGTAATTGTCAGTCGCAAGCACGCCGTCAAAGTCCAGGAATATTATTCGTCTACCTTTCATTATTTACGTAAGGGATACATTTTCTTTACAAATTCTCTACTGCCGCGCTCTTCAAATATCATTCGAATTGTTCGGAAAACCAATCCGGGAATCATAAGCACTCGACTCCCCTACTATTTTGGTGTCATCGATGAGATTTCCGGCTTCAATCTCCGGCTGGATGAAGTTCTCTCGTGCATAATCCCAAAGAGCCTGGGATCCTTCTGCGGATTTTGCATTCCTGGCAAGCACCTCGGACAGTCTACGGCCACCCTCCTTCCATGCACGGCCCTTGCTCGCATGCTGGAGCATCAGCGGCTGGAAGTTGTCAAGGGTGTGGGCGAACTTGGATTCTGGAGTGTCCCACTCTTCGAACTCATCCCAGAGACCGCGGATCTTCTCGCAGAGATCGTCCGGGAGTTGGGAGAACAGCTTGTCAGCTGCGGCAAGCTCTCTCTGACGCTGGCTCTTCTTCCCTTCCTCGTCATAGGCAAAGGTGTCTCCGGCATAGACCTCGACAAGGTCATGCACCAGAAGAATGCTCACCACCTTCAGGACATCAACCTTCTCGTTCGAGTAGTCTGAAAGCAGGAGAGCCATCACTGCCATGTGCCATGCATGCTCGGAATCGTTCTCAAGACGCTCGCCGTCCGTGAGAAATGTTCTTCGCTGCACGAATTTTTCCTTGTCGATGAGTTCACAGAACTTCGATATCTGCTCCAGTCTTTCCATTTCTATAGAATCTTTATCGCCGTGATGTTCCTTCCGCACGCACTCCCCTCCTTTCTGGCCGAGTAGAGGATGTCGGTTCGCTCATAGGTACACAAGTCAGACACCTTGACGTTCTCAGCTTTGACACCGCATTCAAGGAGTGTCAACCTGCAGGCTTCCGGAAGATCTATATGATGGCCACTGGTAACATCACCATCCACTTTCGGACCGTTGAACTTCCATATCCTCTCTATGTCGAAGTGCTCGTTCCTGAAATCTACAGCGACTTCCTGTCCAACCTGAAAACAGTTCCCACAGATACCGGGTCCGATGACCGCAAGAATATCAGAGGCCTCTGTACCATATTCCAGCTTCATCTTGGTGATTGCCTTACGGCAGACTCGAGTGACTGTTCCTCGCCAACCGCTATGTATGGCAGCCGCTGCCTTCTTCACGGGATCATAGAGAAGAACAGGGATGCAGTCAGCCGACCTGGCGCCGATGCACACTCCAGGCACATTCGTCACCAGTGCATCAAAACCGTCAAGCTGTTCCCTGGTGAC